>JAQGIP010000053.1 GCA_028291055.1 Caulobacter sp.
TGGGCGACCGGTGGAGCCTGATCGTCATCCGCGACGTCATGTTCGGAAACCGGCGTCACTACCGCGAGCTGCTGACCCGGTCGGAGGAGGGGATCGCCTCCAACATCCTGGCCGACCGGCTCAAGCGCCTGGTGGCGTCGGGGATGCTGACCCGCGTGGCCGATCCCAGCCATCTGCAGAAGGCCATCTACAGCCTGACCGAACCGGCCATCCAGCTGGTGCCCCTGCTGGCCCAGATGGCCGCCTGGGGCCGCCGCCACACCCCGGTGTCGGAGGAGCTGTCCATCCGCGCCGAGCTGCTGGAGGAGGGCGGCCCGCCCATGTGGGAGGCTTTCATGGACGAGCTGCGCACCCTGCATCTGGGCGCGGCGCCCAAGGGGCCGTCAGTCCTGGCCGGACTGCAGGCGGCCTATGAGGCGGTCGTCGCCCGCAAGGCCCAAACCGGCTAGAGCCTCGTCGGACAGGGCAGGGGAGATTCGATGGCCAGGGCGGTGACGATCCACGGGATCAAGGCCTGCGACACCATGAAGAAGGCCCGCGACTGGCTGGACGGGCATGGCGTCGCCCACGGCTTCCACGACTACAAGGCGGTGGGCGTCGAGCGCGCTACGCTGAAGGCCTGGGCCGGCCAGGTCGGCTGGGAGACGCTGCTCAACCGCTCGGGCACGACCTTCCGCAAGCTGCCCGACGCCGACAAGACCGGCCTGGATGAGGACAAGGCCATCGCGCTGATGCTGGCTCAGCCATCGATGATCAAGCGCCCCGTGCTGGATGTGGACGGCGCGCTGCTGGTCGGATTCAAGCCGGAGGCATACGCCGCGAAGTTCGGCTGAGCCCAAAAAGAATCAGCGGCCCTGCATCCGCGCGTCCACGCGGCGGCGACTCATCTTCAAGACGGCGCGCCTGGAAGGCCGCCGCGTGGAGATGACGACGATGGAACAATTGTTTCGCGAGTTCTGGTGGCTGATCTTCCCGATCATGGGCTTCGTGTTCGCGGGCTTCGGCATGGTCACGGGCTCGGCCATACAGCGTGACCGTATCAACCTGCTGCGCACCTATGCCGAGAAGGGCCAGACCCCGCCCCCCGAACTGACCGGGTCGGTCGATCAGGATCCCTATGGATATGGTCCCTATGGACCCGGCTACGGCTACCAGGGCCGCCACGCCCGGCGGATGTGGCGCCGCCAGCAACGGTGGGCGATGTGGGGTCCCTGGTGGGGCGTGCGGCGGTCCTTCGTCTTCTTCGCCATCTTCGTGGCCTTCGCCTTCAGCGCCTACTGGAACGACGGCCATCAGAGCCATTTCTTCATTCTCGCCGCGATCATAGCGGGCGCGGTGTTCCTGAGTTCGCTGCTGGGGGCGCTGCCCTTCTTCTGGGGCCGGCGCGACCAGGCGGATGGACAGCCGGGAAAATAGACCTAGCAGTAGCTGCGATTGAGACCGGGCGGCCGTCGGCCGTCCGGGGTTGGAGACCAAGACGATGGCGCACTTTTTCCGGGACTTCTGGTGGCTGATGTTTCCCCTGATGGGGTTCGCCTTCGGCGGCTTCGGCATGTGGATGGGCTATCGCACCCACCGCGACCGCATGGACCTGCTGCGCATCTATGCGGAGAAGGGCCAGACCCCGCCGCCGGAGATCGCCCGGGCCGCCGACATCCCGCCACCGGACCCCTACGGCTACGGATACGGCTATCGCGGCCGTTGGGCGCGCCGGGGGCCCTATTGGGAGTGGCGGCGGTTCATCGTCTTCGCCTCGCTGGCCATCGGCTTCGCCTTCGCCAACTACTGGATGGGCGGTGATTTCAGCTTCGGCCGCGACCATGGCGACGGCGTCCCCTTCGGCATCCTCACCATCATCTTCGGTGTCCTGGCCGTGGGCTCCCTGCTGTTCGCCATCCTGGCCTCGGTGTGGAGAGACAAGTGACGCCCGAAAGCCTCGACGCCGAGCTCGTCGAGGCAGCCCGGCGCGGGTCGCCGGTGGCTTTCGGCCGGCTGGTGGAGCGCCACCAGCGGGCCGTGCGCGCCTTCCTGCGCCGCGCCTGCGGCGACGCGGCGGAGGCGGACGACCTGGCGCAGGAAACCTTCATCGCCGCCTGGGAGCGCATCGCGCGGTTCCGGGGCGAGGCCGGCATCCGCACCTGGTTCTGCGGCATCGCCTGGCGAAAGCTGATGACCGCGCGCCGCTCCTGGTTCCGCAGCCGCAAGCGTGACGCGGACTATGTGGAGACCGAGGGGCTGGAACGCGGGGAGGGGGCGGGCGCCGACGAGCGCATCGCCCTGGAACAGGCCCTGGCCGGCCTGCCCATCGACCAGCGCGCGGTGGTCGCCCTGTGCCTGGGTGGCGATTTCAGCCACTCCGAGGCAGCCGAGGCGCTGGGTCTGCCGTTGGGGACAGTGAAATCGCATGTGGCGCGCGGCAAGGCGCGCCTGATGCAGACGTTGGGAGTTGATCATGAGTGAGACCGGCGTGACGCAAGCGGATGATCGCCTGGCCCGGTTCTGGCGCGAGGACGGCCTGGCCGACCATGACGGCGCCTTCGCCCTGGCGGTCGCCCATGGGCTGGCGCGGCGTCGCCTGCGCTGGAGCCTGATCCGGCTGGGCGGGGTGATGGCGGTGGCGGCCGTGATGCTGTGGGCCATGACGCCGTGGCTGATCGGCCTGGCCGGGCGCTTTGCCGATCGCATGGCGCTGTTGGGGCCGGCCGCCGTAGTGCTGGTGGTGGTGATCAGCGTGCTGGTGATCACCGGCCTGCCGGCGGCGCTGCTGGCGGGGGCGGATGACGCTCTGGGAGATCGCCCGCCAGCATGACGAAGGTTTAATCCGGCGTCTTGCATCCATGGCGGGGTCGCCACGCCTCTTCCTTGTGAAAGCGCGGAGATCCCGCGCTGCAGGTCTAAAGAGGAAGACAGCCATGGACGGAATTCTGGTTCCCATTTCGTTTTTCGCGATGCTCGCCGCGATCTTCGTGTTGCCCAACTACTTCAAGAGCCGTGAGCGTATCGCGCTGCAGGACACGCTGCGCGCCGCCTACCAGAACGGCCAACCGGTGCCCCAGGACGTGATCGACGCGATCACCAAGGGCGGCGTGAAGGAGATCACCATCCACAGCCCGGTCCGCGATATCCGCGGGGGCATCATCTGGCTGGCCATCGGCATCGGCTTCGGCTGCTTTGCCTGGGCCATGAGCTACGGGGGCGACACCGAAGAGGCCTTCTGGCCGATCCTCGGCATGGCCTGCATTCCGGTGACCGTCGGCCTGGCGCTGGTCGCCATGGGCTTTGTCGGCCTGGCGACGCAGAAGAAGTCGTAAGCGTCCGATCGCGCATCCAAAGGGGCGACGCGCCGAATGACCATCAACGGCCTGCATGATGTGGAGCTCGCGGCCTTGTCGGCCGTGGGCGACCGCAAGGCCTACGGGGAGCTGGTCCGCCGGCATAGCCGCGCCGTGCGCGGCCTGCTGCGCCGGATGGGCGCTGATCCGGCCGCCGCCGACGACGCCGCCCAGGACGCCTTTCTCACGGGGTTCGAGCAGATCGCCGACTTCCGCGGGGCGGGGGCCTTCGCCGGCTGGATCAAGAAGATCGCCGCGCGCCACTATCTTCGCCGCATCAAGCGTGATGCGCGCATGAGCTGGGGGGAGGCGGTGGACGGGCCCGACCAGGACGCGGTGCAGGAGCCTCAGGCGGCCGCCTATATCGACCTGGACGATGCCTTGAGGACCCTGTCCGAAGCCGAGCGCCTGAGCGTGTCGCTTTGCTACGGCGCCGATCTTTCACACGCCGAAGCGGCGGAAGCCTTGAATCTGCCACTGGGTACGGTCAAATCCCATGTCAAACGTGGTTTGGATAAACTCCGGGCGCGGCTCGTACCGCCTTCCGGGAGCGACGAGAGGAGGCAGGAGCATGGCTGATCTCGATTTCGACGCCCAGCTTTCGCGTCTCTATGCGGAGCCGCCGCCGTTGCCCGACACCGAAGCCTTCAATAGCGGGGTCGCCGGCCGGCTGGATCGTGGCTGGGCCATGCGCAGAGGCGCCATCGCTGTGGTCGGCGCCTTGGCCGGGGTTATCGGTGCGGGCCAGCTGGTCTCCTCGCGGCTGTTCAGCGACGTTCAACTGCTCTCGCGCGACAGCGCGCGCGCCTTCGACGGGGGCTTGAGCCACCTGTCGAGCCAGGCCGGCGGACTGCTGTCCATGAGCGGCGGCAACGACGTGGTGTGGATGGCCGCGGCGCTGGCGGCCCTCGCCGTGGCCTTCGGCGTGACGCGGGCGATGGATCAGTTCTGACATACCGCTTTCGCCGCGTTGCGGCGCGGCGCGTGACACTATAGGTTCCCGGCCTTCTGAACGGCGATTGGCCCACCTGCGGAGCTTTCCTTGGTCGATGTGTTTGATGAAGTGGAGGAGCAGCTTCGCTCCGACCGCTACCGCACTCTCGCGCGCAAGTGGGCGCCTTGGGTAGGAGGCGCGCTGGCGCTGATCCTTTTGGTCGTGCTGGGCATCTACGGCTATCAGTCGATGCAGTACCGCAACGCCTATAAGGCGTCGGAGCTGTACAACGCAGCCTTCGAGGCCGCCCAGCAGGGCGACAACGCCAAGGCCTTCTCCGGCTTCGAGCAGGTCTCCAAACTGAACAGCCCCATCTATAAATCCCTGTCCTTGATGGCGATGGGGGGCATGCGGCTGGAAGCGGGCGAGGCCGAAGACGCCGCGAAATACTTCGACCAGGCGGCGGCCGCCGAGCCGAACCCGATCATCGGCGATCTGGCCCGCCTCAAATCCGCCTTCGCGACCATGGACACGGCTCCCTACAAGGACACCGAGGCCAAACTCATGCCGCTTACGGGGGAAAAGCGACCCTATCGCTTCGAGGCCAAGGAAGGCCTCGCGTTTGCCCGCCTCCTGGCCGGCAACACCAAGGATGCGCGCCGCGACTTCGTGGCGCTGGGCACCCTGCTCGGCGTGCCTGATTCCATGCGCCAGCGGGCCGCCATCGCGGTCATGACCATCGACAGCGGCGCGTCCAAGAACATCCCCGCCATCGTCAAGGCGGCGATCGCCATGCCGGCTCCGCCGGCGCAACCCCAGCTGCCGCCCGAGCTGCAGCAGCAGCTTCAGCAACAATGATCGGCTCCATGCGTCTGAAATCCTCCGCCATCATCCTGGCGGCCGCGCTGGCGCTGGCGGGCTGTTCCACGATCAGCAACGTCGGCTCCACGGTCGGCAAGCTCAATCCGTTCGCCTCCAAGAAGCCGCAGGAGGCTTCCGACGCCAGCGAATCGCAGCGCATCTCGATCGTCGCCTTCGACCAGAAGGTCGAGGCCAACGAGAACCTCAAGGGCCAGGACTTCTTCCTGCCGGCCGCCGCGGCCCAGGCCGACTGGCCCGTGCCCGGCGGCAACGCCGAGCAGTCCGTCGAGAATGTCGATGCCGCGCCCGCCTTCCAGGTCGCCTGGCGCCGGGGCTTCGGCAAGGGGTCGGGCCGTTCGCTGCACGTGACCTCTCCGCCGGTGATGGCCGATGGCCGCATCTATGTGATGGACGCCGAAGCCACCGTCGTGGCCATCGACGCCCGCAGCGGCGGCGTGCTGTGGAAGACCAACCTCAAGCCCAAGTCCAAGCGCGACAAGATGGGCTTCGGCGGCGGCGTCGCCTATGCCGACGGCAAGCTCTATGTGGCCTCCGGCTTCCGCTTCGTGGCCCAGCTCGATGCCGCCACCGGCAAGCTCGGCTGGAAGACCGCCACCGAATCGCCGATCCACGGCGCTCCCAATGTTTCGGGCGGCCGGGTGTTCGTGATCAGCACCGACAACGAACTGCTGGTCTATGACATCACCAGCGGCAATTCGATCTGGGACTATCAGGCCCTGATCGAGCCGGCCCGTATCCTGGGCGCCTCAAGCCCGGCGGTGTCGGGCGACGCGGTGGTCGGCGCCTTCGCCTCCGGCGAACTGGTGGCGCTGCGCACCTCCAACGGCAACCAGCTGTGGAACACCACCCTGGCCAAGGCCAGCCGCTCCAACGCCCTGTCGGAAATCCGCGACGTGGCCGGACGGCCGGTGATCTACAAGGGCGACGTCTATGCCGCCAGCCACTCGGGCGTCTTCGCGGCCACCGACCTGCGCTCGGGCAACGCGCGCTGGACCCTGGCCGTGGCCAGCACCGATACGCCCTGGCCCGCCGGCGACGTGGTCTTCGTGACCTCGACCGCGGGCGAGGTGGTCTGCGCCTCGCGTGAGACCGGCCAGGTCTATTGGGTGCGCGACCTGAACCAGGGGCTGAAGAAGAAGAAGCGGGCGATCTGGACCGGTCCGATCCTGGTCAACGACCGCCTGATCCTGGTGTCCGACAAGGGCCAGGCCATCGCGCTGGACCCCAAGTCCGGCGTCACCAAGGCCTCCTTGAAGGTCGGCGCCAGCGTCCTGATCGCCCCCATCGCGGCCAACGGGATGATCTACCTGGTCAACGACAAGGCCGAATTGGTGGCGATCCGCTAGTAATTCCGCTATTTAGTCCACTATCCCCCGATCGGGGTTTTTGAGCCGGATTCGATCTTTGGTCGAATCCGGCTCAAGTCGTTTATAGTTGGAGTGTCTTCGGCCCTTAGGCGGAGGATGCTCGGCGAAAGAATCCATGCCTCTCAAACTCGCGATTGTGGGCCGACCGAACGTCGGCAAGTCCACGCTCTTCAACCGTCTGGCCGGCAAGAAGCTGGCTATCGTCGATGACCGGCCGGGGGTGACCCGCGACCGCCGCTTCGCCATGGGCCGCCTGGGCGACCTGGACCTGGAGCTGATCGACACCGCCGGCTTCGAGGATGTGGACGACGAAAGCCTGGAAGCGCGCATGCGCCAGCAGACCGAGCTGGCCATCACCGAATGCGACGTGGCCCTGTTCGTCATCGACGCCCGCGAGGGCGTGACGCCGCTCGACGAGATCTTCGCCGAGACCCTGCGCCGTTCGAGCAAGCCCGTGGTGCTGGCCGGCAACAAGGCGGAGGGCAGGGCCGGGGCCGATGGCCTGCTGGACGCCTACCGCCTGGGCCTGGGCGAGGCGATCCCGATCTCCGGCGAGCACGGCGAGGGAATGGCGGAGCTGTTCGAGGCCCTGATCGCGGCCAACCCGAACGACGAACTGGCCTACGAGGATCCGGACGCCGCCGACAAGCCGGTGATGATCGCCATCGTCGGGCGCCCCAACGCCGGCAAGTCGACCCTGGTCAACCGCCTGATCGGCGAGGACCGCCTGCTGGTCGGCCCGGAAGCCGGCATCACCCGCGACGCCATCCCGGTCGACTGGACCTGGGACGGGCGCAACATCCGCCTGGTCGACACCGCCGGGCTGCGGCGCAAGGCGCGGGTCAACGAACAGCTGGAGAAGCTGTCGACCAGCGATTCCATTCGCGCCATCACCTTCGCCGAGGTGGTCGTGCTGGTGATGGACGCCACCCACCCCTTCGAGACCCAGGACCTGCAGATCGCCGACCTGGTCGAGCGCGAGGGCCGGGGGCTGGTTTTCGTGCTGGCCAAGTGGGACCTGGTGGATGATCCCAACACCCGGCTGAAGGACTTCATCGAGCATGCCGAGCGCATGCTGCCCCAGGTGCGCGGCACTCCGGTGATCGCGCTGTCGGGCGAGACGGGCAAGGGCGTGGAGCGGCTGATGCCGGCGGTGCTGAAGGTGCACGCCGACTGGTCGACCAAGGTGAAGACCCGCGCCCTGAACGACTGGCTGCAGATCGCCATCCAGCGCCATCCACCCCCCTCGGTGGGCGGGCGGCGCATCAAGCCGAAATACATGGCCCAGACCAAGGCCCGGCCGCCGACCTTCGTGCTGTTCTCCAGCCGCGCCGACCAGATGCCGGAGCACTACCGCCGCTACCTAATTAACTCCCTGCGCGAGAGCTTCGACCTGCCGGGGGTGCCCCTGCGCATCACCATCAAGTCGGGGTCCAACCCCTATGCGGATGGCGAGGAAAGCCATCCCGGCACCCGGGGCAAGGCGCGCCGCGACCCGGCCACCGCCGCCCGTGGCAAGAAGAAGGAACCGGCTGAAGCCAAGCCGGTCGCCGTCGCGGCGCCTGTCGAGGTCAAGCCGAAGGGCAAGCCCAAGCCGACGCCAAAGGTCGTCTCTGCAAAGCGCACGGTGAAGGCCAAGCCCGCCGCGCCCATGCGGTCAAAGGCGGAGATGGCGCGCTCCAAGACCAAGTTCGTCTCGCGCGCGCGGGCTCAGGTGAAGGGCGTGGCCAAGCTGAAGGGCGCGCCCAGCGGCGCCAGGAAGCCGAAGCCCAAAGGTCGCTAGGCGGCGGCCTGAGCGGCCTTCCAATCCCTAAAGATGGCCAGTCGGGACTCCGGCACGCGGTCCGGCCGGGCCAGCTCAACGATCATCGGTGTGATCTCGGACGGTTCCGGCAGGGTCATGGGATCTTCGCCCGGATAGGCGTTGGCGCGCATGCGGGTGCGCATGGCGCCGGGGTCCACGGAAATGGCGCGGACCGAGGTGTGCTCCATCTCGTCGTCGTAGCAGGCGACCAGGGCTTCTAGACCCGCCTTGGTGGCCGCATAGGCGCCCCAGAAGGCGCGGGGGCGGCGCGCGGCGCCGCTGGTCAGGAACAGGGCGCGGGCGGCGTCGGACTTGCGCAGCAGCGGGTCCATGGCCCGGATCAGCCGCCAGTTGGCGGTCAGGTTGACGGTGACGATCTGGTCCCAGCCCTTGGGGTCGAGATGGCCCACGGGGGTCAGGGGGCCCAGCACGCCGGCGGCGGCCACCAGGATGTCCAGCTTGCCGAAGCGGTCGTGGAGGGCCTGGCCCAGCACGTCGAGGCCCTCGGGCTCGCGCAGGTCGAGCGGGACCAGGGTGGCGTGCTCGCCGGTGGCCTTGAAGATCCGGTCGTCGAGGTTCTCCAGCGCGCCCTGGGTGCGCCCCAGGGCGATGACGTGGGCGCCGGCGTCCGCCAGACCGAGGGCGATGGCCTCGCCGATACCGCGCGTCGCGCCAGTGACCAGGGTGACGCGCCCCTTCAGAACTTGCTCGTGGGATTCCATGCGCCGCTTCTAGACTGGCGCGACCGGTTCTTGAACCCTCTGCGCATAGCGCTGGGCGATGACGGCGCAGGCCATCATCTGCATCTGGTGAAACAGCATCAGCGGCAGGATCATCACGCCGGCCGTGGCGGGCGGAAACAGGATGGCGGCCATGGGCGCGCCGGAGACCAGGCTCTTCTTGGAGCCGCAGAAGAGGATGGTGATCTCGTCCTCGGTGCTGAACTTGAGCGCTCGGGCGATGCGCAGGGTCGTGAAGAGGACCAGCGCCAGCAGGACGGCGCAGATCAGGCCGACGAGGACCAGGTCCGCGGCGGCGACCTTTTGCCAGAGCCCCTGGATCACGGCCTCGCTGAAGGCGGCATAGACGATCACCAGGATCGAGCCCCGGTCCACGAAGCCGAGCAGACGGCCGGTGCGTTGCATCCAACCCTTGATCCACGGTTGCAGCAGCTGGCCCGCGATGAAGGGCGCCAGCAGCTGGAGCGCGATGGATTGCAGCGTCGAGAGGGAAAAGCCGCCGCCGCCCTGGGCATGCATGGTCAGGCCGACCAGCAGGGGCGTCAGCACCATGCCGAAGATGTTGGAGGCCGAGGCGGCGCACACCGCCGCCGGGATGTTGCCCCGGGCGATGGAGGTGAAGGCGATCGACGACTGCACGGTGGAGGGCAGGCAACAGAGGAAGAGCACGCCCAGGCCCAGCGACACCGGCAGGATGTGGGTGGCGCTGATCGCCAGGCCCAGCAGCGGGAAGAGGCCGAAGGTGACGGCCAGCACGGTCAGGTGCAGGCGCCAGTGCAGCAGGCCTGCGATCACCGCCTCACGCGAGAGCTTCGCGCCATGGAGGAAGAACAACAGGGCGACGATGACCTTGGCCGCGATATTCAGCCCTGCGGCCGCAACGCCGCTGGCGGGCAGGATCGAGGCCGCCACCACGGTGGCCAGCAGCGCCAGGACGTAGGGATCGATCCGGAGCTTCTTCGCCCAGGTGGGCAAGACTAGGCGCTGACCAGGAAGGACAACTGGCGCTCGGCGGCCTCGTTACGGCCTTCGGCGATCTCGCGGTCGAGCAGGCGGGTCGGGTATTCGCCGGTGAAATAGTGGTCGGTGAACTGGGGGCAGGCGGGGTCGCGGGGGCCGGCTTCCAGGGCGGCGTAGAGGCCGTCCACGGACAGGAAGCCCAGGCTGTCGACCTCCAGGAATCGGGTCATCTCCTCCAGCCCCTTCTGGGCCGCCAGCAACTGATCGCGGTCGGGCATATCGATGCCGTAGAAGTCCGGCCATTTGATCGGCGGCGAAGCCGAGCGCAGGTGCACCTCCTTGGCGCCGGCCTCGCGCACCATGCGCACGATCTTCAGCGAGGTGGTGCCGCGCACGATGGAATCGTCGATCAGCACCACGCGCTTGCCCTCGAGCACGGCGCGGTTGGGGCTGTGCTTCATGCGCACGCCCAGCTCGCGCACGCCCTGGGTCGGCTGGATGAAGGTGCGGCCCACATAGTGGTTGCGGATGATGCCCAGGTCGAAGGGCAAGCCGCTCTGTTGCGCGAAGCCGATGGCGGCCGGCACGCCGCTGTCGGGCACCGGCACCACGACATCGGCCTCGATACCGGTCTCGATGGCTAGGCGCTGACCCATGCGCTTGCGCACGTCATAGACCGAGCGGCCGTTCACCACGCTGTCGGGGCGGGCGAAATAGACATATTCGAACACGCAGGGGCGGGCGGCGGCGGTCTGGAACGGACGCAGCGACTTCACGCCGGTCTCGGAGATCACCACC
>JAQGIP010000062.1 GCA_028291055.1 Caulobacter sp.
GACATGCTGATCCCGCACGTCGTTCCCGGCGTGCTGACCGACGAGTTGGACCGGCTGGCGCGCGAATTCGTGCTCGACCACGGCGCCATCCCCGCCTGCCTGCTCTATCGCGGCTATCCCAAGACCGTCTGCATCAGCCCCAACCACATCGTCTGCCACGGCATCCCGGGCGAGCGGACCCTGCGCGAGGGCGACATCGCCAACATCGACGTCACCGTCATCGTCGACGGCTGGCACGGCGACACCAGCCGCATGTATGGCGTCGGCGAGGTTTCGCCGCGTTCGCGCCGGCTGGTCGACGTGACCTATGAGAGCATGGAACGCGGGCTGGCGGCGATCAGGCCGGGGGCGACCTTCCTGGACCTCGCACAGGCCATCCAGAAATATGCGGAGTCGATGCGCTGCTCGGTGGTGCGCGACTTCTGCGGCCATGGCGTGGGCCGGGTCTTCCACGACGAGCCCAATATCCTGCATTGCGACGCCCGCGAGCGTCCGTCGAAGCTCGGCGAGGCGCCGCGGGGGCAGCGTCGCGTGCTTCAGGAAGGCATGTTCTTCACCGTCGAACCGATGATCAATCTCGGCAAGCCGGACGTGAAGGTGCTGGGGGACGGCTGGACGGCGGTCACCCGCGACAAGTCGCTGTCGGCCCAGTGCGAGCATTCGGTCGGGGTCACCGCCACGGGCGTGGAGATCTTCACCGCCTCGCCCGCCGGGTTGTTCAAGCCCGCGATCCAGGGCGCCTGAGCGCCGGTTCGTACGACAGGACGCGCTTGCGCCCGTTCCCGCTTCGTTCTAGCCTGCCGGGATGCAGGAAAGCGCCGTCATGTCGGGGCTGTTGCCCCTCGCCGAGCTGACGCCCCCGGGGCCGGCTTTCGCACCGCCGACTCCGAACGCGGCGCCGGCCCATCAGCTGGGCCACCGTGAACGCTTGCGCGAGCGCGCCCTGGCCGGGGGCCTGACCGCCCTGCCCGACTACGAGGTGCTGGAGTTGCTGCTGTTCCGCAGCCTGCCCCAGGGCGACGTGAAGCCCCTGGCCAAGATGCTGCTGGACCGGTTTGGAGGCCTCGCCGGGGTGCTGGGCGCCACGGTCGCCGAGCTCAGGACGGTGAAGGGCGTGGGCGCCTCGGTGGCGCTGGACCTCAAGCTGCTGCAGGAGGCCACCGTCCGCATGGGCCGCGGCGAGGTCAAGCGGCGCACGGTGATCACCTCCTCGAGCGCGCTGCAGGCCTATGTCCGCGTGGCCCTGGCGCATGAGACCCGCGAGCAGTTCCGCGTGCTGTTCCTCGACAAGAAGAACCAGCTGATCGCCGACGAGAAGCTGGGCGACGGCACCGTCGACCACGCGCCGGTCTATCCCCGCGAGATCATGCGCCGCGCCCTGGAACTGGCGTCCAGCGCCGTGATCCTGGTCCACAACCACCCCAGCGGCGACCCGACGCCATCGGGCGCCGACATCGACATGACCCGCCAGATCGTCGATGCGGGCCGGGCGCTGAAGATCCAGGTGCACGACCATCTCGTGGTGGGGCGAGATGGTGTGGTGAGCTTCAAGGACCGGGGGTTGTTCTAGCCAATTGATCGTTTCTTCCCGTGGCGGATTTGGCGCGTGGTTGTGTAAATAGGAGCGTCAAACACAACCCTGGAGTGGGCGGATGGAAGAGCCGGAAGTCTCGCGAACGCTGCTTCAGCAGCGCATCCGCAATGGAATTGTCCGGTATTTGGAAACCGCCGCATCTGCCGACGACCAACGCGAATATCAGCGGGCTGTCCCGCTCGTTTGCGTGTCTTCCGAAATGATCAATCAGTGGGAAGACTGGGTCAGAGAAGACGACCTGGACTGGTACGGGCCACCGGTGTTCTCAAGAGAAGAGAGCCGGGCGATCCGCGACTTCCATACTGTTTGGTCAAGCACAGCTGACCTTACACCAGACCCGATGCCCGAAATCGATACGCTCTTTGGCACTCCAGTTTGGGATCGGTTCATGGCGGCTGCGCGTGCAGCGCTACAGGTATTCACCCTTCGCGGACCCTTTGACCAAGATGTGGAGGAGAACTTCACAACATAAGTCCGCACGGTTGCGTGACCATGAGCCGGGCCCCACGGTGATCGAATGAATGGACCACTTTTCACCATCGCCGACGATGTGACCTTGTGGATTGCCGACGGCGCGTCGATCCACATCAAGACCCGCGAACCAAATGGCGATCCGGTCGAATTAACCGAGGAAGACGCCCTGGCCCTCGCTGCCATACTCACCAAGCTCGTTTCCGAACGCGGCTGAGGTCTCGGGGCTTGGACGCGGCTGCGAGCGGACCCTCGGAAGGGCTCTTTAGGGTGGGAAACGGACCTAGTCGCTCGCGAACTGTATCCTTGCCATACGGCCTTGATCATCAAGCTTGATCAGCATCCATTCGAAGTCGATGGGCGTGCTCGTCCGGTCTGGGCCTAGCACATAAACTAACTCGTATTCAGAGAACTTGTGAGGTTCCTGCTCGGGTTGTCCAAGCAAATCAATGACCTCCTCTTTTGTCCAACCGATCAGCCGGTGTCGGTTGAGGAGGTCGCTCGCCATATCAGAGCGCGTATGCTTGCCTAGGTCAGCTTTGGCCCACTCGGCTTGGTCAAACCTCTTTGCGCCAAGGCCTCGGTAAGGCTGTGAACTGGGGCCGCAAGCGCTCATCAGGCTAGCCAACACCAACCCGACCAAAGCCCGACGGCTCATGCCTCCCGGAGCAATTAGAGCGGGTCTGTAGCGCAACATCACGCTCCAGCTTAGCGGCTCGTTATGAACGTCCGCAATGGGTCGATTTCCCCCGTTGGCACCGAGCCGGGAAGCGGACATTGAACGTCCTGCTCGACAGCGGACCCCGTGAATGTCAGCGAAGGGTGGAAAGCAGACCGCGGCGAAGCTGCATAGCCCCTACAGGAAGCCTTCGACGTCATCAGTGACCCAATAGCGTCGGTGGCCCACAGTGAGGCCATCCCGGCGCATCTATCACGGCGGCGCGCCGTTCAGCTTCCGTAGGAGGTGCAATCCTGCGGCCGGTCCGGGGCGCCCACGGTCACCCCCGGCGCCCTCAGCGCCGCCAGGGTTCCATACATGCCGCGCTCGCGCGCCACGTCCGCCACGCCCTCCTGGGCCTTGTTGCGCGCCGTGATGTCCGCGCCCGCCGCGATCATCGCCACCGCCGCCTCGTCGGTGCGCGGACGGAGGAGCGGCGTATTGCCGTCGGCGTCGCGCGCCTCCAAGTCCGCGCCGCCCGCCAGCAGGGCCCGCACCGCCTGGGCGGTCTGGGCGTCGAACAGCGGCGTCCGGCCGGAGAGGTCGTGCTGGTTGGGGTCCGCGCCAGCTGCGATCAGGAGGCGGATCACCTCTGGCTTGTTGCCGGGCGGGCCGCCCGCACAGCTCGGCATGTCCACCCGCAAGGCCCAGGCCAACGGCGGATTGTATTGGTCCCCTGTCCAGGCGCTGAGGTCCGGCTTCAGCTTCAGCGCCTCGGCGACCAGGGCCGGCTCGTCCATGCTGATGGCGTCTTCCAGAACGGCCGACTTCTCGGCGGGCGTGAGGCAGTGCGCCCCGCCGGCGGCGACCAGGGCGCGCAGCTTGGCCAGTTGGTCCCCCACCATCTGATCCCAGGGCTTGTAGGGCTGCGGCGGCTGTGGCGCGGGCTTCAGCCAGCCGTCGATGACCGAGGGCGGGGGTTGCGGGCAGGGGGACGGTTGCGCCGTTGCCAGAGCCGTGGCGATGAGCAGGGCGATCATAGGTTTCTCCGCGCCAACCTCAAGGAATTACAATCGTAGTTCCCCTTGGTCCGCAACCCCTAACGGAATAGCCGCAATGGGTCGAAAGCGGTCCTTGGGACGGCGCCGTCGACCACGCCCCCCGTCTATCCCCGCGAGATCATGCGCCGGGCGCATCAGTTTGCCTCGACCAGCAGCATCTCGCCCGCGTGCGTTTCGCCCTGCGCGATGTAGCGGTAGCTGGTTTCCGCCCGATCGGCGGTGAGGCCCAGCCACAGGGCCAGAGCCCCCATCACGGCGATGGCGGAGATGTGCTGTTCTTCGGACTGGGGGCCCGCGCTCAGCTCGCGCGCCATCTCGCTCGCGAACCGCGCCCTGGCCTGGGCCTTTTCCCCCTGCATCTGGCGCATCCGGTCGATGAGGTCGGCCAGGGGCGGCAGCTGCGGGTTGCCGGCCGCCATGTGGGCATAGTTGGAGCGAAGCTGCTCGATCGCCACGTCCGTGCGCGACAGCGGCTCGCCGTCAGCCCCGACCTGCCGCAACAGGCGCAGCAGACCGTCCAGCGATGCGCCCTCCACGCCATAAGGCAGCAGGACCTCCGGATGGTGCAGGGTCGGCGGGTCGTTGCGGCCTTCGAAATAGCCGGGGTTGGACTCGTAGCGATCGACCAGATGGCCCTTCTCGAACAGCTCGTAGGAGAAGATGTCGCTGTCGTGGAGCAGGAAGGTGATGACCGGCGCGCCGAGGTCGTGCGAGAGCCGCGCGCCCAACCGGTGCAGGGCGTGTTCGTCCTGGTCCACATTGGAGGGATAGACGCTCGTCCAGCCGTGCGACGCGACCGCGGTCACATAGGCGGGCGTGGCCTCCAGCGCGCTCAGCGCCGAGGCGAGGCCGCCCGGCGCGACGCCGCGCACATGCAGATTGGTACTGAACGAACCCATGGCCTACTCCGCGATCGCCCTCGGTTGTCGCGCCGTAGGACCTGGCGTCATGCTATCGTGTGACGGCTTCGGCGTGGAGAGCGGATGGCGGGTTACTTTGAGTGCTGCGAAGCGCATAGTCGATTTCAATCAATCTGATTGGATTTGATGATCATGGCGTCCGAGTCCCGGGTTTTCACCGCCCATATTCCGCTTTCGCTGGCGGCGAAGGTCGATGAGTTCGCCGCTCAGGCGGATCGGCCGAGAGGCTGGGTCGTGAAGCAGGCCCTGGCGGATTGGGTTGCGCGGCAGGAGGCCTATCGACAATTCACCTTGGAGGGCCTGGCGGACGTCGATGCCGGCCGGGTCGTGCCGCATGAGGACATCGCGGCCTGGGTCGATAGCCTGCCTGAGACATGAAGCTCATCTGGACTTCCAAGGCTCACGGCGATCTGGTCCGGCTGCATGCGTTTCTGGCGCCCGTCGCCCCGATCCCGGCGAAGCGAGCCCTGCAGTTGATCGTGCAGGCCGCTAAGCGATTGGTTGAGCATCCGCGCATGGGAGAGCGCATCGAGGGTCATGAATCGCGTGAAGTGCGGCGATTGATCGTGAGTGACTACGAACTTCAATACGAATTGGTCGGCGACATTCTCTATGTCACTCGTATCTGGCACGGGCGCGAGGATCGCTGACGACCCGCCGCCCGCGCCCGCCCTGCCTGGATCGCCTCCCGATGGTTTCTGCACCTTCCGAGCCATCAGCGTCTCTCGCGGACGCCTGGGCCTGGTGGCAGCAGCGACGGTTCGCCTTCAACCTCACGCTCGGTGTCGCGGCGGTGATGGCCTTCGCGCTGAATGCGGCGCTCTATCAGTATGTGTTCCACCGGCCCCAATGGCTGCCGGTGGGCGGCGGGCTGGGTCTGCCCCTGTTCCTGGGCGCGCTGTTGCTGCTGCTGATGGGCGCGGCCAACATCGTCTTCCTGGCGGGACCCATCGGCGAGGCCTGGCTGAAGCCGGCCAGCCGTGACGACTACCGGCGCACCGTCTGGGGTCTGGGGCTGGGCGCAGCGATGGCGCTGCCCTTCCTGTTTCCGGTGATCACCCTGGCCCTAGTGCTGGCCCGCGTTCCTTAGGCGAGCGCCGCCTTTTCCCATTCCAGATATTCCGGCGCCTGCAGCAGCCGCTGGCAGTATTCGCCGGCCGGGCCGGTGTCGCCGTAGTCGGACGGGTGGATGCCGTAGGAGCGGAAGCGGGTGGCGACGGGCGTGTAGTAGGCGTCGGCGATCGACCAAGGGCCCAGCAGGAAGGGGCCGCCGGATTTGGCGAGCAGTTCGCCCCACAGGGCGACGATGCGGCGCACATCCTTCTGGGTGGCCTCGGAGATGTCGACGGTGACGCGGGTGTCCAGCTTCATCGGGCATTCGCCGCGCAGGGAGGCGAAGCCGGAATGCATCTCGCTGGCCGCCGCGCGGCCGAGCGCACGCAGGGTGGGATCGTGCGGCCACAGCTTGGCGTCGGGGTAGCGCTCGTTCAGATATTCGCAGATGGCCAGGCTGTCCCAGAGCACGAGGTCGCCGTCCTTCAGGGCCGGGACCATGCCCGAGGGCGAGTGTTTGAGGATTTCCGCCGTCGAGCGTTCGGCGTGGCGCAGTTCCACCAGGGTCTCGTCGAAAGGCTGACCGGTATGCTTGATCGCGAGCCAGGGCCGCAGCGACCAGCTGGACCACTTCTTGGTGCCGACGACGATCTCCACGCGGGTCTCCTGGTTTGGCGCTTGGCGGGTGACTTAGCCCACCCCTACAGTGGCGGCCAAGGGGCCGGTTACAGGCTTCAATGTCTGGGAGGACCGCCCGATGACCGACGCCGCCGTCGATGAAGCCAGCAACGCGCCAGCCGTGCGTCCCGTTTCAAAGGCCTATCAGCGCTATGCGCTGGGCCTGCTGCTGGCCATCTACACGCTGAACTTCCTCGACCGGCAGGTGGTCAACATCCTGGCCGAGAAGATCAAGGTCGACCTGCATCTGAGCGACACCCAGCTGGGCATGATGACGGGGTTCGCCTTCGCCATCTTCTACACCGGCTTCGCCCTGCCGATCGCGCGGCTGGCCGACCGGGCAAACCGGCCGTGGATCATCGCCGCCGCTGTCGCCGTGTGGAGCGTCTTCACCCTGCTGTGCGGCTTCGCCGGCAACTTCGTGCAGCTGTTCCTGGTGCGTGTCGGCGTTGGCATCGGCGAGGCGGGCTGCTCGCCGCCCTCCCACTCCCTGATCAGCGACTATGTGCCGGCCAACAAACGCGCCTCCTCCATCGCCTTCTATTCCCTGGGCACGCCGTTGGGCAGCCTGCTCGGCGCGGCCATGGGCGGGGTGGTGGCCGACGCCTATGGGTGGCGCGCGGCCTTCATGGTGGCCGGCGCGCCGGGCATCGTCGTGGCCCTGTTGGCCGCCTTCACCCTGGTCGAGCCGCGCGGCAAGGCCAAGGCCGTCCACCCCTCGGCCAAGCCGGACCAACCCAGCTTGATGGAGGCCCTGCGCGAGATCGCGGGCAAGCGGACCTTCTGGCTGATCGCGCTCGGCGGCGCGGTGATGGCCTTCTGCGGCTATGCCCAGGTGGCCTTCGCGCCGTCCTTCTTCTTCCGCAACCACGCGGCCGAGCTGATCGAACTGGCCAAGCCCCTTGGGCTGAAGCCCACCGGCTTCGTCGGCCTGGTGCTGGGCGTCATCGGCGGGATCGCGGGCCTGTTCGGCACCTTCATCGGCGGCCAGCTGGCCGACCGGCTGGGCGCCAAGGACCGGCGCTGGCACGTGACCATGCCGGCCATCGCCGCCGCCGTGGGGATACCCTTCTTCATGGCCGCGATGTTCGCGCCCTCCACCATGGTCGCGGTGCTGTTCTTCATGGGCCCCAACCTGACCAACACCATGTGGTACGGGCCCATCTACGGCACGACACAGAGCCTGGTGCGGCCGCGCACCCGAGCCATCGCCGCGGCGGTCATCCTCTTCATCATCAACATCATCGGCCTGGGCGGCGGGCCGGTGGCCATGGGGGCGCTCAGCGACCTGCTGGCCAAGGGCTATCACCTGGGCGCGGCGGAGGGGCTGCGCTGGGCCATGGTCGCCTCGGAGGTGGTCATCCTGCTGGCCAGCGTCTTCTTCCTGATGGCGCGCAAGACCATCCGCGAGGACGTCGTCAGCTAGACCGGGTCTTCGAAAGCCGTTTCCGTGGGGGTGCTTTTGCCGTGGCGCGCCTCGCGGGCTTGCGGCTATGGTCGGCGCAACAAGAACAAACAAATGTTCGAGGGAGCCTGAACGCATGAACGACCGGGGTGGGCCGGGCGGCGACAAGCCGTTGTTCTCGAACGGATACAAGCGTGTGGTGCTGGGCCTGCTGCTGGCCGCCTACACCTTCAACTTCATCGACCGGACCATCATCGCCACCATCGGGCCCAAGATCCGCGAGGACCTGGGATTGACCAGCACTCAGCTGGGCCTGCTGGGCGGTCTCTATTTCGCGCTGCTCTACACCATCCTGGGCATTCCGATCGCGCGCATCGCCGAGCGTTTCAGCCGGGTGAAGATCGTGGCCCTGGCCCTGATCGTCTGGTCGGGCTTCACCATGCTCTGCGGCACGGCCGCGAACTTCGCCACCCTGGCCGCCTTCCGCTTCGGGGTGGGGGTCGGCGAGGCCGGCTGCTCGCCCGCCTCCCACTCGCTGATCAGCGACTATTTCGAACCCAGGAAGCGGGCCAGCGCGCTGTCCATCTACAGCTTCGGCATCCCGCTCGGGACCATGTTCGGGGCCGTGGCCGGCGGCTGGATCGCCCAGAACTTCGGCTGGCGCATGGCCTTCATGGTGGTGGGCGCGCCGGGCCTGATCCTGGCGGCCATCGTCTGGCTGGTGATGAGGGAACCGCCGCGCGGCCATTCCGAAGTGATCGAGCATCCGGTGCTGGAGGAAGACGTCACCGCCCCCTTGGCCACCGCGCCCGCCGCCTTAAGCTTTTGGGCGATGATCCGCCGCGAGCTGGCCGAACTGTGGATCGTCACCAAGATCCTGTTCGGCAAGTGGCCGGTGCTCAACATGGTGCTGGGCGTGACTATCGCCTCGTTCGGCTCCTATGGCTCGGGCCAGTTCGTGCCCCAGTATTTCCTCAGCCAGTTCGGCGGCCACTACGGCGCCGACCACTGGACCTGGATGCAGATCTTCGCCAACCCGGCCGCGAAATTCACCCTGACCCTGGCCACCGTGGGGCTGATCACCGGCCTGGTCGGCGGCTTCTCCTCGGGCATCGGCACCCTGGTGGGCGGCTACCTGTCCGACCGCATCGGCAAGGCCAATCCGGCCTGGTATTCGCTGGTGCCGGCCTTTGGCCTGTGTATCGCCACGCCCATCTATATCGCCGCCTACATGCAGCCGGACTGGAAGAGCGCGGCCCTGATCCTGCTGATCCCGGGCATCTTCCACTACACCTACCTGGGCCCGACCTTCGGGGTGGTGCAGAATTCCGTCGAACCCCGGCGCCGGGCCACGGCGACGGCCCTGATGTTCTTCTTCCTCAACCTGATCGCGCTGGGCGGCGGGCCGCCCTTCACCGGCTGGGTCATCGATCAGCTGGCCGCCTACAACTTCAATCACGGCGGCGGCGCGGGCGTCATCGCCTCACTGACCGGCTGGCTCACCGGCCAGACGGGTGCGGCCCACTTCGTGGCCCAGTGCCCCGGCGGCGTCGCGCCCAAGGGTGCGGCGGCCGAACTCGCGGCCGCCTGCCACGCGACCCTGTCCAACTCCACGCGCCAGGGCATCATCGTCAGCCTGTGCTTCTATGTGTGGGCCGGCATCCACTACTTCCTGGGCGCCATCGGCCTCGCAAAGCACATGCGCGAGCGGGCAATCGCCCAGGCCGCGTAGCCTTTGCCTTGACCTGAAGGGCGCTCGGGAATAGCCGGGCGCCCATGATCTCCCGTTACGCCCGACCCGAAGCCGCCGCCATCTGGTCCGCCCAGACCCGATTCCGCATCATGTTCGAGATCGAGGCCCACGCGGCCGACGCGATGGCCGAACTGGGGGTCATTCCCAAGCGGGCCGCCGAGGTGATCTGGGAGAAGGGCCGCGACGCCATCTTCGATGTCGAACGCATCGACGAGATCGAGCGTGAGACCAAGCACGACGTCATCGCCTTCCTGACCCACGTGACCGAGATCGTCGGCCCCGAGGCCCGCTTCCTGCACCAGGGCATGACGTCGTCGGACGTCAACGACACGACGCTGGCCGTTCAGATGAGCCGCGCCACCGACCTGCTGATCGAGGACGTCGACCTGGTGCTGGCGGCCCTGAAGCGCCGCGCCTACGAGCACAAGCTCACGCCCACCGTCGGGCGCAGCCACGGCATCCACGCCGAGCCCACCACCTTCGGGCTAAAACTGGCCGGCCACTATGCCGAGTTCCAGCGGGCCAAGGAGCGGCTGGCCATGGCTCGGTTCGAGATCGCGACCTGCGCCATTTCCGGTCCCGTCGGCACCTTCTCCAGCGTCGATCCCAAGGTCGAGGCCTATGTGGCCGAGAAGATGCATCTGGTCGTCGAACCCGTCTCGACCCAGGTGATCCCGCGCGACCGCCACGCCGCCTGGTTCGCGGCCGCCGCCGTGGTCGCGTCTTCCATCGAGCGCCTGGCGGTGGAGATCCGCCACCTGCAGCGCACCGAGGTGCTGGAAGCTGAAGAACCCTTCGATCCCGGCCAGAAGGGCAGCTCGGCCATGCCCCACAAGAGGAACCCGATCCTCACCGAGAACCTGACGGGCCTGGCCCGTCTGGTGCGTTCGGCGGTGATCCCGGCGCTCGAGAATGTGGTGCTGTGGCACGAGCGCGACATCAGCCACTCCTCGGTCGAACGCGCCATCTGCCCCGACACCGCCATTCACCTGGACTTCGCGCTGCGCCGTCTGGCCGGGGTGATGGAGCGGCTGGTCATCTATCCCGACAACATGCTGAAGAACCTCGATCGCCTCGGCGGGCTGGTGCATTCGCAGCGGGTGCTGCTGGCCCTGACCCAGCACGGCGTCGCGCGCGAGACGGCCTATGCGGCGGTCCAGGCCAACGCCATGAAGGTGTGGCGCGGCGAGGGCCAGTTCCTCGACCTGCTGAAGGCCGATCCGGCGCTGGCCGGCGTGCCGCATGCGGAGCTGGAGGGCCTGTTCGACCTGGGCCACCACTTCAAGCACGTGGACACCATCTTCGCCCGGGTGTTCGGGGAGGGCTGACCTCATGACCGACGCCGACTTTGACGACCTGATGGCGCAAGCCTTCGACCTGATCGACAACGACGAGTTCGACAAGGCGCTGCAGATCGGCCGCGACCTGGAGGCGCGCCAATTCTCCGGCGGTTTCGAGGTCCAGGCCCTGGCGCTGTCGGCCCAGGATAAATCAGAAGAAGCCATGGCGGTGCTGGAGCGGGGCGTGGCCATCGCGCCGGTCTGGCTGCTGTGGCAGATGCTGGGCAACCTGCGCTCCGACGCCGGCCGTTGCGACGAGGCGTTGGACGCCTACCGCGCCGCCGCCAAGCTGCCCGGCGCCGACACCATCTCGCTCGACTACAATTGGGCCCATGCGCTGAGCCGCGCCGAGCGGCTGGGCGAGGCGGAAACCCGGCTGCTGCCGCTCTTGAAGCCCGGCGCGCTGGACGGCGCCGACCCGCATCTGCGCCTGTTGATCTGGACCACCCACGCCGACCTGCTGAACGCCCAGGCGCGGCCCGCCGACGCCTTCGCCTTCGTGGACAGCCTGACCTTCGGCGACGATGACGACAGCTATCCGGAGGAACGGGCCAGTATCGAGGCGGAGCGCGCCGTGGCGCTGACCGTGCTGGGCCCGCCGGACGCCGCCGAGGCCTCGGCGCTGAAGGCCATCGGCTACGACAAATCCTGCGAGACCGCCCAGTGGGTGCTGCGCGAGATCCGCGCCGACGCCGACGCGTCCAACGCCAAATACATGCGCGTGATGGTCGAGGGCCGCTGGCACGCGTCGCTGGAGGATGAAGGCGGCGACACCCCGCCCGGCTTCTTCGCCACCTATGAGGTGATGGCCGACGACGAGATCGAGGCGCTCGCCTTCATCAAGGAATTCGAGCCCCCCGCGGTGCGAGACAGCCTGGTGGTTTCGGAATGTGAGGTGCTGGCTTCGCCCGAGCAGCCGAAGGGCGTCTATCTCGCCGCCCCGGGCTACGCGTTCTTTAGCGAGGATGAGGCGTAGGCCGACGCCCCCACGGCGCCGGCGCGAAACCTAGTTCCCGGACTTCAGCTGTTCGCGGGCCTGGGCCAGCAGTTCGTCCATCTTCATGCGCACATCGCCCTCGGACACGGCCACGCCGGCGCCCTTCAGGTCGCCAAACACCTTGCGCAGGACATCCTCGTCGCCGGGCTGTTCGAAATCGGACTTCACGACGGCGCGCGCGTATTCCGCGACGGTCTCCAGGCCCATCAGGCCGGCGGCCCACTCGCCCAGCAGGCGGTTGCGGCGCGCGGTGGCCTTGAATTCGGATTCCTCATCCATCGCGAACTTTTTCTCAAAACCCTGTTCGCGGTTGTCGAAGGTGGTCATGGCGTCCCCAATACGCGGTGCGATGGGTGTCTATCGCGCGGCGGGCGAGGCCGCAATCGGAACGAACGCCGCAGCATATGTAATTGTACCCTGATTGGTGACGAACGGGCAGTTGTCGCACCCACGCGCCGTTTGCGCCCAAAGGTCCCTTCGGATAGGTTCCGCCTCGACATTTTCACCAGCGGCCTTGAGTCGGACGCCGCGCGCGCGCAGGCCCGCCGCGCGCGCTTTTCGTTTCAGGACCGCGCCTCCCCTTTGGGAACAAGCATGACCACCCGCGAAAAGCGCAAGAAGATCTACGAAGGCAAGGCCAAGATCCTCTACGAGGGCCCCGAGCCCGGCACCCTGATCCAGTATTTCAAGGACGACGTCACCGCCTTCGACGCCCAGAAGAAGGCCGTCCTCGAAGGCAAGGGCGTGATCAACAACCGCATCAGCGAATTCATCATGACGCGGCTGAACGGCATCGGCGTGCAGAACCACTTCATCAAGCGGCTGAACCTGCGCGAGCAGCTGATCAAGGAGGTGGAGATCATTCCGCTCGAGGTGGTCTGCCGCAACATCGCCGCCGGCAGCCTGTCCAAGCGCTTCGGCATCGAGGAGGGTCAGCCCCTGCCCCGCTCGATCATCGAATTCTATCTCAAGGACGACAAGCTGTCGGATCCGATGGTCTCCGAAGAGCACATCACCGCCTTCAACTGGGCCGCGACCCAGGAGATCGACGACATGATGGCCCTCACCCTTCGCGTGAACGACTACCTGTGCGGCATGTTCGGCGCGGTCGGCATCACCCTCGTCGACTTCAAGGTCGAGTATGGCCGCGTCTGGGAAGGCGACTTCAGCCGCGTCATCCTGGCCGACGAGATCAGCCCCGACAGCTGCCGCCTGTGGGATTCGACCACCAACGAGAAGATGGACAAGGACCGCTTCCGCCGCGACCTGGGCGACGTGATCGAGAACTACACCGAGGTGGCTCGCCGGCTCGGGATTATGAAGGAGATGCCGACCGTGATCCAAGGGGGCCTGCATTGAAGGCGACCGTCCATGTGTTCCTGAAGCCCGGCGTGCTGGATGTTCAGGGCAAGGCCGTCGAGAACGCCCTGCATGGCCTGGGCTGGGGCGGTGTGAAGGACGTGCGCGTCGGCCGCGTGCTGGAGTTCGAGACCAGCGCCGCTGACCGCGCCGCCGCCGAGGCCGAGGTCAAGGCCATGTGCGACAAGCTGCTCGCCAACCCGGTGATCGAAAGCTACCGCGTCGAGGTCGGCTGATGGAGGCCGACGCTCCGCCGCCCACCTTCGACTACTATTATGTCGGCGAGGGCGCGGGCGACTTCTGCGGCGGGACCTACGGCAATGTGCTGACCGCCATGGAGATGAAGCGCGGCTGGATCACCAAGGGCGCGCCCGAGGGGCCGGCCATCAAGGCCTGGCGTTCCGGCCCCCTGGCCTATTCCATCGTGCTGAAGGACCAGCCGGCCTATCCGGCGGTCATCGTCTATTATCAGACCCCCCAAGGCTGGGCCGTAGCCAGCGCCTGCGGCTATGGCGACGAGAAGGCTTTCCGGCTGCTGATGGCCATCTCGGGTGTCGGTCCCGACGCCATCGGCGTTTATCGCGCGCCGAAGTAGTCCGACTCATCTCGATTTCCGGCTCGAACGCTGCTAATCGGCGCGCCCATGAAAGCAGCCGTCGTCGTCTTTCCGGGGTCCAACTGCGACCGTGATTGCAAGGTGGCGATCGAACGCTCCACCGGCGCCCATGTGGACATGGTCTGGCATGGCGACACCGAGCTTCCCGCCGGCCTCGACCTGATCGTCCTGCCCGGCGGCTTCTCCTATGGCGACTATCTGCGTTGCGGGGCCATGGCCTCGCTGTCGCCGGTGATGAGCGAAGTGAAGACGGCGATCGAACGGGGCGTAGCGGTGGTGGGCATCTGCAACGGCTTCCAGGTCCTTTGCGAAGCGGGGCTGCTGCCCGGCGCTTTGCTACGTAATGAAAAGCTTAAATACGTCTGCAAGGCCGTCGACCTCGACATCGTCAACGGCCAGACCCGCTTCACCGCCGGCTTCCAGGGCCGCCGCGAGGCGGTGATGACGGTGGGCAACGGCGAGGGCAACTTCTTCGCCGACGAGGAGACGCTCGACCGGCTGGAAGGCCAGGGCCAGGTGGTCTTCCGCTACCAGGACAACCCCAACGGCTCGGCCCGCGCCATCGCCGGCATCGTCAGCGACAAGGGCAATGTGCTGGGCCTGATGCCCCACCCCGACCGCGCCTTCGAAGCCGATCTGGGCTCGGCCGACGGCGCATTATTGTTCCAGAGCGTGCTCGCCAGCGCCTAGAGCGCCGGCTCGATGTCGGTCTGTGAAAAGTCGTTTCCTTTAAAGAGCAGCGGCTGATTTGAAAGCTTTGCCGTCGCATAGGCGAAACTGTCGCCGTAGTTCAGACGCGCCGGATGTCGACCCCTGCCATAGCGTATGAGGGCGACACCAGCAGCCCAGGCGTGTTCGGCGTCGACTTGGACGATCTCGACCTTCAATTGATCCAGCAGACGACTGGCCGTTGCAGCGGCATCGAGATCGGGCCATCGCCCAGCAATCACGGAAACCAGTTCCACGACATTGGCGGCGCTGATGCGGCGCGAAGAAGCCTGCGTGATCGCCTGGGAAAAGGCGTCACGCTCTGGCTCGTTGATAGCGATGGCGACCAGTGCTGAGGTGTCGACGATCATCTAGATCGGCGAGCCGTGTTCGTCATACATCTCAGCCTCGATCTCCTCGCGCGATTTGCCATTGCCCGGACCGAGACTGTCGAGCCAAGCGAACAGCTCCTGCTTCTGCTTCTCGAAGCGCGCCATCTCCTCTTCGGTCGGTTTGACGCGCTCCAGTCGTTCAGCGATGGCGATGTCGATCGCTTCCGTGAGGCTTTCACCCGTGCGCAACGCCAGCTTTCGCGCGTTCGCCTCCGTTTCCGCCCGCTTGATGCTGATGCCCATGGCGCGTCACCGTTTCTAGACAAATCCAATCTGTCTAGAACGTAGCAGAATCCCCCATCTCCCGCTAGAAGGCCCGTCCATGACCGCACCTGCGAAGTCCATGGCCGAATCGGCCGCCGAATATGGCCTCAAGCCCGACGAATATGCGCTGATCCTCAAGCGCCTGAACCGCGAGCCCAACCACCTGGAGCTGGGCGTCTTCTCGGTGATGTGGTCGGAGCACTGCAGCTACAAATCCAGCCGCCTGCATCTGAAGAAGTTCCCGGTCACCGGTCCGCGCGTGATCTGCGGCCCGGGCGAGAACGCCGGCGTGGTCGACATCGGCGACGGCCAGGCCGCCATCTTCAAGATGGAGAGCCACAACCACCCCTCCTACATCGAGCCCTATCAGGGCGCGGCGACGGGCGTCGGCGGCATCATGCGCGACGTCTTCACCATGGGCGCGCGGCCGATTGCGCTGCTCAACGCCCTGCGCTTCGGCGACCCGTCGCATCCCAAGACCAAGCGTCTGATCGAGGGCGTCGTCAGCGGCATCGCCGGCTACGGCAACTGCGTAGGCGTGCCCACGGTCGGCGGCGAGACCAACTTCCACCGCGGCTATGACGGCAACATCCTGGTCAACGCCATGTGCGTGGGCCTGGCCGACGCGGACAAGATCTTCTACTCGGCGGCGCCGTCGGCCGGCCTGCCGGTGGTCTACTTTGGCTCCAAGACCGGGCGCGACGGCATCCATGGCGCGACCATGGCCAGCGCCGAGTTCGACGAGGATTCGGACGAGAAGCGCCCCACCGTCCAGGTCGGCGACCCCTTCGCCGAAAAGCTGCTGATCGAGGCGACGCTTGAGCTGATGGCCAGCGGCGCGGTGGCCGCCATCCAGGACATGGGCGCGGCGGGGCTCACCTCCTCCTCGGTCGAGATGGCCGGCAAGGGCGCGGTCGGCATCGAGCTCGACCTCGACGCCGTGCCGCAGCGCGAAGAGGGCATGAGCGCTTACGAGATGATGCTGTCGGAGAGCCAGGAGCGGATGCTGGCCATCCTCAAGCCGGGCCGCGAGGCAGATGGGGAGCGCATATTCAAGAAGTGGGGCCTGGATGCCGCCACCATCGGCATCACCACCGACACCGGCCACATCGTGCTGAAGCACAAGGGCGAGGTCGTCTGCGACATTCCCCTGGCCCCGCTGTCCGAAGACGCGCCCCTCTATGACCGCCCCTGGGTCGAGCCGGTGAAGCACCTGCCGATCGATCCGACCAATGTGCCCGCGCCCGAAGACTGGGAAGCGGCCATCCTGAAAATCCTCGGCTGCCCCGACGTCGCCTCCAAGCGCTGGCTGTGGGAGCAGTACGACCGCCATGTGATGGCCGACACCCTGGCCGACAGCGCCACCTACGCGGACGCCGGCATCGTACGCGTGCACGGCACAAGCAAGGCCCTGGCGGTGACCAGCGACGTCACCCCGCGCTACGTCCAGAACGACCCCTACGAGGGCGGCAAGCAGGCGGTGGCGGAAGCCTGGCGCAACCTGACCGCCGTCGGCGCCGACCCCATCGCCGTCACCGACAACCTCAACTTCGGCAATCCCGAGCGTCCGGAGATCATGGGCCAGATCGTGCGCGCCATCGACGGCATGGCCGAGGCCTGCCGCGCGCTCGACTTCCCGGTCGTGAGCGGCAACGTCAGCCTCTACAACGAAACCAACGGGGTCGCCATTCCGCCCACCCCGACCTGCGGCGCCATCGGCCTGCTGGAAGACGCCTCCAAGCGGATCGGCTACGGGACCATGAAGGCGGGCGACGTGCTGATCCTGGTCGGCTACGGCGAGCCCGACGAGCTGGGCGCAAGCCTCTATCTGCGTGAACTGCTGGGCCGCGAGGACGGCGCGCCGCCGCCCGTCGATCTGGAACATGAGCGGCGCAACGGCGACTTCATCCGCGCCCTGATCGGCACTGGCATGCTCAGCGCCGTGCACGATCTCTCCGACGGCGGCGTGATGATCGGCGCGGCGGAGATGGCCATGGCCTCCAAGGTCGGCCTGACCTTCGGCGTCCAGGGCGACGGCCCCGACCACGGCTTCTTCTTCGGCGAAGGCCAGGGCCGCTATCTGGTCGCCTGTCCCGCCGAGCATGCGGAAAATATCATCGAGGCCGGCGAAGACCGCGGCGTCGAAAGCCTGGCCCTGGGCGAAGCCGGCGGCGAGCGCTTCGTGGTCATCGGCGCGGACGGCGAACTGGCTTCCATCCCGGTGGATCGCCTGCGCGACGCCCATGAGGCCTGGATGCCGGGCTTTATGAATACGCCGGCCTAGCGCCCGGCCTCCCCGCCGATGGCGTCCAACTCGTCGTCGAACAGCCGGCAGGCGGCGACCACGGTCGCGGCGCTGGCCTTGAAGAAGTCCTGGGGGATGGTGGCGAAGTCGTCGGTGGGCTGGTGGTATTCGGGGTGGTCCTCGACGCCGAAATAGACCCAGGGGATCTTCTTCTGCGCGAAGGCATAGTGGTCGGACTGATTGGTCCAGTCGTCCTGGTCCAGCTTGCCGCTGTCGTGACCCTGCAGAAGCTTGATCGGCGCGATGGCCGCGATGGCGTCCAGACGGGGCTTGAGGATCGGCCAGGGCGTCGCGCCCGCGGCATAGAGTTCGCCCTTGGCGTTCTTGCTCAGCATGTCGAAGTTGACGTTCAGCGCGATGCGCGACAGCGGCACGATGGGATTGGCGACATAGGCCTCGGCGCCCATCAGCCCCAGTTCCTCGCCGTCCAGGGCGACCAGAATGATGGTGTGTTTTGGCGGGTGGCGGCGGAAGGACTCGGCCACCGCCAGCAGCCCGGCCACGCCGGACGCATTGTCGTCCGCGCCGTTATAGATCTCGCCGTTCTTGACCCCCAGGTGGTCGTAGTGGGCCGTGACCACCATCACGCGGCCGCCCTTCTGGCGGCCCGGGATTACGCCCACCAGATTGACGCCATACAGGGTCTTGCCCCCCGCCTTGATGACGAAGGGCTGCTGGAAGCCGGCCTTGCTGAGCGGCTTCACGCCGATCTGGATCAGGCGCTTTCTGATATAGGTCCGCGCCATCAGCGAGCCTGGCGTATCCGGCGCGCGGCCCTGCATGCGGTCGTCCGACAGGGTGCGCACATCGTCGAGCAGCTTGACCGCATCGCCTCGTGGCAACGGCGGCAGGGGCGCGGCGGCGCCCGTGGTCAGCAGGGCGGCGGCGACAAGGGCGCCGGCAACAAGGAAGCGGGGCAACAGGCGCATCGGCGACTCCGGAAGGGCGACGGCCACGATGGAGCGCGCCCGCCCCCGACGCCAGCGCCATACCGGCTTTTCTGATTGCCCGCCCACCCCCCGTTCCGCCATGATGGCGCCAACGACAAAAGCCGCCCGGCCGGAGGAAATCATGGACGCGCAATCGAAGTTCACGGGACTGGACGAGGCCCGCCTGGAGCGCATCACCGACCATATGGAGCGCAACTACATCGGCCCCGGCAAGATCGCCGGCGCCCAGGTCGCGGTCTGGCGCCACGGCCACCAGGCCTATTCGCGCACCTTCGGCATGATGGACAAGGAACGCGCACGGCCGATGGCCGAGGACACCATCTTCCGCATCTATTCGATGACCATGCCGATCTCCTCGGTGGCGCTGATGAGCCTGTTCGAGCAGGGCCGCTTCGAACTCGATGATCCGGTCAGCCGCTTCTTCCCCGAGTGGGGCAAGCAGAAGGTGTGGGTCTCCGGCGAGGGCGAGGCCATGGTCACCGAGCCGGCCAAACGCCAGATCACCATCCGCGACATGCTGATGCACACCGGCGGCCTGACCTATGGCGGCGGCCTGCCCGGCGTGGGCATCGAACACCCGGTCGACCAGCCCTATCGCGACATGAAGATCCGCAGCATGGGCGGCGCCGACAGCCTGCCCGACTTCATGGGCAAGCTGGCCCAGGTGCCGCTGCGCTTCCAGCCCGGCCAGGCCTGGATGTACTCCCTGGCCACCGACGTCTGCGGCGCCCTGGTCGAGCGCATCTCGGGCAAGCCGCTGGAGCAGTATTTCCGCGAGACCATCTTCGAGCCGCTGGGCATGGTCGACACCGCCTTCCAGGTGACGCCCGCCAAGGCCGAACGGTTCGCGGCCAACTACCAGCGCAACGCCGACAAGACGACGAGCCTGTTCGACGACCCGACCACCAGCGCCTATCTGAAGCCGGCGACCTTCTTCTCCGGCGGCGGCGGTCTGACCGGCACCACCGCCGACTATGTGCGCTTCTGCGAGATGCTGCGCCGGGGCGGCGAGCTCGATGGCCACCGCGTGCTGGGCCCGCTGACCGTGGACCTGATGCACCAGAACCACCTGCCCGACGGCCGCGACCTCGGCGAACTGGCGCTGGGCCTCTTCTCCGAGACTCCCAACCCCGGCATCGGCTTTGGCCTGGGCTTCGCCTCGACCATCGACCAGGTGAAGGCGGGCGGGCTGTCGGCGGGCGACTACTATTGGGGCGGCGCGGCCTCGACCATCTTCTGGGTCGACCCGATCGAGGACCTCAGCGTGGTGTTCATGACCCAGCTGATGCCCTCACGCGCCTTCAACTTCCGCGGCCAGCTGAAGAGCTTGATCTACTCGTCGATCGTCGATTGACGAGCGCCGCCTCCCCGGCCGGGCCTTGCGGCCCTGGGGAGGCGGGCTTGCCTACTCCACCCCGCCCCGCACCCACCGCACGGTGACCAGTCGCTCGGCGGCCTGCTCGTCGGCGCGGGCGGCGGCCAGCAGGCCATCGGCCCCCTCCGGGCGGCAGGCATGGTCGCCGGTCATCCTGACCCCGGGCAGCGGACGGATCATCTTCTCGCGCGAGCCGTCGTCGTTGCGCGCGCCGGTGGCCTCCTCCGGACCACAGGCGATGGTCCAGCGGCTGATGCGGGTCGCCCGCCCATCGGCGGTGGTTTCGACGGCGCGCACGCCGTAGAGGGTGAAGTCGTCCTCCTTGCGGACCTGCAGGGCCTGCACCGCGCCGCCGGCGAGCACATAGTCGGCTTGCTTCCAGACCAGCTTGTTGTGATGGTCCTCGTCCTGGGGCTCAAGCGTCAGCATCTCGCCGTCGCGCACGACCATCCACTGGGCGCAGTCGGGCCAGTCGCGGGGGTTCTCCTGCTCGTCCACCTTGCAGCCGCGATCATCGACGCGCCACAGGCCCTCACGCAGCTGGACGCCGCTCGCATCGGCGGCGCTAAGGACCGCCGTGTTGGTGGTCAGCCGGTTGTCACAGCCGGCCAGTGCAAGGCCCGCCAGGGAGAGGAGGATTAGGCGCTTCATGATCACGCTCCATCACGCTGAATTCACGGATGCGTGATGATTGTGTGATATCGACGTGATTGGCAAGCCGGGTTCATCGCGACGGCGGCGGGGGCGCGTTTTTCAGGCGAAGAGGTTCAAGGGTCCGGACTTGATAAGTTCACTCAGCCCAAAGACCCGCTCATCCTGGTACGGGCGCCAGGGCATGCACACATCTCCGCGCGGTACGTTTTCCCTAGGCTCCGCTCATCCCGGCGAAAGCCGGGATGAGCGGAGGTTTTGGGGGGAGTGGGGAGGGTTTCACTTCTCCCCGTCGCGCACCCAGCGCACGGTGATGATGGCGTCGTCGATACCGGCCTTCTTGAGCCAACCCTCACTGGCCTTGGCGGCCTCGCGGACGGGGCCTTGCGCCTCGGCCAGACAGCCCCTGTCGTCCGGCATCACCTTCATGCCCGGCAACGGATGGCTCTTGTGTTCGGCGAAGGGGTGGTCTTCGTCCGGCGGCTCTTCGCAGAGCACCAGCCAGATTTGGCTCTCGATCAGCCGGCCCTTGTTGTCGGTCTTCAGCGGGCGCACGCCCACATAGAGGAAGGCCGGGTCATCCGCCTTGCGATCGGCCGGCGCGGCCAGTTGCAGGATGCGCGGATTGCCCCCGGCCAGGACGTAGGAAAGCTCGCGCTTCTTGATCGAGCCGTCGTCCTGCTTCTCGTCACCGCCCACCGTGCCCGGCCGCACGATGATCTTGTTGGCGCATTCGGGCCATTGGCTGGCCGGCCTGGCCGGATCGAAACCCTTGCAGTCGCTCTCGGGCATGGCCCACAGCCCCGGCCGCAAGGCCGGCGCGCCCACGGTATCGGCGGCCGAGAACAGGGGCTTGTCGGAGCCCACGATGGTGCAGGCCTGAAGCGCCAGGCCGGCGGCCACGATGGCCAGCATCCTCAACATCGGCGGATTCCCCTTAAAGGCCCGTATCTTAAAAAGCGCGGTATCTCAGTAGGGCCGATATTAAGCATTGTGGCCCTATATGGGGTTGAGTCCACAGGAGGGCGCCGCGTGCCCATGACCGCCGACGACCTGGAAGGCCGGCTTCAAGCCGCCTTTCCCGACGCCGAGATCGTGATCACCGACCTCGCCGGCGACGGCGACCACTACCGCGCGCGCATCGTCTCCGAAGCCTTCCGCGGCCTGCCCCGCGTGCGCCAGCACCAGCTGGTCAACCGCGCCCTGGCCGACGTGCTGGGCGGCGTGCTGCATGCCCTGGCCCTGGAGACCGCCACGCCCGAAACGGGAGGGGCCTGACGCATGCGCTACCGCTCGTTCGGCGCGACCGGCATGGCCGTGTCCGCCGTCTCCCTGATCCTCAATGACGCGCGCGGCCGCACCCGGGCGTCGGAATGGCGCGAGCTGGTGTTCGCGGGCCTCGAGAACGGCGTCAATTCGTTCGAGATTTCCGACCCCTCGCCCGCCCTGCTGGAGGGCCTGGGCATGGTCGCCGCCGGGGTCGAGCGGCGCCTGATGTTCGTGGCCCTGCGCGCCGGCGCAAAGCAGACCCAGGGCTTCTCGACCGAGGGCCTGACCGCCGCCATCCGTGGCGTTCTGGAGAAGTCCGGCCTCGGCTATCTCGACCTTCTGACCCTCGACCAGCCCGAACCGGGCGCCATCGATCAGGGCGCCATGGACCTGATCAAGGGCCTGCGCACCTCCCGCATCGCCGGCCGTCTGGGCGTGGCCGGCGACTATGACGGCGTCGACGGATGGGTCGCCACCGGCGCCTTCGACACCCTGGTCCACCCCTTCAGCGTCGCCTCCGGCTGGCGCGAGCGTAACCGCATCAAGACCGCCACCAGCCGCGACATGTCGGTGATCGCCTCCGACAGCTTCAACGACGAGTTGGCCGAGGCGGCCAAGGGCCCCAAGGTTCCGATCTCAAGCCTGTGGAAGCGCAAAAGCGACCCGCTGTCGGGCTACGGCACCTACGCCTTCCTGAACGCCACCCCCGGCTGGACGGCGGAAGACATCTGCCTGGCCTACAGCCTGACCGAACCGGCGGTGACCACCGTGCTGATGAACGTCGAGCGCCGCGAGCGCATCGAGGCCATGGCCGACGTGCCCGAACGCGACCTGCCCACCGGCGTCGCCGCCCAGATCGAGATGGCGCGCTTCTCGGCCCCGCCCGGCGGCGTGGAACGCCGCAAAGCCTAAACGGCCCGGCGCATTGCCGCACGCCTTGACCCGAGGCCTCCGGGCGCCTAGCTCAGAGGGCGCATTTCGAAAGGCTACTCCCGTGTCCGAAGCCGCCACCACGACTGATCCCGTCCACGACTTCATCGCCGGCACCATCGCCAAGCATGACATCGTGCTGTTCATGAAGGGCGTGCCCGAGTCGCCCCAGTGCGGCTTCTCCGCCGTCTGCGTGCAGATCCTCGATCACCTGGGCGCCGATTTCGTCGGCGTGAACGTCCTGCAGTCGGACCATCTGCGCAACGGCATCAAGACCTTCAGCGACTGGCCCACCATCCCGCAGCTCTATGTGAAGGGCGAATTCGTGGGCGGTTCCGACATCGTGCGCGAGATGTTCCAGACCGGCGAACTGAAGCCCTTCCTGGAACAACAGGGCGTCATCGCCGCCTAGCTAAGAGGCGGGGCGCATGCAGCTTCTGACGCCTCCGGAAGGCCGCCAGGTCTTCCCCCTGCCCATCACGCCCAAGCCGTCTGACTTCGACGAGAACGGCCATGTGAACAACGTGGTCTATCTGGGCTGGGTGCAGGACATCGCCATCGCCCACTGGAAGAGCCGCGCCCCGGCCGACGCTCAGGCGCAATGGGCCTGGATCGTGCTGCGCCACGAGGTCGACTACCGCCGCCCCCTGTTGCCCGGCGAGGCCGCCACCGCCCGCACCTGGGTCGGCGAACGCCGCGGCCCCCGCTTCGACCGCTATGTCCGTATCGACGGGCCGGACGGCGAGATGTGCGCCCAATGCCATAGCGAATGGGTGCTGATCGATATCAAGACCCGCCGCCCCACCCGCGTGCCGGAGTGGATGGAGACGATGTTCAGCTGACGCCGGGCGGCGACTTGGGGCTCGCGTCAGGCGCCTTTGCGGGCTTGGCGGGCTTCGTATCCTTTGGGATCTTCCTGGATTGATCGCCCGGCTGCGCCGGGCCCGCGTTCGGCGCCTCGATGGTTTCGACCGGGGTCGCGTCCACAGGGGCAACCGCGCCCGGAGCCGGCACGGTTATCGGCGCGGATGCGCGAGCCGGGGCCGCCTGGGGCGCGGGCGTCGCGGGAGGCGGTGGCTCAGGCACGAAGCCGCATTGGGCGGCGGCGAGCGAGGGGCCGCAGGAAAGGGCGCAGCACAGCAGCCCCAGCCTGAGATTGAGTTCTCGCATGGGACTCTCCGGTCCGGCCCAAGCCCGTGGCTGGGCCCGTGAGCATTTGAGGTGGATGTCGGCGCTGGTCTTGCGCCCAGAGCGCTTTCCGGCGAAGTGGATACCGGTTCGCCGCCGAAAAGCGCGACAAAACAAATAGCTAGAGCGCCGCTCCGATTCTATCGGAGCGGACAACGCCTAGACCCCCCGCTCCTCGAACACGCCCCGCGCGATCCGCACCGCCGTCGCGGCCGTGGGCCAGCCCGCGTAGAAGGCCAGGTGGGTGATCACCTCGATCAGCTCATCCTTGGTGACGCCGTTGTCCAGCGCCCGCTTGAAGTGGAAGGGCAGCTCGTTGACCCGGTAGCCGGCCACCAGGGTCGCCACGGTGATCAGGCTGCGGTCGCGCTGCGACAGGCCGGGCCGCTTCCACATGTCGCCGAACAGGACGTCCTCGGTATAGGCGGCGAGCGCCGGGGCGATGTCGGCGAAACCGCTCGCGGCGGCGGCGGGTTGGTCGGTCATGGGAAGCTCCAGGTCAGTGATGCGTGGCGCCCAAGATGGACGACGCCGCTACAAACGCCTCGGCGCCAATTTTAGATCAGCCGCGCCAGATGCAGCGCAAGGCCGGCGACCATGCACACGCCGAGCGTCTTCATCACGCCGAGCTTCAGGCGAAACAGCAGCCCAGCCGCCAGCAGGGCCATCCCCAGCGCCGCATAGTCCAGCGATCCCCACGCCGGTTGCAGCAACCGGACCGGCCCGAGGTCCACCTCCGCCACCTGCCGAAACACCACATGCAGGGCGAACCAGACCGTGAGATTGGCGATCACGCCCACCACCGCCGCGGTGATGGCCGCCAGCGCGCCCTGAAGACGCCGTGCATGCTCCAGCCGTTCCATCAGTGGCGCGCCGGCGAAGATCCACAGGAAGCAGGGGGTGAAGGTCATCCACAGGGTCAGCAGGGCGCCCAGCGTCCCGGCCACCAGCGGCGTGAAGGGATCGGGGCTGCGGAAGGCCGCCTGGAAGCCCACGAATTCGCTGACCAGGATCAGCGGGCCGGGCGTGGTCTCCGCCAGGCCCAGGCCGTCCACCATCTCGCGCGCCGACATCCAGTGGTGGGTCTCCACCGCCGCCTGGGCCATGTAGCTGAGCACGGCATAGGCCCCGCCGAAGGTGACCAGGGCCAGCTTGCCGAAGAAGAAGCCGAGCGTGGTCAGCACATGGTGGGGGCCCAGGGTGACGAACAGCAGGGCCAGCGGCGCGGCCCAGATCGGCAGCCATGTGGCGATGGTCTTGATCGCCTCCCAGGCCAGCCGCGCCCAGCCGCCGGTGACGTCGCCCTCGACCGCGGCGCCGCTCGGCTGGGCCCCGAAGCCGACGAGGGCCGCGCCCGCCACCACGATGGGAAACGGCAGGTGCAGGAGGAACAGCGCGGCGAAGGCCGCCACCGCCAGGCCGATCTTCAGCGGGCCTTTGAGCGCGCGGCGCCCCAGGCGGATCAACGCCTCCACCACGATGGCCAGCACCGCGGCCTTGACCCCCAGCAGGGCGGCGCCGACCGGCGCGACACCCTCTGCATAGGCGTAGAGGACGGAAAGCCCCAGGATCACCGCCGCGCCGGGCGCTATGAACAGCAGCCCCGCCGCCAGTCCGCCCCGCACCCCATGCAGCCGCCAGCCGACATAGGTCGCCAGCTGTTGCGCCTCCGGGCCCGGCAGCAGGGTGCAGAAGTTGAGCGCGCGCAGGAAGGCGTCCTCCTCCAGCCAGCGCTTTTCGTCGACCACGACCCTGTGCATCAGGGCGATCTGGCCGGCCGGGCCGCCGAAGTTGATCAGGCCGATGCGGCCGAAGACGGCCACCAGCTCGCCGAACGATGGCTGGGGCGGCCGCTGCGCCGGGGACATGAGGTCAGGGCCCGCTGAAACGGGTCACGGGATTGGCGATGAACACCGCGGCGTTCGGCTCCAGACCCAGTTCTGCCCAGGTAAAGGCGAGATCCGCGTGGCCGGCGGCGAAGGATTTGCAGATGTCCATCCGCTTGCGCCCGAAGGCCAGCCGCACCGCCCCATCCCGGCGGTCCACATAGAAGGCGAAGTCCTCCTTCCTCGTGCAGCCGCCCGAGGCCACCCGGATGGTCAGGGCGTCGCGCGCGGCGCTCACCCCATAGAGGGGCTCAAGCTCGCCGAACCCGGCGCCCGCCGGCGCGGCGATGCGCGGAACGCTGGCGCAGCCGGTCAGCAGCAGGGCGGCGAGGAGCAGCATTCTTCGGTTCATGACGCGGCCACCAAAGACGCCCGGGCAAAGCTTGTCTAGGCTGGCCTTTCAAACATCTTGGGAGACCGCCCGCGTGCCGTTCAAATCCCTCGCCGCCGCCCTGCTCCTCACCGCCTGCGCCGCGGCCGCCCTGCCCGCCCAAGCCGCGGTCATCCCCCGCTTCGACGGCAAGACCACCGACGCCCAGACCATCGAGGGCCAGACCAAGACCCTGATGCGCAAGGCCAGGATCCCGGGCCTGTCGATCGCCGTGATCGACCACGGCAAGGTGATGTTCACCGGCGCCTATGGCCGGCGCGACGTCGAGCATGACCTGCCCATGACCCTGGACACGGTGATGTACGGCGCCTCGCTGACCAAGGCGGCCTTCACGGTGATGGTGCTGCAGCTGGTCGATGAGGGCGTCATCACCCTGGACACGCCGCTGGCCCAGTATCTGAAGAAGCCCCTGCCCGCCTACGAGAAGTACGCCGACCTGGCCAACGACCCGCGCTGGGAGCGGCTGACCGCGCGCATGATCCTCGATCACAGCACGGGCTTTCCCAACTTCCGCTGGATCAACCCGGACGGAAAACTCGACTTCAAGTTCGATCCCGGGGCCCGCTACGCCTATTCCGGCGAGGGCATCAACCTGCTGCAGTTCGTGCTGGAGAACGGCCTGGGCCTCGACGTCGGCGTGGAGATGAAGCGGCGCATCTTCGACCGCTTCGGCATGAAGCACACCTCCATGACCTGGCAGCCCCAGTATGAGGACAACATCACCACAGGCTACGACGCGGCCGGCAAGGCCGAGCCCCACGACCACCGCGACAACGTCCGCGCCGCCGGCTCCATGGATACCACCATCGGCGACTACGCCCGCTTCCTGGCCGCCGTCACCATGGGCGCGGGCTTGAAGAAGGGCTCCTACGCCGAGATGCTGCGCTCGCAGATCGCGATCACCTCGCAACACCAGTTCCCGACGCTGGACTTCAGCCACATGCCGGACAATCCCAACTGGAAGCTGGCCGCCGGCCTCGGATGGGTCGTCTTCCAGGGCCCCTATGGTCCGGCCTTCTACAAGGGCGGCCACGACGATTACACCGACAACCACGCGGTCTGCGTGGAGCGGCTGAAGCGCTGCCTGTTGATGATGACCAACAGCGGCGTCGGCGCGCGGGTCTTCCCGGCGCTTACCGCCGCCATCATGGGCGACCCGGGCACGCCGTGGGGGTGGGAATACAATCCGATCCTGCCGCTGGAACCGGCCGCCTGACGCGGTCCAACTGAAGCCTGGCCATTGCGGCCGACGGTTCAAACGCTCATTTGAATGGGCGAACGATAAAACACCGGGAGAAGACCAATGGCCGACACCGCGCTGCAACTGCGCTCGCTGCTCAAGGCGAGCGGCGAACTTGAGCTCTCGTTGGCCGAGGTCGCCATCCCCGAGCCTGGTCCCGGCGAGATCCTGGTGCGCATCGAGGCTACCCCGATCAACCCCTCCGACCTGGGCCTGCTGCTGGGCCCGGCGGACATGTCCACCGCCAAGGTCACCGGTTCGGCCGAGCGGCCCGTGGTCACTGCCACTGTGCCGCAGCACTTCATGAAGGCCATGGCGGCGCGGGCTGATCAGTCCCTGCCCGTGGGCAACGAGGGCGCGGGCACGGTGGTCAAGGCCGGGGCCGGAGCCGAAGCCCTGGTCGGCAAGCTGGTCGCCGTCATCGGCGGGGCGATGTACTCGCAATACCGCGTGGTCAAGGCCGCCGACGCCCTGCCTCTTCCGGCCGGCGCCACCGCCGCCGACGGCGCCTCCTGCTTCGTGAACCCCCTGACGGCGCTCGGCATGGTCGAGACCATGCGCATGGAGGGTCACAAGGCGCTCGTGCACACCGCCGCTGCCTCCAACCTCGGCCAGATGCTCAACAAGATCTGCCTCAAGGACGGAGTTGAGCTGGTCAACATCGTGCGCAGCGCCGAACAGGCCGCGATCCTTCAGAAGATCGGCGCCAAACACATCGTCGATTCGACCTCGGCCACCTTCATGGACGACCTGGTCGCCGCACTCGTGGACACCGGCGCGACGCTGGCCTTCGACGCCATCGGCGGCGGCAAGCTGGCCGGCCAGATCCTCACCGCCATGGAGATCGCCGCCAACAAGACCGCCAAGGAATACAGCCGCTACGGCTCCACCACCTACAAGCAGGTCTACATCTACGGCGGCCTCAACACCGCGCCGACCGAACTGAACCGCGCCTTCGGCATGAGCTGGGGCCTGGGCGGCTGGCTGCTGACGCCCTTCCTGATCAAGATCGGCGCGGAGGCCGCGCGCCTTCGCCAACGCGTGGCGGACGAACTGAAGACCACCTTCGCCAGCCACTACACGGCTGAAGTCTCGCTGGCCGAGGCTCTGAGCCTCGACGCCATCGCCCGCTACAACGCCAAGACCACGGGCGAGAAGTACCTGATCAATCCCAGCAAGGCGTAGCCGCAAGTAGGAAAGTAGGGACACACACCTATTTCCGGTCAAGGCCCCGGCCACGCTACGGCGGCAGGCGGAAATAGGTGTGTGTCCCTACTTTCCCCGCGCCATAGCAAAAGGGCCCCGGTTTCCCGGGGCCCTTCGCGAATTCGGTGGTGAAGTCCGGCGTCTTACGAGGCGTAGAATTCGACGACCAGGTTCGGTTCCATCTTCACCGGATAGGGCACTTCCGACAGCTCGGGCTGGCGAATGAAGCGGGCCGACATGCCCTTGGTGTCGACTTCGACGTATTCGGCGAAATCGCGTTCCGACGACTGCAGGGCTTCCAGGACCAGCGCCATGCTGCGCGAACGCTCACGCACGGAGACGACGTCTTCCGGCTTCACGCGGTAGGAGGCGATGTTGACGCGCTTGCCGTTCACCAGCACGTGGCCGTGGTTGACGAACTGACGCGCAGCAAAGACGGTCGGCACGAACTTGGCGCGGTAGACGACCGCGTCCAGGCGGCTTTCCAGCAGGCCGATCAGGTTTTCCGAGGTGTTGCCCTTGCGGCGCGCGGCCTCGTCGTAGGTCTTGGCGAACTGCTTTTCGGTCAGGTTGCCGTAGTAGCCCTTCAGCTTCTGCTTGGCGCGCAGCTGGAGGCCGAAATCGGAGACCTTGGACTTGCGGCGTTGGCCGTGCTGGCCGGGGCCGTAGGACCGCTGGTTCACCGGGCTCTTCGGCCGGCCCCAGATGTTTTCGCCCATACGGCGGTCGATTTTGTACTTGGCGCTGTGGCGCTTGGACATTTCGTATTCCGTTCAGTTCGATCCGGGCCGGCGCCCCCACAGATGGAGGCGCGATCGCAACGGCGGCTTCGGATCACCCGTCATATGTTTCGCCACCGCTGAGCAGGGCCCGGCGGCGGGAAGGCGCGCTTATGATGGGATGGGCCAGGAAAGTCAACTTCGGCCCGCGCGCGGAGGGTCGCTTTGGGGGAATTTTGCCGATGACCGGCCAAACCCCGTTGTCGATGGCGCCGACGCAATGCCAAGCTTGGGGCCGGAGGTGGCGATGCGTGTGCCGGACGAGAAGTTGGCCGAGGTCTGGGATCGCGGCTGGACCGTGGTCGAGGGCTTTGTGGATCCGGAGACGCTTGCCGACGCCCGCAAGGCCCTGTGGAAGCTCTATCCCACCCCCGAGACCTTCTTCGCCCGCCCGGAACGCTATCAGGAATACACGATCAGCCAGTTCGCCGGCGTGCGTCCCTTCCCCTATCCCACCTGGTCGCTGAATCGCCTGACCGTCTATCCGGACCTGATCGACGCCGCCGAGCGGTTCCTCGGCAGCGACGACATCGAGATCTACAAGGCCGAGCTTTGGGCGAAATACGCTGGCGCCATCAACTACGACCAGCCCTACCATTTCGACTTCCCCAACCACAGCCTGGTCGCGCCGCGGGCCGACGGCGTCCACATCCAGATGACCACCTTCATCCTGCTGTCGGACGTGACCGAGGCGGACAGCCCCACCAAGATGGTGCCGCTGGAGCATACCCGCGACCTGCCCTACTTCCCCATCGCCCACCCCCAGTCCGCCTTCGCCGACCGCGAGGTGGCGGCAACGGGCCCGGCCGGCTCCCTGATCATCTACCGCACCGACGTCCTGCACCGGGGGTCGGACTTCACCCAGCCCAACCGCTCGCGCTTCGTGATGATGGTCGACCTCCAGCAGCGCGGCTGGCGCTGGAACGGCAAGATGAGCTGGCCGGGCGCGGCGCTGAACCCCGACATCGGCGACGCCATGATCGCCATGACCCCGCGCGAACGCGACCTCTACGGCTGGCCGCCGCCGGGCAGCGACTACTGGAACGAACAGACCCTGCGCGATGTGGCGCTGCGCTACCCCGGCATCGATCTGAAGCCCTACGGCGCCTAGAAGATCACCACGCTCCTGATGCTCTCGCCTGAATGCATCAGGTCGAAGGCCCGGTTGATGTCTTCCAGCGGCATGGTGTGGGTGATCATCGGATCGATCTCGATCTTACCGTCCATGTACCAGTCGACGATGGTCGGCACGTCGGTGCGCCCGCGCGCGCCGCCGAAGGCCGTGCCCTTCCACACCCGGCCGGTGACCAGCTGGAAGGGACGCGTGGCGATCTCCTTGCCCGCTTCCGCCACCCCGATGATAATGCTCTCGCCCCAGCCGCGATGGCAGGCTTCCAGCGCCTGGCGCATGACCGTGACATTGCCGGTGGCGTCGAAGGTGTAGTCGGCCCCGCCGTCGGTCAGCGCCACCAGATGGGCGACGAGATCGCCTTCGATCTCCTTGGGGTTCACGAAGTGGGTCATGCCGAAGCGGCGGCCCCAGGCCTCGCGGTCGGGGTTGATGTCGACGCCGACGATCATGCCCGCGCCCACCAGCTTGGCGCCTTGGATGACGTTGAGCCCGATGCCGCCGAGGCCAAAGACGATGACGTTGGCGCCCGGCTCCACCTTGGCCGTGTTGACCACCGCGCCCACCCCCGTGGTCACGCCGCAGCCGATGTAGCAGGCCTTGTCGAAGGGTGCGTCCGACCGGATCTTGGCCAGCGCGATCTCGGGCAGCACCGTGTGGTTGGCGAAGGTCGAGCAGCCCATGTAGTGGGCGATCTGTTGGCCCTTGTAGGAGAAGCGGCTGGTGCCGTCCGGCATCACACCCTTGCCCTGGGTGGCGCGGATCGAGGTGCACAGGTTGGTCTTGCGGCTGAGGCAGCTTTTGCACTGCCGGCATTCCGGCGTGTAGAGCGGGATCACGTGATCGCCGGGCTTCAGGGTGGTGACGCCGGCGCCGACCTCCAGCACCACGCCCGCCCCCTCGTGACCGAGGATGGAGGGGAAGATGCCCTCCGAATCCAGCCCGTCCAGCGTATAGGCGTCGGTGTGGCAGATGCCGGTGGCCTTGATCTCCACCAGCACCTCCCCCGCACGCGGACCTTCCAGGTCCACTTCCACGATCTCCAGGGGCTTTTTGGCCTCGAAGGCGACGGCGGCGCGGGTCTTCATGGGAGCGACTCTCTACATCTTGGTGATCGGCGGCAGACGATAGCGTCCGTCGAGCAGCTCCGCACGGGGAAGATAGGTCCGAAGGGTCACGGAGAAGGGCCCGGCCTTCGGCGCCGGAAGCCAGTTGGACGCCTTGTCGCCGCCCGGATTGCTCCGCCCGATCCAGAGATCAAGGGAGCCGTCGGCGTTCCATTTCAGGCCGGGCGTTCGGTCGCCAATCGCATAGCGGCTGAGTTCGTTCCCGGTCAGGAAATACTGCCCGTCCGGTGTCGCCTCATACATGGTCAGCGACCAGAAGGCGTCGGTGGGAATCTTGCCCGGCAGGGTGAGGCGATAAAGGCCGTCGCCGGTCATCAGGCCCGCGCCATCATCGCCGGCCGATTTCATATACATGGCCTCCTGAGGCGGCAGGGCGCCCAGGCCGACCAGGGCCACGATGCCCCGGTACAGATAGTCCTGGCCGTAATCGCCGAGGTTGGGGCGTGGGTAGGTCCAGCCCTGGACGAACTGCTGGCGGCCGGTGGCGAACTTGGCGATGGCCTTGGCCTGCTCCACCCCGGCGGCGACCTCCGGCGCCAGGGCGGGCGCCGCTCCGGGGCCCAGCAGGGCGGAGAAACGCCGCAGCAGGCGGGTGTCGGTGGCCGGGGCAGGGTCGGCGGCCAGCAGGGCGCGGGCGGTCTGGAAGTAGCGCTCGGCGGTATCCTCGCGGGTCGCATAGGCCGGATAGCTCATGCCGCCCGGGCCGGTCATCACGAACTGGTCCTGCAGGGCGTGGGCGGCGGCCATGTCGGCGTCGCCGTCGATCAGCAGCCGGATCAGCGCCCAGCCGTGCGGCGTGGCCATGCGCACCACATTGGGGCCCGAGCCCGCCTGCCCCGGACCGACGATGGTGAACTCACCGCCCGCGCCGCCCACCGTGCGCAGGCCCAGCACGGCGTTGTTGTTGGTGTTCATGTCCATGAAGGCGATGGACCAGTAGCGCTCGCCCGTGGCCGGAACCGTGAGCTTCAGCGGCCCCTTGGTCAGGTCCATCCAGGCGCTGGAATAGACGGTGTCGACGTTGGGCGTGGTGATGGTCCGCCCGGCCGGGGTGACCAGATGGCGGGCGTGGGCGAAGCCGTTCAGCCTGGCGCCCTGGGCCCCCATCTCCTGGACGCCCTTCAGCATACGGGCTCGCGCCGTCGCCATCTCCACCAGCGGCAGGGCATAGAGCCACGCGGCGCGGGCGGTGGTCTTCATGTCGGGGGCGGTATCGGCGGCGCGGGCGAAGGCGGGCGATCCCGCGAGCAGTCCGCCCAGCAGGCCTTGCACACCGGCGGCGATCAGCAACTGACGACGATCCATGGCTTCTTCCTCCGCAAACCTTGTTGCCGGGGACCAGAGGCGCGAACGCCGCCGCGATCAAGGCGGCCTGTCCCCGGTCCGGGGCGAGCCTGGCGAGCCCGCTAGTCGTCGCCACCCTTGGTTGTCTTCGACGCCACGGCCGCCGCCTTCTGCGCCGCCAGCTTGGCCAGCACCCGGCCCCGGCCCCGCGACAGGGCGGTGATGACGCCGCGCATGGTGCGCACCTCCTGGTCGTTCATCCGCGAGCGGCCCAGCGCCACGCGCAGGTTTCGCACCATCGACGGCCGCTTCTCCGGCGGATGGTAGAAGCCCGCCTCGTCCAGTTCATGCTCGAGTTGTTCGTACAGCCCCACCATCGCCGCCTGGTCCGCCGGCGGCTGGACGTTGAGGGCAAACGCCTCGCGCGGCCGGTCCATCACCGTCATACGCCACTCATAGGCGTTGATCGCCACCGCCTGGGCCAGGTTCAGCGAGCGGAAACGGTCGTCGATGGGGATGGTCACCACCCCGTGGCACAGCGCGATATCCGCCGTCTCCAGCCCCGCCCGCTCGCCGCCGAACAGCAGGCCCGTGGCCAGCCCCTCGCCGGTCGCCTCCTGGAGCTGGGCCGCCGCCTCGCGCGGCGTCCACACCGGCAGGAAGGTCTCGCGCGGCCGGGCCGTGGTGGCCAGCAGCAGCTTCAAGTCCCCGCACGCCTCCTCCAGCGTCTCGAACACCTTGGCATTGTCCAGCGGCCAGTCGGCGCCGGAGGCGCTCGCCCACGCCCGCTCCTGCGGCCAGCCATCGCGCGGCCGCACCATGCGCAGGTCGTACAGCCCGAAGTTGGCCATCACCCGGGCCACCGCGCCGATGTTCTCGGCCAGCTGGGGCGCATGCAGGATGACGCAGGGCGGCGCGTAGGTTGGGGCGGCACGAGGCGTCTCGTCGCCGGCGTCGTCGGGGGTCTGATCGGTCGAGCTCATGGCCCCCGGTTACCCTCGTCTCTGCCCGGACGCTAGCCATCCGGGCGAGCGCGCTTGCCAGCTTGGCCGAAAGCACAGCCAATAGGGCCCGCATGACCGACCAGCCCCTCTCCTGGACTCCGCCGTTGCCGGACGAAGACGGCGCCGCCCCGGCGACGACGCGCACCGGTTCGCCGCGCCTTGAGATGATCGACGTCCTGCGCGGCCTGGTCATCATCCTGATGGTGCTGGACCATGTGCGCGAATACTTCTCGATCGACGCCCTGCGCTTCGAGGCCACCGACCTCACGCAGACCCATCCGGCGCTGTTCGCCACCCGCTGGATCACCCACCTGTGCGCGCCGACCTTCGTCTTCCTGGCGGGCGTGTCGGTCTATCTCCAGCGCGAGGGCGGCAAGAGCAACGGCGAGGTGTCGCGCTTCCTGCTGACGCGCGGCCTGTGGCTGATCGTGCTGGAAGTCACTGTCATCACCTTCGCCTTCAACTTCGCCCACCCCTTCCTCTTCCTGCAGGTGATCTGGGCCATCGGCTTCGGCATGATCCTGCTGGCCGCCCTGATCCGGTTGCCGCCCCTGGTGGTGCTGGCCCTGGGCGCGGCCATCGTTGGCGGGCACGGCATGCTGGACGGCGTCGACCCCAAGACGCTCGGCGAATGGGCGCCGGCCTGGCAGCTGATGATGGGCCAGCCGGGGCCGCTGACCTGGGCGCCGGGCCTGCTGATCTATGCGGCCGTCCCCTGGTTCGGCGTGATGTGCCTGGGCTACGGCCTGGGCCGCTTCTTCCTGCTGCCGGACGCGCTGCGACGGTGGAGCCTGCTGGGTCTGGCCCTGGCTATGCTGGCGGGCTTCGCGGTGCTGCGCACGCTGAACGGCTACGGCGATCCGGCCCCCTGGGCGCAGCAGAAAGACTGGCTGTTTACCGCCATGTCCTTCCTCAAGGTCTCCAAATACACGCCCTCCCTCGACTATGTGCTGGCGACCCTGGGCGTCGCGCTGCTGCTGGGCCTGATGCTCGAACACGCCAAGGGCTGGTGGCACCGCGTGATGCTGGCCTTCGGGCGCACGCCGCTGTTCACCTACGTCGTCCACATCTTCCTGATCCACGGCCTGGCCCTTCTACTGGGCCTCACTCGAGGCATCCCGCCGGCCGACTTCACCCACTATCTGGAAGGCACGAAACGCCTGGCCGCCGCCCACTGGGGCTACAGCCTGCCGATGGTCTTCTTCTGGTGGCTGGTGGTGGTGCTGATCCTCTATCCGATCTCGCGCGCCTACATGCGGCTCAAGCAGGAACGCCGCGCGCCCTGGATGAGCTACCTCTAGCCCTCGCCATCGGGCATCCCTCCGCCGCGCTCCAGCGCTTCCCCAGTCCTCCACATCGGGCTATAGCGCGGAAGCTCGCGCTCGCGGCGGCCCTGTGCGCCCCGCTCGTAACCCCTGAAGCGCGCCAACCGGAGAGCCCCGCCTGATGGCCAAGATCAAAGTCGCCAACCCCGTCGTCGACATGGACGGGGACGAAATGACCCGCATCATCTGGAAGCTGATCAAGGACAAGTTGATCTTCCCCTACCTCGACCTGACGCTCGACTACTACGACCTCAGCGTCGAGAACCGCGACGCCACGCAAGACCAGGTGACCATCGACGCCGCCATGGCGACGAAGAAGCACGGCGTGGCCGTCAAGTGCGCCACCATCACGCCCGACGAAGCCCGCGTGAAGGAGTTCAACCTCCACAAGATGTGGAAGAGCCCCAACGGCACCATCCGCAACATCCTGGGCGGCGTCATCTTCCGCGAGCCGATCATCTGCGAGAACGTGCCGCGCCTGGTGCCGGGCTGGACCCAGCCGATCATCGTCGGCCGCCACGCCTTCGGCGACCAGTACAAGGCCACCGACTTCGTCGTTCCCGGCAAGGGCAAGCTGACCATCAGCTTCGTAGGCGAGGACGGGACCAAGATCGACCACGAGGTCTATGACTACCCGGGCCCCGGCGTCGCCATGGCCATGTACAACATCGACGAGTCGATCATCGAGTTCGCCCGCGCCAGCCTGGCCTACGGCCTGCTGCGCAAATACCCGGTCTACCTGTCGACCAAGAACACCATCCTCAAGGCCTATGACGGCCGCTTCAAGGACATCTTCGAAGAGGTCTTCCAGGCCGAATTCGCGGACAAGTTCAAGGAAGCCGGCATCACCTACGAGCACCGCCTGATCGACGACATGGTCGCCTCGGCGCTCAAGTGGTCCGGCGGCTTCGTCTGGGCCTGCAAGAACTACGACGGCGACGTGCAGTCCGACACGGTGGCCCAGGGCTACGGCTCGCTCGGCCTGATGACCTCCGTGCTGATGACCCCGGACGGCAAGACGGTGGAAGCCGAAGCCGCCCACGGCACGGTGACACGCCACTACCGCCAGCATCAGAAGGGCGAGAGCACCTCCACCAACTCCATCGCCTCGATCTTCGCCTGGACGCGTGGCCTGTCGCACCGCGCCAAGCTGGACAGCAACCAGGAGCTGGCCGACTTCGCCCACCTGCTGGAAAAGGTCTGCGTCGATACCGTCGAGTCGGGCTTCATGACCAAGGACCTGGCCCTCCTGGTCGGCGACCAACAGAGCTGGCTGACCACCGAGGGCTTCCTCGACAAGGTGTCGGACAACCTCTCCAAGGCGATGGCGGCCTAAGCCTATATGATCCGGGTCGGCACGGCGGGCTGGAGTATTCCACGCGCCGTCGCCGACCGGTTTCCAACGGAAGGAAGCGGGCTGCAGCGCTATGCGGCCCGCTTTTCTTTTGCCGAGATCAACACCAGCTTCTACCGGCCCCACCAGCGCAAGACCTACGAGCGCTGGGCCGCCACGACGCCGGACGGTTTCCGCTTCGCCGTGAAGCTGCCCAAAGCCATCACCCACGAGGCGCGGCTGATCGGCGGCGAGGCCATCCTCGAGCGCTTCCTCGACGAGATGGCGGGCCTCGGGGCGAAACGCGGACCGGTGCTGATCCAGCTGCCGCCCAGCCTCGTCTTCGAACCCGCCGTCGCCGAGCCCTTCCTGACGCTGCTCAGAGACCGTTACGACGGCGACACCGCGCTGGAGCCGCGCCACGCCAGCTGGTTCAAGGCGGATGCCGACGCGATGTTGGTCCGCTTCCGCATCGCCCGGGTCGCCGCCGATCCGGCCCGCACCTCCGCCGCCGTCCTGTCCGGCGGCTTCGCCGGCTTCAGCTACCATCGCCTGCACGGCTCGCCGGTCATGTACCGCTCGGCCTATGGCCCTGAGCGTGTCGCCGCCCTGGCCGCCACCTTGATCGCCGAAGCCCGCCCCGCCTGGGTGGTCTTCGACAACACCACGCTGGGCCACGCCGCCGACGACGCCCTGATGCTGGCCGATCGACTGGGCGCCGCCGCCCTCCCTTGAGAGGCGAGTCCGTTTCGCGCGGCGGCCGGATAGGTCATGGTGAAGCCCGCGTTAACGCTTGGGGCCGCCGTGAAGCGATTTTCCATCCTGTTGCTGGTCGTCCTGCTACTCGCCGGCGCCGTCTTTGTCGCCGCCCCCTTCTTCGCCTTCCGGGCGCTGAAGGCCGCGGCCCGGGTGGATGACGTCCAGGCGATCGGCGAGCTGGTCGACTTCCCCGCCGTGCGCAAGAGCCTGACCGCGCAGCTGGACAACGCTCCGGTCACCGCCGAGCCCCCGTCGATCTGGCAGGATCCTCTGGGCGCCATGAAGCGCGCCCTGGAGCCCCTCGCCCCGCCCGAGCCCAAGGTAGACCGCTACCTGACCCCCGCCGGCCTCTATGCCCTCACCCGCGGCTATGGCCCGGGCCAGGGTCCGGTGGTCGGGCCGCCGCCCGAGAAGGCGCTCGACCGGCTGGCCGAGGCGTCGAAGGAGCCCATTCCGTCGCTGCTCTACTGGGGCCCCAACCGGGTGCGATTCCAGGTCCACCGCCATGAGGGCGGCCTGGACCACGTCACCATCTTCACCTTCGAACGCAAGGGCCCGTTCACCTGGCGGCTGGTGCATGTGGGCCTGCCCAAGGTCGGGGCCGGCGAGGCGCGTTGAGTCCCGCCCGGGCGCACAACCCGTAAGCGATTGAAATTTTTCGTGCAAAAGCCGTGGCCGTTTGTCGCGGCGTTAACCCACACGCCCCATTATGGGGTTCTCGCCTCCGATATCGGCGGGTTCTTTCGAGCTTTAGCGTGTTGGAGACCTCGGATGCCGATCCCCGCACCCGTCGTTAGGAATCTGAATGCCCTGTTGGGCGAAATTCACCGGGCCAATTCCCGGGTGAAGGGCCAGTTTGCCAAGGACCGCCATGCCCTGATCGGCGCCTCGCTGGACCTGGTCGAACTGACGCCGCCAATGATGCTGGCCGCGCGCAACGCCCAGACGGCGATGGACGCGCTGGCCCACAAGCTGCTCAACGCCAACTCCGCCAACGAGCATGAGATCGAGCCTCTCCGGGCCATGGCTTCCCACGCGGTCACCCAGCTGGCCACGACCTTCGTGGACGCCAAGCCCAGCCAGATGACCGTGGTGCTGGGCCAGGGCTGGTAGCGACCTCCCCTCTCCTGACTCCAACTTTTGTTCTTGTTTTGTTTTCCTTGGCGGCTAAGCTGCGATCGGGAAACGGCCAGACAACGGGAGGATCAGGATGATCGGATATCTCACGATAGGCGCCACCGACGTGGAGAAGGCGATGCCCTTCTTCGACCAGGTGCTGGGTGCGATCGGCTATGAGCGCGCCTTCTTCTCCGGCGGCTGGGCCGGCTATGGCCCCAAGGGCTCGGAAAGCCAGAACATCTTCGTCTGCCCGCCCTTCGACGGCGAGGCCGCGCGCGCGGGCAACGGCATCATGGTCGGCCTGCTGGCGCCCTCCAAGGACGCTGTCCACGCGGCCCATGACGCCGCGCTGGCCGCCGGCGGCGCGGACGAAGGCGGTCCGGGACCCAGGCCCGCGGACTCCACCGACTTCTACGGCGCCTATTTCCGCGACCCGACCGGCAACAAGTTCTGCGTCTTCGCGCGCTAGGGCCTAGAGCGCTTTCCGGCGAAGTGGAAACCGGTTCGCCGCCGAAAAGCGCGACAAAACAAAAAGCTGGAGCGCCGCTCCGATCCTATCGGAGCGGACAACGCTCTAGGCCAGCGCGGCCTTGATCGCGGCGATGCCTTCGGCGGCCTTTGCGCCGTCGGGGGCGCCGCCCTGGGCGAAGTCGGGCTTGCCGCCCGCGCCCTGGCCGCCCATGGCCAGCACCGCCGCGCGCGCCAGGTCGGCGGCGTTGAAGCGGCCCACCAGGTCGTTGGTGACGGTCACCGCCACGGCCGCCTTGCCCTCGGCGGTGCCGACCAGGGCGACGATGCCCGAGCCGACCTGCTTGCGGTATTCCTCGACGATGGGACGCAGGTCCTTGCCGCCGACGCCGTCCATCACCGCGGCGATGACGTTGACGCCGCCGATCTCCTCGACCTGAGCGCCGCCCGATCCGCCGCCGCCCATGGCCAGCTGGCGCTTGGCGTCGGCCAGCTCCTTTTCCAGCTTGCGGCGCTGGGCTTCGAGCGCGTCGACCCGCGCGGCCACCTCGGCCACGGGGACCTTGAACTGTTCGGCCAGTCCGCGCGACACCGCCGCCTGGTCCAGCAGCCAGCGGCGCGCCGCCTCGCCGGTCAGGGCCTCGATGCGGCGCACGCCGGCCGCGATCCCCTGTTCGGAGATGATCTTGAACAGCGCGATGTCGCCGGTGCGCGCGACGTGGGTGCCGCCGCAGAGTTCGACCGAATAGGCGCCCTCGCCGGTCAGGGACTGGCCCAGCGTCAGTACCCGCACCTCGTCGCCATACTTCTCGCCAAACAGCGCCACCGCGCCCGCGTCGATGGCTTCCTGCGGGCCCATCAGCTTGGTCTCGGCCGGCAGGTTCTGGCGGATCACCGCATTCACCTCCGTCTCGATGCGGTCGATCTCCTCAGGCGTCAGCGGCGCGCCGTGGGAGAAGTCGAAGCGCATGCGCTCGCCGTCCACCAGCTGGCCCTTCTGGGCCACATGGGCGCCCAGCACATGGTGCAGGGCCGCGTGCGCCAGGTGGGCGGCGGAGTGGTTGGCGCGCGTGGTCGCCCGGCGCTGCGCATCCACATGCAGCCCGACGCGGTCGCCCACCGCCAGCGGCGCGGCAAGTTTGATCACATGCACGAACAGGTCGCCCGCGTGTTTCTGGGTATCGAGCACCTCGCCTACCGGACCCTTGGGCCCGTCGACGGCGCCCTTGTCCCCGGCCTGGCCGCCGCCTTCCGCGTAGAAGGGGGTGCGGTCGGTGACGACCTGAACCGTCTCGCCCGCCTCGGCGGAATCAGCCTCGGCCCCGTCTTTGACGATGGAGAGCACTTCGCCCGTGGCGTCGGTGGCCTCATAGCCCATGAAGTCGGTCTGGCCGAGGCGTTCGCGGATGGCGAACCACTCGCCCGCCGCCGCCTGCTGGCCGGAGCCCGACCAGGCGTCGCGGCTGCCGCTGCGCTGCTTTTCCATGGCCACGTCGAAGCCGTCGGTATCGACGGTGATGCCCTTGGCGCGGACCGCATCCTGGGTCAGGTCTAGGGGGAAGCCGTAGGTGTCGTAGAGCTTGAAGGCCACGTCGCCGGCCAGCACGCCGCCTTCGCTCAGCCCCTCGGTCGCCTCGTCGAGCAGAGTCATGCCGCGGCCCAGGGTGCGGCGGAAGCGTTCCTCTTCCTGGCGCAGAGTCTCCACGATCATCGGCTCGGCGCGGCGCAGTTCGGGGTAGGCCGCGCCCATTTCCCGGACCAGGGTCGGCGCCAGGCGGTGCATCAACGGCTCTTCCGCCCCCAGCAGGTGGGCGTGGCGCATGGCGCGGCGCATGATCCGGCGCAGCACATAGCCCCGGCCCTCGTTGGAGGGCGACACGCCGTCGGCGATCAGGAAGCTGGTCGAGCGCAGGTGGTCGGCGATGACCCGGTGCGAAGGGGCGTTGGCGCCTTCCGCCGGCACGCCGGTCAGTTCGACGCTGGCGGCGATCAGGGTCTTGAACAGGTCCACGTCATAGTTGTCGTGCACGCCCTGCAGGACAGCGGCGATCCGCTCCAGGCCCATGCCGGTGTCGATGGAGGGCTTGGGCAGGTTGGTGCGCGTGCCGTCGGCGTGCTGCTCAAACTGCATGAAGACCAGGTTCCAGATCTCCACATACCGGTCGCCGTCCTCGTCCGGACTGCCGGGCGGGCCGCCGGGAATGTGGTCGCCGTGGTCGTAGAAGATCTCCGAGCAGGGGCCGCAGGGGCCGGTGTCGCCCATGGACCAGAAGTTGTCGTTGGTCGCGATGCGGATGATCCGCTCTTCGGGCAGGCCGGCGATCGACTTCCAGAGCGCGGCCGCCTCGTCGTCGGTGTGGTAGACGGTGACCGTCAGGCGGTTCGGGTCGATGCCGAACTCCTGGGTCAGCAGGTTCCAGGCCAGGGTGATGGCCTGCTCCTTGAAATAGTCACCGAAGCTGAAGTTGCCCAACATCTCGAAGAAGGTGTGGTGGCGCGCGGTGTAGCCGACGTTGTCCAGGTCATTGTGCTTGCCGCCGGCGCGGACGCACTTTTGCGAGCTGACCGCGCGCGGATGGGCCGGCATCT
>JAQGIP010000064.1 GCA_028291055.1 Caulobacter sp.
CCAACCCTCCGGCTGGATGCAGCTGCTGGGCTCGCTCCTTCCCATCATCCTGCTGATCGGCGTGTGGGTCTTCTTCATGCGCCAGATGCAGGGCGCAGGGCGCGGCGCCATGGGCTTCGGCAAGTCCAAGGCCCGGCTGCTGACCGAGAACAAGAACCGCGTCACCTTCGATGACGTGGCCGGCGTGGACGAGGCCAAGGAGGAGCTGCAGGAGATCGTCGATTTCCTCAAGGACCCCGGCAAGTTCCAGCGCCTGGGCGGCAAGATCCCCAAGGGCGCTCTGCTGGTTGGCCCTCCGGGCACCGGTAAGACCCTGCTGGCCCGCGCCATCGCCGGCGAGGCGGGCGTGCCCTTCTTCACCATCTCCGGTTCGGACTTCGTGGAAATGTTCGTCGGCGTCGGCGCGAGCCGGGTCCGTGACATGTTCGAACAGGCCAAGAAGAACGCCCCCTGCATCATCTTCATCGACGAAATCGACGCCGTCGGCCGCCATCGCGGCGCCGGCCTGGGCGGCGGCAACGATGAGCGCGAGCAGACCTTGAACCAGCTGCTGGTCGAGATGGACGGCTTTGAATCCAACGAAGGCATCATCCTGATCGCCGCCACCAACCGCCCCGACGTCCTGGACCCGGCCCTGCTGCGTCCCGGCCGCTTCGACCGTCAGGTCGTGGTGCCCAACCCCGACGTCTCGGGCCGCGAAAAGATCCTGCGCGTCCACATGCGCAACGTGCCCCTGGCCGCCGACGTGGACGTGAAGACCCTGGCCCGCGGCACCCCCGGCTTCTCGGGCGCCGACCTGTCCAACCTCGTAAACGAAGCCGCCCTGGCCGCCGCGCGCCGCAACAAGCGCATGGTCACCATGTTCGATTTCGAACACGCCAAGGACAAGGTGATGATGGGCGCCGAGCGCCGCTCGCTGGCCATGTCCGACGACGAGAAGAAGAACACCGCCTACCACGAGGGCGGCCACGCCCTGGTGGCCATGACCGTCCCCTCCGCCGACCCCGTGCACAAGGCCACCATCGTGCCGCGCGGCCGGGCCCTGGGCATGGTCATGCAGCTGCCGGAGGGCGACCGTTATTCGCTGAGCTACAAGCAGATGACCTCGCGCCTCGCCATCATGATGGCCGGCCGCGTGGCGGAAGAGCTGATCTTCGGTAAGGAGAACATCACCGCCGGCGCCAGCTCCGACATCAAGGCCGCCACCGATCTCGCCCGCAACATGGTCACCCGCTGGGGCTATTCCGAAGCCCTCGGCACCGTGGCCTATGGCGACAACCAGGACGAAGTCTTCCTGGGCCACTCGGTGGCGCGCACCCAGAACGTCTCGGAAGAAACATCGCGGACCATCGACGCCGAGGTGAAGGTGCTCGTGAAGGGCGGCCAGGACGAAGCGCGCCGCATCCTGACCGAACGCCTGGAAGACCTGCACACCGTCGCCAAGGGCCTGCTCGAATATGAAACCCTGTCGGGCGAGGAAATCGGCAACCTGCTGAAGGGCGTGCTGCCCAACCGCGAGGAAGCCGACGACCGCCGCCCCTCCGGCCCCGCCGTCGCCGTGCCCCTGTCGCCGCCGCTCGGCGCGCCTCAGGCCACCGGTCCGGCCACGGCCTAGGAAACCACCGCTCATCCCGGCGCAAGCCGGGATCGAAGGTGACATTCAATCCGCGCTCTGCCTTACGGTGGGGCGCGGATTTCTTTTGGGGGGTGCGGGTGACGCGGCCAAGGGTGATGGGGATCGTCAACGTGACGCCCGACAGCTTCTCCGACGGCGGCCGCTTCCTCGATCCCGGCGCGGCGCTGGCCCATGCGCGGCGTCTGATCGCGCAGGGCGCGGACATCCTGGACATCGGCGGCGAAAGCACCCGGCCCGGCGCCGAACCCGTGGCCGAGGCCGATGAGCTGGCCCGGGTCATCCCCCTGATCACGGTGCTGGCCGCCGAGAGCGACATCCCGCTGTCGATCGATACCCTCAAGCCCGCCGTGGCCCGCGCCGCCGTCGCGGCCGGGGCCACCATGTGGAACGATGTCAGCGGCCTGACTGCCGCGCCGGACAGCCTGGCCACCGCCGTCGAGCTCGGCTGCGAGGTCGTCCTGATGCACATGCTGGGCGAACCGCGGACCATGCAGAACGACCCGCGCTATACCGACGTGGTGGCGGAGGTGACCGCCTGGCTGGCGAACCGCGCCGAGGCGGCGGTGACCGCCGGCGTGGCCAAGGACAAGATCTGGCTCGATCCCGGCATCGGCTTCGGCAAGACCCTGGCCCATAACCTCGCCCTGCTGCGCGGCCTGGACCAGCTGGTCGCCCTGGGCTTCCCCGTCCTGCTGGGCGCCAGCCGCAAGCGCTTCATCGCCGCCATCGATCCGTCGGCCAAAGAGGTCGCCGACCGCCTGGGCGGCTCCCTCGCCGTGGCGCTGATCGGCGCCCGCGCCGGCGTGGCGGCGGTGCGGGTGCATGACGTGATGGAGACGCGCCAGGCGTTGAATGTGCAGGCGGCGGTCGGCTAGCCGGGGACGTGTACGCTCTCAGGCGCCGGCGGTTCAGCCGCTGAGTCCAACCGTACGTGTCCCCCGCCCACGATCCGGGGACACCTACGGTCGCGCGCAGGCATCTCCCCGACAGATTTGAGAGCGTATGGGTCCCCGAGGGGCTAGGCCTTCGCCATCGCCTCGGCCACGGTGGGCATATGGCCCTCATGCCGGGCCTCGAAGGTCAGGTCGCCGGGCGTCAACGCCTCGCCGCAGCCTTCACACACCAGCTTCGCCTTGAACTCGTGGCCGCAGGGATCGTGGATGCGCACATGCGGCCCGCCACCCTCGCCATAGACATGCTGGTCGCCCCAGGCCGCCATGGTCAGCAGCACCGGGCGCAGGTCCTTGCCCTTATGGGTCAGCAGATATTCCTTGCGCGGCGGCCGCTCCGAATAGAGCCGCGTGGTCAGCACGCCGTTCGCCACCAGGGCCTTCAGCCGCGCGGCCAGGACGTTGCGCGCGACCCCCAGCCGGTCCTGCCACTGTTCGAAGCGGCGGACGCCCTGGAAGGCGTCGCGCAGGATCAGCAGCGTCCAGGGGTCGCCCACCACCTCGAGGGTCGCGGCGACCGCGCAGCTCTGCTTGGAATAGTCGGCGGTACGGCCCATGGCCGGAAAATTGGCCCCTAACCCAGGCGAATGCAAGTGGGTTGCTTTTGTGGACGCTGCTGGCTAGGTTTTGTTTTGCAACGGACCTATCTCGTCCTGGTTTCGACAGACGCGAGGGCTCCCCGAGGCGGGTTCCTGCAACCGGACCCTGGGGTGGCGGCTATCCCCCGCCACCCCATCTTTTCGCCTAGCATTCGGTGGCGGCTATCCCCCGCCACCCCATCTTTTCGCATAGCATTCGGTGGCGGCTATCCCCCGCCACCCCGCCTTTCCGTCGCCGCCATGAAGCGCTAAAGCCATCGCGCCATCTGGAGACCACCCCATGTCCGTCGATCCCGCCAAAGATCCCGTCGTCATCGCCTCCTTCGCCCGCACGCCCATGGGCGGCTTCCAGGGCGCGCTCACCGGGGTGAAGGCCACCGAGCTGGGCTCGGTCGCGGTCAAGGCCGCGCTCGAACGCGCGGGCATTGCCGGCGACGCCGTCGAGCAGATCTTCATGGGCTGCGTGCTGCCCGCCGGCCTGGGCCAGGCGCCGGCCCGCCAGGCGGCGCTGGGCGCGGGCCTGCCGCTGTCGGTCCAGGCAACCACCGTCAACAAGATGTGCGGCTCGGGCATGCAGGCGGCGATCATGGCCCATGACGCGCTGGCGGCCGGCCAGGCCGACGTCATCGTCGCGGGCGGCATGGAAAGCATGACCGGCGCCCCCTACCTCATGACCAAGCACCGGGGCGGCGCGCGCATCGGCCACGACACCATCTCCGACAGCATGTACCTCGACGGCCTGGAAGACGCCTATACGCCCGGCAAGCTGATGGGCGCCTTCGCCGAGGAGACGGCGGCCGCCTACCAGTTCACCCGCGAGGACCAGGACGCCTACGCCATCGAAAGCCTCAGCCGCGCGGTCAAGGCCATCCAGAGCGGGGCCTTCGTGGGCGAGATCGCCTCGGTCACCGTCAAGGGCCGCAAGGGCGATGTGGTCGTCGACCAGGACGAACAGCCCCTGAAGGCCGACCCGGCCAAGATCCCCACCCTGCGCCCGGCCTTTTCCAAGGAGGGCACGATCACGGCGGCCAACGCCTCGTCGATCAGCGACGGCGCCGCGGCCCTGGTCATCACCCGCGCCAGCGTCGCCGAAAAGCTCGGCATGACGGTGGTGGCCCGCATCGTCAGCCACGCCGCCCACGCCCATGAGTCGGGCCTGTTCACCACCGCCCCCGTGCCGGCCATGCACAAGGCCCTGGCCAAGGCCGGCTGGAGCGTCGGCGACGTGGACCTGTTCGAGATCAACGAGGCCTTCGCCGTGGTGCCGATGATCGCGCTGCGCGAAATGGGCTTCGACCGCGACCGCCTCAACGTCAATGGCGGCGCCACCGCGCTCGGCCACCCCATCGGCGCGTCCGGCGCGCGCATCCTGGCCACCCTGCTGGCGGCGCTCCAGGCGCGCGGCGGCAGGCGCGGCCTGGCCTCGCTCTGCATCGGCGGCGGCGAAGCCACGGCGATGGCGGTGGAGCTGGTGAGTTAGAGGGCGCGCGCCTCGCGCGCCTCGCGGCTACGGCTTGAACTTCACCTGACCCGACAGCCCGCGCAGCTGCTCGGCGCGCTTCTGCATGGTCTCGATGTTCATCTTGCCCATGCCCGGCATCTCCATGTCGCCGCCCTTCCAGCCGGCGGGGCAGTCGCCGTCGCGCACGGCGTCGATGGTGGTCGAGGAGGCGCCGTTCATCTGCTTCATCGCCGCGCCGGTGATCGTGCCGTCGATGGTCACGGTGTAGTGGCTGGAGAAGTCGCCCTTGGCGACGCCCTTGCTGCTGATGTGGCCCGACGGGGGGATGTCGCACTCGGACTCGAAGGTCACCGTGCCGTCCAGGCCCCGATGGGCCTCGTTCTTGGAGCACTTCTCCATGCCCATGCCCTGGCTCCACATCGACATCCTCTTGTCGGTGTCGGCGTCGAGGCAGATCTTGATGGCCTGGCTGTGGTCCTTGGTGTGGATGGTCTGGGTCCACAGGCCGGCGGCGCGGGTGGGCATGGCGCCCATCTGGGCGGAGATGCCGGTGGAGGCCGGCGCCGCGCCGGGGGCGGCCGCCTCACCGCTCGCGGTCTTGCCGGCGGGCTTGCTACAGGCGGCCAAGGCCAGGACGGCGGCCGAAGCGGTCAGAAGAACGGGCCAGCGCTGCATCGAAATCCTCCCTGATTTGTTGCCCCATCATCGCCCGGCCCGCGCCCGGCGGCTATAGTGATCCGCCACAGGACCTCGACCATGACCGATGCCTTCCGCGACAACCGCGAGGAAAACCGCTTCGAACTGGAGGTGGACGGCCTGCTGGCCTTCGCCGACTACCAGCGCCGCGACGGTCGGCTGGTGATCCCGCATGTGGAAGCCGACATGGCCCTGCGAGGCACCGGCGCGGCGGGCTGGCTGATGGAGAAGGTGGCCCTGGCGGCGCGGCAAGAGGGGGCCAAGATCGTGCCCCTGTGCAGCTACGCCGCCGCCTGGTTGCGCCGCCACAAGGACTTCGACGACGTGGTCGCCTAAGCGCGGACGGCCCGCCCGACGATGGCGTCCAGCGCGCGGCGGCGGCCCTCGCAGTCGCCCAGCATCTGTCGGGCCAGTTCGCGGGCGCCGACCGGATAGGCCTCGCCGCCCCCGGCCACCTCGCCGGCCAGCCGCCGGACCTCGTCGATGGCGGCTTCGAGGATCTGGATGTGCTGTACCGCCATGGCGCGGGTCTCGGCCTGCAGGCGCTGGATGCGGCCGCTCAGGCTCTCGGTCTCGGCCGCGACCTCGTTGGGCAGGCCATAGGGAAGGGCGGTATTGTCGGAAACGATCGCAAGCGGAGGCGACATCGGATTATCCACTCTGGTGTGCGCCGCCGGTCCCTTCGGGCCCTGTCGCGACGCCCCATTGTCAAGGATACGCAAGCGCCGCCGCTCGGGTTCCATGGCGCCTGCGGGTGGCGCGCGGGCGTGGCGGCGGCGCCACAGCCGCACATGGTTCCCCGGCGGCGCGGGAGGTGGCAAGCTGCGCCGCGCCCGAGGATCGCCGCCCATGACCGAGCCCGCCCCGCCGGAGGAAGGCGACGACGTCCGCCGCCTGGCGATGCGCCTGTCGGTCGGCTATTTCCTGCGCTTCATCGAGATCCTGTCGGACGTCTCCGGCCACAACCTGGTCCAGGGCGTCATCCTGCTGGCCATCATGGGGGCCAATATCGGGCCCCTCGACACCGATCCCGCCGCTTCGCGCCAGTTCGCCGGCATGGACACCATTCCACCCGACGCCCTGCGCCGGCCGATCAGCATCTACGCCCTGGCCGCGTCGCTCGGCCTTCCCTACGAAACCGTGCGCCGCCACGTGCACAAGATGATCGCCCAGGGGGTCTGCGAACGGGTAGGGGACGAGGGCGTCATCGTGCCCTCGCGCGTCATGGAGGGCCCGGTGATGCTGAAGGCGGTGGACCGCAACTTCCAGAACCTCAAGGGTCTGGTGCGCGGCATCAAGCGGGCGGACATCACCCTCGACTGAAGCACTTGACTCATCGTAAGTGTGAACTTACGGTAAGCTATGGCTAACCGATCTGCCGCCTTCGCCGCCCTGGCCGATCCGACCCGCCGCGCCGTGTTCGAACGGCTGGAGCGCGGGCCGATGGCCGTGGGCGCCATCGCGGCGGGGCTGCCGGTCAGCCGCCCGGCGGTCAGCCAGCATCTGAAGGTGCTCAAGGCGGCCGGCCTGGTGGCCGACCGGGCGGAGGGAACGCGGCGGGTCTATGCCATAGACCCCGCCGGCCTGGGCCAGATGCGGGCCTGGCTGGACCGCTTCTGGGACGGCGCGCTGGCCGCCTTCGCCGCCGAATTCGAGAACGACACGCCCCCCGTGAACGGGCCGGGCGCCAAGGGGAACCCATGACCGCTGCTACACAGATCATCACGCCCGCGCCGGTCAGAAAGACCGTGACCGTCAAGGCCACGCCGGCCCGCGCCTTCGAGGTGTTCACCGCCGGCTTCGACCGCTGGTGGCCGCGCAGCCACCACATCGGCGGCGCCGAGCTGAAGCAGGCCTTCATCGAGCCCCGGGTCGGCGGCCGCTGGTATGAGGTCAACAGCGAGGGGGCCGAATGCGACTGGGGCAAGGTGCTGGCCTGGGAGCCCCCCGGCCGGCTGATGCTGGCCTGGCAGATCGGCTTCGACTGGAAGTACGACCCCGCCCTGGTCACCGAGGTCGAGGTCGTCTTCACCGCCGTGGGCGAGGGCATGACCCGCGTCGACTTCGAACACCGCAACCTGGAACGTATGGGCGCCAACGCCGTGGACGCCCGCGCGTCCCTGGACAACCCGAATGGCTGGGGCGCCATCCTGCAAAGCTTCGTGGAGACGGTGGGTTGAGCCCTCCTGTCCGCCCGTCTGTCTGGAGAGACACCATGACCAATCCCGTTATCGTCCACGGCGTCGCCGGCAGCCCCTATGTGCGCGCCGTCCTGCTGGGCTTCGAGGAGAAGGGCGTTGCCTGGCGCCTGGCCGCGATGGGCCCCGGCGCCAGCCAGACCCCGGCCCACCTGGCCCGCATGCCCTTCGGCCGCCTGCCGGCCATTGAGCACGGCGACTTCAGCCTCTATGAGAGCCAGGCCATCCTGCGCTGGACCGACGCCGCCTTCGAAGGCCCCTCGCTGCGGCCCACCGATCCGCGCCAGGCCGCCCGCGTGGATCAGCTGATGGGCATCAACGACTGGTATGTGTTCAGGAGCTGGGCCTCGCCCATCGGCTTCGAACGGATCGTCAAGCCGATGTTCCTGGGCCTGCCCACCGACGAGACCGCCATCGGCCCGGCGCTTCCCCTGGCCCGCACCTGCGTGGCCACGCTCGATGCGCTGCTGGGCGACCAGACCTTCATGACCGGCGACGACCTGACCCTGGCCGACCTGATGCTGGCGCCCCAGGCGGAGTTCTTCGCCGCGACGCCGGAGGGGCAATCGATGCTGCCCGGCACGCGCCTTCCGGCCTGGCTGGCGCGGATGCAATCGCGGCCCAGCTGGGCGGCGACCACCACGGAGGCCCTGCGCGCGGCGGCCTGATCCCTTAAGGCCTCGGCAACCTCCTGTTGGGCCGGCCTTAACGGCGAGGGTGTAGGACTACCTATACGCCGACAAAGCCGGCGTGATCTTGCGAGGGCCAGAATGGCCGCGACGACCTCTCCGGCGGCCCGGCCATGAGCAAGGCGCCGAAGGAAGCCAAGGCGCCCAAGGCCGGCAAGCCGGCCAAGGGCGGCAAGGCCAAGGGCGGCGGCGATGGCCTGCTGACCCTGTGGACGCTCGTCTATGGCGTCATCTTCGGCGGCCTGTGGTGGATGGGGTGGCTCGCCCTGCAACGCCAGCCCGGCGAAGACGCCATGCACGTCACCATGCCCTACAGCCTGACCGCCGCCGGCCTCTTCCTGCTGCTGATGTTCAACATCTCCGAGGCCCTGGCCCGGGGCGCCCAGCAGGGCCGTTAGCGCCACTCCTGAAGTCCGCTCCCCTGTCCGGCGAAGCAATTCCACTTTGCCGGGAAGTGCATTAGGCTGACCGCCATGGGCGTTTTGCGCGCCGGGTGGCGCGCTCTGGGGGATGGATCTGATGATGACGGCTCGACTGCGGCGCCTCTGCGCGCCGGGCCTGGCGCTGACGCTCGCCCTGACGGCGGCCCAGCCGGTGCTGGCGGCCAACACCACGGTGGCCGCGCTGGCCGGCGCCCCCGCCGGCAAGCCGATCCCGGAATCGGAGCGGATGTCGCGTTATCTCGTCCACGCCGTGCTGGCCGATGCGGAGTCCTACAAGCCCTTCTACGACATGCTGGTCACCATGACCGAGGCGGAGATCCGCAAGGACGGCATCAAGCAGGGCGGCTACGGCTCCATGGCCTATGCCCGCTTCTCCGGCTGGACCCGGCTGTTCGGCGACGCCGCCTGGGAGGAGTTCCTGGAAGACCGGCCGCTGTTTGAGGACATCCTCAGCCGCTACATGGCCCAGCGCTTCACCCTGGGCGAACTGCGCGCCGCCACCGCGCTGTGCGAGGAAGGCTTCCTCAGCGAGCTGCGCCCGGCCCTGGTGGCCAACATGTCCAACCTGGATTCCGACCTGGTGCTCAGCCCTAAGGCCCGCAAGGCGCTCGACAAGTTCAACAAGTCCTCCGACGGGCGCAGCTTCATCGCCAAGCTGCGCGGCATCGCCAAGGACGAATCCTTCCAGCCGGTCAGCCTGGAACTGATCGCCGTCTGGGTCCCGGGCGCCGCGCGCCGCTGGGGCGAAAAGACCCAGGCCGCCGAAGCCGCCCGCCGCGCGGCCAGCTAGACCTCACACAGCAAAACCCCCGGCGGTCTCCCGCCGGGGGTCTGAAGTCTTGCTGATCCGGGGACCGGCCTTAACGGTTGGCGACGATCTCGTAGATCAGGCCGCTGGTCAGCGCGACCAGCAGGAAGTCGTTGCGGTCCTGCACCCAGCCGTAGCCACGGGGCGGACGACGCAGGTTGTGGCCACGATAGTCGATGTAGCTGCGGCCGTAGCTGTAGTCGTAGCGCTGGCCGCGGGCCCAGCGGTGACCCTGGTTGCCGTAACCGTTGCCATAGCCGTTGCCGTAGCGCTGGCCGTTGTCGTAGCGGTTGCCGCCACGGTTGTCGCCGCGATGGTCGCGGTGGTCGCCGCGATCGTGGCGGTCATATTGTTGGTCGTAGCGGCCGTGGTCTTGAGCCGAGGCCGAGGTGGCCATGGCGGAGGCGCCGGCGAAGAGCGAAAGCGCGACGGCGGCGGTGAGCAGGCGTTTCATGTTTGGCTCCCTTCAGAGCGGGGGGTGATCCGTTGTATGAAGACACCCTAGGCCCCCGCGCATGAGCCTGATCTGAACCGCCCTGGTCAGGCGCCGTTCATCTTAAAGCCGCCGCCTCAGGCGGGCGGATCGACCGGATCGACCTCGCCGCTGATCTCACCGTCGTGGAAGGCGTTGGTGTGGATGTTGAGCACGATCTGCCCATTGCCCATCGCGGTCATGAAGTCGGGGAAGGACAGGTTGGAATTCAGCATGGTCGCCGCCTCGGCATAGGAGGCGCGCCTGATCTCCACATGGAAGCCCTTCGGCGTGGGCATATAGTTGGCCCCCATGGGCAGGGGGAAGGCCAGGCTGCTCGAGCCGGTGTCGGTATGAACATTGCTGGCGTACTTGTGCAGGTGGATCGGTCCCATGGAGGCATGCGCCAGCGCGCCCCACAGCTGGTCCATGGTGATGCCCTCGACATCCAGGGTGATGTCCACCGTCCTGGCGTCGGTATCGACGAAGATCCTGGCCTTGCCCGTGGCGTCCGAACCCGTATCGGTGGGCGCTCCATGCCCGCTCAGGGTGGCGGTGAAGGCCGCCACCTGCGCCTGGGCCGGCGTGGCCGCCAGCAGGGCCAGCGCCCCAAGGATCGAAGCCGCGCGCATCAACATCACTCGTCCCCCGCGCCGCCTCTCGTCCTGGACGGCGCAGGCAGGAGACCGCAGCCGGGTTCCCGGCTCAAGTCCAATCTGTCGCGCGCCGGCCCGGGCGAATCTCGGTGCGGCGATGGCGGCGCCATGGCAGGTTGCCGCCATGCCCTCCACCCCCGACACCACGATCGAAACCGCACCCACCGACGCCGACCGCCTGGTCGCCCTGGCCCAGGGCGCCCTGGCCCGGGGCAAGCCCGATGTCGCCGGCAGCGCGGCCGAGGCGGCCATCAAGCTCGACCCCCAACGCAGCGACGCCTGGCTGCTGCTCTGCGAAGCCCTGTCCAAGGTCGCTGGCCCGGCCGACGTAGCCAAGGCCCGCGCCATGGCGCTGACCCACCTGGCCGAAAGCGATCCCGTCCGCGCCGTCTTCGAGGCCGAGCGCGCGCTCGGCCTGGTGCGCGCCACCCGCTGGGAGCAGGCCGCCGAGGCCGCCGTCCTGGCCGCGTCCCGGTCCGGCATGCAGCCGCCCGCCCACCGGGTGCTGAGCGCCGCCTATGCTGAGATGGGCCGCCATGAGGATGCCCTTCGCCACGCCGAACTGGCCGCCGCCGGCTTGCCGCACGACGCCTCCGTCCAGCACGCCCTGGCCGACGCCCTGCGCATCCTGGGCCGGCTCGAGGACGCCGACACCGCCTATGCCCGCACCCTGGCGCTGGACCCCGACGACGCCCTGGCCCACGCCGCCCTGGCCCGCCTGCGCCCCTGGACCGTGGGCGACAACCATCTGGAGGCCCTGGGCGCCGCCCTGTCGCGGGCCACGCCCGGCTCGCCCGAGGCCACGGAACTGGGCTATGCGCTGGCCAAGGAGCTGGACGACATCGGCCGTCCCGCCGAAGCCTGGGCCGCCCTGAGCGCCAGCGCCGCCGCCGCCGGCGCCCGCAATCCCTACAACGCCGCCCTTGAAGCCGCCCGCGTCGACGCCCTTGTCGCCAGTTTCCCCCGCGCGCGGGTCGAAGCCCAGACGATGCACCGGCCCGACGGTCCCCGGCCGATCTTCATCTTCGGCCTGCCCCGCTCCGGCACCACCCTGGTGGAGCGCATCCTGTCGGCCCACAGCACCGTGGCCGCCCTCGGCGAAACCCTGGCCCTGCCCGAGGCGGTGAAGAACGCCGCCCGCACCCCGGGCTTCGAGATCTTCGACATCCCCACCATCCGCGCCGCCGCCACCGCCAACCGCGCCGAGACCGCGCGCCTCTACCAGCAGCATATCGCCCATCTGACCGGCGCCGCCCCGGTGGTCACCGACAAGCTGCCCGACAACTACGAATACGCCGGCGCCATCCGCCTGGCCTTCCCCGAGGCGCCCATGGTGCATGTGCGCCGCGCGCCGATGGACAGCCTGTTCGGCGCCTTGCGCCTGCCCTTCGCGGCGGGCGCCTATCCCTGGTCCTATAGCCTCGCCGACCTCGCCGCCCACTACCGCGCCTACCGCCGCCTCACCGACCATTGGCGCCAGGTCCTGGGCCGCGGCTTCGTGGAGGTCAGCCTCGAGCGCCTGATCCAGGACCCCCTGGTCGAAACCGGCTTCCTGCTGGCCGGCTGCGGGCTGGCGTTCGAGGAGGCCTGCCTGGCCCCCGAACGCGCCACCGGCGCGGTGTCCACCGAGAGCGCCGCCCAGGTCCGCAACCCCATCAACGCCCAGGGCGTCGGCGCCTGGCGCCGCTATGCAAAACAGCTCGAGCCCCTGCGCGCCGAACTGGAACGCGACGGCTTCGTCGACGCCAACGGCGATCCGGTCTGAGGCTACACCCGTCGTTAACCGCGTCCCTTCGCGGTTCTGAAAGCGTCGCCGTGCCACGCTGCGCTCACAGGAGGCGCTCATGCTGGCTGCAATCTTCAGTTTTCGGGGACGGGTAAACCGCCTTCAGTACCTGTTCGGCGGCACCGGCCTGGGGGTCTTCGTTGTCATCCTCTTCGTGGCCCTGCTCATCGGCAAGTCGCCCAAGGAGATGGCCGCCGTCGTGCCGCTGATGCTGCTGCTGGTCATTCCGGTGGGGATCGGCGCCACCTGGATCAGCCTCAGCCTCCAGGCCCGGCGCATCCGCGATATCGGTTGGAATCCGGTCCTTGTCCTGCCGCTGTGGTTCGTGGCCGTGATCGTCGACAAGGCCTTCCTGCCGGGCTTCCCGCATCTGTCGGCCCTGCAGTGGAGCCAGCAGTCCCTGTTCGGCAGCCTGCTCAACCTGGCGCTGGGCGGCGCCCTGATGTTCTGGCCGGGCAACGGCGGCGGTCGCGCCGGCATCGAAGACATCGCCGGCGTCTTCGACGATCCGGACCCCGCCCCGCAGGCCCGAGAACGGCCGGCCTATGCCGCGACCCCGGCCTTCGACCGCGGCGACTTCGAGCGTCAACCGCCGCGCAGTCCCGCGCCCCGCGACCCGGCCCCCGCGCCCCAGCCGTACGGCGCGCCGGCCTTCGGCCGAGCCCCGGCGGCCGGCGGATTTGGGCGGCGCGGGCTCTAGGGAGCGGCTAGCGCCACGCCCCCAGGATCACGCCCATCAGCAGGATCCTGGCCAGGGCGTCGCCCGCGTGGATGGCGTAGGCCCGCCACGGCATGTTCTCCCACAACACCGCGCCCAGCAGCAGCGCCGCCTGGAACCCGACCCATACCCAGGCGCCGAGTTCGAGCCCGCCCGCCCAGCCGGTGACGTTCAGCAGCACCACGAACCGCGCCAGCACATAGGCGATCACCAGGCACCGCACGGCCTCGCCCGCCAGCCGGGCCGGCGTCGGCCGCCCCTCCGTCGTCGTGGCCGGGTCCAGCCCGCGCAGCGTCAGCCGGGCCTTGCCGAACAGCAGCGGACTGTTCCAGAGCGCCGAAAAGACGAACGCCGCCAGCGCCGCCACGCCGACGGCCGCATAATTCACCTCAACCATGATGTCTCCCCCTTCCGGGTCTTCCGACCCGTGTGCGTCGCCGATTGCCGCCGGCGATTCGGGCCGGCGACTCGGCCGGCGACTAGGACCGGCATCTTGCGCCGTTGTTCCCGCCCTCGAACAGCCCGGCATTTGCGCCGGGGCCGCCGCCTCACCCTACCCCCCCAAACCGGCGGCGGGGCCGCGCGCGCGGCCTGATAGCCTCCCGGCCGGCGCCGGCGCGTCCATAGGGGGCAGGGGCCCCGAGCCGACAGCGTCAGTGTTCCAGGAGTCCCCGTTCCGTCACCACGACCGATTTAAACCGGCTGACGATGATGCGGGCATTCTCTCCCGGCCTGAGTTGTCGTTCGACGACGCGGTTGCCGAAGTCCTCCAGCACCGTGAAGATCTGACCGCTGCCGAACTCGTTTTCGATGAAGAGGATGTTCATCAGACCGTCTCCGCCTGCCACCAGGGCCGGCCAGGGTTTGGGGTGGCGGTTCGGCCATGCCGCAGGCGATCGTGCGGCGCCTGCCCGACGATGCGCAGCGCTCGGGCGGCTTGGCGCGGCCCGGGCGCATCGAGGGTCGGTTCGGGCGGGTGAGTGCAGCGGTCGACGCTGAACGGGTGGCCGGCGATGGAAACCCGCACGGAGCGGTCTCGCAAAAGCGGCATGCCCCTCAGCCGCCTCTGGTCGAGCAGCTGGGGCAGGCTGGGGATCGACATGGCGTCGACAAGCCTGAGCAGCCGCCACCGCGCGATCGGCAGGGCGTGGACGAAGAGGCTGGGCTGCAGCAGGGAGGCGGCCAGATCGGCTGGACAGTTCTTGCCGTCGCAGCAGCAGATGATCAGGTGCGGCAGAAGGCCCAGGCCCTGCAGGTTGTCGGCGAAGAGGCGCATCTCCGTGAGGTTCTGCAGATCCACAAGGGCGGTCTTCACCGTCGTGCGGTAGAGGCCCAGGTCGCGCTGCAGCCGCGCCAGGACCGCCGCGTTTTCATCGGCCGCCGTCACCAGGGCGTCCTCCGTGGCCAGCAGGCGGACAACGTCGCAGGTGATCGGCGCCCCCGCTCCGGTCAGCAGCACCTGCACCCCCCTGAGGCGATCCGCGTGCGAACTCATGCCCGGTCCCCGTCAAAGCCGCGAGCCGGCGCGGCGACGCGGCCCCTCTCGCTCAGGTCGGGCCCGCGGCCCTTGCGGGTGTAGAAGGCGGCCTGGGCATGGCAATCGCAGTAGGTGGTCATGGGCGGACGCGGCCGGCCGCAATAGCCGAAGTCGCCGTCACGCGGATCACCGATGGGCCAACGGCAGGAGGCGGGGCCAAGCGTCATGATGGTCGCGGTCGCCGCCAGTTCATTCCGCGGGGTGGCGGCGGCCGGCAGATAGCCTCTCAGGGTCACGACATGCGACGAGCGCTCAACCGTGCTCAGCCGGTTGGCGCGTTCCTTGGCCTGGCTCGGGGCGCGAACCGCGCGTGACGGACGCGGCGCCGCCACGGCGCGAGGCCGGGCCGGAAGCGCGCGCCCCGACAGCCGCAGGCGATGGACCTTGCCGATCACGGCGCTGCGGCTGATGCCGCCCAGTTGACGGGCGACCTGGCTGGCGCTCTGGCCCGCCTGCCATAGGGTGGTCAGTGTCGATATCCGGCTTTCAGTCCATTCCACGCCGCGGCTCCCTCTACTGATGCTGGGAGACCGGCGCAGGCGGCGGGCAAAGCGCCCTGACCTGGTTTCAGGCCGATCTCATTAATAAAGGTTAACGCCTGTGGCCCCGGCTTTAATATTGGACGATGGCGCCGCGACTCATGCGGCAAGACAATCCCGAGGGTGCGGTGGCCCTATACCTTCGTATCGGCGCCGCTAAACCAAGGCGGCGGCTTCGAGTACGCCGACCATTCGCATCAGATCCGCGAAGGTCCTGGCCTTCATCTTGCTCATCAGATGTCCCCGATGAACCTTGACGGTGATTTCGCTGATGCCGAGCGCCACCGCCACCTGCTTGTTCAGCCTGCCGTCGGCGATCAGCCGCAGAATCTCGCGCTCGCGGGGGCTGAGGACCGCGAAACGCTTGCGGATTTCGCCGACGCCGCGCGCCTGCTTGCGCCGCGCGCGGTCCAACTCCACGGCGATCCGCACGGCGTCGAGCAGATCCTGGTCGCGGAACGGCTTTGTCAGGAATTCCACCGCGCCGGCCTTCATGGCGCTGACGGTCATGGGGATGTCGCCGTGGCCCGAAATGAAGATGATCGGCAGCGGCGCGCTGGATTGCGACAGCTCCTTCTGCAGGTCCAGGCCGCTCACCCCGTGCAGGCGCACGTCCAGGATCAGGCAGCCGGGCGCATCCGGCCGCGGGTTCTCCACAAACTCCTGTGACGAGGCGAAGGCGCGCACCTCCAGCCCCACCGAACGCAACAGGCTGCCGACGGCTTCGCGCATCGAGGGGTCGTCATCGACCACGAAAACGGTGGGCGGGCCGCTCACAGCGGCGGCGCGCGCGAGACGGGCGCGGGCGGGCGAGGGGCCGCGCGGCCACCCGGTCTTGGATATTCGGACATGGCGTTGTTCCCAGCCAAGGTAACGCTTCGGTTGCGCTCGGCCGCGGCGGGCCGCCCACGGTCGGCCGGTTTGGGGCGTCGGCGCGGGCTGGGACAGGTCAACGGCTCTGCTTCTCTTTCAACATGTCGCCCCAGCGAAGGTTCCCCCGTGCATGGTTCAGCCGAGGAGGCCGGAGGGTGGATCGAATATTGGAGGGGGTTGGCTGGGTCGGAAATAACTCCAGGCGTGGACGAGCCTGATCAATCGAAGAACAGAGTTATATTCCAGAATTGCACATTACACGGTTCTCCGAAATCTACCTAACCTAGGTTTGCTTCGCGCGTGAATCGCGGGAATGCCTATTATTAGCTTGCCGACGTCTTTAACCATGGGTCAATCCGCCACGTCGCGGTTCAGCCGGCCCCGCTCTACGTGTTGTCCTCAGGTTGATAAAATCAATCGCTGGGATATGCCAAAACCCCCAGCGTCCGGCCCCGATCCCCCGCCGCGAAGGCGCATGATGCACTTTTCGCGTGAGCGTGGGCTTTAACGGAGTGGCTACCAGTGATCCCGCTTTCGCCGATCTCCGGTCAGCCCGAGTCCGCGCCGGCGCTCACGCCCGCCCTGGCCGCCCAGCCCGGGGTCGGACGCCCGCCGGTCATTGTACTCCCGGCTCAGGACCGCCGTCTGCGGCGCGCCGAGGAGGCGCGGCGCAAGGCCGAGGCCGCGGCGGTCGAGGCCCAGGCGGAACTGGCCCGCGTGACCCGCCTGATCGCGGCGGGACAGTTCGCGTCCTGGATCGCCCATGAGATCAACCAGCCCATCGGCGCCATCGTCACCAACAGCGAAGCCGCCCTGCGCTGGCTGGACCGCGACACGCCCGACCTGCCGGAAGCCCGCGCGGCCATCGCGCGCACCCTGCGCGACGCCGGCCGGGCCGCGGCCGTGGTCGGCGGCGCCCGCGCCATGCTGGCCAAGGATGCGCCCGCCTTCGGAGAGGTCGATCTGAACCAGGTGGCGGCCGACGTGGTCGCCCTCACGGAGCACGCCCGGGCCACCCTCGGCGTCACGGTCACCTCCACCCTGCTGGCCAACCTCCCCCTGGTCCGCGGCGACGCCATCCAGCTGCAGCAGGTGCTGCTCAACCTGGTGCTCAACGGCATGGACGCCATGAAGGGGGTGCGCAATCGCCCCCGCGAACTGGTCATCCGCTCCGGCGTGCTGGAGTCCGGCGACGTGGTCATGGCGGTCCAGGACGCCGGCCACGGCGTCAAGCCCGCCGACGCCGGGCGGCTGTTCGACCACTTCTTCACCACCAAGGCCGACGGCATCGGCCTGGGGCTGCCCATCTCCCGCGCCATCGTCGTGGCCCATGGCGGGCGCCTGTGGGCCACCCCCGTCCCCGGCGCCGGCCCCGTCCGCGGCGCCGTCTTCCAGTTCTCCGTCCCCCGGGCCTAGCCACAGGGGACATGATACCTATTTCCCCCTAGCCGCCGCGCCAGGACCCACCCCGCCCGCTCGGGGAAATAGGTTTCGTGTCCCCGCACCTCGATCGCCGCCCCTACCTCGCGCGCCTCAACGCAGCGGCCTAAATACGGGGACACTATACTTATCTACCCTCCGCTCTCGCCCCCCCGCGCCTTCGGCCCCGGCTTCCCTCTCGCCAGCGCCCGCCCAAGCCGCTGCTCCAACCCGGCGACAAAGTCCGCCGACCCCAGGGGCCGGCCCGTCCGCTCCCCGGCCTGGATCGCGCGATGATCCGCCTCATCCAGCCCCGCGCTCAGGAAGCCCGCCCAGTCTTCAACCCTGTCCAGCATCGGCGCCACGCTCACCAGCCGGTCGTCGCGCCCCGCCAGGTGCGCCCGCGCGCTCGACCAGGACCAGTCCTGCGCCCGCGCCGCCA
>JAQGIP010000088.1 GCA_028291055.1 Caulobacter sp.
GGCGCGAGAGCGGCGAGACGCCCTGGGCCGACATCGCCACCCTCTATGGCCTGCTGTTCGCGATGCGGCCCGATCCGGTGATCGCGGTCAACCAGGCCGTGGCGGTGGGTGAGGCGCAGGGGGCGGAAGCCGGGCTGGCCCTGCTGGCCGACGTCCATCACGACCGCCTCGAACAATGGCTGCCCTGGCAGGCCGCCCGCGCCGGCCTGTTCGAAAGTGCCGGCCGCCGCGAGGAGGCGCGCTCGGCCCTGGCGGCGGCGCTCGACCTCGGCCCCGCGCCCGCCGAGCGGCTATTCCTGCAGCGGAAACTGGCGGCGCTGGCGCCTGGCCGCTGACCCCCGGCCGCCCGGCGCGCGCGGGGTCTAGGCCGGCGGTTGTCCGCAGATGGTCGCCAGAATCAGGTCGCGCAGGGCCCGGCCCTCGCCCATCTCGGCGGGCGGCATGACCTCCGCCGTGCCGGACGCCGCCAGCAGATAGCCACGCGCCAGGGCCTGTTGGCGGGTAAAGCCCATGGCCTCCAGGCATTCGGCGAAGAAGGCGATCAGGGTCTCGTCGACCGTGGCCACGGCGGCGGCGGCGCGCGGCTCGCTGCGGGCCCAGGCGCGCATGGCCAGCATCAGCCGCGGCAGGTTCTCGGCCATGGCCAGCGCGGAGACCCTGCGGATGCGCTCAAAGGGCGTGGCCTCGGAGGCCCGTATCCGCTCGAGGTTCTCATGCAGTTGCTGGCCGCCGAAATAGTCGGCCAGCTGGCCGAGGTAGGCGTCGAAGTCCTTGAAGTGGTGATAGAAACTGCCCGTCGAGATGTTCAGCGCCGCCGCCAGGGTGCGCAGCCGCAACGCGCGCAGGCCCTGGGATTGCAACAGCGCCTGGCCGGCCTTCAGCCAGTCCTCACGGGTCAGATCGGCGATCGGGCGGGGCATGCGGGCGGCTAGCTCCTTGCCCTTCAAAGGGGCTCGAATTCCCGTCGGCGCCGACGCGGCCCCGATCAAGGCGAAGCATAGTCTCCCACTCCCGACTTGAACATAACATAATTTATGTTATGGAAGCTCGTCAAAGCAGGCTGGGCCCGAACATGACTTTTGATCACGACCGCTGGACCGCCTGGGCCGACGCCCAGGCCGTGGTGCTGGCCGGCCGGGCGCAGGAGGCGGAGCGCCTGCGCCACCTCCCGCAGGCCACCCTCGACGAGGCCACGGCGGCCGGGCTGTTCAGGCTGGTCACCCCCGAACGCTGGGGCGGGGAGGGCGGCGACCTGGCGACCTTCTATGAGGTCACCCGGCGGCTGGCGCGGGGCTGCGCGTCCAGCGCCTGGACCCTGTCCTTCCTGACCCTGCACAGCTGGATTCTCTGCCGGTTCAGCCCGCGGCTGCAGGAGGAGCTGTTCGCGGGCGGGACCGTGCCCCTGGCCCCCGCGCCGCTGGCCCCGAGCGGCGTCGCGACCCCCGTGGACGGCGGCTTCCGGCTGAGCGGCCGGTGGGAGTGGGCGACGGGCGTCATGCACGCGGACTGGGCCATCGTGAACGCCATCGACGGCGGGCCGATGGGGCCGCGCTTCTGCGTCCTGCCCCTGGCCGACATGACGATTGTCGACGTCTGGCATACGGCGGGCATGTGCGCGACGGGCTCCAACACCATCGTGGCCGAGGATGTCTTCGTGCCGGAGCACCGTACGCTGGAGGCCTGGCGCATCCGCATGGACCAGGCGCCGGGCGCGGCCCTGCATCCGGGGACCAACGTCACCTGGCCGATGAGCGCCACCCTGGCCCTGGCGGCGGCGACCCCCGCGCTGGGCGCGGCCGAGGCGGCGCTGGCGGCATTCACCCAGAGAATGGCGGACAAGCTGCAGGCCTACAGCGGCGCCAGACAGGCCGAGATGCCGGCCACCCACCTGCGGCTTGGCGAGGCCGTCGCGACAGTGCGCGCCGCACGTCTGGTCTGGGAGGACGCCATCCGCACCCTGGGGCGGATCGGGCCGATGGGCGCCGCCGCGCCGCCGGAGGACCTGGTCGCCATCCGGGTGGCGGCCACCCACCTGGTAGGATTGTGCAACCAGGCCGCCAATGGCCTGGCGGCGGCGGCGGGGGCCAGCTCCGGCTTCCTGTCGTCGCCGCTGCAACGCGCGCTGCGCGACCTGCAGATGATGCGCGGCCACATGATGTTCGACTGGGACCGCTCGATGCAGATCGGCGGCAGGATGGCGTTGGGCATCGGGCCCGGACCCACGGACCTCGTCTGAGCTGGCCGATCGCGGTTCGGCGTGGCTTGAACGGCGCCAACAGCCGTTCGATAAGCGGTGCATGGACCTGGACGCCGAGCTTGTTGCGGACCTGAAGACCGCGCCCTTCCGCGACGCCCGCTATGCGCCGCGCCGGCTGGAGGTCGAGCACCGCGCGGACGGCGCCATCCTGCTGTTCAATCCCACGCCCTACGACACCACGGCGCTCACCACCCTTCAGCCGCTGGCCCGCTGGAGCGTCGAGGCGGCGGACCGCATCTGGCTGGCGGAACGCGACGGCGAGGGCTGGCGCACGGTTACCTATGGCGAGGGGGAGCGCCGCGTGGCCGCCCTGGCCGGCGGTTTGAGCGGGCTGGGGTTGGGTCCCGGGCGGCCGCTGCTGATCCTGTCGCGCAACGGCATCGACCATGCCCTGATCGCCTATGCGGCCATGAGCCAGGGCTGTCCGATAGCGCCGGTGTCGCCGCAGTATGGCCTGGCGGGCGCGGACCTCTCGCGCCTGGCCCATGCGGTGAGCGTGCTTAAGCCCGCCGCCGTGCTGGTGGACGATGCGGCGGCCTTCCGGGGTGCGCTGGACTCCGACGTCCTGGCCGGGCTGCCGGTGATCGCCAGCGTCAGCGACCGGCCCGGCGATCTGTTGGTCGAGAGCCTGTTGGCCTCGGCGCCCGTCGCGCCGCGGGCCCAACCCACCGACACCGCCAAGCTGCTGCTCACCTCCGGCTCCACGGGGCTGCCCAAGGCAGTGATCTGCGAGCATCGCCAGACGGCGGCCAACGCCGCCCAGATCGAGGCCTGCTTCGATGATCCCGACCCGCCGGTGGTGGTCAGCGCCGCGCCCTGGAGCCATAGCCTCGGGGCCAACGCCATCCTGCACATGGTCACCCACCGGGGCGGGACGCTCTATATCGACGCCGGCCAGCCGACCCCTGCGCGGTTCGCGCAAACGGTGCGCAATCTGCGGGAAGTCGCGCCCACCTATCACAACATGGTCCCGGCCGGCTGGGCCCTGTTCGCGGGCGAGCTGGAGCGCGACGAGGCCCTGGCGCGGATGTTCTTCAGCCGCGTGCGGGTGCTGCAGTACGGCGGCGCGTCGATGCCCCAGAGCGTGTGCGACCGCATCCAGGCGGTGGCGGTGCGCACGGTGGGCGAGAAGATCACCTTCGCGACCGGCTTCGGCTCGACGGAGACGGGGCCGACCGCCTGCAACATCCACTGGCTGAACGAGCGCACCGGGCTGTGCGGCCTGCCGGTGCCGGGCACGCGCATCAAGCTGGCGCCCGAGGGCGAGAAGTATGAGGTGCGGGTCAAGGGGCCGCAGGTCTGCTCCGGTTATCTGGGCCGGCCCGAGGCCACCGCCGGCGCCTTCGACGAGGACGGCTACTACCGTCTGGGCGACGCGGCCAAGCTGGCCGATCCGGGCGATCCAGCGGCGGGGCTGATCTTCGACGGGCGGCTGGTGGAGAACTTCAAGCTGGCCAGCGGCACCTTCGTGGCGTCGGGCGCGTTGCGCGTCACCGCCGTCTCGGCCATGGGCGGGGCGGCCTCGGACGCCATCGTCTGTGGCGAGGGGCAGGAGGGCGTGGGCCTGCTGATCTTCCTGGACCCGCCGCATGTGGCCAGCCTGGGCGGCGAGGCGGCGGCGCGCGAGCAGATTCGCGCCGGTCTGGCGCGCATGAACGCCGAAGCCAAGAGCGGCGGAGGCAGGATCGCCCGCGCCCTGATCCTGGACGGCCCGCCCGACCCAGTCAGCGGCGAGATCACCGACAAGGGCTACATCAACCAGGCCATGGCCCGGGGCCGCCGGCCGGCGGAGCTCGCACGGCTGTTCGCTGACACGCCGGATGCCGATATCCTGGTCTTCTGACCCCCCGCGATTCGAAGAAGGAAGCCGCATGAACGGCGCCGACGCCCTGATCACCACCCTGGCCGACAACGGCGTCACCGCCTGTTTCGCCAACCCGGGCACCTCCGAGATGCAGTTCGTCTCGGCCCTGGACCGCGAGCCGCGCATGCGCCCGGTGCTGTGCCTGTTCGAGGGCGTGGCGACCGGGGCGGCGGACGGCTACGGGCGAATGACGGGCACACCGGCCTGCACCCTGCTGCACCTGGGCCCGGGCTATTCGAACGGCGCGGCCAACCTGCACAACGCCCGGCGCGCCTTCACCCCGATCATCAACGTGGTCGGCGACCACGCCACCTATCACAAGGAATACGACGCGCCGCTGAACAGCGACATCGCCTCCCTGGCCGCGCCCAACAGCATCGCCGTGCTGACCGCCCGCACGGCCGACGAGGTCGGGCCGATGGCCACCGACGCCATCATGATGTCCTACGGTCCGCCGGGGGGATCGGTCTGCCTGATCCTGCCGGCCGACGCGGCCTGGAACGAGACCACGGTGGTGGGCGGCCAGGCTCACCGTGACGGCAAGAGCGGCATTCCCCCCGGCGCGGTGGAAGAGGTCGCCGAGGCGGTACGGGCGGCGAAGAAGCCGGTCTTCCTGCTGGGCAGCGGGTCGTGCGACGAGGCTTCGCTGGCCGCGGCCGGACGGCTGGCGGCGGGCGGCTACCGCATCCTGATCGACACCTTCACCTCTCGCCAATCGCGTGGGGCCGGACGGTTCGCCCCCGACAAGATGCTGTATTTCGGCGAGATGGCCTTGGCCGACCTCGAAGGCGTCGACCTGATGGTGCTGGTGGAAACCGTCGAGCCGGTGGCCTTCTTCGCCTATCCGGACCGCCCCAGCCTGCTGGTCCCCGAAGGTTGCCGCACCCTGTGCCTGGCCGGGCGCAACGAGAGCGGGCTGGAGGCGATGGCGGCCGTCGCCGATGCGCTTGGGCTGACCGCGCCGGCGGTGATGACGCAGCTCGAACAGCCCGCCGCGCCGGCCGGACGCCTGGATCCCTATTCCATCGGCGCGGCCATCGCGCGCCACATGCCCGACAATGCGGTGATCTCCGACGACGCGGTGACGGCCGGCCTGCCCATCTATCTGTCGACCAAGACCGCGCGGCCGCACGAGTGGCTGTCGCTGACCGGCGGGGCCATCGGCCAGGGGATTCCGGTGGCCATCGGCGCGGCGGTGGCCTGTCCCGAGCGCAAGGTGCTCTGCCTCTCCGGCGACGGTGCGGCGATGTATACCAACCAGGGCCTGTGGACGATCGCGCGCGAGCAGCTGGACGTGACCGTGGTGGTCTTCGCCAACCACAGCTACCGCATCCTCGGCATCGAGCTGGGGCGCACCGGCGCCGGCAACCCCGGCCCCGCCGCCAAGACCCTGCTGGACCTGGGCAACCCGCGCATCGACTGGGTCAGCCTGGCCTCTGGCCTGGGCATCCCGGCCGAGCGTTGCAGCACGGCCGAGGAATTCGACGCGGCGATGGCCAAGGCGATGGCGACGAAGGGCCCCTGCTTCATCGAAGCGGCGCTCTAGCTATTTGGTTTGTCGCGCTTTTCGGCGGCGAACCGGTATCCACTTCGCCGGAAAGCGCTCTAGGCCGCACAAGAAAACGCCCGCGAAACCTCAGGTTTCGCGGGCGCCGGAGTCGGCGATCGTGGGGCGCCGCTACTTCTTGGCGTTGGTCGGTAGCTTGCAGCCACCAAGCGACGCGGCCTGACCGCAGGTCAAAACGGCCGACGGGGCGAGCGGGTGGAGCTTATATTCCACGACCCATCCAGGATTGCCGTCAGCGCAGGCCTCCTCAATATAGCCGAGGCTACTGTCGGTGCTGATCCCCAGTACGCGGGACGCAGACACCTGACAGCTGTTCTTGCCGAGCTTGGCCAGGTCGGCGGTAAGCTGGCCGACGGCGGCCTCGGGCTTCGTGAAGCCGCACTTGAAGCCCACCATCTCGCTCTGGGCGCAGTTGTAGATCGAGGACGTGGCGCCGAAGACGGCCACCGCGCCATCGGGACGGTTGGAGCACTTCAGTTCGATGACCTCGTCCTTGCCCTTGGCCGGGAAGGGCGCATAGCGCTCCACGTCGCAGTCGAAACCGGCCTTCTTCGCCAGCCGGGTGTAGAGGCCGGCCTGTTCGGTCTTCGCCGCGCGCGAGTCGGTCAGCGTGCAGCCGCCCTCGAACATGGTGTCGGCCGCGGCGCAGTCGATGACCCTGCCCAGGGCGCCGGCGCCGGTCCGTTCCACCACCCAGCCCTTGCCGTCCGAGCAGGCGACTTCGAAGTAGTCCTCGCCGGTCTTGGCCGTCAGGATGTAGCGGCGGTTGGTCACCGTACAGCCCTTGCCGGCCTGGCCCATCAGGGCGTCCGCGGCGGCCAGGGCCTTCGTCGAATCGGTGAGGGTGCAGGTCAGGTTGCCGCCGGCCGGGAAGTTCAGGCACGGCGTCGCCAGCACGGCCTGCGAGACGTCCGGCGGCGAGGTGGTTTCAAGGATGTAGCCGGCGCCGTCCTGGCAGGCGATCTCGAAGAAGCTGTTGGTGGGGCTGGAGCCGATGCCGCGGGCCTTCTCCACGGTGCAGGCCCGGCCGGACTTGGCGACGAAGGGCGCGAGACCCGCCTTCGGGTCGGCGTTTTCCGGCAGGATGCAGGTGATCGGGCTGGGCTTGCCGTCGGGCTGAGGCCCGGACAGCTTGAGACAGTTCTCGACGTACGGCTTTTCGGGCGCGGTAACGGCGGAAAGGACGTAGCCAAGGCCTTCCTGGCAGGACACCTCATAGAAGTTGGTGCTGACCTTGGTCTTCGCATCCTTGTTCTGCCCGACGAAGCGCGCGTCCGTCATGGTGCACTTCAGGCCGGCGGCCTGCAGCGCCGCCGGCGCCTCCTTCATGCCCTGGGCCTTCGCCTTGGGGTCTATCTTGCTCGCCTTGTCCGCCGAGTAGACGGCGGGCGCCAAGGCGCCGAGGGCGAGTACGGCCGCCAGACCGATCCCGATCAGCCTCATATTTGTCATTCTCCTGGGGGTAAGTTTCCTCGCGCGGAATAAGCGCGCCTGCGTCCCGGCGGTCAAGATGCCGTTACTGCCCGGCGTAAATGCGGCGCCCCGCTGAATGCCCCGTTCATCTTGCCCCATTCCTCCCACCCAGGCCCGATTTGGGCTTTTGCCGCGCCTTCCAGGGGCCGATGATAGGGTTTGAACGAAACACACGAAGGGGCGGATGCCTTGGCGGACGGTATGGACGGCATGCAGGAAACGCAGGCGGACCGCGAGGCGCGCCGGCCGAAGCTGATCTATCCCTTCGAATCGGGTCCAGAGGTCGGGACCGGCCAGGCGGTGGACGTCGCGCCGGGGGTCAAATGGCTGCGCATGCCGCTGGGCGGGCCGCTCGGCTTCATCAATGTCTGGGCGATCGAGGACGGCGAGGGCTGGGCCCTGGTCGACACCGGCCTGCAGACCCGCGAGACGGCCCAGGCCTGGCGCACCGCGCTGAAGCCGGAGGGGGATCTGGGCGGCCGCCCGGTGACGCGGATGATCGTCACCCATCTGCACCCGGACCACGTCGGCCTGGCCGGCTGGATGACGCGCAAGTTCGGCTGCCGGCTGTGGATGACCCGGCTGGAGTATTTCCAGTGCCGCATGCTGGTGGCCGACACGGGCCGCGAGGCGCCCGACGACGGCATGAACTTCTTCGCCGCCGCCGGCTGGGACGAGGAGGCGCTGGAAAACTACAAGACCCGCTTCGGCGGCTTCGGCAAGGCCATCTACCAGCTGCCCGACAGCTTCCGGCGCCTGAGCGACGGCGAGGAATTCGAGATCGGCGGGCGCGTCTGGCGCATCGTCACCGGCAACGGCCATTCGCCGGACCATGCCTGCCTCTACTGCCCGGAACTGAAGCTGCTGATCAGCGGCGACCAGGTGCTGCCGCGCATCTCCTCCAACGTCTCCGTCCACCCGACCGAGCCGGACGCCGACCCCTTGAGCGACTGGATGGCCAGCTGCGCCAAGGTGAAGGCCGCCGTGCCGGACGAGGTGCTGGTGCTGCCGGCCCACAACGACCCCTTCCACGGGCTGCATGCTCGGCTGGACCATCTGATCAACGGGCATGAACGCTCCCTGGGCCGGCTGGAGAAGTCGCTGGCCGAGCCCAAGCGGGCCATCGATGTGTTCGGGGCATTGTTTGCGCGGCCGATCGGGCCGGAGCTGCTGGGCATGGCCACGGGCGAGAGCCTGGCCCACCTCAACTGCCTGATCGAACGGGGCAAGGCCGTGGCCGAGAAGGATGCGCAGGGCGTGGTCTGGTACCGGGCGGCTTAAGAAACGCCGTCCTCCCCAGGTCCGCCCAAGCGGACCGGCGGGGGAGGTCCCGCGAAGCGGGGGAGGGGCTTACCGAGTCAAAGGGTAGTCGTGTTCTGGCGCCTGGCTTTGTGCCGTCACCAGCCGTTGCGCAGAACGTGGCTAGTCGCGGAGTCGGTAAACCCCTCCGCGCCTTCGGCGCACCTCCCCAACCGGCTCGCTGCGGCTCGCCTGAGGAGGACGGTTAGCCCCCGCACCTGTGCTTGTCGAAGAAGTCGAAGGCTTGCGGCGTGGCGTGGAACAGGGCGGCGCCGTGGTCCGTGAAGGGGACGATGTAGAACTGCGCATCGACGCCGGCGGCCTTGAAGCCGTCGGCCATGGCGCGGTTGGGCTCCAGGGCGTCCAGGTCGCGGTCGCCGTTGATGATCATCGCGCCGGACAGGTAGCGGGTCCTGGCGAAGGGATATTCCGAGGCCTTCAGCGGGCCGCCGGCCAGGGCGATGGCGCAGAAGGCGCGGGGGCGCTCCTGGGCCAGCCACAGCGCGCCGATCTCGCCCATGGAATTGCCCATCAGGTAGATGCGCCGTTTGTCGACGCCGTATTCGGCCACGGTGCGGTCGAGCACGGCCAGGACGTCGGCCTCGCTCAGGGCGTTGCGGCGCGCGTCCTCGGCGCTGGGCGCCACGTCATCGGACCAGGGCGCGTGCAGGGTGTTGCCGTAGGCGATGTCGGCGCTGATCTCCTTGTCGCCCAGAGGGGCCACGACGATGTAACCGTGGGCCTCGGCCTCCTGTTGCAGGACACCGGGATGCCTGGGCGTGCCCTGGAAAAGGCGGTCCTGGTCGGACCCGGCGCCGTGCAGCGCCACCACCAGCGGCAGATGCATCCCAGGTTTCCAGCTCGTGGGCACATAGAGGCGATAGGGGCGGATCTCGCCGGCGGGTTTGAGCAGATAGCTGCGCTCATGCTCGCCGGTGGCGCGGTAGAAGGGCTCGGGCGTAACCGGCGCGGCGGCCATCAGGCCCAGGGCGGCGGCCAAAGCCCATATCGAAATCGCTCTGGTCATGCTTCCTCCGCCCTGCGCTCATGCTAGCACGCGTCAGCCGGCCCGATCCGTTGCGCATGAGGAAGACCCGATGACCGACCACGTCACCATCAGCCAGGCCGGCGGGATCATGACCCTGTCGCTGAACCGGCCCGACAAGAAGAACGCGCTGAGCGATGCGATGTACGGCGCCCTGGCCGACGCCATGACCCGGGCCGAGAGCGACCCGTCGATCAAGGTGATGCTGATCCGGGGCGAGGGCGACAGCTTCACGGTCGGCAACGACCTGGCCGACTTCGCCAAGGCCAACCAGAGCGAGGGCGGCGGCAGCATCGGCGACGACCGCAATGTCGGCCGCTTCCTGAAATGCCTGGCGCGGGCCACCAAGCCCCTGGTCGCCGCCGTACAGGGCCACGCGGTGGGCGTGGGCACGACGATGCTGCTGCATTGCGACCTGGTCTATGTGGCGCAAGACGCCAAGCTGTCCGTGCCCTTCGTCAACCTGGCCCTGGTCCCGGAGGCGGCCTCGTCCATCACCCTGCCGTCGCGTATCGGCCATGCCAGGGCCTTCGCCATGTTTGCGCTGGGCGAAACGGTCAGCGGCAAGACGGCCGCCGACTGGGGCATCGCCAACGCGGCGGTCCCGGCCGAGGAACTGCACGGCAAGGCCATGCTGGCCTGCGAGACCCTGGCCACGCGGCCGGCGGGCGCGGTGACCACCACCAAGGTGCTGATGCGCGAGGCCGAGCGGCTGGCGGCGCGGATGGACGAGGAGGGCGGCCTGTTCGCCAAACGCCTGAAGACCGCCGAAGCGGCCGAAGCCTTCCAGGCCTTCGCCGAGCGGCGCGCGCCGGATTTCAGCAGGATCGAAGGCTAACCCTCGGCGCGGGCCGCGCCTCCCAGCGGGGCCGAGAAGCGGCAGGTAAGGCCGGTTTCGAGGTAGAGGATCTCGGCGGGAGCGCCCAGATCGGCGCTGACGTTGGCCAGCAGCCGGCTGCCGAATCCTTGGCGTTCGGGGTGCGAAACCGGCGGGCCGCCGGTCTCTTCCCAGGTCAGGCCCACGGTCCCGGGCGCGGCGGCCCGCAAGTCCCAAGTGAGCGCCACCCGGCCCCCATCGCGCGACAGGCCTCCGTATTTCACGGCGTTGGTCGCCAGTTCGTGCAGGACCATGGCGACGGCCAGAGCGGCCTGGGGGGCGACCCGCGCCGCCGGTCCTTCGAAATGAACGCGGGCCTGGCCGGGGCTGTCGTAGGCGCGCAGGGCTTCGGAGACCACGTCGGCCAGGTCTGCCGCTTCCCAATTCTCCCGGTTCAGGACGTTGTGCGCCGCCGACAGGGCCATCAGCCGGCCGTCGAGCACCGCGCGCGCCTGGCCGACATCCTGATAGGCGCGCAGGGTCTGGTAGGCGAGGGACTGCACGGTCGCCAGGGTGTTCTTGACCCGGTGGTTCAGCTCGTTGGTCAACAGCCGCTGGTGCAGTTCGGCCCGTCGGGCCTCGGTCACGTCGACGTTGACGCCGATCATGCCGAGGAAGGCGCCGGCGGCATCGTAGCGGGGATTGGCCCGGGTGCGCAGGGTGCGCACCTCGCCGTCGGCGCGCCAGTAGCGCGCCTCGACCTCAAAGGCCGTCTCTGCCGCCATGGCCTCGGCGAAGACCGCGAACAGGCCGTCGCGATCCTCCTCGAGCAGGGTGGCGGCCCAGCTGAATCCCGCGAGGTCCTCGGGCACGCCCCAGAAGTCGCGCTGCTGGCGGTTGAGGTAGACGCAGCGCCCCTCGGCGTCGCCCATCCACAGATTGACCGGGGCGTTCTCGGCCACCAGGCGGAAGCGTTCCTCGCTTTCACGCAACACGGCGTCGGCGCGCATGCGGTCGTGGATGTCGGTGAGGGTGCCGATCCACTCGCGGATCGCGCCGTCGGCGCCGATGATCGGAACGATATGAACCCGCACCCAGCGATAGTCGGCGCTCGGCGCATGCCAGTGACGCACGTCCGAGATCGCCGGGCGGCCTTCGGCCATCGCCGATTCCCATTCCACCAGGGCGAGATCGGAATCCTCGGGGTGAAGGATGTTGCGCCAGCCGCGGGTCTTGCGGGCCTCGAACGACAGGCCGCTGAAGGCGCTCCAGGCGGGGTTGGGCGCCTTGTGCTCGCCGGCGGCGTCGAGTTCGAACACCACGGTCGCGGTGGAGCGGGCCAGGGCTTCGTAGCGGGCGCGGCCCAGTTCGAGCGCCTCGGCGGCCAGCTTCTGCTGGTGGATGTCGGTGGAGACGGTGATCCAGCCTTCGATGCGGCGGCGGCGGTTGACCAGGGGCTCCGCGCGGATCTGTGTCCATCGCCAGTCGCCTTCGGCGGTGCGTAGCCGCGCGTCGGCCTGGAAGCCGGTGCGCTCGGCCTGGGCGCGCCGGAATGCGCTGTCGACAGCCGGCAGGTCGTCGGGCTGGAGACTGGCGCGCCAGCCTTCGCCCAGCGCGCTGTCGAACGGCAGGCCCGTGAACCGGCTCCAGAAGGCATTGACCCACAGGACCGCTCCCTGGGGATCGGTGATGGAGACGGCGGCCGGCATCGCCTCCGACATCACCCGGATTTGCTCGCGATAGTCCTCTTCGGCGCTCATCGTCGGCGCGGCCATCACTCCCCCAAGTCTGCCCCGCGCGCTTCGGCGCCTTGTTGCGTAGGTATAAACACGGATCGTTCCAGCGCGTTCCCGCCGGTTGCCTGTTTTGGGCGGCCGGGCCTATGCATGATCAAAAGGGACCACTGCCATGTCGCTAAAGGGAAAGACGCTGTTCGTCACGGGGGCGTCGCGGGGGATCGGGTTGGCGATCGCGCTGCGGGCCGCGCGCGACGGGGCCAATGTGGCCATCGCCGCCAAGACCGCCGAGCCGCATGCCAAGCTGCCGGGCACCATCTATACGGCCGCCGCCGAGATCGAGGCCGCGGGCGGGCGCGCCCTGCCGCTGATGGTCGATGTGCGCGAGGAAGCCAGCGTCTATGAGGCCGTGGAGAAGACGGTGGCGGCCTTCGGCGGCATCGACATCTGCGTCAACAACGCCAGCGCCATCAGCCTGACCGGCACCTTGCAGACCGACATGAAGCGCTATGACCTGATGAACCAGATCAATGCGCGCGGGACCTATCTGACCTCCAAGGCCTGCATCCCGCATCTCAAACAGGCCGCCAATCCGCATGTGCTGATGCTGTCGCCGCCGCTGGACATGAAGCCCCGGTGGTTCGGCGGGCATGTGGCCTATTCGATGGCCAAGTTCGGCATGTCCATGTGCGTGCTGGGCATGGCCGAGGAGTTCAAGGACGACGCCATCGCCTTCAATGCCCTGTGGCCGCGCACCGGCATCGCCACGGCGGCCATCAAGTTCGCCCTGGCCGGGGACGAGGGGCTGCGCCACTGCCGCACGGTGGAGATCATGGCCGACGCGGCCCATGCCATCTTCGTCAAGAAGGCGTCGGAGTTCTCCGGGAACTTCCTGATCGACGACAGCTTCCTGTACGGCGAGGGGGTGCGCGACTTCGATCAATACCGCGTCGATCCCACCGCCGCCCTGATGCCCGACTTCTTCGTGCCCGCCGACAGCGTGGCGCCCCCCGGAGTGACGATCGGATGACCCTGACCATCCGCCCCGCCCGGCCCGAGGACGCGGCCGCGATCCTGGGCTTCATCAAGGCCCTGGCCGAGTATGAAAAGCTGCTCGACGAGGCGGTGATCACCCTGCGCGATGTGGGCGCCAGCTTCTTCGGGGCGTCACCCCGCGTCTTCTGCGACATCGCCGAGAACGACGGGCAGGCGGTGGGCTTTGCCGTGTGGTTCTACAACTACTCCACCTTCCGGGGCCGCCACGGGATCTATCTGGAGGACCTGTTCGTGATCCCCGAGGCGCGTGGCCTGGGCGCGGGCAAGGCGCTGCTGGCGGGCCTCGCGCGCCGCTGCGTGGCCGAGGGCCTGCCCCGGCTCGACTGGGCGGTGCTCGACTGGAACACGCCCTCCATCGCCTTCTACGACAGCCTGGGCGCCGATGCGCTGGACGACTGGATCACGCGCCGGCTGCAGGGCGAGGCGCTGAAGCGGCTGGCCGGATGAGCAGCCCGCCGCTCACGGTGCTGGAGGTCTCCGATGAGGAGGCGGCGGCGATCCGCGCGGCGGTGCGCGGGGTTGACCTGAAGACCCTGGGCGAGGGGCGCTCCGAGGCCCGGCCGGGCGACGTGGACGATCTGGTGGAGATGCTCTCCGACGAGCGGGTGTCGGGCCCCATCTACGACCTGCCCCGGCCCCTGACCCGCGACAGCGTCGCGGCCTGGATCGAGCGCGGCATGGCCGAGCGGGCGGCGGGGGAGGGGCTGGTTGTGCTGAACCGCGACGATCTGGGGCGGCTGGTGGGCTATACCCGCGTCACCGTCTGGCCGGAGCGCTCGGCGGCCGAGATCGCCGGCGCCATCCGCGCCGAACGCCAGAACACCGGCGAGGGCGGCGCGGGCGCCATCCACACCTTCGACTGGATCTTCACGGCGCTGGGCGTGCGGATGATGTGCCTGACGGCGGCGAGCGACAATATCCGCTCGGCCCGGCTGATCGACGCGGCCGGGTTCGTGCGCATGGGCGAGCGCGACGTGGTCCGCCCGGACGGCGGCGTGCGCCGCTCCCTCTACTGGGAAATCACCCGCGACCAGTGGCGCGCACGCTGGGGTTAGCGGCGGGGGCGGGGGGGGGGGCGCCCACCGCGCCCGATCCGCCCCAGGTGTCGAGTAGCCGAGACTTTCCAACGACTTTCGCCAAGACCCGCCGCCGCCGCGTGAAGAGAAGGGGAACAGTTCTCCAGTCTTTACAGTCACTTCATCACGTATGTCGGGAACTGAACGCTTCAGTGCGCATTTCGATGGCCAAGGGACGACATCGGTCTACCCGGGAGGATCTCCACATGCGCAAGCTTTCACTGATCGGCGGCATCGCCGCGATCGCACTCATCCCTACCTTGGCTGCGGCTCAACAGCAGACCTGTGAGGAACAGACCAACCACCGCGTCGCGGGCACGGTCGTCGGCGGCGTCGGCGGCGCCCTGGCCGGCAGCGCCATCGCGGGGCGCGGCCACAAGGGCGACGGCGCCATCCTCGGGGCCGTGGTCGGCGCCGTGATCGGCAACCAGGTCACCAAGCCCACCCAGGACTGCTACCACGCCTACGGCTACTATGACCGCAACGGCGCCTGGCACGCCACGGACGTCCAGGCCTCCAACGCCCAGGGTTACTACGACCGTGACGGCAACTGGGTCGATGGCGCGCCGAACGGCTACTATGACCAGTCCGGCCGCTGGATGAGCGCCAGCAACGACCAGCGCGGCTACTATGACGACCGCGGCCGCTGGATCCCGGGCGGCGCCCAGGGCTACTACGACACCGACGGCCGCTATGTGACCGCCACCCGCGCCCAGGCCCGTGCTGATGCTCGCGACGACCAGCAGCGCCGGATGGACCTCTACGGCTACTATGACACCAACGGCGCCTGGCACGCCTCCAACACCACGACCGCGTCGGGCTACTATGACCGCGACGGCCGCTGGGTCGACGGCACGCCGAACGGCTACTACGACAGCAACGGCCGCTGGATGACGGCGGATGCGAGCCAGCGCGGCTACCGCGACCAGTCCGGCCGCTGGGTGCCCGCCGGTGTGGCCGGCTACTACGACACCGACGGCCGCTATGTGACCGCCAGCCGCGCCCAGATGATGGCCGATAACCGCCGCGCCGACAGCTATGGCCAGTACGACCGCAACGGCAACTGGGTCGCCAGCGGCGCCACGCGCGGCTCGGCCACCGGCTACTATGACCGCAACGGCCAGTGGGTGAACGGCGCTCCGGGCGGCGGCTACGGCGCCGACGGCCGCTGGGACGTGAATGCGTCCAGCGCCGGCAACTACGGCGCCGACGTCTCCTACAACAGCCGCTGGACCGGCGCGCCGGGCGAGATCAGCGCGCGGGAAGACTTCCTCGACCAGCGTATCCAGCGCGGAGCCTCCGACGGCAGCCTGTCGCGCTACCAGGCCCAGCGCGCGCTCACCACCCTGAACGCCATCCGTTCGGACGAGCGCCGCCTGGCGCGCCAACACCGGGGCCTGACCTCGCGCGACATGGTCTATCTGCAACGCTCGCTTGACAGCCTCAGCGCCGACGTCCGCCGTCAGCGTCACGACCGCTAACTAGGCCAACACACGGTGGCCGGCGCAGCGAGAGCGCCGGCCACCGCTGGCCTGACGCCCGGCCGGGTGGGGTTTCCCCACCTTGCCGGGCGTTTTCGTGTCGGGACTAAAGGCCCCAACCATCCGCTCATCCCGACGAAAGTCGGGACCCATGGTGAGCGGGATGACCAGCCCAAAACCACGCGCCCGATGCAGCCTCGCACTACTGCCGAGTCTCAACCTGCCCAGCCCTATGGGTCCCGACTTTCGTCGGGATGAGCGGAATTTGAGAGTGAACCCTACGGCCTTTCGAAGATGGCCGCCACGCCCTGGCCCGAGCCGACGCACATGGTCTCCAGGCCGAAGCGGGCTTTGCGGCGTTCCATCTCGTGCAGCATGGTCGCGAGAATGCGGCCGCCCGTGGCGCCGATCGGGTGGCCGAGCGAGATGCCCGAGCCGTTGACGTTCAATCGCGAGCGGTCGTCCCAGCCCCAACCCTTAAGCACCGCCAGCACCTGGGTGGCGAAGGCCTCGTTCAACTCCACCAGGTCGATGTCGTCCCAGCCCATGCCGGTGCGCTCGAACAGCCGTGCGACGGCCGGCACCGGGCCGATGCCCATCATGGCGGGGTGGCAGCCGGCGGCGGCCCAGCCGACCAGGTAGCCCATGGGCTCCAGGCCCAGCTCGACCAGCTTGTCCTCGGCCACGATCAGGCAGGCGGCGGCGGCGTCGTTCTGCTGCGAAGAATTGCCGGCGGTGACCTGGCCGTCCTTCATGATGGGGCGAAGCGCCGCCATGCTTTCGGCCGTGGCATCGGCGCGGATGCCTTCGTCGCGCGCGAACATCACCGGCTCGCCCTTCTTCTGCGGAATGGACAGCGAGACCATCTCCTTGTCGAACTTGCCGTCCGCCCAGGCGGCGGCGGCCCGCCGGTGGCTCTCGGCGGCGAAGGCGTCGGCGTCCTCGCGGTTGATCTGGTATTCGCGGCCCAGGTTCTCGGCCGTCTCGATCATGCCGCTGATATGGCCGAAGCGCTCGACCGGCTGGCTGCGTTCGCGGCCGCGTTCCAGGCGGTCATAGAGGGTGACCGAGCCCGAGCGTTTCCCGCCGCGCATGTCGGTGGTGTAGAATTCGACGTTGGACATGCTCTCCACGCCCCCGGCGATGACCACGTCGGCCGCGCCGGACTGGATCATCATCGCGCCGGTGACGATGGCCTGAAGCCCGCCGCCGCAGCGCCGGTCCAGCTGCATGCCGGGCACCTCGATCGGCAGCCCCGCCTCCATGCCGGCCCAGCGGCCGATGCAGGGGGTCTCGCCGGACGCATAGGTCTGGGCGAAGACCACGTCGTCGATGCGGGCCGGGTCGATCTTGGTGCGCGCCAGCACCTCGTTGATCACGGCGGCGGCCATCTTTTCGACGGGCAGGGGCGTCAGCGCGCCGAGGAACTTGCCCACGCCGGTGCGGACGGGAGCGACGATGGCGGCTCTACGCAACTGCATTTGAAAACTCTCCTAGGTCGTCATCCTCGGACTTGTTCCGAGGACCCCTGCCGAAGCCATCATTGCCCTTTGGCGGCTGGCCGCACCGCCTGCGCCATCCCCGATGGCCGGCGGGGCTGCCGACCGAGGGGTCCTCGGGACAAGCCCGAGGATGACGGCGTTTATGTGGATCAAACCGGATCGTAAGGGAACACGCTCGCCGACGCCCCGGTGTCGAAGAAGCTGCCCTTCATGGCGGGGAAACAGTGGCTGATGATGCTTTCCGGGTTCCAGCCTTCCAGGCGGGCCAGCGACTTGATCGGACGCGGCTGGTCGAACAGCACGATCTCGTTGCCGCGCACGGCAAATATCTGTCCGTTGACCTCGGCCGACTGGGGCGAGGCCAGAGCGACGGCCAGCTGGGCCACCTGGTCGGCGCGCATGGAATTCTGCATGCGGGCCACGCGCTGGGCGGAGGCCTCGTCCTTGACCGGGATGGTGGCGATCATCCGGGTCCAGGCGAAAGGCGCGATGATCGAGGAGCGCACGCCCTTGGCCGCGCCTTCCATGGCCAAAATCCGCGACAGGCCCATCACGCCCAGCTTGGCGGCCGCATAGTTGGCCTGGCCGATGTTGCCGATCAGGCCGGAGGTGGAGGTGAAGTGGACGTAGGAGCCTTCGCCCTGGTTCCTGAAGTGCTCGACCGTGGCGCGGCTGACGTTGTAGGCGCCGCGCAGATGCACCGCGATGACCGTGTCCCAGTCCTCGTCGGCCATCTTGTGGACCATGCCGTCGCGCAGGATGCCGGCCGGGTTGATCACCGCATGCAGGCCGCCGAACGTGTCGATGGCCTGGGCGACCATGGCCTTGACCGCGTCCATGTCGGTGACGCTGTCGGAGTTGGAGATGGCCTCGCCGCCCGCCGCGCGGATCTCCTGCGCTGTCTGCTCGGCCGGTCCGGCGTCGCCCGCGTCGCCGCCCTTCACGCCGCCGCCCAGGTCGTTGACCACCACCTTGGCGCCCTGCCGCGCCGCCAGCAGCGCGCACTCCTTGCCGATGCCGCCGGCCGCGCCGGTGACGATGACAACCTTGCCGTCCAGAACACCCATGTCGCGCTCCCGTTTTCTTGTGTGTTGTAGAGTGCTGTAGTGCCCGAACCTTGGGTCAGGCAAGCCGGGCGGGAGGCACGGGAATGATGACGCGCGCTCACGCGGTGTTGGTCTGCCTCTTCCTCGCCGGCTGCGCGACGCCCGGCGAGCGCTTCACCCTCGCCGCCGCCGACCTGGGCCAGGCGCAATTCCGGTCCGAGCAGCGCGACATCCGCGACCCCGCCCCGGTCGGCGTCCTCTACCTGCCCACCGAATACGCCGACGCCCGCTGCCGCTGGGAGGCCCCCGACCACAGGGTGGCCCGCTGCCGGAGCCGAAGCCGCGTCTCCGGCGGCCGCTGGCAAAGCCGCACCGTGCGCCTCGCTCTCAAGGACGGCGTTTGGGAGTGGTGCGGAGAAGTAGCGTGCGGCTTGCCGCCGGCGCAGGCGCCGCGCGGCATCTGAGTCTCAGCTTCACCGTCCGGCTCAGTAAGCCCCTTGTCTGTCGAGAGCCGGCTAGATTTGGCTGTCTTCCGGGACGTCCGCCTGACGCGCCAACGACAGGCGGACCGTCTGTGGAGCGGCCGTCAGCCCCCGAGCCTTTTGGGCTGAGACGG
>JAQGIP010000095.1 GCA_028291055.1 Caulobacter sp.
GGCGGCGGGTCTCAGGGCGACGGCCCCCCCGGCGGCGGCCGGCCCCCGGGCGCCAACATGACGGGCGCGGCGGCCTACACCTTCCTCAAGGAGCCGGAGCCGGTCACCGCCTCCGACGGCAATTTCGACCACCTTATCACCGCTGCGGAATTCGCCGCTGCCGCCGACCGCCGCTTCAAGCTGCTCGACAAGGACGGCGACGGGGCGCTCACCCTGGACACCCTGCCGCCCACCGCGGTTCAGCGCATGGGCCCCGGGGGCGGGCCCGGCGGCGAGCGGGGTGGACGCGGCGGCGGACGGCATCGGCCGCCCGGCCGCCAAGGCTAGGTGACGGCGCGGGTCGGGGGGCCCGGTTCCCGGCGCGGCCTCGCCTGCGCCATCGCCCTGCTGGCCCACCTGCTGGTGCTGGGCGCGATGTCGCTTGGCCTGCGCCAGGCGGACCAGCCCGCGCGCGTTTCAGCCCTTGAGATCGACCTGACGCCCATCGATCCGGCGCTGTTCAGGGTGCGCAAACGCGCGCCGCCCTCCTCGCCGGTGGCCCATCCGTCCGATCGCCCCGAACCCCAGCGTCCCGAACCCCAGCGTCCCGAACCCCAGCGTCCGGGACCGCCGGCTCGCGCCGCGTCGCCGCCGCAAGCCGCCCGCCAGGCCGCGCCGCCCGCCGCGCCGTCTCCGCCACGCATCGGCGCCGGCCATACCGGCCCGTCCCTGGGCCCCGCGCCCGACCCGCCCGCCCGCGCCGCCCTGCGCACCAGCAGCGGCTGCGACAGCGCCGACTTCCTCGCCCTGAAGCCCGCCGAACGCGCCGCCTGCGAAACCCGCGACGCCGGCCTGCGGGCCAGGAACCACCAGACCTATGCGGTGATCAGCCAGGAGAAGAAGGACTTCTTCGACGGCGCCTGCAAACGCGACGACGACTGGTGCCTCTACCGCACCGGCCAGGGCCCCTACCCGGGCCTGCGCGCCCTGCTCGGCAAGCATCATTGACCCGCCGCCGCCCCTACAGCGCCCCCGCCGAGCCCCTGGTGATCCTGGTCGCCGACGCCGACGGCGAGCACCGGGACGCGATCGGCGCCTACCTGCGCCGCCGCGATTTCGAGGTCGCCGAGGCCGCCGACGAGGCCGCCTTGACCGCCGCGCTGCAAGGCGGCGCTCCCGACCTGGTGCTCCTCGACCTGACCCTGCCGGCCGCGGGGGGCCTGAGCGTCTGCCGGCGGCTGGCCGCCACGCGCGGGCCGCCGGTGATCATGATGAACCGCTTCCCCGACCAGGCCGACCGCATCGTCGCCCTGGAACTCGGGGCCGACGACTATCTGGAGCACCCCTTCAGCCCGCGCGAACTGGTGGCGCGCATCCGCGCGGTGTTGCGCCGCTGCCCCGATCGCCGCGCCGGCCTGGAACCCGCCGGCGACCTCTATCTGCTGGACGACCTGATCTTCGAGCCGCGCGAACACCGCCTCCGGCGGCCGGACGGCGCCATGATCGGCCTCTCCGACAGCGAAGCCGCCCTGCTGGGCCTGCTGATCGCCCGCCCCCACGCCTTCGTCGGCCGCGAGGTCCTGGCCCGCTCGCTGGGCGGCCGCGGCGACGCCCAGCGCCGCATCGACTCCGTCGTCACCCGCCTGCGCCGCAAGCTCGAAACCCACGGCGCCGGCGGCCTGATCCGCACCGTGCGGGGCGGCGGCTACGGCCTCAACTGCACCATCGCCCGCTGGTAGGCGCGCGGCTCTAGCGCGACACGATCCTCTCCATCGAACTGATCACCACATAGCCCAGCAGGGTGACCAGATAGGCCGGGGCCAGGAGCATATGAAGGCGGCGGCTGCGGCTCGCCAGGCCCAGCACCGCGATCGCCAGCCAGCCCGGCATGAAGACCCGGTAGAGCACCGGCACGTCGCGCAGATGGTCCACGCCCTTGGCCAGGGTCTCGGGGATGTCCAGCAGCAGGCAGATCAGGAATAGGCCGAAGAACCAGACGCGGTTTTCGAAGAAGTAGGCCTCGAAATCCACGCCCTCCTGGATCTTGGAGGGAAACAGCAGCGAGGCCGCCATGTAGAGGGCGATGGCATAGGCGGCCAGGAAGAAGAACCACTCGATCGGCCACTCGGTGAGGTGCTTCCACCAGAACATCCCCCACCACAGCACCAGCAGATAGACCGCGATGGCCACGGTCCAGACCACCTGGACCCAATAGATGCGAACCTTGCGCCGCATCTCGATCAGCCGCGTCCAGCCGGTCAGCAGGTGGGTCAGCGCCAGCCCCAGGATCACCGAAATCAGGACGCCCAGATAGTCGAACATGCCCGCCAAATCCTCAGCCGCCGCGCGCGCCAGGGAAGGCGGACCCGGGAGCATAGTCAAGCTTGGCGCCGCCGCCGCTATCGCGCCGCGATGCTCCGCCACCCCTGCAACGCCCGTCCATCCGCCAGCGTCCAATAGTGCCCCTGGAACGGCTGGTCCCGCGCCCGGTCGATACCCACCCCCAGCCAGTGACACAGCGCCAGCGTGCCCACCCCGCCATGCGCCACCACCGCCACGTCGCCCTGGGCAGGGGAGACGGCCAGGCAGCGCTCCACCGCCGCCACGATCCTCAGCTGAGCGTCCGCCGCCCGCTCCCAGCCGCGCACGCTTTCCAGCGGCCGCGCGAAGAAGGCGTCCGCCGTCAGTTCGAAGTCCGCCGGCGCCAGGAAGCCCGTCGCGCTGCGGTCGTTCTCGTGCAGCGCCTCGTCGACGCGCGGCTCCAGCCCCAGCGCTCCGGCCAGGATCGCGGCGGCCTCTATCGCCTTGGTCTCGCCGCTGGACCACACGGCCGCGACGCCCGCCACCACGTCCGACCCCGCGAACGCCGTCATCCGCGCCCGCCCCGCCGCCGACAGCCCCCAACGCGGCACGGCAACCGCCGGGTCCACGGTCACTTCCGGATGGGTGATGAACAACAGCGCCATGCGCGTACGATTGCGTGACGGCGCGCATCCGGGCAAGGCTCCGTTTGGACTTATTGCGTCGCTAGACCGGCCTTGAATCTGGGGGATGTTGTCGATGAAACGTTGGTTTGGCGGCGCGGCCGCGCTGGTCGTCCTGGCCGGGTTCGCCTCCGCGGGCCTGGGGCAGCCCGCGCCCCCGCCTGCGCCTGCCACGGTCCCCCCGCCACCGCCCGCCGCGGCCCCGCCCAAGCCCTCCGGCGGCCCCTTTTCGCTGTTCATCAGCCCCTGCGGCCGGCCCTATCGCGCGGCGGCGGACGAGCCCTATCCGGTGGTCGTGTGGTTCGCGGGCGCGGATGCCAACCACGACGGCAAGCTCGACCCGGCCGAGTTCCGCGCCGACGCCGACATCTTCTTCCGCGTGCTCGACCGCGACCACAACGGCATGATCGAGAACGAGGAGGTCGGCTTCTACGAGAAGCGCATCGCCCCGGAAATCCTGGGTACGATCGCCCGCAACGACGACCCCGGCCTGCTGATCCGGGTCCAGGGCCGCCCGGGCAACATGCCCGACCGCGCCGGCACGCCCGACCTCGACCGCCCCAAGCCCCCGAGCGCCAACATGGTCGGCGCGGCGGCCTACACCTTCCTGCGCGAGCCCGAACCGGTCACCTCCTCCGACAGCAACTTCGACCACCGCATCACCGCCGCCGAATTCACGGCCGCCGCCGACCGCCGCTTCAAGATGCTCGACAAGGACGGCGACCGGTTCCTGACCCTCGACACCCTGCCGGCCACCCTCGTCCAGCGCCTGCGGGCCGAGGCCGGCAAGAAGGGCCGCCGCAGCTAGGGCAGGGGGCTGCGAAGCGCGTTTCGGTTGACGCGCCCCGTCAAGCGCGCTCACGCTCGCGCTTGTTTGGAGGCCGCCATGATCGAAGTCGACCAAGCCATCCGCCGCGTGCGCGCATGAGCATCCGCCGCATGGGCGCGCTGGGCGCCACCATCCTGTGCGCCGGCAACATGATCGGCTCGGGCGTCTATCTGCTGCCCACGGCGCTCGGCGCGGTCGGCTCGATCACCGTGCTGTCGTGGGTCATCGCCTCGGCGGGCGCCCTGGTCCTGGCCCTGGTGTTCGGCTTCCTGGGCGTGCTGCGGCCCAACGCCGACGGCGTGGTCAGCTATGCGTCGCAGGCGCTGCACCCGGCTCTGGGTCACCTGGGCTGGTTCACCTACTGGCTCAGCTGCTGGGTCGGCATCCCCGCCGTGGTGGTGTCCGCCACCGGCTATCTCGGCTTCTTCTTCCCCGTGCTGCGAGAGCCGATGGCGGCGATGATCTGCAACGTCTCGCTGATCTGGCTGTGCGTGCTGGTCTGCATCGCCGGCCCGCGCACGGTGGCGCGGCTGTCGGGCGCGACCCTGCTGATCGGCCTTGTCCCCATCGTGGTGGCCACGGTGGTTGGCTTCATCGCCTTCAACCCCCACGTCTTCGCCGCCTCCTGGAACGTCAGCGGCAAGCCGCCCGCCGCGGCCGCGCTCGGGGCCGTCGCGCCGATCTTCTTCGCCTTCCTGGGGCTGGAGAGCGCCAACATCGCCGCCGCCACCATCGACAATCCGCGCCGCAACCTGCCCATCGCGGCGGTGGGCGGCGTGCTGCTGGCGGCGATCGTCTATATCGCTGCTTCCGTCGCCGTCATGGGCCTGGCCCCGGCCGCCACCCTGGCGGCCTCCAGCGCCCCCTTCGCCGATGCGATCCAGCCGGTGGCCGGCGCCATCGCCGCCGGGCTGGTGGCCTTCTGCGCCTGCGCCAAGGCGCTGGGCGCCCTGGGCGGCTGGAGCCTGGTTACCGCCGAGGCCGGCCGGTCCGCCGCCGCCGCCGGCTTCCTGCCGCGCATCGTCTCGGTGATCTCACCCGACCGGCGCCCGGTGCGCGACCTGCTGTTCGCCGGCGCCCTGATGACCCTGGCCGCCGTGGTCACCGCCTCGCCCACGGTGGGCGGCCAGTTCGCGCTGCTCGTCAACGCCACGGTCCTGCTGTGCATGGTCATCTACCTGCTGGGCTCGGCCTCGCTGCTGCGCTTCTCCGCCGAGATCCAGCGCCCCGGCCTGCGCCTGGCGGCCCGCATCGCCGCCGTCGCCGGCTGCGCCTTCAGCGTCTGGATCATGGTCATCCTCGACCCGTCGGTGCGCCTCCCCGGCGTGGCGGCGGTAGCCCTCAGCCTGGTCCTCTACGCCATCAGCCGCTTCACGGCCCGGCGCCGGGCGGCCACCGCCTAAAACCCTCCGCGCATCCGCCACAAACTCCCGCTATAATGGCCGGCAGTATCCACCGCGCCGGAGACCCAATGCGGCCGCTTCCCGATTTCAGGCCCGCGTTGCTCGCCATGGCGCCCACGCTCGGCGCCGCGCTGACGCTGACCTCGGGGGCGATCCTGCTGGCGTCCGGCGCGACGCCCTCCAACCCCACCCGCATCCGCGAGATGGCCGACCTGCTGGAGACGGCCTACGTCCCGGCCGTGCTGATCGACATCAGCCACTTCGTCTCCTCCGTCGTCGGCCTGATGCTGATCCTGCTGGCCTTCGGGCTGCGCGCGCGGCTCGGCGCCGCCTGGGTCGGCACCCAGATCATGCTCGCCGCCGCCGCCGTGCTGGCCCTGTTCAAGGGCTTCGCCTGGGAAGAGACGGTGGCGCTGCTGTTCATGTTCGTCCTCATCGCCCCCATGCGCCCGGCCTTCACCCGCAACGCGCGGCTGACCCGCATGGAGATCACCCCCGGCTGGCTGCTCTCCGCCGTGGCCGTGGTGCTCGGCGCCTGGCTGGTGGGGGTGTGGTCCTTCACCAACACCGACCTCACCGACCAGAACCTGCTGCGCGTCCTGGCCAACCCCGATGCGGAGCGCGCCATCCGCTCCTCCGCCGGCGCCTCCATCCTGCTGCTGGTGATCGGCGTGTGGCGCCTGCTCGCCACCCCCGCCACGCCCCAGGTGGCCGGCGAGGCCGACACCGATTTCGCCCGCGTGCGCGCCATCCTGGCCCAGGCCCAGGGCGCCGACCCCAGCGCCAACCTGGCCCTGCTGGGCGACAAGCGCTTCTTCTTCTCCAAGTCGGGCGAAAGCTTCCTGATGTTCGGGGTGCGCGGCCGCTCCTGGATCGGCATGGGCCCGCCGGTGGGTCGCAAGGACGAACGCGCCGAACTCTTGTGGCGCTTCCGCGAACAGGCCGACGCCCACGCCGCGCGGCCGGGCTTCTACGGCCTCAGCCCCGAAGACCTGCCCGACATGGTCGACCTCGGCTTCTCCATCCAGAAGACCGGCGAAAGCGCGCTCGTCCCCCTCGAAAGCTTCTCCCTGGCCGGCCGCCGGCGGGGCGTGCTCCGCCGCTCCTGGCGCAAGGTCGGCGAAGAGGGCGGCTGCTTCGAAGTCCTGCCTTCCGGCGCGGCCGTCGAGGCGGTGATGCCGGAATTGAAGCGCGTCTCCGACAGCTGGCTGGCCAGCCACTCCGGCGGCGAAAAGACCTTCTCCCTCGGCGGTTTCGACCCGCGCTACGTCAGCGAATTCCCGGTGGCCATCGTGCGGGCCGCGACCGCGCTGCCGGAGGGCGACCTGGCGGCCGAACCCGGCCCCATCGTCGCCTTCGCCACCCTGTGGACCAGCGCCACCCTCGGCGCCTTCTCCATCGACCTGATGCGCTATGGCGACGACGCGCCCAAGGACATCATGGACTACCTGTTCGTGGAGCTGATCGCCTGGGGCCGCGACCAGGGCTACCAGGCCTTCGACTTCGGCGTCGCCCCCTTGGCCGGGCTCGAAGACCGCCCCCTGGCCCCCCTCATGTCGCGGGTCGGGCGCCTGTTGTTCGATCGCGGCGAGGACATCTACAACTTCCAGGGCGTGCGCAAATTCAAGGACAAGTTCGACCCCGCCTGGCGGCCCCACTACATCGCCGCCGAGCGCAAGTGGTCGATCCCGGTGCTGCTGGCGGATGTGGGGCTGCTATCCAGCGGCGGGATGGCCGGATTGACCAAGCGGGCGAAGAAGGATGAGGCGGTGAAAGCGCCGCCCGCGCCGCCCCTGGCCGAAGCTCAATCGTCGGCGGCCGAGTAGCGCGCTAGAGCCGGGGACATGTGCCGCAGACGGCCCCAATCATCCCCCCTTCGTTATCCCCGGACTTGTTCCGGGGACCCATGCACACGGGCAGTGACGGTGAGCCGCTGAACGTCCGCGCGTTATTCCCTGAGCGCGGTGTTCTTGGGTTGCCGGAACAAGTCCGGCAATGACGGCTGGATGGGGCTCGGTCGGGTCATCACCCTAGCTGTTGTAGAGCGCCCAGGCGCTGGCCAGGTCCTGCGCTACGTGCCCCAGGCTCTTATAGACCGTGATCTCCTCGGCCGACCGCCGCCCGGCCACCGTCCCGGCCAGCACCTCGCCGATCTCGCCCACGATGTGGTCGTCCCCGACCAGCCCCGCCGCCTTGGCGCGCAGGAACTCCGCCCCCTGCGCCAGGACGCCCGCGCGGCTGTCGGCGATGAAGCGGGACCGGGCGACCAGATCGTTGTCGGCCTCGGCCGGGCCGGCGAAACTGGAGCCGACCAGGTTGACGTGGGTTCCGGGCGCGACCCAGCGGCCCATCAGGATGGGCTCGGCGGCGCCGGTCACCGTGCAGATGATGTCGGCCCCGGCCACGGCGGTCTCGACGTCCGGCGCGGCGCTGACGGGGAGGCCCAGCTCGGTGGTCATCTTCACGGCGAAGGCCGCAGCGCGCTCCGCCGAACGCCCCCAGACGGTGATCGCCTCCAACGGCCGCACCTGCTTCAACGCCCGCGCATGGGTCGCCGCCTGCTCGCCATAGCCCAGGATGGCCAGCCTGGACGCCTCGCGCCTCGCCAGCGCATCGGTGGCCACGGCGCTCGCGGCGGCGGTGCGGATGGCGGTGACCTCGCCCGCATGCACCACGCAGACCGGCGCCCCCGAAGCCGGATCGAACAGGATCACCAGCCCCTGGTGCGACTGCACCCCCTTGGCGAAATTGTCGGGAAACACGCTGATCAGCTTGGCGCCGAACACCCCGCGCCCGCTCATCGCCCCGGGCATCACCCCGAACAGCCGCCCGTCGGCCAGCGGCACGATCTCGCGCAACGGCTGGCGCGTCTCGCCGCGTGAGAAGGCGATCATCGCCTCGCGCACGATGGGGATGCAAAGCTCGTAGGTCAGCCGACGGGCGACTTCCTCGCGGTCGATGAAGCGCATGCGGTATCCCCCGACGATTCCGCCTCAGCGTAGGGGCCGGGTTCCATCGAAAATAGCCCCCCACACCCCGCTCGTCCCCGCGCAGGCGGGGATCCAAGCTGACTCTCCGGAAGGGCGTTGCTCCATTGGGCGGCCCGCGCACGCCATCGCAGGAACGAGCGGAGGTTTTGGGTGGGCTCGCGCCGCCTCAGCCGCCCAGCGGCATGCGGAAGGTGAACTCGGTCTGGGTCTCGTCCGAGGCCACGCTGAGCGCGCCCCCGTGCGCCTTGGCGATCTCCGAGGCGATGTAGAGGCCCAACCCCAGCCCCTGGGCATGCGGGCCCATGGCGGCCCGCGAGAAGGGCCGGAATAGCTGGCCCACGGCGGCGGGCGGGATGCCCTCGCCGGTATTGGCCACGGCCAGCACGAACTCGGCGGCCTCGGTGACGGCGCTCACCCGGATCGGGGCGTCCTCGGCGCCGTGGCTGTTGGCGTTGGCCAGCAGGTTGGAAAACAGCTGCGCCACCCGGCGGCTGTCGCATCTGACCGGTGTGGTCAGCGCGAAATCGGTCTCGATCGTCCGGTGCGGGAAGGCGGTGCGCATCTCCGCCACCACCTGGTTCAGCACCCCGGCCATGTCGGCTTCCACCGCCGGCTCGATGTCGAAGCCGCCGCCCATCCGGCCGCGGGCGAAATCCAGCACATTGTCGATCAGCCCGGTCATGCGGTGCACGCTGCCCTGCATCAGGCCGATCATCGTCCTGGCCTTCTCATCCAGGTCCATGCGCGCCAGGATCCGCGCCCCGCCGCCGATCGAGGCCAGGGGGTTCCTCAGATCGTGGCCCAGCACGGCGATGAACTGGTCGCGCAACTCGCCCACATGGCGCTCATCGAGCAGGGCCGCCTCGGTTTCGGCGACCCGCGCCTCGGCGTCCAGGTGCTGGGCGATCAGGTCGGCGAACAGCTCGAACATGCCCACGATCTCGGGCGTATTGACCGTGTGCGGGGCCGGGTCGATGGCGCACAGCGTGCCGAAGAACTCGCCCCGGCGGATGATCGGCATGGAGATATAGCTCTGCAGGCCATAGAGGGCCGGCGTCGCGTGGTCGTGGAAGCCGGGGTCCTGCGCCACATGGTCGATGACCACCGCGCGGCGGCTGTCGCGGATCTCGTCGCAGATGGTGCTCTTGACCGGCAGCTCGCCGCCGACGCCAAGCCCAAAGGCGATCTCGTCGCGCACCGCGCAGGCCACCCAGCGCTCCTCGGTCACCCGCGCGATGGCCGCAAAGCCCATGCCGGTGGTGCGGCACACCACCTCCAATATCTTGTCCACGACGCCGATGCGGCCCACGGCCGCCACGTCGCTTGAAATTGAATCCGTCACGCCCACACCAGTCCGCCGTCCCGAGTCACCTATGACCATAGCCTCCGCCGTCCTGTCTGTCTGACATCCGACACGACGTTCGCCACGCCCATTGCGTCATCCCGTGAAGCTTGGCCTTGGCAGGCCGGAAAATGCAACCCTTTGATCTTGATCGCGTTCAATGAAAGCTACCGGAATACTTTTTCCAAAATGGGAAATATCTGAAAGCCCGTCCTTTAGTGCGGGATAGGGTTTCTGTTTGCTTTGGGAAACAAGCGCCAGCGCCGCCGCACGACTTATTGTCACTGACGGCTATATTCGGATTTCCTTTTGTGGCACGACTATTCTGTCCACGCGAACTGCCGGGTACGGCCTCCGAATCGAGGGTCTCCGGTCTCCAAGTAAAGGCCAGTCATGGCCGGTCCCACGCCTTCAACGCTCAGCTTTTCGGACGGGCTCGCGCTCGCCATGGTCGCGTCATCGGACGCGCCCCTGCTTCTGCTCGACGGCGGCCTGATGGTCGTCGCGGCCAGCCGTTCTTTCGGGCGGGCCTTTCACGTGGATATCAATGACGCCGCGGGCCGATCGGTCTTTCAGCTGGGCGGTGGCGAATGGAACATGCCGCGCCTGAAATCCCTGCTCTCCGCCACCGCGTCCGGCAAGGCTTCCATCGCCGCCTATGAGGTAGACCTGTCGCCGCTCGGCAAGCCGCCCCGCCGCCTGTCCATCAACGCCCAGTTGCTGGAGTATGACCTCGACGCCGCGCCCCGCCTGCTGGTGACCGTATCCGACGTGACCGAGGCGCGCATCGCCGAGCGGCTGAAGGACGACCTCCTCAGGGAGAAGTCCGTCCTGCTGCAGGAGGTCCAGCACCGTGTCGCCAACAGCCTGCAGATCATCGCCAGCGTGTTGCTGCAAAGCGCGCGCACCGTGCGCTCGGAGGAGACGCGAGAACACCTGGAGGACGCGCACCAGCGGGTGCTGTCGATCGCCACGGTGCAAAAGCAGCTCGCCGCCGCCTCCGCCACCACGGTCGAGTTGCGCCCCTACTTCGTCCAGCTGTGCCAGAGCCTGGGCGCCTCGATGATCCGCGACCACGACAGCCAGTCGATCGAGGTCAGCGTCGACAAGAGCATCGTCGCCGCCGACGTCTCCATCAGCATGGGCCTGATCGTCACCGAACTGGTCATCAACGCGCTGAAGCACGCCTTCCCCGACGGCCGCGCGGGCAGGATCACGGTCGGCTACTTCTCGATCGGTCCCAACTGGACGCTTTCGGTGGGGGACGACGGCGTGGGCATGGCCACCGGGGCGGACAAGGCCGAGGCCGGACTGGGCACCAGCATCGTCGAAGCCCTGGCGCGCCAGCTGCACGCCCGCGTCGATGTGGCCGACCGCAAGCCCGGCACAACCGTCTCGGTGATCCATACCCGCATCGCCGCCGTGGGCGACGCCGCGGAGGAAGTGGCGCAGGCCGAGGCGGTCTAGGAACTGTGGGCCGTAGGCTTTCACCTCACCGGGCAATGGATCGCCGGAACAAGTCCGGCGATGACGGCAGGTGGGGGTGAAAGCCTGACTGTCCACAGCTCCTAGAGCGCTCAGGACGTCTATCGCCGGGGCCCGGCCGGCATTCAGGCGCGCAGGCCGCCTCGCGCATCGGCGCCGTCGTCCTTGCCGCCGATCATCCGCCCCAACACCTCGGTGAGGCTGACCGGCCCATAGGGCTTGGGCAGGAAGAGGCTCTCGCCGGGCAGGTCGCTCAGCTGGGTCGACAGCAGTCCGGACGTCACGATGATCTTCACCGGCGGCCAGCGCTCGCGCACGTGATGGGCCAGCTTCAGCCCGTCCATGGATCCCGGCATGCCGATGTCGGTCAACAGGACCTCGATCTCGGGATGGGTGTCCAGCAGGACGATGGCCTCATCGGCGTTGGCGGCGGCCAGGACGCGCAGACCCATCTCGGTCAGTGACGTGACCAGCTCCATCCGCACCAGGGTCTCGCTTTCCACGATCAGGATCATCGCGGATCGGAAGCGGGCGGATTGAGCCATGCACACCTAACGCCCCCCTGGGCGCTTTGGGTCCATGCCGTCGGGTTCGCTACTCAGGGACGCCCTTCAGCAGGGTGCTCAGGTGGGCCAGCATCACCATCACCCCCAGCGCCCCGATCACCATCAGCGGCCGCCACGGGATCATCCGGGGCCCGTTCTTGAAGGTCGGCGGCAGGGCGCCGCGCCAGCCGCAGAACACCGCGAAGGCCAGGAAGGCGGCCAGCAGGCCAAGGGTGAGCGGTAAGGTCATGGTCCGGCCCAGATGGCGAACAGGCGCGGGCTTGGCAAGTGGCCGCGCCTCCCCACGGTCGCTTGCGGCAGCCTGGGGAGGCGGGCTCTCCCACCCCGCGTCAAGGCGTCGCGGTAACCTCCGTGAACAAAGGGTTAACCCTTAATCCGGCATTAACCACGATCGGTAAACCCTTGGGACATAAGGGGCGGCGGGGATCGGGCTTCATCCACAGACTTCTGAGCCGCCCACTAGATTTAGTATTAACGCTGCGTTTACACCCCAAGAAACGGTGTCTAGCGTTCAGTTCTGACACCGGGAGATTCGTGTAATGGCTGGGGGCGCGCCCTGGAGCGTGAAGGGGATAGACCCCAAGGCCCGTGAAGCGGCCAAGGACCTCGCGCGTCAGAACGGTATGACACTCGGAGAGTGGCTGAACCGGATGATCCTGGAAGACGACGTGGCCGACCAGATCATCCTGGACCGCTCGATCGGCGATCACTCCATCGGCGGCGGCGCCCGCCGCGACGACGACTCCCAACCCCTGGTCATCCCGCCCGTGCTCAGCGGCGACACCGCCGCCCGGCCGCTCGGCGGCGGGCCCCTCGGTGGGAATCCCGTGCGTGAACCCTACTATCTCGAGACGCCCCGCCAGAAGTTCGAGGGCCAGAGGTATGAGGGCATGGGCGGCGGCGAGGCTCCGCCCCGCTTCGAGATCCCGCCCAACCCCTCCGACGAGGTGGGCCGCGTGGCCCAGGCGCTAGACCGCCTGTCGGCCCGCATCGAGGCGGCGGAAGCCCGCTCCACCCTGGCCATCAGCGGCGTCGAACAGTCGGTGCGCGGCGCCCTGGCCCGTCTCGACGGCGGCGAACGCGAGAACACCGCCATCGCCGCGCGCTTCGAGGGTGCGGTCCAGGACGTCCAGTCCGAACAGGTGCGCCTGACCGAACGACTGCGCCGTATCGAGCTGGAGGCTTCCGGGCCGCGCTCGGTCGATGCCCTGCGCGCCCTGGAAGGCGCGCTCGGCAAGGTCGCCGGCCATCTCTACGAGGGCGAGGAAAAGCAGCGCCAGACCGTGGCCGCCCTGGAAGCGCGCATCGCCGACGTGGAGCAGGCCGACCGCTCGCTCCCGCCGGTTCCCCAGGACGTCATGGGCAATCTGGTCGAAGACGTCGTCGCCCGCGTCGGCGCCCGGCTGGAGGAGGCCGAGGGCCGCACCGGCGAGGCCCTGCGCGATCTCGGCCAGTCCTTCGTGGCCCTCGATCAACGGCTGAACGCGGTGGAAGGCCAAGGCGGCGCGCGCCTCGAAGCCCTGGCCACCGACCTGGCCAAGACCATGTCCGACGTGCGGTCCGAAATGACCGCCAAGCTGTCGGACGCCTCCGACGGCCGCTTCGACCGGGTGGAGCGCAAGCTCTCGGAAATGACCGCCCACGTGACGGCCGCCGAAACCCGTTCGGCCCAGGCCATCGAGCGCATGGGCCGCGAAGTGGTCAACATGGCCGACAACCTCAGCCGCCGCGTCCAGGGCGTTGAAACCAACGCCGCCGACACCGCCAACAAGATCGGCGGCGAGATGGCCCGCATCGCCACCGCCGTCGAGCAGCGCCTCGGCCACGCCGACAGCGTCCAGGCCCAGGCCATGGAAAAGCTCGGCGTCGAGATCGCGCGCATCACCGAGCGCCTCGCCGAACGCATCGCCAACGCCGAACGCCGCAGCGCCCTGGCCATCGACGACGTGGGCGAACAGGTGGCCCGGGTCACCGAACGCATCAACCAGCGCAACGAACGCACCTCCACCGACCTGGCCGAACGCATCCGCCTGTCGGAAGAGCGCACCGCCAAGCTGCTGGACGAGGCGCGCGAGAAGATCGACGCCAGCCTGGCCAACACCCACCGCAAGCTGTCGGAGCAGGTGGCCGCCGCCCCCTCCATCGCCGCCGCCGAGGCCGCGCCGCCCAAGCTGACCGCGCGCTCGCCCTTCGACCTGCGCCGGCCGTTCGGCGGCGAGTCGATCCCGGAAGAGACCTTCGAGCCGCGCGGGTCCTTCCCGCCGGCCCAGGGCTTTGGGGCCGAACCCATGGGGGCCTTCCCTCTGGCGTCGCCCGAACCGATGTCCTTCTCGGATGAGGACTTCGAGGCCGCCGACGGCTTCGCGCCCATCCCGGAAGCCTCCGTCGAAGACGCGCTGATCGAGGCCGCCTCGGCGGGCCCGGCCTATGCCCAGGCCGGCTATGGCGAAGGCGCCTTCGCCGAACCGCCCCAGGACACGCCGCTGCACATGGGCGGCGCCATGGACGAGGCCGACGACCTGCTGGCCGGCCATCCGGACGCGCGGCCCGCCGCCCCCTCTCAAATTGCTGCGCCGCAATCCACCCGCGACGTGATCGAGCAGGCCCGCGCCGCCGCCCGCGCCTCCGCCCAGCCCGACCCCAAGGCCAAGAAGAAGGCCGGCGGCTCGTCGCTGTTCTCCGGTCTCGGCGCGGGCCGCAAGGAGAAGAAGGCCAAGAAGGGCGCTTCCACCCTGGCCACCGTTGGCCTGGTCATCCTCGGCGCCGGCAGCCTCAGCGCGCTGGCCGCCTACAGCTACATCGAGACCGCCAAGCACGGTACGATCCCGCGCCTGGCCGAATCCAAAGCCATCGCGGCGGCCGACCGCAAGGGCGAGATCACCGGCCCCGAGCCCGACACCACGCCGGGGGCCTCCAGCCCGCAGGCGGCCATGGTGCTGGCCCCGCAAGCGCTCCCCGGCGCCCCCATCCCCGGCGCGGGCCCCCTGGCCGGCGCCCCGCT
>JAQGIP010000117.1 GCA_028291055.1 Caulobacter sp.
GACTGCAGCAGGCCGTCGTGGAAGAAGGCCTCGATGTGGGTGATGCCGAGCCCCTCGATGTCGAGCGCGTGGCGGCTGACGAAATGGCGCAGCCGCTCGACCCGCTGCGCGGGGCAGATCAAGCCCCCAGTGCATCTGATGTCGACCTCGCCCTCCTCGCGCACCGCGTCCGATCCGCATTCGGGGCAGAGGCTCGGAAAGACGAAGGGCGGGCGATCCTCGCCGGCACTGAGGTTCTCGAGCACCTGCGGGATGACGTCGCCGGCGCGCTGGATGCGCACGGTGTCGCCGATCCGCACGTCCTTGCGCGCGATCTCGTCGGCGTTGTGCAGGGTGGCGTTAGTGACCGAGACGCCGCCGACCGTTACCGGCTGAAGGCGCGCCACGGGGGTCACGGCGCCCGTGCGGCCCACCTGGAGGTCGATGGCCTCCAGCACCGTGCGCGCCTGCTGCGCCGGGAACTTCCGCGCCACGGCCCATCGCGGCGAGCGCGACACGAAGCCCAGCCGCTGTTGCCAGTCCAGCCGGTCGACCTTGTAGACCACGCCGTCGATGTCGTAGCCGAGCTTGGGCCGCGTCACCTCCATCTTGGAATAGGCCTCCAGCAGGCCGGCGGCATTCTCGACCCGCGCCGCTTCCGGCGTGGTGGTGAAGCCCCAGGCCTTCAGCTTCTGAAGCGCCTCCCACTGGGTCTCGGCGAAGGGGCTGCTGAGCAGGCCCCAGGCGTAGGCGAAGAACTTCAGCGGCCGCTTGGCGGTGATGGCGCTGTCCAGCTGGCGCAACGAGCCGGCCGCCGCGTTGCGCGGGTTGGCGTAGGTCTTGTCGCCGGCCGCCTCGGCGGCTTGGTTCAGGCCCGCGAAGGCCTCGTGGCTCAGATAGACCTCGCCGCGCACCTCGATCACGTCCGGCCAGCCGGAGCCCCTCAGCCGGTGGGGGATGTCGATCACCGTCTTCAGGTTCTCGGTGACATCTTCGCCCGTGCGCCCATCGCCCCGCGTGGCGCCCTGGACCAGAACGCCCTTCTCGTAGCGCAGCGAGGCTGACAGCCCATCGATCTTGGGCTCGGCCGTATAGCCGACCGCTTCGTCCTCCGGGATGCGCAGGAAGCGGCGGACCTTGGCGTCGAACTCCGCCGCCTCGTCGTCCGAAAACGCGTTGTCCAGCGACAGCATCGGCACGCCGTGGGTCACCGGAGAGAACTTCTCCGCCCGCGCCGCGCCGACCTTCATCGAGGGGCTGTTCTCGCGGATCAGGTGCGGAAAGCGCGCCTCGATGTCGGCGTTGCGCCGTTTGAGCGCGTCATAGTCGCCATCGGAGATGCTCGGCGCGTCGTCCTGGAAATAGCGCATGTCATGCGCGGCGAGCTCATCGGCCAGCAGGGTCAGCTCAAGCGCCGCCTCGGTCTCGCTCAGGTCGGAAATCGCCGTGGCCACGTCAGGAAGCGCTCATCAGGGCCCGCGCCGCCGCCCGGGCGGCTTCGGTGACCTGGGCGCCGGAGAGCATGCGGGCGATCTCCTCCTCCCGCGCGGTGGGCGACAGGGTCTCCACCGTGGTGCGCAGCCTGTCGCCATCGCCGGCCTTGGCGATCTTCCAGTGGGCGTCGGCGCGGGCAGCCACCTGCGGGCTGTGGGTGACCACCAGCACCTGGGCGGCGCCGGCCAGGCGCTTGAGGCGCAGGCCGACCGCGTCGGCCACGGCGCCGCCAACCCCCTGGTCCACCTCGTCGAAGATCATCAGCGGCTGGGCCCCCTGCCCGCGCCCGGCCAGCGCGGCCTTCAGCGCCAGGGCGAAACGGGCCAGTTCGCCGCCCGAGGCGATGGCGGCAAGGTCGCCGAACGGGGCGCCGGGGTTGGTGGATATCTCGAAGCCCACGCGGTCGAGGCCTGTCGGCCCGGCGCGGTCTTCCGCCAGCGGCTCGACGGCGACGCGGAAGCGGGCCTTGTCCAATTTGAGCGGGCCCAGTTCGGCCATCACGGCGGCGGCCAGGCGGTCGCCGGCGGCGCGGCGTTCGGCGCTCAGCGCCTGGGCGGCGGCGATATAGGTTTCGCGTGCGGCCTTCTCCACCTTCTCGGCTTCCGCCAGCAGGGCCTCGGAATTCTCCACGGCGCGAAGGCGGAAGGCGAACTCCGCGCGGCGTTGCGGCAGATCCTCAACCGCCGAGCCCAGCTTGCGGGCCATGGCGCGCAAGGCGAACAGCCGCTCCTCGGTCTTTTCCAGCTGGTCCGGCTGGAAGTCGAAGCCGCGGGCGGCGGCGTCGATGGCCGCCAGGGCCTCCTGCGATTCCGTCAGCGCCCGGTCCACCGATTCCGCCGCGCTTTCCAGAAGGCCGATGGACGGCGAGTCCAAGGGCACCCCGGCGTTGACCGCCTTCTCCCGCGCCCGTTCCAGCGCGCGGAAGGCCTTGGTCAGGCGGTTCGACAGTGTATCCCCGCCCATCGCGTCACGCGCCGCGGAAACCTCCGCCAGGGCCTTTTCGGCCGAACCCAGCAAGGCGCGCTCCTCGGCCAGGGCCGTTTCCTCGCCGGCCTGGGGGTTGAGGCGCTCCAGCTCGGCCAGGCGCAGGGTGATTTCCTCGATCTCGGCGGCGTCGCGGCCGGCGGCGTCGCGCACCTGGGCCAGGCGCTCGCGCGCGGCGCGCCAGGCGCTCCAGGCCTGGGCCGTGGGCGCGGCGGCGACCTGGCCGAAGGCGTCCAGCAGCGGCCGGTGCGTACGCGAATCCAGCAGGCCCACGGTCTCGTGCTGGCCGTGCACCTCCAGCAACAGGGCGCCGAGGTCCTTCAGCACGCCGACGCTGGTGGCCTGGTCGTTGACGAAGGCGCGCGAGCGGCCGTCGGCGCTGAGCGTGCGGCGCAGGACCAGGTCCTCGTCGCGGGCGTAGGTCAGACCCTTCTCGTCGAGATAGGCCCAGACGGCGTGGTCGGGGTTGGGGGCGAAGACGGCGGTAGCGCCGGCCTGGGTCGCGCCGCGGCGCAGCAGGCCGGAATCGGCGCGCGCGCCGACCGCCAGGCCCAGGGCGTCGAGGATGATCGACTTGCCCGCCCCGGTCTCACCGGTAAGCGCCGTCAGCCCCGGACCGAAAGCCAGGTCCAGGGTCTCGATAAGGACGACGTCGCGGATTCCGAGCCCGATCAGCATGGCGCTAGAATCGCGGAGAATCCCGCCCGAGGGAAGGGCTTTGGCGTGGTCGTCTGACTAGAAGGGCCAGACGTGGAAGCCGCGTTTCTTCTTCTTCGGCGCTTCCACGGGCTTCTGCTCATTGGCGTCGGCGGGCGGAGCCTGCAGCGCCGGCGTCTCGGCCGGGGCGGCGGCGGCGGGGCCGCCTTCGCTGGCCGGCGGCGGCAGGGTGGAATCCTTGCCCTGGATCAGGCGCTGGAAGAAGCTCTTCTTGGCGCCCTTCTCCAGCGGCGGCGTCGCGGGACGCAGGCCCTTGGAGGTCAGCAGCTTGTAGGCGTCCGAATACCAGGGATCGCCCGGGAAGTTGAAGCCCAGCACCGCGCCATTGCGCCTGGCCTCATCCGTGAGGCCCAGCGTCAGATAGGCCTCGACCAGGCGGTAGAGGGCTTCCGGCGTGTGTGTGGTGGTCTGATACTTGTCGACCACGGTGCGGAAGCGGCCGATGGCCGCCAGCGTCTGGCCTTCGCGCAGATAGTAGCGGCCCACCGCCATTTCCTTGCCGGCCAGCTGGTCGTTGACCATGTCGATCTTCAGGCGCGCGTCGGCGGCGTATTCGCTGCGCGGATAGCGGGTGACCACGTCGCGCAGGCCGGCCAGCGCCTGTTCGGTGTAGCCCTGGTCGCGGCCCACGTCGGTGATCTGCTCGAAATAGCAGATGGCCTTCAGATAGTAGGCGTACACGGCCGAGGGATTGCCCGGGTAGAGCGACAGGAAGCGGTCGGCGTCCTCGATGGCGTCGGAATACTGGTTGGCCTGATAGTGGGCGTAGGCGGTCATCAGGACCGCGCGGCGGGCCCATTCCGAATAGGGGTGCTGGCGCTCCACTTCGCGGAAGTAGTCCACCGCTTCGGACCAGGCATGGTGGTCGAGCCGGTCCGCGCCCGTGGCGTAGAGCAGCTCAACCGGGCGCTCCTGGTAGCGAAGCACGGGCTTCTTGTGTTTGCCGGCGCAGGCGCTCAAGGCCAGGGCGCAGGTCAGGGCGGCGATGACGACCGCTGAACGGCCCCACTTATGACGAAGCACTTACCCTCACCTCAGACTCATAGAGCGCGCCCCCGCGCCGACCTGCGCTTCTACACCACGCAAACGCGGGCGCAAATGCGGCGGTGAAGGAATGGAGCGCTGTATTATGCCGAGTGCGGCAATCAGACCGCTTCGGCCAAGGCCGGCTCGAAGGTCCGCATGCGCCAGGCCTCGGGCCGGGCCAGCAGCGCGCGCACCACGGCGTTGTTCAGGCCATGGCCCGCCAGGATGCCTTCGAAGCGGCCGATGATCGGCGCGCCCAGCACATAGAGGTCGCCGATGGCGTCCAGCGCCTTGTGGCGCACGAACTCGTCGGGGCGGCGCAGGCCTTCCGGATTGAGGATGCGGTCGCCGTCGATGACCACGGCGTTCTCCATCGAGCCGCCCCGGGCCAGGCCGACGGCGCGCAGGGCCTCGACGTCCTTCAGGAAGCCGAAGGTACGGCAGTTGGACAGTTCCTTGCGGAAGCTCTGCTCGTCGATCTGGAAGTCCACCCGCTGGCGGCCGATGGCGGCCGAGGGGAAGGCGATCTCGAAGGCGACTTCAAAGCCGTCGGCGGGGCTGAGCGAGGCGCTCTTGCCGCCCTCCTCCACCACTTCGATCTTGTCGAGGATCTCGATGTAGCGGCGCGCGGCCTCCTGGCGGCGGCGTCCGGCGCGGTCGAGGATCTGCACGAAGGGTTCGGCCGAGCCGTCGACGATCGGCACTTCCGGCCCGTCGAGCTCGATGATGGCGTTGTCCACCGACAGCGCGGCGAGCGCGGCCATCAGGTGTTCGATGGTGGAGACGGTGACGTCGGAACTGTTGGTGATCACCGTGCCCAGCTGGGTGCGGCAGACGGCCTTGGCGGTGGCGGGCACCACGTTGTCGCGGTCCTTCACGTCGGTGCGCACGAAGACGATGCCGTGGTCGATCGGCGCGGGCCGGATGGCCAGGCGCACATGTTCGCCGGTGTGCAGACCGATTCCGGCGAAGATGGCCGGCCCTGCGAGGGTATGCTGGACGTAAGCAGACACGTGACCGACCTTTGGCTACCGACGGGCGCGATGCTGGCGATCGCTTCCCGTCCCACCGTGCCATTTAGGAACAACGGCGCGACGCCACAACACAAGCCGTGTTTCGCTTTGTTACTCGGCTAAGCCGTTATTCTGTATGGCCTTTTCGGGGCAAGCTCAGCCACGGCGAAACGCGCCCCAAACAATGAAAAACGGCGCCCGCCGGGTGGCGGACGCCGCTGATCTGGATTGCCCGGCGAAAGGCTAGTTGGCGAGCCGGCGCAGGAAGGAGGGGATTTCGAGATCCTCGCCCTCGGCCGACTGTTCGGGCGCGTCCATCGGCTGGGCCGCCGGACGGGCGCCGCCGCCCATCGCCGCGCGGGTCGGGGCGGGAGGAGCCGCGGCCAGGTCGCGCTGCTGTTGCTGACGCGCGCCGCCGAACAGGCTGAGCCAGCCGCCCTTGTGGGGCCGCCGGTCGTCGCCGAAGTGGCTGTCGACGAACAGGGGCTCATCGCCCTCCTCCGCCGCCATGGGATCGACGATCTTGGTCACCGTGGGCTGGCTGACCACCGGCGCGGGCGCGGTGTTGGTCAGCACGGGTTCGGCGAAATAGAGGTCGCGCTGGCTTTCGTCGGTCGCCTCGGCTTCCGGCGCGGCCACGGGAGCCGGAGCTTCGAAGCGGGTGGCGGTCAGGGGGCCGAAGTTGCGCATGATGGCCGGCGCGGCGGCGGCTGCGGGTTCCGACGCCGCGGCCATCACCGGTTCGGGCATGGCTTCGGCGATCGGCGCCTCGACCGGGGCCCGGTCGACGATCAGCGGCTCGGCGCGGGTGTTGCGCACCGGGCGGGATTCGATGGCGGCGATGGAGGCGCCGTCCATGCCGGTGGCGACCACCGACACGCGGATCATGCCTTCCAGGCTCGGATCGAAGGCCGCGCCAAAGATGACGTTGGCGTCCACATCCACCTGGTCGGTGATGGCGTTGGCCGCTTCGTCGACTTCCAGCAGGGTCATGTCCAGGCCGCCGGTCACATTGACCAGCACGGCCTTGGCGCCCTTCAGCGACACTTCGTCGAGCAGCGGGTTGGCGATGGCGTTCTGGGCGGCCATCAGGGCGCGGTCTTCGCCGGAGGCTTCCCCGGTGCCCATCATCGCCTTGCCCATTTCGGTCATGACGGTGCGGACGTCGGCGAAGTCGAGGTTGATCAGGCCCGGCAGCACCATCAGGTCGGTGATGGAGCGCACGCCCGAGTGGAGCACCTGGTCGGCCATGCCGAAGGCTTCGGCGAAGGTCGTGCGTTCATTGGCGACGCGGAACAGGTTCTGGTTGGGGATGACGATCAGGGTGTCGACGTAGCGTTGCAGCTCGGCGATGCCCGCGTCGGCCAGACGCATGCGGTGGCGGCCTTCGAAGTGGAAGGGCTTGGTGACCACGCCCACCGTCAGGATGCCGCGCTCGCGGGCTTCCTTGGCGATGATGGGGGCCGCGCCGGTGCCGGTGCCGCCGCCCATGCCGGCGGTGATGAAGACCATGTGGGCGCCGTCGAGGTGCTCGCCGATCTCGGGAGCCGACTCTTCAGCGGCGCTCATGCCGACCTCGGGGTGGGCGCCGGCGCCGAGGCCCTGCGTCACCTGCACGCCGAGCTGGACGCGACGGTCCGTCTTGGCGAAGGCCAGTTGCTGCGCGTCGGTGTTGGCGACGACGAACTCGACGCCTTCCAGACCCGCTTCGATCATATTGTTTACAGCGTTGCCCCCAGCCCCGCCGATCCCGAAGACGACGATCCTCGGCTTCAGCTCACTGGTTTGAGGAGGGAGAAACTTAAAAGTGCTCATAGTGGGAACCCGCGCCCTTCCGTCCATTCCGAAGACCCAGCGACCCGCACGCCGGCCATGCCTCCGATGGACTGGTTAACGTAACAACCATCATCGTTAATCGGCGGTTAATCGCATACTCTGAGTCGCCGCGACGTCGAGCCGCCACCGGATGGTTTTTCTTAGCCTGTAAGGGTTTCAGCCCCTTGAGGCGGCGTTAGTTGGATCAGTTTGCCGCAGCCTGTTGCCAAGCTTGATTCGCTGACCTTGCAATGTGTTCAAGGCCTAATGGTCAATACTGATTGTGCGGCGAGATTGAGTCGCTCGCCGCCTTTCTCAGATTCTGTCTGGGCCGAAGGTCATCCCAAATCCGCTCTTCCCCGCGTAGGCGGGGACCCAAGCTGAGGATCGGGGAATGGCACTGGCTAATGAGCAAAGCGTGGCGTCCTGTGGACACACAGGGGACAAAATCAGACGCCGCTTGGATCCCCGCCTGCGCGGGGAAGAGCGGAAAAATGGACATGGCTCCTTCGCCGTCGCCAGCCCAGGCCTATAGATTGTCGCGCAGCCAGCTGGCCGCGCGGGTCAGGACACCCGCGTTAGGGTCCACCGTTTCGCGCTTCACCCGGCCGCCGGCCAGGGCCCGCGACAGCGCCACTTCCCGGGGTCCGAAAGCCGCGCGGTGCAGAACGCCTGCCGCCGCACAGAAGGCGGGGCCGGACGCCGCGTCGGCCAGGTGCGGGATGCGGCGCGGACGCCCCAGCCGCACGGGCCGGTCGAAGACGCGCACGGCCACTTCACGCACACCGGCCAGCTGGCTGGCGCCCCCCGTCAGCACGATGCCCGCGCTGGGCTCGACCTGACAGCTGGAGGCTTTGAGCCGCTCGCGCAGCAGTTCGAGGGTCTCTTCGACGCGGGGCGCGATGATGCCCTTCAGCAGCGAACGCGGCGCGATGACGGGGCCGGCGCCCGGATCGTCGCCGCGCGGCGGCGCCTCGATCATCTCGCGGTCTTCGTTGGCCGAGGCGATGGCCGAGCCATGCAGCGTCTTGATGCGCTCGGCGCCGGCGATGGAGGTGGAAAGTCCGCGCGCCACGTCCTGGGTCACATGTCCGCCGCCCACAGCCAGGCTGTCCACGTGCACGAGGCTGCCGCCGGAGAAGACCGACAGCGAGGTCGAGCCGCCGCCCATGTCGATGCAGATGGCGCCCAGTTCCATCTCGTCGTCCTCGAGCGAGGCCAAGGCGGACGCGAAGGGCGCGGCGACCACGCCCTCGAAGGTCAGGTGAGCGCGCTCGACGCAGTGGCCGAGGGTCTGGAAGACGCTTTCGCTGATCGAGACGACCAGCAGCTCGAGGCCGAGCGTACGGCCGAACATGGCAATGGGGTCGCGCACACCCCGTTGACTGTCCACCGACCAGGCGATGGGCAGCAGGTGGATCACCCGGCGGCCCGGCAGCCGCACCTGGGCGAGCGCGGCGGCAATCGCGCGCTGGCGGTCGTTCTCGGCGATAGGACGCGCGCCCAGGGACACCTGGGCCGCCACGCGGCAGCTGGCCAGCTGGCCGCCGGCGGTGGCCACGGTCACGCCCTGGACGGACACGCCCGCCACGGTCTCGGCGCGTTCGACGGCCAGCGCGATGGCCTGAGCCGCCTCATCCATGTTGACGACGGCCCCGCCGCGCACGCCGCGCGACTGGACATAGCCCACCCCCGCGGTGGTCAGCATGCCGTCTTTTTTCGACTGGTCGCCCTTCATGATGAAGCAGGCGACCTTGCTCGCGCCCAGATCGACGGCGGCGATCACATTGGAGCGGACAAGCGCCTTCTTCAGCCCCCCCCTCTCACTTTGAGCCCGGGCCGCCCGTCGATCATCAAGGCGCGACATCAAATCCCCCACTGTACTAAAGCCCGTCCGCCACCGGTTTGGTCACCGGGGGAGCCGTGGCCCCCTCGCGTTGCCGCACCACCACCTGGTTCGGCTCGCGCAGGTCGATGCGCGCGAAACCCAGGTCCAATATCCGTTGCCGCTCGTTCAGCTGTTCCAGCTGCACCAGGGCGGAATCCTCGCCCACGGCCGGCAGCTGAACCAGCGTGCCGTCCTTCATCTTCAGGTCCCAGCGCCGGCCATCGACCCGCACCAGGGCCTCGAGCCTGGGTTTCAGCCAAGGCCGCTGGGCCAGTTCGCCCAGGATGGTCGGAGCGGCCTCATCGGCGCCCGCGCCTACGATCAGCGGCAGGTCGGGGAAGCGGCCGGGGTCGGCCTCGCGCACGGTCTTGCCGTCGAGATCGACGACCAGGGTCTGGCCGCCATGCTGCCACACGGCCATCGGCGTGCGCTCGGTCACCGCCAGCACCAGGGTGTCGGGCAGCAGGCGCACCACACGCACCTCCTTGACCCAGCCCACGGCCAGCAGGCGCGCGCGCACCTCGGCGAGATTGACGGTCAGGATCGGCTGGCCGGGGGTAATCCCGGCGGCGCGCAGGATGTCGGCGCTGGCCATGGCCGAGGCGCCCTGGACGTGCACGTCCTTGACCCTGAAGCCCACGGCGGCGGTCTCATCCGCGATGCCGTTGGCGATCGACTGCACCAGCCGCTCGCCGCGGTGCTGGGTGGCCAGGGTAACGATAAGACCGAGGGCCAGAACGCCGACGGCTATCGAGCCGGCGACGATGGGCGGCATGCGCACGGCGCGGGCTGCATGCAGCTTCGCGGCGGACGCGGGGACGCCGGGCCTTCCTCGGCCCTTCTTGGGACTGGCGGGCGCTTTGGCCCGAGGTCGGGCGTTAGAGCGCCCTCCCCCCCGCACTGCCGCGGGCATACGCATCCTCCACAATCCAAAGCACCAGGGCGTCGAACGCGACGCCGGTATGGGCCGCCTGCTCCGGAGCGAGAGAGGTGGGGGTCATGCCGGGCTGCGTGTTCACCTCCAGAAGGACCAGAAGGTCGTTAATGTCGTCATAACGGAAGTCACTTCGGGTCACACCTTGGCAACCAAGTGCGGCGTGAGCCTTCTCCGCCATGCGTAGCGCGCGCTCGTATGCCGCGGCAGGAATGTCGGCCGGAAACACGTGCACGGAGCCGCCTTCGCCGTACTTGGCCTCGTAGTCGTAGAAGCCGCTGCGGGGCTGGATGTCGGTGACCCCGATGGCCTTGCCGTCCATCACCGCCACGGCCAGTTCCTTGCCGGCGATATAGGGCTCGATCATCACCTCGTCGCCGAAGGTCCAGGCCGGCGCCGTCAGTTCCTGGGGCGGACGGTTGGCGCCCTCGAACACCAGGAAAACGCCGACGGACGACCCCTCGGCATTGGGCTTCACCACATAGGGCGGCGCCATGACGTGGCTGCGTGCGGCTTCCCAGCGGTTGTAGAGCCCACCGCCCGGCACCGTGACGCCGGCGGCGGCCAGCACGGCCTTGGACTTGGCCTTGTCCATCGCCAAAGCAGACGCCAGCACGCCGGAGTGGCTGTAGGGGATGGCCAGGGTCTCCAATATGCCCTGAACGCAACCGTCCTCGCCCCATTCGCCGTGCAAGGCGTTGAACACCACGTCGGGCTTCAGCGCCGCCAGCACCTGGGCCAGGTCGCGCCCCGCATCGACGCGGGTCACCGTCGCGCCATTGGCCTCCAGCGCCTTGGCGCATTCCTCGCCGGAGACCAGGCTGACCTCGCGTTCGGACGACAGCCCGCCCAACAGAACGGCCACATGGTGGCCGGATAGCTTGCCGCTCATTTGGCCCCCAGGGCGCGGAAATCGATGTCACTGTCGGCGATCAGATAGACCAGCGCCGCCCAGGCCGCGACGTTGCGGTTGAACTTCACCGGATCGACGGCCTCGAAGGTGTCGTCGGCCGAGTGGTGCAGGTCGAAATAGCGGCTGGCGTCCTGGTTCAGCGAGAACACCGGCGCGCCGGCGCCCTGGATCTCCTCGACGTCCGAGCCGGCGTTCTTGGCCGCCTCGGAGATGGTCATGATCTTCAGGGGCGCCAGCACGCTCGCCGCCTGCATCATCACGGGGTTGGAATAGGAGCCCTTAGGAACCTGCAGGCTGTAGATGTCGTCGGAGCCGAGATCGCTTTCGCCGGCGACGATGATCTTGCCGAGCTCGTCCTTGTGGGCGGCATAGAAGGCCTCGCCCGCCCCGCCCGTCTCTTCCGAGCCCCACATGACCACGCGGATGGTGCGGCGCGGATGGCGCGGCAGCTGGCCGATCAGGGTGGCGGCGGCGGTGGTGATGGCCACGCCCGCCCCGTCGTCGATGGCGCCCGTGCCCGGGTCCCAGCTGTCGAGGTGCCCGCCGATGACGATCACTTCGTCGGACTTCTCGGAGCCCACGATGTCGCCCACCACGTTCCAGGCCATGGTGTCGGCGTGGGTGGTGTTGGCAAGCTTCAGGCGGATATGCACCGGGCCGCGCGTCGACAGGCGGTCGATCAGGTTGGCGTCGGGCACGCCCAGGGCGGCGACCGGGATCTGGGGCCCGCCGGCGTCATAGCGCATGGCGCCCGCATGAGGCTGGCGCGACTGGCTGGTGGAAACCGAGCGCAGCAGATAGGCGACCGCCCCCTTGCGCGCCACGGTGGAGCCCAGGTAGCGCGACTGCACCGCCACGCCATAGCCCGAGCCGTCCTGGGTGCGGACCATGGGCATGTTCAGCACCACGATCTTGCCGGTCAGCGAACCGTCCGCAACGGCGCGCAGCTCGGCGATGGTGTGGAACACCACCGCGTCGCCCTCGAGGCCGCCGGCCGGTGTGGCGATCGTACCGCCCAGGCCCAGGACCGACAGCTTGAAGGGATAGGGCGCCGTGATCTCCGCCGACTCCTCGCCCCGCTGCCACGAGGGCTTGGCGAAGGGCTCGGCATGGACGTTGGTAAAACCCAGGGCCTTCAGCTTGGCGATCCCCCAGTCGCGGGCCCGCTCGGCGGCCGGGCTGCCGGCCGGACGCGGGCCGATCTCGCTGGTCAGCGACTCCAGCACGCTCATCCCGGTCGCGTCACTCAGCGCCCTGTCGCGCAACCCGGTTGCGGTGGCGACAGGATCGGGGCGGGCCGGCGGGGTCGGAGCGGGCTTGGGTTTGGCTTGCACGGAGGCAACGGTGAGGAGGCTCGCGGCGAGCGCGAGGGAGAGGATTTGGCGCATGTTTCGCCGGTGCGCCCGCGCGCGCGGGAAGTCAAGCTGGGCGCCGGTGATTGCAAGCCGCGCGGCGCGGGTTAACGTGACCGGCCGGCGGGGGGCCGGCAGGGGGAATCCAACGCCATGAGCGACTATGCCTACCCGACCACGCCGCCGAAGCCGTCCAAGATCGCCAACCGGGCCGATGTGGGCAATCTGCTGATGCGCCGCTGGGCCGCCTGCTGGATCGACCTGATCGTGGTCGCGGTCATCTTCTTCATCCCCCTGGGGCTGTTCACCGCCCTGGGGCTCGACACCACCGGCGGCAGCGGCGGCATGACGGCGGGCATCATCGGCCTGATCGTGGCCCTGGCCTACTACCCGCTCACCGAAACCCTTTGGGGCCAGACCCTGGGCAAGCTGATCCTGGGCATTATCGTCGTCACCGACAACGGCCGCCCGCCCAACATCTTCCGCTCGCTCGTGCGCACCCTGCTGCGCCTGGTCGAGGTCAATCCCTTCCTGGCGGGCGGCGTCCCGGCCGGGCTGATCGTGCTGATCACGCCAAACCGCCAGCGCCTGGGCGACCTGCTGGCCGGCACCTATGTGGTGCCGAAGAAGGATGTCACCCGCATCGCCGATCCCAGGCAGACGGCGGTCGTCTTCGACTGACCGCTGCTGACACGAGGCTGGCAACAGGCCGGGCGCAGACTCCGTGACCTTGAACCCGGAGCCTTCGTCCCATGTCCGCCACCGCCACCATCGCCGCCGATACCGGCACGGCCCTTGACGGCCTGCCCCGTCCGCCCTGCGCGGCCTTGCTGGGCTGGCGCATGCTGGAGGCCGACATCGAGGCCGGCTGGGTCCGCATCGCCTTCGACGGCAGCCGCCAGTTCCTCAACCCGGCGGGCTTCATCCAGGGCGGCTTCCTGGCGGCCATGCTGGACGACAGCATGGGTCCGGCGGTCTTCACCATGACCAGGGGCGCCCTCTACACCGCCACCATCGACATGCATGTCAGCTACCTGGCCCCTGCCCGGCCCGGCCCCTACATCGGCGAGGGCCGCGTCGTGCAGCTGGGCAAGACCGTGGCCTTCCTGGAAGCCAGCCTGACGGATGCGAAGGGAACGGTGGTCGCCCGGGCCACCAGCGCCGCGCGCCTGGTGGCGGCGGCCAAGGCGCTCGCCTGAATCAAAAAGGGCCGGGTGTGACCCCGGCCCTTTCGAAGGCTTGCGCCCTACCAGTGGTGGTGGTGGCCGCCGTGGTGCGAGCCCCCGTGGTGCATGCCGCCGTGATGCATGCCGCCGCGGTGGCCCCAGTGACGGACCATCATGGGGTGGCCACGATGGTGCATGCCCCAACCGTGACGGTGATGCATGGGACGGGCCGAGGCGGCCCCGGCGGTGATCGCCAGCGCGGTCACGGCGATAACCAGACTCTTCAACAGCATGACGTTTCTCTCCCAGCCGGCGGCGTCTGCCGCGAAGTGCGGCGGCTACCGGAACGGGGGAAGGCTGCGCTTCTCCGCGCGGCAAAGCTATGCCGGAATTGGGCCGGTCAGGCCGGGCGCCCGATGCGTTTGATCTCCCATTCCAGCGTTATGCCAAACTTCTCTTTCACGTCGGCGATCACCGCCTCCCCCAAGCCCTCGAGGTCGGCGGCGGTCGCTTCGCCGGTGTTGATCAGGAAGTTGGAGTGGAGTTCCGAGAACTTGGCCCCGCCGAACGGCTTGCCGCGCCAGCCCGCCGCGTCGACCAGACGCCAGCTGCTGTCGCCGGGCGGGTTCTTGAAGGTCGAGCCGCCGGTCTTTTCCCGGATCGGCTGGGTGGTTTCACGCTTGGCCGTTATCGCCGCCATGCGGGCCGCGACGGCGGCGGGCTCGTCGGCCTGGCCCTCGAACAGTGCGCCCGTGAATACCAATTCGCCCTGGGCCGCCGCCGCGTTCTTGCGGTAGCTGAAGCCCATCTCCGCATTGCTGAGGGTGCGCTTCTCGCCGGCCCGCGTCACCGCATCGGCCTCGACCAGCACGTCCTTGGTCTCCGCGCCATAGCAGCCCGCGTTCATCATGCAGGCGCCGCCCACCGCGCCCGGCACGCCCCGGAAGAACTCCAGCCCCGCGATCCCCGCCTTGGCGGCTTCGCGCGCCAGGATGGCGTCTGGCACCGCCGCACCCGCGAAGATGCGATTGCCGCCCCGCGCCTCGACCTTGGAGAAGGCCCTGCCCAGCCGGATCACCACGCCCTCGACGCCGCCGTCGCGCACCAGCAGGTTGGAGCCCACGCCGATCGGCGTCACCGGCACGCCGGGGTCCAGCGCCTTCAGGAAGGCCGCCAGGTCATCCTCATCCTCCGGCAGGAAGATCACATCCGCCGGTCCGCCGACCCGCAGCCAGGTGAAGGGCGCGAGCGCCTCGTCCGCCAGCAGCTTGCCACGAACCGTTGGCAGATTGGACTTCCAGCTCATCCCCAAAATTCCCGCTCATCCCGGCGAAAGCCGGGACCCATACTGAATGTCGCAAAGACCCACAGGGCTGGTGACGCGTAACGGTCGTGGCCAACCCGCTCGACCCCATGGGTCCCGGCTTTCGCCGGGATGAGCGGAGTGCGGGGTGAAATCACGCCAGCGCCTTCAACTGATCCGGCAAGGCATAGGCCCAGTTGGTGATGTCGCCGGCGCCCAGCAGGACCACAAGGTCACCGTCCTTGGCCTCTTCACGCACCATCTCGGCCAGGGCGTCGGGGCTGCTCAGCGGCAGAGCGCGGCGGTGGCCGTGGCGGCGCAGGCCCTCGACCAGGCCGTCTCGGTCGAAGCCCTCGATCGGCTGTTCACCCGCCGCATAGACATCGGCCACGATCACCGTGTCGGCGTCGTTGAAGCAGGCGCTGAACTGGTCGAACAGGTCGCGAAGCCGGGTATAGCGGTGCGGCTGAACCACCGCGATCACCCGTCCGGAGGTCACCGCGCGGGCGGCCTTCAGGACATTGGCGATCTCCACCGGGTGGTGGCCATAGTCGTCGATGATGCGCACGCCGTCGACAACATCGACGGTGGAGAAGCGCCGCGCCACACCGCCGAAACCGGCCAGGCCTTCACGGATCGCCTCGGGCGTCACGCCCAGCTCCCGGGCCACGGCGATGGCGGCGCAGGCGTTGAGCACATTGTGCTCGCCCGCCATCGGCAGCTTCAGGCCGGGCAGGCTCAGAGGCTCGCCCTTCAGCGGATTGATCTGCACATCGAACGTCGCCCCATCCGGCCCCATGGCCAGGTTGGTCGCCCGCACCTCGGCCTGGGGGTTGGTGCCGTAGGTGACCAGCCGCCGGTTCTCCACCCGCGCGGCCAGGGCCTGGACTTCCGGGTGGTCGAGACAGACCGCCGCGAAGCCGTAGAAGGGGATGTTTTCGATGAAGTCCTGGAAGGCCTTCTTGACCGCTTCGAAGTCGCCGTAGTGGTCCAGGTGCTCGGGGTCGATGTTGGTGATGATGCCCACGGTCGATTTCAGCCGCAGGAAGGTGCCGTCGCTCTCGTCGGCCTCCACCACGATCCAGTCGCCCGCGCCGACCTTCGCATTGGTGCCATAGGCGCGGATGATGCCGCCGTTGACCACCGTCGGGTCCATGCCGCCGGCGTCCAGCAGGGCCGCGACCATCGAGGTGGTGGTGGTCTTGCCGTGGGTGCCGGCCACCCCAACCGAAAACTGGAGCCGCATCAGTTCGGCCAGCATCTCGGCGCGGCGCACCAGCGGCAGGCGCAGCTCGCGGCAGGCGACCATCTCGACGTTGTCGGCCTTGACCGCCGTGGAATAGACCACCGCCGAGGCGCCTTCGACATTGGCCGGGTCGTGGCCGATGAAGATGGTGATGCCCAGCTTCTTCAGCCGGTCGGTGTTGGCGCTGCGCTTGGCGTCGGAGCCCTGCACCGTATAGCCGATGCGCTGCATGATCTCGGCGATGCCGCTCATGCCGATACCGCCGATGCCGATGAAATGCACGGGGCCGAGTTCGAACGGGACGGGGCGGCGGCGCTGGTTCATGGCCGCGTGCTAGCCCAAATGCGCCGCCAAAGCCAATCGCCGATCAGCCGCCCTTGGTGTCGATCCGGGCCTCGACCGACATGCCGGGGCGCAGGTTCGGCGTCAGCCCCTGCCCGGGATCGATGGAGATGCGCACCGGAATCCGCTGCGCCACCTTGGTGAAGTTGCCCGTGGCGTTGTCGGGGCGGATGACGCTGAACTCCGACCCGGCAGCCGGGGAGATGCGCTCCACATGGCCCTTCACCGTGGCGTGGTTGAGGGCGTCCACCTTCAGCACCACCGGCTGCCCCACCCGCACTCGGGCCATCTGGGTTTCCTTCATGTTGGCGATCACCCAGACCTGGCGCGGCACCAGGCTCATCAGCTGGGTCCCCGCCGTCACATACTGCCCCTGGCGCACGCCCACCTCGCCCAGCCGACCGTCCACGGGAGCCACGATGCGGGTGTTGGCCAGGTCGATCTCGGCCAGCTTCAGCGTTGCCTCGGCGGCCTGCACATTGGCCGCCAATGTGTCGCGTCCGACCACTGCCGACGTCACCCCGGTGGTCGCCGCCGTCCGCGCGGCTTGCGCCTCCGCCAGCGAGGCCTGCGCCGCCTGGACGGCGGTGTTGGCCGTCTCCAGCTGGGCCTGGGCGACCCAACCCTCGCGGCGGAGCGTGGCCGTCCGTCGTTGAGTGGCCTGGGCCTGGACCAGCGCCGCTCTGGCCGAGGCGATGCGCGCGTCCACCTGGCCCACCCCGGCCACCGCCGTGCCCTGCGTCTGCTTGGAATTGGCCAGGGTGGCCTGTTGCGCCGCCAGCGCCGCCCTCGCCTGCTCCACCTTCTGGCGGAAGATGCGGTCGTCGACCTGGACCAGCAGCTGGCCGGCCTTGACCTCCTGATAGTCCTGCACCGCCACCGCCGTCACATAGCCCGACACCTGCGGACTGATCACCGTCACCTGGCCGCGCACATAGGCATTGTCGGTCGCCTGCACCGCGCTGGTGAAGGGCGGCAGCCGCCAGGCGTAGAGCACGATCAGCACGCCGATGACGCCGACCAGCGCCATCACCACGCTCACCCAGCGCCGACGCGGCGGGGGCGGCGGCGCGGTGGTCGGATCGGCCGTGCCGACCGGGGCGGAGGGAGCCTCGGCGGGAACGGGGGCGGGATCGGAAAGTCGGGCGTCGGTCATGCTGTGGCCTGTCTGGCGGCGCGGGCGCGCATCTGGGCGCGCGCATAGAGGATGGCGATCCACACGAAGGTGGCCGCCGCGATCACCGCGAACACGCGGAACACGTCATCGAAGGCCAGCACATTGGCCTCGCGCGTCACCTGCTGGCCCAGCAGCGCCACGGCCTCGCCGCCGCGCAGGGTGGCGTCCCCCAACGTGCGGGCATAGGCGCCGCCCAGCTGTTGCAGCCGCAGCACGGTCTGCGGGTCGGCCTGGGTGATGCCCTCGGCCAACTGGTTGGAGTGATACTTCTCACGCATCACCTGCAGGCTGCCCAGCGCCGCCGCGCCCGCCAGGCCGCCCAGGCTCTGGGTGACGGAAAACAGCACCGAGAAGCTGGCCAGATAGGCGTAGCCCTTCTGGATCACCCGCGTGAACCCGGCCATCAGCGCCGGGCCCAGGAAGATGGCCCCCGCGAAGGCGATCATCGCCTGGCTCAGATAGAGGTTCTGCGGCCGCGTCAGGCTGGTGGATTGCGCATCGATCAGCGCGCCAACGGTGATCAGCGCCAGCGCGATCAGGATCGGCCTGGGGATATGGTTGACGTCCAGCAGGAAGGCGCTGGCCACGAACCCCGTCGCCGTCGCCGCCAGGATGATCCAGTAGAGCCCGTGGAACTGGTCGTTGGTCAGCCCCAGCGTCTGCAGCATCCCCACCGCACCCACCGTCGGCTCCGACAGCACGATGCGCACCAGGATGATGGCGAGCGCGATGCGCGCGATATCGCCGCCGGCGATCCAGCGGGTGTTGATCAACGGCTGGCTCCTGTTGTGCTCGATGATCAGCGCCGTGGTCAGCAAGGCCACCGACGCCGCCAGCGCCCAGCCCAGCCACGGCGCGGCGGTCCACCACTCGTAGCGCCCCACCCCCAGCACGGCGCAGAGCAGCGCGATCCCCGGCGCGAACAGGGCGAAGGTGACGAAGTCCAGCGGCTCGAACACCTTGATGCGGTCGGAAGGCGGCAGCCGCAACAGCAGTACGCAGGCGTAGCAGATGATGGCCAGCCCCAGCTCGAACATGTTGAGCCCGTTCCAGGCGTCGATGCCCAGCAGGTCCGACGGGATCAGCCGCGCCAGCGGCGTCGCCAGCTGGCCCACGCCCAGCGCCAGCACGATGGCCTTGATCCGGTGGACCGCCGGCGCGGCCTGGATGAAATAGTAGAGCCCGAGGGTCGACAGCGGCGCCGCCGCGATCCCGGCAAAGGCCCGCGCGGCGATGGCCGAGCGGAAGTCGTTGACGAACAGGTGGCCGAAGGCGACGGCGATATAGGCCAGCAGCCCGATCTCGGCGAACAGCCGGATGCCGTACTGCTGACGGAACTTGACCAGCAGCAGGTTCATGCACACCGAGGTCATCACGAACACGGTCGGCAGCCACGCCACCTGCAGCGTGAACACGCCCAGCGATCCCTGAAGGTTCTGAAGATTGGCCGAAACCAGGGCGTTGCCCAACCCGCCGGTCAGGGCCAGCACGGTCCCCACGGCCGCATAGGCCATACGTCGGCGCGTCGAGTGCAGCGGCGTGCCGGGCGAACCGGGGATCGAGGGCTTCTCGTGCGGCAGCCAGGGATATGGCGTGCCGAGGGCCCGCGGCGCTGGAGGCTGCATCGTCATGGTGGGAACTTCGGGGCCACGTCAGTTAGTGCGCGCCCATGGCAAAGGTTCCCGGAGCGGAACAGCTCGGGCCCCGAGGGGTTATGTCGGCATGGCCACACAATCCCACACCCCCCGCCGCCTTGCCCTGCTGCTGTCGACGGTGCTGAGCGCCGCGACCTTAAGCGCCTGCAACAAGCCCGCGACCGATGGCGCCGCGCCGCCCGTGGCCGGCTTCGCCGTGGCCGAAGCGCCCCCGGCGCCCTCGGCGGAGGCCCTGCCTCCCGCGCCGCCGGCTCCGGTCGGACGCGTCAGCAACCCGGAGGACAGCTACGGCTACCTGAGCCGCGCCTACTATGTGGACGACGCCTTCGGCGATTCCGCGCCGGACTACGGCTTCGACTACGACGGCACCGAGCCATGGGTCTGGCGCGCCGACCATCGCGGCTACCGGGTGGTCGAGCGGCTCTCCAGCGGCGACCGCTACTACTATTACGACGACGGGGCCGATCAGCCCTATCTGGTCCGTGATCCGGACTACGCCTACGGCTATGACAACGGCCAACTGGTGGTGGTCTATGACAGCCGCGGGCGCCTGATGTCCTCCGACTATGCCCGTCAACGCGCCGACTATGCTGGCCGCTATCTCTACCGAGCGCGCGCCCTGTCCCAGGCCGCCCGCCAGGAGCGCCGCGCGCCCGTGCCCGTCGCCAACTGGAACCAGCGCCGCGCCGCCTTCGACGCCGACCGCGCCCGCCAGGAAGACCAGCGCCGCCAGGACGACCAATGGCGCGCCTACAACGACCGCCACGCCGCCCAGCAACAGGCCCAATGGGCCGACGAACGCGGCCGCCGCCAGGCCCTGGCCGCCCAGCAGCAACAGCAGGCCCAGCAGCAACGCCAGCAACAGGAACAGCAGCAACGGGCCCAGCGCGATCAACGCCCGATGCCGCCCGTGGGCGCCCCCCCGCAACAGCGGGGCCCTGATCGCGGCCAAGCCGACCAGGAGGCCCGTCAGCAGGCCGAACGGGCCCAACGCGATGCCGGTATCGCCAAGGCTCAGGCGCAGCAGGCCCAGCAACAGGCCGCCAAGGCCGAGCAGGCTCAGGTCCAGGCTCAGAAGCAGCAACAGCTCCAAGCCGGCCGCGCCGCGCAACAGAGGGCCCAGGCCGACCACACCACCCAGGTCCGCGCCGGCCAGGCCCAGGCCGCCCAGAAGAAGCAGCAGGAACAGGCCGCCGCACAGGCCAAGGCCGGCCAGGTCGCCGCCCAGAAGTCCCAGGATCTGGCGCGTCACCAGCAGCATACCGCCGACGTCCAGCAGGCCCGCGCCGCCAACGAACAGGCCAAGGCCGCCGGCGCCCGCGAAAAGCAGGCGCAACAACAGCAGCAGCAGCAAAAGCAACAGCAGCAGAAACAACAGGAACAGAAGCAGCAGCAAGACCAGAAGCGCCCCAAGCCGAACTAGCGGCGGGGCGCGGGTCGGCTAGATCAGGCCGAGCTGCGCCGGAATGGCGCGCTGGTGGTCGCGGACGGTCTGGATGCGGCGCTCGGCGAGATCGGTCATTTGCGCGCCACCTGTTCCACCAGATCCGCCAGCCGCTCGGCCGCGTCGGGCATGGCCACCGACCGGGCGGCGGCCGACATGCGGGCCAACCGCGCCGGATCCTTCAGCAGGGCATTGAGCGCCCCGGCCAGGCTATCCACCGTCAGCTCGTCTTCGGGGCAGATGGCGGCGGCGCCCGCGTCGGCGAGCAGCTTGGCGTTGAAGGTCTGGTGATCGTCGGCGGCGATCTTCAGGGGCACCAGGATGGAGGGTTTGCCGGCGGCGGCCAGTTCGCAGACCGTCGAGGCCCCGGCCCGGCCCACCACCAGATGCGCGGCGCCCAGGCGGCCGGCCATGTCGCGGAAGAAGGGGGCGATCTCGGCCTTCACCATGGCGTCGGCATAGGCGCGCCGGGCCAGGTCCATGGATTCCTTGCGGGTCTGCTGCTGGATCACCAGTCGGGCCCGGATGGCTTCCGGCAGGATCTTGATCGCCTCGGGCGTCAGTTCGGACAGCAGCCGCGCGCCCTGGCTGCCGCCGGTGATCAGCACATGCAGCGGGCCGTCGGCGGTTGGTTGATTGTAGGGTTGATTAAACAGCGCCCGGATCTCCGGCCGCACCGGGCTGCCCACCACATGGGCGCGGGCCTTCACCTCGGGCTTGGCAAGCTCCAGCGTGGGGAAGGCGCAGGCGACGGCGGTGACGCGGCCGGCCATGAAGCGGTTCACCCGGCCGAACACGGCGTTCTGTTCGTGGATCAAGGTCGGGCGTTTCTGGCCCGTGGCGGCCAGCAGGGCCGGCAGCGAGGGATAGCCGCCGAAGCCGACCACGATGGCGGGGTCCAAGGCCTTGAAGGCCTTGCGGGCCTGCAACGTTCCTTGCAACACCTCCCACCCGGCCTTGACCATGCCGATGATGTCGCCCGGCTTGGCCGTGGCGGCGGACAGCGCGATGCGCTGCTCGGCGGGGAACTTGTCGGCGTACATGGCGCCGCGTTCGTCGGTGGCCAGCACGATGCGCCAGCCCCGCGCCTTCAGCGCCTCGGCCAGGGCCTGGGCGGGGAACATGTGGCCGCCGGTGCCCCCGGCGGCGACGACCGCGAGGCGGCCCTTCACGTTGACGGTCATGCGGCCTGCCCTAGGCGTAGTCGTCGGAAGAGGTCTCGGAACGCTCATAGGCGCCCGGCCGCTTGCGCGTCAGCGCCAGCGCCATGCCAAGGGTCAGCCCCATCGCCAGCATCGACGAGCCTCCATACGAGATGAACGGCAGCGTCATGCCCTTTGTGGGGATCAGGTTCAAGTTCACGGCCACGTTGATGAAGGCCTGCTGGCCCACCAGCACGAACAGGCCCGCCGCCGCCACCTGCTCGAAGGGGTCGCTCAGCTTCATCGATTTGTAGAGCCCGCGCACCACCACGAAGGCGAACAGGCTGATCAGCAGCAGCGAGAACAGCAGCCCGAACTCCTCCGCCGCGCCGGAATAGATGAAGTCGGTCTGCACGTCCGGCACCTGGCGCTTCAGCACGCCTTCGCCCGGCCCCACGCCGAACCAGCCGCCGGCCGCGATGGCGTCGCTGGCCTTGTCGACCTGATGGGTGTCGGCGCCGTCGGCATGGAAGAAGCGCTGAAAACGGCTGGCCACGTGGTCGGAGGTCACCGCGATCAACGCCGCGCCCGCGAGCGCCACACCGCCCAATCCAAGGATCCAGCGCAGCGGCACGCCCATCATGAAGAAGGCCGCCCCGAAGGCGACGGTGATCAGCACCGTCTGGCCGAAGTCCTTCTCCAGCAACAGCAGCACGACGGAGATGGCGTAGAGGCCAAAGGCGATGGAGACGCCCGGCACGCCCTCGCCCTTCTGGCCTTCCGCGAACATCCACGACGCCAGGATGACCAGCGCGGGTTTCATGAATTCGGACGGCTGCAGGGAGAAGCCGGCGATATGCAGCCAGCGTGTCGCGCCCTTGGCCTCATGGCCGATGAAGGGCAGCGCGGCCATGATGGCGATGGCCACGATGTAGACGAAGAAGCTGGTGCGCCGCACGCCCTTGGGCGACATCATCGAGACCACGATCAGCAGCGTCGCGCCCATGGCGGCGAACACGCACTGGCGGATGGCGAAGTGGAAGGCGTCGGGCAGGTGCATGCGCGCCGCCGCCGCCGGGCTGACGGCGAAGGACAGCACCGCGCCCAGCACGATCAGGATGGAAATGGCGCCCAGCAGCCAATGATCGGTCGTCCACCACCAGACCCCCAGGCGCGAACGGTCGCTGCGGCGGAAGGCGTGGGGCGTCGCGAATTTGCTTGCCGCCGGCTTGGGGGGGCTGGAATTGGGAACGGTCGTCACGCGCGGGCTCCTCGCGCCACGGGCCGGTCGAGGGCTTCCACGGCAACGCGGAACGCCTCGCCCCGGGCCTCGAAATCGGCGAACTGATCGAAGGAGGCGCAGGCCGGCGACAGCAGCACTATGGCGTCCTGGCCGGTGGCGGCGGCGTCCGCATAGGCCGCGGCGGTGGCGGACTCGATGGTCCCGCACTTCACGTAAGCGGCCTTGCCTTCGAGCGTCGCGGCGAAGGCGTCCTGGCCCTCACCGACCAGATAGGCCTTCTCCACACGGGGGAAGAGGTCGCTCAGGCTATCGATGCCGCCGCTCTTGGGCTGGCCGCCGGCGATCCAATAGACCTTGGGATAGCTGGACAGCGCCTGGCGCGCGGCGTCGGCGTTGGTGGCCTTGCTGTCGTTGACGAAGCGGACCTTGCCCATCATCGCCACCGTTTCCATGCGATGCGCCAGGCCCGGGAAGGTCATCAGCCCCTGGGCCGCATCCTCGGCCGACACGCCCAGGGCGCGTACGGCGGCGAAGGCGGCGGCCGCATTCTGCCAATTGTGTTTGCCGGGCAGCGAGCGGGCCCGCAGCAGGTCGGCCACCTCCACCACCCGCTCGGTGGTGGCGTCATAGAGCATGCCCGACAGGGCATAGATGCCACGGCCCAGGGCGCGGGCGGCGCTGATCGGGCGGATGGTGCGGCGGTTGGCGGCGGTGATCTCGGTGCAGATCTGCTGGCACCAGGGGTCGTCCACCCCGATGACGGCGGTGTCGCCCTTGCCCTGGTTCAGCAGCACCCGCTTCTTGGCGGCGACATAGCCGTCCATGCCGCCGTGGCGGTCCAGGTGGTCGGGCGAGATGTTGAGCAGGACGGAGACGTCGGCCTTCAGGCTGGAGGTCAGGTCCAGCTGGTAGGAGGAAACCTCAAGCACATAGACCGCGCCGCCGTGCATATCTTCCAGGCCCAGGACACCGAAGCCGATGTTGCCGCCGATGCGCGCGTCTCGGCCGGCTTCCTTCAGCATATGGGCGATCAGGGCGGTGGTGGTCGACTTGCCGTTGGTGCCGGTGATGGCCACCACGCGGGGCCGCTTGTGGACCGGCGCTTCGTTGACCGTGCGCGCGAAGAGCTCGATGTCGCCCAGGATCTCGACCCCGGCGGCGTTGGCCTTCTCGACGGTCCAGTGCGGCTTGGGATGGGTCAGCGGCACGCCCGGCGACAGCATCAGGGCGGCGAACTTCGACCAGTCGGCGGTGGTCAGGTCGACGACCGCCAGACCCTCGGCCACAGCGGCGTCGCGGCTCTCGGCCTTCTCGTCCCACAGGGCGACCTCCGCCCCCCCGGCCACGAGGGCGCGCGCGGCGGTCAGCCCGGTGCGGCCGAGGCCGAACACCGCCACCGTCTTGCCCTCGAAGCCGCGGACCGGGATCATGATTTGCCCCTGCCCTCCCTATCTCAGCTTGAGGGTGGCGAGGCCGGCCATGGCCAGCATCAGGGAAACGATCCAGAAGCGGATGACGACCGTACTCTCGGGCCAGCCCAGCTTCTCGAAGTGGTGGTGGATGGGCGCCATCAGGAAGATGCGCTTACCCGTGCGCTTGAAGTAGGCGACCTGGATCATCACCGAGAGCGCCTCGACGACGAAAATGCCGCCGATGATGCCGAGCACGATCTCATGCTTGGCGCAGACCGCCACGGCGCCCAGCGCGCCCCCTAAGGCCAGGGAGCCGGTGTCGCCCATGAAGATCTTGGCGGGCGGGGCGTTGTACCAGAGGAAGCCCATGCCGGCGCCGATGATGGCCCCGCAGAAGATGGCCAGTTCGCCCACGCCGGGCACGAAGTGCAGCGTCAGGTAGGAGGCGAACTTGAAGTTGCCGACCAGGTAGGTGATCAGGGCGAAGGCGGCTGCGGCGATCATCACCGGCACGATGGCCAGGCCGTCCAGCCCGTCCGTCAGGTTCACCGCGTTGGAGAAGCCGGCGATGGTGATGGCCGCGAAGGCCACGTAGAACCAGCCCAGATTGAACACCAGCTGCTTGAACAGCGGGAAGACCACCGAGGTCTCCAGGTGGGGCGTCAGCGGCGCGTGCGGCGCCAGGAAGATCAGCGCCACCGAGGCGAAGATGGCCACGATGAACTGGGCGATCAGCTTCTGCACCGACGACAGGCCCGCCGACGTCTGCTTGGTCACCTTGGCGTAGTCGTCGAGGAAGCCCAGCAGCCCGAAGGCGGCGGTGACCAGGATCACCACCCAGACATAGATGCTGCGCAGGTCGGCCCACAGCAGGGTGCCGACCAACAGGCCGGCCAGGATCATGAAGCCGCCCATGGTGGGCGTGCCGGTCTTTTCCAGCACATGGCGTTCGATGCCGTCGGTGCGGATCGGCTGGCCCCGGCCCTGTTTGGAGCGCATCCAGCGGATGAAGCGCGAGCCCATGGCCACCACCACGATCTGGGCGGTGACCACCGACATGCCGGTGCGGAAGGTCAGGAACTTGAACAGGGTGGCCGGCGGGAAGGCGTGGCCGTGAGCGCGCAGGTACTCGAACAACAGATAGAGCATCAGGCGCCCCCTACTGGGGCGCGGTCGAGCGCCAGCAGGGCGGCTGCCACCGCCCCGGCTTTCGAACCGTTGGACCCCTTAACCATCACCAGATCACCCGGCTCTACGGCCGACGCGACCTGCGGCGCCAGCTTGGCCGCGTCTTCGGCGTAACCGCCCCGGCGAGTCGGGGGAAGCGCGTCAAAGAGGCTTTTCATCAGCGGGCCGGCGGCGAACACCAGGTCGATCCCGGCCGCCGAAATCGGTTCTTCAAGGCCCGCGTGGAAGTTAGCCGCCTCTTCTCCCAGTTCCAGCATGTCGGTCAGCGCGACGATGCGCCGCCCTTTTGTGGCCCGCGCGCCCAAGGTGCGGAAGGCCGCCTTCATGGAGATGGGGTTGGCGTTGTAGCTCTCGTCGATCAGCGTGAAGGCGCCGCCCGCGATGGCGACCGTCTGTTCCGCCCCGCGCCCGGCCAGGGGCTCGAAGTCGGCCAGGGCCTGGAGGGCCGTAGCGCGGTCCACGCCGAGCGCTTCCAGCACCAGCAGGACGCAGAGGCTGTTGGGACCCCAGTGGGCCCCGGTCTGGCGCAGGCTGTAGGTCAGGGGCCGGCCGGCGATCACCGCCTCGACGGTGGCTTTGCCGGGCTCGGCGGAGAAGGACACCAGCCGCGCATCCGAGCCCGCCGCCGCGCCGAAGCTCTGCACCTTGGCGCCGGCCTTGGCCGCTTCGCCCTTCAGATAGTCGAACCAGCTGTCGTCGGCGTTCAGCACGGCGATCCCACCGGGCTCGATCCCGGCGAAGATCTCGGCCTTGGCGCGGGCCACGCCCGCCTCGCCGTCCGGGAAGTTCTCGATGTGCACCGGCCCCACGGTGGTGATCGCCACCACATGCGGCATCACGAACTTCACCAGCGGCTCGATCTCGTCGGCGTGGTTCATGCCGATCTCGAACACCGCGCGCTCGGTATCCGCCGGCATTCGCGCCAGCGTCAGCGGCACGCCGATGTGGTTGTTGTAGCTCTTCACCGACGAATGCGCGCGGCCCGCCAGTTCCAGCCCGGCGCGCACCGCCTGGGTGACACTGGTCTTGCCCACCGAACCGGTGACCGCCGCGCGACGGGTCTGAGGCGCGCGAACACGGGCCGCAATCCCCAGCTTTTCCAGGGCCTTGAGAGTCTCTTCCACCACGATGGCCGAGCCCTGGACGGGCCGCGTCACCAGGCTGCCCGCCGCGCCGTCGGCCAGGGCGCCGGGCACGAAGTCATGGCCGTCACGAACGCCGGCCAGGGCCACGAACAGGTCGCCGGGCTCTATGGCGCGGCTGTCGATGGAGACGCCGTTCACGGCGAAGGGTTGGCCATCCAGCTTGCCGCCGGTCGCGGCGGCGATGGCGTCGGAGGTCCACAGGGGCTCAGACATGCGCCCCCTCCTGCGCAAGAGCGGCGGCGACCTCGGTCACATCGTCGAAGGGGTGGGTGACGCCCGCCACCAGCTGGCCCTGTTCATGACCCTTGCCCGCCACCACCAGCACGTCGCCGGCCTGCAGCATGGCGCAGGCCGAACGGATGGCGGCGCGGCGGTCGCCTTCCTCCAGCGCGCCCGGCGCGGCGGCCAGGATGGCGGCGCGGATCGAAGCGGGGTCTTCGGAGCGGGGATTGTCGTCGGTGACGATGGCGACGTCGGCCAGCTGCGCGGCGATCTCGCCCATCATCGGCCGCTTGGTGCGGTCGCGGTCGCCACCGGCGCCGAACACCACGATCAGCCGGCCCTGGGTATGGGGGCGCAGCGCCGCCAGCACGGTTTCGAGACCATCGGGCGTATGGGCGTAGTCCACATAGGCCTCGCCACCACTGGCCGAGGCGCCGACGCGTTGAAGCCGCCCCGGCGCGCCTTCGATATGTTCGAGCGCTTCCAGCACCCGCTCGACACTCTCACCGGCGGCGATGCACAGGCCCGCCGCCACCAGGGCGTTGGAGGCCTGGAATGCGCCGGCCAACGGCAGCTTCACGTCATAGCGGCGGCCTTGCGCCTGGATCTTCAGATGCTGGCCGTGCGGCAGCAGGGTGCGGTCGAGCAGATGCAGGCCCTGCCCCGCCTCGCCCACCGAATAGACGGTCTGGCCCGCGCTGACGGCGGCCGATGCAAACGCGCCGTAGGCCTCGCTGTCGGCGTTCAGCACCGCCGTGCGCCCGCGCGGCAGCAGCGTCTCGAACAGCCGCAGCTTGGCGGCGCGGTAGACGCCCATGGTGCCGTGATAGTCGAGATGGTCCTGGGTCAGGTTCAGGAAGCCGGCGGCGGTCAGGTCCACGCCGTCCAGCCGTCGTTGATCCACGCCGTGCGATGAGGCTTCCAGCGCCAGGTGGGTCACGCCCTTGCCGGCCAGCGTCGCCAGCATCTCCGACACGTCGGCGGCGTCGGGCGTCGTCAGGCCCGGCGGGGTCAGCTGTTCGTCGCCGGCGCGCACGCCGAGCGTCCCCATGCTGGCGGCCTTGTGGCCCAGGTGGGTGAAGATCTGGCGGCAGAAGGTGGCCACCGAGGTCTTGCCGTTGGTGCCGGTGACGGCCACCACGGTCTTCGGCTGCGCGCCCCAGAAGTGGGCGGCGGCCAGGGCGTAGGCGCGGCGCAGGTCGCCCGCATGCACCACCGGAGCGCCGACATCGGTCACGTCGTCGGGGGCCAGAACGGCGGCGGCGCCGGCGGCCACGGCGCCCGGAATGAACTGGCGGCCATCGACCTTCGAGCCCGGCAGGGCGGCGAACAGCCAGCCCGGGCCGACCTTGCGGCTGTCGGCCGTCACGCCCGCGATCACCGGATCAACGGCGAGATCGCGACGGACCAGCTGGGACAGCCGTGCGTTCAATGGCCCGCCTCCACGTCGGTGGGGGCTTCGACCTCTTCCGGCACGGCCTTGGCCGGCAGGCCGGGGGTGGAGAAGGAGGAGCGGCGCACGCCGAGGAAGGGGGCGATACGGTCGATCACCCGACCCGCGGCCGGCGCGGCCACCCAGCCGCCGGTGGCGAAACCGCCGCTGGCCGCGTTGCCCTTGGGCTCGTCCATCAGCACCAGCACGAAGTAGCGGTCCTGCTTCTGGCCGCCCTCGGTGGGGAAGACGGCGGCGAAGGACGACACCTGCTTTTGGTGGTCATAGTGGCCGTTGAGGAACTTCTCGCCCGTGCCGGTCTTGCCGCCCACGGTCAGGCCCGCCGCATCGGCCTTGCCGCCGGTGCCGTGGGTGACGTTGGCGCGCATGATCTGCAGCATCTGCAGCGAGGTGCTTTCCTTCAGCACCCGCACGCCCATCGGCCAGCCCGGCGCGGTGCGCTTCAGGATGGTCAGGGGCACGCGCACGCCGCCGTTGGTCACCGTGCAATAGGCTTCTGCCAGGGTCAGCGGGCTGACCAGCATGCCGTGGCCGAAGGAGGTGGAGGCCATGGCGTCCTCGTCCCAGACGCGGGGCGTGAGCGGGCGGCGCGTCTCCAGCAGCTCCACATCGGCGGCCTTGGTCAGGCCGAAGGCGTCGAAATAGTGCTCGAGGCGCTGGGGCCCGATGCTGACGGCCAGCCGCGCGGTGCCGATGTTGGAGGAGTGGGTGAAGACGTCCACCAGCGACAGCATGGCGCCGGTCGCGTGGTAGTCCTTGATCGAGCGGTAGCCGAGCTGGAAGGGGTGGGTGGCGTCGAACATCGTCTCCGGCGTCGCCACGCCGGTATCCAGGCCGGTGGCCACGGTGAAGGCCTTGAAGGTCGAGCCCATCTCGAACACCGAGGCGGCGGCGCGGTTCATCAGCTGGTCCGGGGTGGCCTGGCCCGCGTGGTTGGGATCGAAGTCGGGATAGCTGGCGATGCCCAGGATCTCACCGGTGTGGACGTTGACCACCAGGCCCACGGCGCCCTTGGCCTGGAACTCCACGGCGGCCTTCTGGACCTCGTCCTCCAGGGCGGCCTGCACGCGCAGGTCGATGGACAGCACGGTGGGCTGGCCGCTGTCGGCGCCCGAGCGGATCGACTTGTCGAGGGCCTTTTCCGCGCCGGCCAGGGGATCGCCGCCCTTGTCGGTGAAGCCGATCAGGTGCGAGGCCGTGGAACCCAGCGGATAGAGCCGCGCCTGCTCCTCCTCGAAGCTGACGCCCGGCAGGCCCAGGTCGTTGATGCGGGTGCGGTCGTCGGGGGTCAGACCGCCGACCAGGCGCGTGCGGCGCTCTCCGGCCAGGATCTTCTCAAGACGGTCCAGGGTGACGCCCGGCAGGGCCTTGGTCAGAGCCGCGCGGGTCTCGTTCTTGTCCCAGATCTCCTTGGGATCGAGGAACAGGCCATAGTGCAGCAGGTCGACGGCCAGCAGATTGCCGTTGCGGTCGACGATATCGGCGCGCGCGCCCTGTTCGGCCACATAGCCGCTGGTGTGCAGGGCGTCGGAGAACAGGGCCGCATGCACGGCGCCAAGACCCAGGGTGAGGAAGCCGGCCGCGAACAGGGCCAGCACGAAGAAGATGCGAAGCCGCGTGTCGTCCTCGGCCCGGCCGGCGGCGCGGGCGCGTTCGAAGGCATGTTCCAGCCACCAGATGCGGCTGCCCAGCCAACGGACCGGCTTGCCCAGGCGGGGTTGGAAATCGGCCAGGCTCATGGCGCCCTGCCTCCCTTGGCGGCGGCTTCGCCCGAGGCGGTGGGCGTCGAGGTCTTCACGGGCGCCGGCGCGGCCTCGCCGGCGGGCGCCGTGGCCTGGGCGGCGAGCACCGGGGCGGCCGTGACGGGGGCCGGAGCCGCCGCATGGGCCAGCGCAGGCAACGCGTCCAGCGTGGTCTCATGCTTGGGGGCCACGGGCGCCAGGCCCAGGTACTGGCTTGAAAGACGTTCCAACCGGGCCGGTTGTTCCAGATAGGCCACTTCCGCCTTCAGCAGCCGCACGCGGTCCTGCTCCTCGGCGATGTTCTTCTCGACCTCGGCGATCTGGTTGCGTTCCTTGCCGGCGAAGGTCTTGCCCAGATAGACGGTGAGCACCACGGCGATCAGCAGGCCGACGCCGAACACCTCGACGATCCGGAAGCCGCGCACCTTGCGGCTGAACATGCGCGTCACGCTCATGCGGCCTGCCTCCAGGCTGGGGCGTCCGTGCGCTCGGCGGCGCGAAGCTTGGCGGACCGGGCGCGGGGGTTGGCGGCGGTCTCGGCGTCGCAGGGGGCGTGGGCGCCGTTGAACAGCAGCTTGAAGGTCGGCGTGGGCCCGCCCTTCACGGGGGGTGCGTGCCGCGAGCCGCCGGGCAGGCGGCCCGCCCGCTCGGTCAGGAAGGCTTTGACGATGCGGTCTTCCAGGGAATGGAAGGTGACGATGGCCAGGCGACCACCGGCTTTGAGGATCTGCTCGGCGGCGACCAGGCCGGCTTCGACCTCGGCCAGCTCGTCGTTTACCGCGATGCGGAGGGCCTGGAATGTCTTGGTGGCGGGATGCACCTTGGCGCCCCGGCGCCCGCCCAGGGCGCGCTCAACGACTTCAGCCAGGTCCAGAGTTCGGGTGAATGGCCGTTCCTGGCGCCGACGCACGAGAAATCTTGCGACACGGCGGCTTTCGCGTTCCTCGCCATAGACGAAGATGATCCGGGCGAGCTCGTCCTGCTCGGCTGTGTTGACCAGGTCAGCGGCTGTCACTCCATCACTGCCCATGCGCATGTCCAGGGGACCGTCGCGCATGAAGGAAAAACCCCGGTCCGCCTCGTCCACCTGCATGGAAGAGACGCCCAGATCGAGGGCCACACCGTCCACGCTGCCCACGCCCAATTCGGTCATTTCCGAAAAGCGGGCTTCGATCAGGCGGAAGCGGTCGGCGGGAAAAGGCTTGGCGAACTGGGCTGCGGTCGGGTCGCGGTCGAAGCCGATGACCTCGGCGCCCAGGTCCAGGAACCGGCGGCTGTAGCCCCCTGCCCCGAAGGTGCCGTCGACGATGCGTTTGCCGGCGGCCGGTTGAAGCGCGTCCACGACCTCATCCAGCAGGACGGAGACATGGGGGGCGGGCTGGGTCACGCCACGCCCTCGATCTTGCGGTCGCGTTGGCCCTGCCGCAGGGCGGCCAGGCCGTCGCGGGCGGTTTCGCGCGAGGCGGCGCGGTGCGCCTGGAAGGCCTCGCGGCCCCAGATCTGGAAGCGGTCGCCCAGGCCGACCACGGCGACCCAGTCACCGGGCGCGATGCCGAACATGTCGCACAGGCTGTCGGGCAGGGTGATGCGCCCGGCGGTGTCGAAGGAGAGCTGGGTCATGCCGCCGTAGACGCAGGTCTCGAGCGCCGTGCGCAGCGGATCGCCGAAGGCCAGCTCCTCGGTCAGGGCAACGTAACGGTCGAACAAGGATTTTGCGCCAGCCTCGAGGCAGTCGGCTTCGATGGAGGGGAAGCAGAAGACGCCATCGAAGGGTCCGGACACGGCCGCGCGATAGTCCAGCGGCACCACGATGCGCCGCTTTCCATCCAGTTGCTTCTCAAACGTCGAGAGAAACACGCCTCGCCCTAGCCCCTAAGAACGCACTGAAACGACCCTGAGCCCCCGCTCCGCCGACCCGATTTGGGATAGCATGGGGGTTAATGGGACGCAATGACACTTAACGGGGATTTACCACGAACTACTGTCGCGTATGCACGCCATAACGACGCATGGTTGAGCACCCACAGAACATACAGAGAACTGTTCAGTATTGTGGATAAAGTGTTGATAAGTCGACATAGGGGAGGTGGATCAGACGGCCTGTAAGCCGGGTTCTGTGCCAACCTGGACTCCGAAGACCCCAGGCGCGGCGATCATTCCTCTGGACCGCCCATTGCTGGACGGTTCTCGCGACCAACCCGGACACCTCGGGCCGGCGACGGCCCTACCCGGCAGTATCGCAAGCGACACACCGGGCGCGGTATCCCTATTCGGTCTTGCTCCAGGTGGGGCTTGCCATGCCGTCCGTGTCACCACGTCCGCGGTGGGCTCTTACCCCACCCTTTCACCCTTACCGTCGGCCGAAGCCTCGGGCGGTTTACTTTCTGTGGCGCTATCCCTGGGCTCGCGCCCGGCGGGCGTTACCCGCCACCTTGCCGCCGTGGAGCCCGGACTTTCCTCGACCCTCCCGAAGGAGGACCGCGACCGCCCGGCCGTCTGATCCGCGCGCTGTGTGCGGCAGCGGGCGGTAAAAGGCAATGATCGTCGACTATTGCCAAGCTGCCGGGATCGGCGTCTCAAATGATCGGCGCACGGCAAACAGCGGCGCAAGCCTGGGGAGGCGACCGATGAAAATCCTGAAGCTGATCGCGACCATTGCCTGCGGCCTGGCCGTCGTGCTGGGGATCGTGTGGATCCTGCAGGGCTACAACATCCTGCCCGGCAGCTTCATGACCGGCGACAAGATGTGGGCCTATCGCGGCATGGGTCTGGCGGCTATCGGCGTCATCCTGCTGGCGGTGATCAACCGCCGCCGCGCCTAACCGTCGCTCGCCAGGCGCGAGAACAGCAACTGGTCCTGAAACGCGCCGCGCCAGTAGGCGTAGTCGCGCAGCAGGCCTTCGCGCTTGAAGCCGTGTTTCTGCAGCAGGCTGCAGGAGCGGTCGTTGCCGGGCGTGACCATGGCCTCGATGCGGTGCAGGCCCAGCGCCCCGAAGCCGAACTCCAGCATGGCCGGCATCACCTCGGCCATCACCCCCTGCCCCCAGCGGTCGGGATGCAGGTCATAGCCGATCTGGCCTCGGCGGCCCTGATTGTAGTCCAGCCGGTGGAAGCCGCAGGTGCCGGCGAAATCGCCCGGCGCATCCTGGTCGCGGATGCTCCAGCGCACCCCCGTTCCCGTCTCGCGGATTTCGCCCGCCCAGGCGAACAGGCGCGCCACGTCGGCGTCGTCCTTGAAGGGCTCCACATCCAGATATTCGATGACGTCCGGATGGGAAAAATGGGCCAACAGGTCGGCGCCCTCCGCCTCACAGATCGGGCGCAGCACATAGCCGGCGGTCCAGGGCGCCAGGGTCTCGTCGGCCAGGGCGGCGTAGGCGGTCTCACGGTTCATGCGTTCACCAGCTTGGCGTAGCCCTCGCCCACGATCCGGTCGAGCCAGGCGCGGTAGGGGCCATGGGAAGGGTTGCCCGGGCCGATCCGCCCGACGTCGGCTTCCGCGCCGTCCCGCAGGGGGATCAGCGCGATCGGCGTGGCCACCGGGGTCAGCTGCCCGCCTCGGCCCGACTGCAGCGTGCTGAGCAGGCCGAAGAGTTCACCGGTGATGGTGGGCCGCCCGAGCGTCGCCACGCGGAACTGTCCATGGTCGTTGGTCACCAGATAGATATGCCCCGACTGGTTCGACAGCGAAACCCGCCCGGTCTGGGTGAAGGCCGCGTCCAGCCGCCCCGCCTCATGGAAGACCAGCTCCGAGGCCGCCTTGTCCCAGGCGATCACGGTGCGGTAGGCATAGACCGCATCCGGATCGCCGAAGCTGGGGCGCAGGGTCAGCCACTCCCCGATCAACCAGGCCACCGCCAGCTTCGAATAGGCGCCGAGCTCGTCCGGCGCCTGTCCCTGTTCGGCCCCCGCCGCCGCTACGGGCCTGGCCGGCGCGCGCAGCCGCACGCCCAGAACTTCCTCCAGCCGAACCAGCGTCGCCAGGGTGAAGGAGCGGCGCCCCGCGAGCGCCTTCTCCAGCGTCGACAGGCTGATACGCGCCTCATCGGCAAGCCGTTGGCGCGAGATACGCCGGCGCGCCAAGGCCTCGCGCACCGTCTCGGCTACGTCCAGGCCGCCTTCAGGTTCATTGCCGGCCGCCCGCGCCACCGTTCTCACTCCGCTCCGCACATTTGCGCACAATGCGCGTGCGCCGCGCCGCCGGGCAAGGGCCTTCGCGGCGCGCGCTGGCTCCGTTACAACCAAGGTCACGCTTGCTGGAAGGATGATCCATGCGCCTCAACGGATGGCTCCTCGCCGGCGGCGGGCTCAGCGCCCTGGCCGCGGCCGCGCACGTCGGCTGCATCTTCGGCGGCCCGGCCTGGTTCCGCTTCTTCGGCGCGGGCGAAGGCATGGCCCGCGCCTCCGCCCGGGGTGAGCCCAGGGTCATCTACATCACCCTGTTCATCGCAGGCGTGCTGGCGCTCTGGTCGGTCGTGGCCTTCTCGGGCGCCGGCCTGCTGCCTCGGCTACCGTTGTTGCGCACCGGTCTCGTGGCGATCACCGCCATCTACCTGCTGCGCGGCCTGCTGTTCGTGCCGATCATCGCGGCCCGCCACATCCCCATCGACGCCTTCGCGATCTGGAGTTCGCTGATCGTGCTGGCCTATGGCGTCGTCTATGCCGTGGGGACCTGGAGCGCCTGGCCCGCCCTATCCGGCAAACCGTAGCAGCGCGATCAGCCGCGCCCGGGTCACCCCGTCGGCGATGCCGTCGAAGCGGCTCTGCACCCAATGCCGCTGGAAGGCGCGCACATTCTCGGTGGTGTTCTGGTCATACTTCCCCGTCGGCGCATTGTCGTAGCCCAGCCGGGTCAGGCCCGCCTGCAGCGCGAAAACACCCACGCCCTCCGCCCCCTCGCCCAGCGGATCGCCCGGCGCCGGCGGCGGTTCCAGCCAATAGCCGTGGCCATGCTCGGCCAGGGTCTTCCAGGGGAAGAGCTCGCCAGGATCGTCCTTGCGCGAAGGCGCCACGTCGGAGTGGCCCAGGATGCGCTCATCCTCGATCTCCCAGCGGTCGCGGATATCGTCCAGCAACGCGATCACCGCCGCGATCTGGGCGTCCGGGAAGGCGCGATAGCCGAACTCATGGCCCGGATTGACGATCTCGATGCCGATCGAAGCGGAATTGATGTCGGTGTCGCCGCGCCAGAAGCTGCGCCCCGCATGCCAGGCGCGCCGCTCCTCGGCCACCAGGGCGAAGACGCGGCCGTCCTCCTCGACCAGATAGTGGGACGAGACCTTGGCCTCCGGGTCGCGCAGGCGCGCCAGCGCCCCCTCCCCCGTCTGCATGCCGGTGTAGTGCAGCACGATCATGTCCGGCGGCCCCTTGCGGGCGTCGAAGTTGGGTGAAGGCGCGTCGATAAGGGTCAGCGTCATTGGATCCGGTTCCGCATCAGCAGCATCAGCGGCATCACATGGTTACGGCGCAGCGCGATGATCAGCACCCCCAACAGCGCCAGCCCCGCCCCGGCCGCCATGCGCCCGTCGAAGTGGTCGTGGGTGATGGCCACGCCCAGGCCGATGGTGGCCAGCGGGGTCATCAGGGTCAGCGGCGCGATCAGGTTGGCCTCATAGCGCTGGATCAGGAAGTAGTAGGTGGTGTGGCAGATCACCGACACCACCAGGGCTGAATAGATCACCGCCAGCCAGAACGGCCAACCGATGTGCATGGCGCTGGCCCACTGGTCATGCTCGGTGAAGCCCGACAGCAGGGCCAGCGGCCAGATCGCGCTGAACCCCACCCAGGCCTGGAACTTCAGCGGGGTGACGCCCTCCACCTGCTTCATCATCACCGTGCCCAGCGAGCCTGTGGCCGTCGCCGCCAGCACCAGCAGCAGGCCCGCCGACAGGGTCAGCCCGTGCGGGTTCCACATCACCAGCGCCGCGCCGGCCAGGGTCAGGGCGATCCCCAGGCCGCGGCGCCAATGCACCCGCTCGCCCAGCATGAACACCGACATCAAGGTGGTGATCGGCACGCCCAGCTGCTGGACGATGGCGGCGGCCGAGGGCGAGGCGGTCTTCAGCGCCATGAAGGTCAGGGCGAAGTTGCCGCCGCCCATCAGCAGCGACACGGTGATCAGCCGCCACAGCGGCCTCGGCGCCGGCCACAGCCACGGCAGGGTCACCACCGCCACGATCGCGAACCGCACGCCCGCATAGAAGATCGGCGGTATGCCCCAGTGAGCGACCACGATCTTGCTGACGATGTTGTTGGAGGCCCAGACGGCGCACACCAGCACCAGCAGCCCAAGGTCCCTCAGCGACATGCCCCGGGCTTACGCGGCTTACGCGGGGGCGCGCAACCGCCGGCTCAAGACTTTCTGCGCACGAACCTGAGTGCGGTGTGGGTGTCGGAGAAGGCGCAGACCTTGGTGTCGGTCAGCCCCGCGGCGCGCCCTACCGCGATTACCTCGACGTCCTTCACGCCCGCCGCCTTGCCCTTCCGTGAGATGACCCAGATGGCTCCGCGCTCGGCGAGCAAGCCACCCAGATTGTGCAAGCGCTCAAGTTCGTCGCGGGTGTTCGCGCCGTAGAAGAGGATATCGACCTTCTCCCAGTCGTCGGTCGGTGGAGCACGTGCCGCAAGCTCCGCCAGAAAGACTGGATCATCGATGCCGTGAATCGTGATGTTTTGGCCCGGCTTCACGCCCAGCTTATCCAGCCGCCCGGGCGGATTGAGGATGGCCTCGGCCCACCGGTCGGCCAGGCCAACGCCCAGGGTGAACCGCGAGCCGTCGGCCAGCACGAGGTCGTAGCCATCAGCAGTGACGCCCTTCAGCGCCTCGCCCTCGAACACCCGCCGCTCGGCGCCGCGAAAAAGCAGTTTCGGCGACTCCCATTGCAGCCGCCCCTCGTCCGCGTGGCCATCCGCGAAGCGCGCGACGATGCCGGTCACATCGCGACCCATCAGCGGCAACCTTCGATGATCTTGCGCAGGGCGGCATTGGGGGCGGGCGTGCTGATCGCCGGATGACGCGTATCGCTGCGCTCGAACCTCAAGGGCTGATCGCCCGCCAGGACCATCCGGGTCGGTGGGAAGGCCGCGAGCTCCGCCCAGGCCGGCGGATCGTCGGCCGCCACATCTTCGGGCGAGCGGAAATGCATGTCGGCCAGCAGGGTCATCCTGGCCGACACGACCGACAGTGTCTCATGCGAGACGACCTGATCCGCCGGATCGGTGGGGAAGACGACCAGCAGGAGACGGCGCCGTTCGTCGCAACGGACCACCACCTTCGGATTGGTCAAATCGGGCCAGGCGGCAGCCATCCCGGTCATTGGCTGCCAGCTCCTTGGGGCGTCCAGGACGGCCCGAGCCAATTTGTCGAGCACATCCGCTTGAGGGGCGACAAGCTTTTCGGGCGGGGCCGCCGCCGTGACCGCCTCCTTGGCCTTGCTGTTGGGGGACGGTGAACAGGCGTCGAGCACCAGGAACGCCATCGCCGCCAACACGACCAGCCTCAGTCCATCGCGCATGGCCTACTTCCCCGTGAACACCGCCGGCCGCTTCTCCAGCAGGGCGTCGACGCCCTCCATATGGTCGTCTGTCAGGTGCGAGATGGCCTGGGCCGCGGCGCTCATCTCCATCAGCGTGTCATAGCTGACCGTCTGGCCGTGCTTCAGCAGGCTCTTGGCCAGGCGCAGCGCATGCGGCGGCTGCTGGGCGATGCGCTCGGCCAGCTTCATGGCCTCGTCCATCAGGGTGTCGGCGGGCACGGCCTTGGAGACCAGGCCCCAGTCGGCCGCGGTGGCCGCATCGATGACGTCGCCGGTGAACAGCAGCTCCGAAGCCCGGCTCATGCCGATGGTGCGCGGCAGCAGCCAGGCGCCGCCGTCCCCGGGGATCAGGCCCAGCTTCAGGAAGGTGACGCCCATCTTGGCGGTGTCGGCGGCGATGCGGATGTCGCACATGCAGGCCACGTCGCAGCCCAGGCCGATGGCCGCTCCGTTGATGGCGGCGATGGAGGGGACCTCAAGGCCATAGATCGACTTCACCACCCGGTGGATGTTGTTGCGGTAGCCGTCGCGGATCTGCACGCCGTTGCCGCCGAAGGCGCCCTCGCGGTTCTTCATCGACTTGACGTCGCCGCCCGCCGAGAAGGCCCGGCCCGCGCCGGTCAGGATCACGCAGCGGATATCGCGGTCGTCGTTGATCGCCGCACAGGCCGCCGCCACCTGATCCCCATCGCCCGGCGCGCCCAGCGCGTTCATCGAGTCCGGCCGGTTGAGGGTCAGGATCGCGACGTGGCCGCGCTTTTCGGTGAGGATCAGGGACATGGGTCGCTCCGCTTTGCCCCGTCAAATACCGCCGCGGGAGCGATGGGCGAAGGCTCTTTTGAGCAACGGCGTCGCTTATTCACGCGTCCCACGGCCCAGCGGCGCCGTTCGGCATTGATTTGGCACGGGCAACGACGATAGGTTGCGCGACGGTCGAGTTCGACCGCACTTCTGCCTTTGGGGGGCAATAATGTCTAAGCTTATCGCGAGCGGCCGCAACGCGGCCGCTCTTATCGTTTGCGCGTCGGTCCTCACGGCCTGCGCCACGGCGTCCGAAGACGTCGCGCCGACCTTCCAGCCGGCGGCCGTCTATGAAAACATGACCTGCGAACAGATCGCCAAGGAAGTCGCCGACGTGTCGCAACGCGCCGCCGAAGTGGCTGGCAAGCAGGACCGCAAGCGCCAGATGGACCAAGCCGCCACCGGCGTCGGCGTCCTGGTGTTCTGGCCCGCGCTGTTCCTTCTCGCCACGCCCGGCCACAAGCGCGAGCTGGGCGAACTGAAGGGCAAGTACGAGGCCCTCAACCGCGCCGCCGAAACCAAGCACTGCAAACTGTGATCCCACGGTGATGCTCAGCCAGGGCGGCGCTAGTCGCCCCCTGGCGTCGAGGCCCGCATGAAATCCATCAAGATCATCGCACTGGCAGCCCTGCTCGCCGCGGCCGGCGCGGCCCTGTCGGGCTGCGGAGAGGCGGCGGCCGGCAAGGCGCTTTGCCTGGCCCGCATCAACAGCGCCGAAATCGGCGCGGTCCGCATGCAGTCGTTCGCGACGCTTGATCGCAAGGCCTATCTCGGCCTGATCACGCGGTGGGCGAAAACCCAGAACGGCATGCGCGAGATGCCGGACGCCAACATCTCCGACTTCCTCGAAAAACAATATCTGGCCGACCTGCCGGCCGACGCCACCTTCCATGCCGCCCAGGTGAAATCTCAGCGCGGCCTGACGACCCACGCCTGCGTGATCGCCAAGGCGCCCGGCTCCGGCCAGCAAGACTGCCAGTGCCAGGCCATCCCCTGACGAAAACGCCGCCCGCATCGGTGTGATGCGGACGGCGCGGTCATAATGCCGGACATGATACCTGTTTTCTCTGGAAACAGGTTTCGTGTCCCATTCCCGCGGTGACGTGGGACACGAAACCCATTTCCCGGCGGGAAATGGGTATCATGTCCCTGGTCGTCAGGCGGCCTTGCCGAAGCTCAGGGTTTCATAACGGCGCAGGTGGTGGTCGACCGAGCCGAACAGGCCCTCGATCATGGTGGCGCGCTTGAAGTAGTGGCCGATGGCCAGCTCATCCGTCATGCCCATGCCGCCGTGGATCTGGATGGCGTTCTGCCCCACGAACTTGCAGGCCTTGCCGATCTGCACCTTGGCGGCGCTGACCGCCTTGGAGCGCTCGGCGTCGGCCTCGTCGATCTTGATGGTGGCCATATAGGTCATCGACACGGCCTGTTCGACGTTGATGAACATGTCGACCATGCGGTGCTGCAGCACCTGGAAGCTGGCGATGGCCTGGCCGAACTGCTTGCGCTGGCGCGCATAGTCCAGCGTGCCTTCGTGCAGCTTGCGCAAGCTCCCCACGGCCTCGGCGCAGACGGCCGCGGTGGCCTCGTCGATCACCTTTTCCACCAGCGGCAGGCCGGCGCCCTCGGCCCCGATCAGGGCGTCGGCGGGAACGGAGACGTTCTCGAAGAAGACTTCCGAGGCGCGGGCGCCGTCGACGGTGGGATAGTCGCGGGTGACGATGCCCTTGGAATTCTTGTCGACCAGGAAGACGGACACGCCGTCACGCTCGCGCTGGCCGCCGCCGGTGCGGGCGGTGACCACCAGGTGGGTGGCCCAGGGGGCGCCGATGACCACCGCCTTGTGGCCGTTCAGAACGTAGCCGGAGCCGTCCTTCTTCGCCGTCGTCTTCAGGTCCGACCAGGTATAGCGGCCCTGCGGTTCGGCGTAGGCGAAGGCGATCACCGTCGTTCCACCGACGATGCCCTCGATCACCGAAGCCGCGTCCGCGTAGCCGGAATGCTTCATGAAGCCGCCGCCGATCACCACGGTGCCGAGGTAGGGCTCGACGACCAGCGCCTTACCGACCTCTTCCATGACGATCATGTTCTCGGTCGCGCCGCCGCCCAGGCCGCCCAACTCTTCCGAGAAGGGCGCGCCGAGGATGCCCAGCTCTTCGGCGAAGGCCTTCCAGATGGCCGGGCTCCAGCCCGCATCCGAGGTGATGATCTTGCGGCGCTTGTCGAAGTCGTAGTGGTCCTGGAGGTAGCTGGCGACGGTGTCGCGCAGCATCGACTGTTCTTCGGTGAAGTTGAAATCCATGGGGCGTCCCTAGATACGTTTTTTGGCCGAGGCGTTTCTTATGATGGGTCTGCGACGTCGAATTTGGCCTAGAGGCCCAAAACCATCTTGGCGATGATGTTGCGCTGGATCTCGTTCGACCCACCATAGATCGAGGTCTTGCGGGTGTTGAAGTAGTTCGGCGCCGTGCGGTGCGCAAAGTCCGGACCGATCGGGTGGTTGTTGTCGCCGTCCGCCGGGAAGCCGCGGAAATAGGGCGCGCCATAGTGGCCGGCGGCCTCCAGGGCCAGTTCCGTGATCCGCTGCTGGATCTCGGTGCCCTTGATCTTCAGGACCGAGCTTTCCGGCCCCGGACCCTTGCCCTGGCTCTCGCCGGCCAGGGTGCGCAGTTCGGTGAACTCCAGCGCCGTCAGGTCGATCTCCAGCTCGGCGACCTTGCGTTTGAAGCTGGGGTCGGTGATCAGCGCCGTGCCGTCGTCGTTCAGCTCGGTCTGGGCCATCTGGCGGATGCGCTCGATGCCGCGCTTGGAACGGGCCACGCCGGCGATGCCGGAGCGTTCATGGGCCAGCAGGAACTTGGCGCAGGTCCAGCCCTTGTTCTCCTCGAAGACGCGGTTTTCGACCGGCACCTTCACATTCTCCAGCCACACCTCGTTGACCTCGTGGCCGCCGTCCATGGTGATGATGGGCCTGACCGTGATGCCCGGCGTCTTCATGTCGATTAGCAGGAAGGAGATGCCTTCCTGGATCTTGGCGGTGGGGTTGGTGCGCACCAGGCAGAAGATCCAGTCGGCGAATTGCGCCAGCGTGGTCCAGGTCTTCTGGCCGTTGACCAGATAGTATTCCTTGCCGTCGTCGCCCGTGATGCGCTCGGCCTTGGTCTTCAGCGAGGCCAGGTCGGAGCCGGCGCCCGGCTCGGAGTAGCCCTGGCACCACCAGATGTCGCCGTTGTAGGTGGCGGGAAGGAACTTGGCCTTCTGCTCGGGGGTGCCGAACGTATAGATCACCGGGCTCACCATCGCGATGCCGAAGGGCAGCACGGGAATGGCGTCGGCGCGGGCCAGCTCTTCGCCCCAGATATACTTCTGGGTGGAGGTCCAGTTGGTGCCGCCCCACTCCTTGGGCCAGCTCGGCGCCACCCAACCCTTGGCGGCCAGCACCTTGTGCCAGGCCAGGAAGTCTTCCTTGGTCAGATCCTCGCCCTCGTCCTGCGCGCCGCGCAGCTGGGCGGGATAGCTTTCGGCGATGAAGGCGCGAACCTCGTCTCGGAAGGCGTTCTCTTCGGGGGAAAATTCGAGGTTCATGGCAACTCCCAAAAGCACGTCGCGTCGGCCTCTGCGGATGGGCCAATTTGTGCACCGCGACAATAGAAGCCGAACAGACGTTTGGAAAGATGACGCTTGCGTCAACGTCAACTTCTACTCCGTCATCGCCTCAAGCGCCGCCTTCAATTTGGCGGCGCAGTTGCCGCGCACCCGCGCCTGTTCGGCGGGCGGCAAGTGAGCGGCGGCCGTCCGCTCGGCGGTGAGCCGCCTTTCGAAATCACTGGGCGCGCCCTGTCCGGCCGCCGCCAGGTCGTAGCCGACCAGGCTGGAATAGACGACGGCTTCGGCCATGGCCCCGCGATCGGCCGACGTCTGCTCCGCATAGAGTGACAGGACGCCGTAGCAGCTGCCCGCCTCGGCCAGGCCGGCTTTCGGCTCACCCTGGTCCGACAGGGCGAAATGCAACGGAATCTGCACCTGCAGGCCATCGACCGGGGTCCCGTCGCGCGTCGCCGGCTTCATCTTGAAGAAGGCCGATATGGCCAGGGCCGCGTCGCCGAAGCCCCATCCCGCCGGCGCCTCGTCCGCCACCACACAATCCCTGAGCGTGCCGGCGGCGGTGACCGTGCAGCGGATCACGACGCGGCCGCCTTGCAACGCGAAGGTGGCGCCCGGCGGATACAGCGACGAGAACTCTTGAGCGTCGGGCCTGGCCACCCAGTCGGGATTGGTGATGACGCTGGGCCTCGGCGCAACGGCAGGCGCAGAGGAAGGCGCCGCCGCGGGCTGAGGCACGGGCACGGGCACGGGCACGGGCACGGGCACGGGTGGAGGGGCGCTGACCGCCGCGGCGGCCGCAAGTGCGATGAGAAGGCCGCTGGCCATGACGCAATTCCCCCTGTCGATATCCACCTTGGCCCGAAGCCGAAGCCGGCGCCAAGCCTTGCCTGATCCTGGCCTTCATGGCACGGCGTGCCGATGGCCGACGTCCCGCCCCTGAAGATGACGCCCGACGCGCTGAACGCCTTCATGCTGCGCGCCTTCCCGGCGTCGGACGAGGCGACCATCGGTAAGGTGATGGAGGCCGAGCCGGGCCGCGTGTTGATCTGCCGGCCCTACCATGACTCCACCCTGCGCCCCGGCGGCGTGATCAGCGGCCCGACCATGATGGGCCTGGCCGACATGGCGGCCTATTCCCTGGTCCTGGCCCATATCGGCGAGGTGGCCATGGCCGTCACCACGTCGCTGACCATCCACTTCCTGCGCGCCTGCAAGCCGGGCGACCTCTATGCGGAGGGGGTGATGTTGAAGCTGGGACGTCGCATCGCCACCTGCGAGGTGACGATGTGGACCGAAAGCCGCGAGCGCGCCGCGTCCAAGGCCACCGTCGCCTACGCCATCCCCGACGGACCCGCCGCATGACCGACGCCGCCCCGCCTTCCCTCGCCGATGTGCCTAAAGCCATCGCCACGCCCTGCATCCAGGTCTGCATCATCGACGGCCAGAGCAGCCTCTGCCTGGGCTGCTATCGCACCCTGAAGGAAGTCGCGACCTGGGGCCGGATGAGTGAACAGGAACGGGCGGAAATCATGGCCGGCCTGCGTGACCGCCGCGCCCGTATCGCGCCTGAAAAGCTGGGTCTGGCGTAAAAGCGACCGCCGTTCACGGCTTGCAAACGCCACTTGGCTACAGTGACCCCATCGACAGGCCGAGAACGGCCGATGAAAGCCGGAACCGGCGGGGTTAGAGGACTTGATGCTCAGGATCGCGGTCATCGCCATCGTGGCGACCGTCTCGGCTGTCGGCGCCGCCAAGACCGTGGTGGCCCTGGACACCGCCTCGCGTGAGCCGCGCGTCGTGGCCGCCCAGGCGACGACCTCCGTCGTCGCGCCGCCCGCCGACGCCGCCATCGTCAAGGCCGCCGACGGCCACTACTGGGCCGAGGCCACCGTCAACGGCAAGGCCGTGCGCTTCCTGGTCGACACCGGCGCCACCACCGTGGCCCTGACCCGCGAGGACGCCCTGCGCCTGGGCTTCAACCCCCAGCCCGCCGACTACACCTACACCGTCACCACCGCCGACGGTCAGACCCGCGCCGCCCCCGCCAAGCTGTCGGTGGTCTCCGTCGCCGGCGCCCGCGTCGAGAACGTCGATGCCCTGATCATCGAAAAGGGCCTGACCACCTCGCTGCTCGGCATGACCTACTTGGGCCGGCTGTCGAAGTTCGAGGCCACCCAGACGTCGCTGATCCTGCGGCCCTGAGCGACAGCCTTGCGATCCGTGTGAACGGACACTAGGTTACAAGATGCCGGGTCATATCCGGCGTTTTGCGAGTCTCGCTGATGACTGCGGTCGAGAGAATCCAGGAACTGTTGGGTGGCGAGAGCGTCACGGGACCGCTCAAGACGGACTACGACCTCATGCGCCTGGTGCGCACCGGCCTGCCGACGCAAGCGCTGGATAGTTTCCTGCGCTCCTCGCACCTGACCTTCAACGCCATCGAAACACACGTCCTCCCGCGCCGCACCTTCAAGCGCCGCCAGGAAGCCGACCAGCGACTGGACATGTCTGAATCCGATCGCCTGGTGCGTCTGGCGCGGCTCTTCGTTTCCGCGACCGAAACCTTCGGTGACGTGTCCAAGGCCTTCGCCTGGCTGAACCGCGAAAACCGGACGCTGGACGGCAACACGCCTCTGTCGCTGGCCGATACGGACCAGGGTGTGCGCAGCGTCGAAACCGCGCTCGGACGGATTGCCCACGGCATCGCCGCTTGATCGTCTACCGGCTGTGCCGCGCGCCGTTCGCGGCGCTCGACGGAGAAGGCGCACGGCTCTACGGCGGCCGATGGAACTCACCCGGGCGCCCGATGATCTACGCCGCCGCCAGCCCCAGCCTCGCGGTCCTTGAAGTTCTGGTTCATCTCGACCTGTCGCCAGACCTGATCCCCGCCGACTATCGCCTTCTATCGATCGAGGTCCCGGACGACTGTCCCGGTGAAATGCTACCCCGCACACCCGACACGCCGCAGGCCTGTGTGGTGACCGGCGACGCCTTCCTGGTCCGCGGGGCGGCGCTGTTCCTCAGCGTGGAGAGCGTGATCGTCCCTCAGGAACGCAACGCCTTGATCAATCCCGCCCATGCTGACGCGACGCGGTTGGCCACCGTCGCCGACGTTGCCTTCAACTTCGACCCGCGACTCCTCGACGCGACATCCTGACGTCTTAAGCCGCGACCGCTTCGCGCGGCCGCACCGCCTCCAGCGCCGCGTCGATCACCTCCACGCCTGCCCCGGCCTTCACGCCTTCCACGGTCAGGATCCGCCGCCAGGCCCGCGCGCCCGGCTGGCCGTGGAACAGGCCCAGCATGTGGCGCGTCATCGCCGCCATATGGACGCCTCGCGCCAGCTGGCTCTCCACATAGGGCCGATAGCGTCGCACCGCCTCATGGGCGCTCACATCCTCACCTGTCTCGCCGAAGATGCGCCGGTCGACCTGCCCCAATAGCCCCGCCTCGTGATAGGCCGCGCGGCCCATCATCACCCCGTCCACATGCTCCAGATGCCGCTCGGCCTCCTCCAGGCTGGCGATGCCGCCGTTGATGCAGATGGTCAGCGCCGGCCGTTCCGCCTTCAGCCGCCAGACCAGCGGATAGTCGAGCGGCGGCACGTCGCGGTTCTCTTTCGGAGACAAGCCCTTCAGAAGCGCCTTGCGCGCGTGGACCACGAAGTGGCGCACACCCGCCTGAGCGCAGAGGTCCACCAGTCGGAACAGGCTCTCCGCCGGATCCTGATCGTCGACCCCGATGCGGCATTTCAGGGTCACCGGGACCTTCACCGCCTGGCCCATCGCCGCCATGCAGTCAGCCACCAGCTCCGGCTCGCGCATCAGACAGGCGCCGAAGCGGCCCGACTGCACCCGATCCGAGGGACAGCCGACGTTGAGGTTGATCTCGTCGTAGCCCTCCGCCTCCCCGATCCGCGCCGCCGCGGCCAGGTCGGCTGGCTCCGAACCGCCGAGTTGGAGCGCCACCGGATGTTCCATGTCGTCGAAGCCCAGCAGCCGCTCGCGGTCGCCATGCAGCACCGCGCCCGTGGTGACCATCTCGGTATAGAGCAGCGCATGACGCGACAGGGTCCGGTGCAGCGCACGGCAATGCCGGTCGGTCCAGTCCATCATAGGTGCTATACTAAGTAAATGATGTTGC
>JAQGIP010000142.1 GCA_028291055.1 Caulobacter sp.
GGTTACGTTCATCAAAAAGCTAAAGGAAATTTTCCAAGTCAAGGTGTACTTCATGTTCCGGCACACGCACGACAAGCTCTTGCCCGGTTTTTTGCGACGCAACGAGTTCGACGTCATCGAATGCGCCACCGGCGTCCCGGTCGCGCTCGGGCACGACATGCGCATCACCGTGTTCCCGCACCGCGACGGCGACTCCTGGTGCCTGATCAACTGCGGTGGCCGCACCATCCTGAACCTCAACGATTGCGTGCTGGCCAGCGCAGACGATTGCAAGGCCGTCCGGCGCCAGGCCCAGCGCATCGCGCCGCGGATCGATTTCCTGTTTACCCAGTTCGGCTATGCGAACTGGGTGGGCAATCCGGACCAGCCGGCGCTGCGCAAGAGTGCCGCGGACGAAAAGATCGACCGCATCGCACTCCAGATTGGGCCTTCGGAGACGCTTTCGCTGGTGAAGATGTAGGACGAACGGCTCAAGGTCAGCGCTCCGCAGGCGGGAAAAAGCCCGCCCTGATATAAAGATGTCCTTATGCGAGGCAAGGCGCGAGGGCGCGATTAGGCCTCAAGGAATGAGGCGCCATAGCGCAATCCTGTTGATCAACCGTTCCCGTGACGGGCGGCGCCTAGACGGAGACGTCTTCCTCGGCCATGGAGCGGACCAGTTCCAGCAGCCGGCGGCGCACGCGCGGCTGGGGCACGCGGGGGAAGACGCTGGCCAGTTCGAGGCCCTCGGCGGTCATCAGGAAGTCATGCACCGACTGCTCGCCGTTGTCGCCCTCGCCGCCGTCCGAGGTAGTCGGATCGGCCAGGCCCTCGAAGAAGTAGGCGATCGAGGTCTTCAGCGAGCGCGCGATCTCATACAGCTTGGAGGCCGATACCCGGTTGGCGCCGCGCTCATACTTCTGCACCTGCTGGAAGGTCAGGCCCAGGTCGTCGGCCAGACGCTCCTGGCTGATCCCGAGAAGCTTGCGCCGCATCCGGATACGCGCGCCGACGTGCAGGTCGACGGGGTTGGGTGAACGGTCGGTTTCCATGCCTGTCCTGAAGCGCTGACGTGGGGACACGGCTCTACGCGCCCCCAGACGCGGGATAGTCAGGCCTTTTCAAGAGGGAGGCAACGGAAGGCCATGCCCCGAACAGGCTAGAAATGAGTAGAAACAACCATAGCGCAGCGTCTCCCAACCTGGAGTATGTGGTGATCCGACCCACGGCGGGTAAACGCGCATCAATTATCCCGCTGACGCCCAGCTCCAGGCGTTCGCCGACCCTGATTCGCCCAAGGGAATCGACCACCGCCGACACCCCCGTGGGGGTCGAGCGCAGCATCGGAACGCCCTCCTCGATGGCCCGGTAGCTGGAGATGTTGAGGTTCTGCAGCGGGCCTGAGGTGAAGCCGTACCAGGCGTCGTTGGAGACGTTGACGATGGCCGCGGGCCGCACGCCGCCGGCCGCGATGCCCTCGCGGGTGAAGCCGGGAAACAGACTTTCGTAACAGATCAGCGGCTGCAGGGCGGGCAGGCCGGCGGGGATGATGGCGCGGGGTTTGGGCCCGGCCGAAAAGCCCTCGCCGATGTGGGTCAGGGTCTTGAAGCCGATGGCGGTCAGCAGGCCCTCGGCGGGCAGGTATTCGCCGAAGGGCACCAGCCGGTGCTTGTCGTAGGTCGACAGCAGCTCCAGCCCGTCGGCCGTGCGGCGCAGGACCAGGAAGGTGTTGTAGTAGACCGGCTTGTCGAGCCCGCCCTCGACCCGGTAGGCGCCCAGCATCAGCACCTGGCCGGGCCGCAGGGCGTCCTGGATGGCCTGGCGAGTCCAGGTTCCGGGGGCCAGGTAGTCGTTGACGGCGGCCGGGATGGCGCCTTCCGGCCAGATGATGATCTGGGGCACAGGCTGCCCCTTGGCCGGCGGCCGCGCGGTCAGGGCGACATAGCGGTGGACGATGTCCTCGAAGACCCGCTGGTTGTACTTGTCCACCTGTTTGACGTCGGCCTGGACGATGCGGACCACCGGCGCGTCGTCCTTGATGGACGCCGCCTCGCCGCGCAGCGCGCCGTAGCCATAAAGACCGAGCAGGGCGGCCACGGCCACGCCATAGGCGGCCAGCTCCGATCGTCCGCGCCGGGGCGCCAGGCCCACTGTCGCGGCGATGGCCACGGTGATCCAGGTCAGGCCGTAGGCGCCGACCACCGAGGCGAACTGCGACGGCGCCGATCCCGCCCGCCAGGTCTCGCCGGGCAGGTTCCAGGGAAAGCCGGTGAAGACGTGGCCGCGCAGCCATTCGAACAGGGCCAGAGCGCCGGCGAAGACCAGCACGCGGGTCACGCCCCTGGGTTTGAGAAGGCGATAGAGGACGCCCGCCGCGCCCCAGAACAGGGCCAGGCCGGCGGCCATGAAGGTCACAGCGAAGGGAGCCATCCAGCCCTGGTTGGCGGCATCCACGAAGAAGGCCTCGGCGATCCACCAGGTGGAGACCGCGAAATAGGCAAGGCCCGCCAGCCAGCCGCGCAGGAAGGCCGAGCGCAGGGGGCGGGGGTTTTCGGCCGCGCGGTCGAGCAGCCACAGGATCAGGCCATAGCCCAGCAGGCCGGGCAGCAGGCCGAAGGGCGGATGGGCCAGAGCCGCCGCCAGGCCGGCCAGCACGGCCAGCCCCCGGTCGCGCCAGGCCAGTCCCCGGGTTTCCAACGGACCGATCAGCCGGCGGCTTCGGCCGTTTCGGCCGGTGTGGCGCGCGCCAGGCGGATGCGCACCCGCTTCACGCGGCGCGGATCGGCGTCCATCACCTCGAATTCATGGCCGTCCGGATGGGCGATGACCTCGCCCCGCTGCGGCACGCGGCCGGCCAGCGCGGTGACCAGACCGGCCAGGGTGTCGATCTCTTCCTCCAGGTCGGGCGGCACCAGGTCGTGGCCGAGGGCCTGGGTGACGTCGTCCATGTCGGTGCGGGCGTCGGCTTCGAACATATCCTCGGCGCGGGCGACGACGCCGGAGGTGGCGGCCTCGTCGTGCTCGTCGGCGATGTCGCCGACCACGGCCTCGATCAGGTCTTCCAGGGTGACCAGGCCGTCGCAGCCGCCGAACTCGTCGATGACCAGGGCCATGTGGATGCGGCCCGCCTGCATCTTGGGCAGCAGGTCGGCGGCGCGCATGGAGGCCGGCACATACAGCGCCTTGCGCCGCACCTTGCGCAGCACGATCGCCTCGGGGCCAGGGCGCGCGGCGCCGTCGGCCAGCATGCGGAAGATGTCCTTCACATGCACCACGCCCACCGGATCATCCAGGGTCTCGCGGTAGATGGGCATGCGGGAGTGTTCGGCCTCCTTGAAGCGCGCGACCAGCTCCTCGAAGGGGGTATCCACCTCCACCGCCACGATGTCGGCGCGCGGGGTCATCACGTCGGCCACGCGCAGGGTCTGGAACTCGACGGCCTGACGGGCCAGATCCACGGCGGCGGCGTTCTGGGCCACCTCGGTGGCCGTGGGCGGCACGGGCTCGGGCTGGCGGCGAATGCGGCGCACGAGCGCGCGGATGCCGCCTTTCGGCTTGGGCGGGGCGGGGGCGGCGGCGGGTGTCGCCGTATCGTCGGGGTTGGCCATGGGCTCCTGCTCAGGCCGCTAGGCGTAAGGGTCCGGCACGCCCAGGCGGTCGAGGATCGTCCGCTCCAGGCCTTCCATCGCCTCCGCCTGCGCGTCGGTCTGATGGTCATACCCTACAAGATGCAGCACCCCATGCGCCACCAGGTGTTGCAGATGGTGCGCGAGCGGCTTGCCCTGTTCTTCCGCTTCCCGCGCGCAGACCCCGTAGGCCAAGGCGATGTCGCCCAGGTGATATTCGGGATTGGGCGGGGCCGGAAAGGACAGCACGTTGGTGGCGGTGTCCTTGTCGCGGAACCGTTGGTTCAGCTCGCGCACCGCCTCGTCGTCGGCCAGCAGGATAGTGACGCCCTCATGCATCCGCGTGGGGATCAGCGCCGCCAAGGTGGTGAAGGCCGCCACGTGGGTCAGGTGCACCGCATCGGGCACAGCCGCGGTCCAGGCCTCGTCCTCGACCTCGATGTCGATGCGGGTGTCGGTGGTCACGACCGTCCGTTCGGCTTGGCCGCGTCGGCGTCGTAGGCCTTGACGATGCGCTCGACCATCGGGTGGCGGACCACGTCGTCGGACGTGAAGTGGGTGACCGCGACGCCCTCCACGCCCTCCAGGATCGAGACCGCGTGGGCCAGGCCGGAATCGCGGGCGTTGAGCAGGTCGACCTGGCTGGGGTCGCCGGTGACGGCCATGCGCGCGCCCTCGCCGATACGGGTCAGCACCATCTTCATCTGCAGCCGCGAGGTGTTCTGGGCCTCGTCGACGATGACATAGGCGTGGCTCAGCGTGCGCCCGCGCATGAAGGCGATGGGGGCGACTTCGATCTCGCCCTTGTCGCGGCGCCGGCGCAGCTGTTCGCCGCCCATGATGTCGGTCAGCGCCTCCCAGACGGGGGCCATATAGGGATCGACCTTCTCGGTCAGGTCGCCGGGCAGGAAGCCCAGGCGCTCGCCGGCCTCCACCGCCGGACGGGTGACGATCAGCCGGTCGACCTCGCCGCGCAGCAGCATGTTGGCGCCGTGGGCCACGGCCAGGAAGGTCTTGCCGGTGCCGGCCGGGCCCAGCCCAAACACCAGGTCGTGGCTGCCGAGCGCGGTCATGTAGCGGGCCTGGGCGGCGGTCTTGGGCGACACGGAGCCCTTGCGCGCCCCGGCCGTCCCGCCGGCGGTGGGCGAGGCTGTTCCGGACTTGGCGTTGCCGATGGCGACCCGCACGTCGGCCTCGGTGACCTCCTGGCCGGCGTCGGCCCGGGCGGCCAGCGCGCGGACGGCCTGCTTGGCGTTGCCGCGCGCGCGCGCATCGCCGTCCAGCGACACCCCGCCGCCGGGGGTTTCCACCAGCACGCCGAAAGCGTCCTCGATCAGGGCTGTGTGACGGCTCTGCGGCCCCGAGACGGCCCGCAGGGCGTCATCGGATAGCGGCAGGAATTCAGAGATACGACTACTCACGCGGTTTCCATTTCAAGGCGCCCGACCTCCAGCTTTCCGGCCAGACTGCCGCGTTGCCCGGTCAGAATGGTCACGGGCACGATCTTTCCGATCAGCGAGGCGGGTCCCTCGCAATGCACGGGCTGTAGATAGGGACTGCGGCCCACGATTTGACCCGGCAGACGGCCAATCTTTTCGATCAGCACCGGCAGGGTGGCGCCCTCGGTGGCCGTGTTGAACGCCGCCTGCTGTTCCTGGACCAGCGCATTGAGGCGCGCCAGCCGCTCGTCCTTCACCGCATCGGACAGCTGTCCGGGCATGGCCGAGGCCGGCGTTCCAGGCCGTCGCGAGTATTTGAAGGTGAAGGCCGAGGCATAGTTCACCGCGCGCACAAGGTTGAGCGTCGCCTCGAAATCGGCCTCCCGCTCATTGGGAAAGCCCACGATGAAGTCGCCCGACAGCGCCATGTCGGGCCGTGCGACGCGGATCTTCTCGACCAGGCGCAGATAGCTGTCGGCCGTATGGGCCCGGTTCATGGCCTTCAGAATGCGGTCCGATCCCGCCTGCACCGGCAGGTGCAGATAGGGCATCAGCTCCGGCAGTTCGCCGTGGGCCGCGATCAGGGCGTCGTCCATGTCGCGCTGATGGCTGGTGGTGTAGCGGATGCGATCAATGCCATCGATCCGGGCCAGCCGCCGCACGAGGGCCGCCAGGCCGCCCTCCAGGCCGTCATAGGCATTGACGTTCTGGCCCAGCAGGGTGACCTCGCGCACGCCCTTGTCGGCCAGGACCCGGGCTTCGGCCTCGATATCCGCCGCCGGGCGCGACCACTCGGCGCCGCGCGTATAGGGCACCACGCAGAAGGTGCAGAACTTGTCGCAACCCTCCTGCACGGTCAGGAAGGCGCTGACGCCGGTGACGCCGCGCTCTTTCGGCAGGGCGTCGAACTTGTCTTGCGGCGAAAAGTCCGCCGACAGCTTCTCGCCGCTGGCCCGGTGGGCGCGCGCGATCAGTTCGGGCAGCTGGTGATAGGCCTGGGGGCCCACGACGAGATCGACGGCGGGCTGGCGGTGGCGGATCTGGACGCCCTCGGCCTGGGCCACGCAGCCGGCCACGGCGATCATCATCCGCCCGCCCGCCTGCGCCTTGCGCTGCTTCATCCGCTTGAGGTGGCCCAGTTCCGTATAGACCTTCTCGGTGGCCCGCTCGCGGATGTGGCAGGTATTGAGCACCACCAGATCGGCGCCCTCGGGCGCGTCGGTCACGCCGTAACCGAACGGGCGCAGGACATCGGCCATACGCTCGCTGTCATAGACGTTCATCTGACAGCCGTAGGTCTTGATGAAGACCGTTTTGGTCGGGGCCGTCTTCCTGGGAGCCGTCGCCCGGTCGTCGCCCACTAGCGGTCGTCCTTGCGGCGCCTGCGCAGCCAGGCGCCGCCGCTGACCACGACCACGAAGGCCGCCAGCAGCAGGCCCAGCGTCGTGTTCACTGCTTGGTCTCGCTCTCGTCCAGCGGAATGCCGTAGAGCTCGAGGCGGTGATCCACCAGCTTGTAGCCCAGCCGCCGGGCGATGGCCGTCTGCAGCGCCTCGATCTCCTCGTCCATGAACTCCACCACCTTGCCGGTCTTCATGTCGATCAGGTGGTCGTGGTGGACGTCGGGCGCCTCTTCATAGCGCGAGCGGCCGTCGCGGAAGTCCAGGCGCGCGATGATGCCCGCCTCCTCGAACAGCCGCACGGTGCGGTAGACGGTGGCGATGGAGATGTGCGGATCGACCTCGTGGGCGCGGCGGTACAGTTCCTCCACATCCGGATGGTCGTGCGCCACCGACAGCACGCGGGCGATCACCCGGCGCTGGTCGGTCATCCGCATGCCTTTTTCGACACAGAGCAGTTCGAGGCGATCCACGAGGGTCTCCGGGAAAGAGTCGGGCCGAACATAGGCCGCGCGGGCCTAGCTGTTAAGGCTGAGCCGCATCACGAGGGCGTCGACGGCGCCGCTTGCCCTGCGCCTGTAGTATCCGCGCCGCACCCCGGCGCGGGAAAAACCCAGTCCTTGATAGAGGGCGATAGCGGCGGCGTTGTCCACGGCCACCTCCAGGAACAGGCTTTCGGCGCCCAGCGCCCTGGCGCCCTCCACGGCGGCGGTCATCAGCGCCAGGCCGATCCCGGAGCGTCTGGCTGCCGGATCGACGGCCAGCGTCAGCACCTCGGCCTCGCCGGCCATGGCGCGGCACAGCACGAATCCCGCCGGCCCGTCGCCCTCCACGGCCAGGCCGAACATGCCCGGCTGCATCAGCACCTCGGCCATCTCGCTCTCCGACCAGGGGTGGTCGAAGCCGCCCGCATGGATACGCGCCAGCCCATAGGCGTCGTCGAGAGCAACGGAACGCAGCCTCATACGGCCGCCATGTTGGCGTAGGGCGGGCGCAGATAGAGGGGCCGGGGCGGCACGAGCGGCCCCACGGCCGCCAGCCGGGCCACGGCCACAGGGTCGGGCGCGGCCAGGGCGATCAGCCGGGCGCCGGCGATGACGCCGTCCAGCAGGGGCGCGCCGGAGCCGACGATGGAGACCGGCTGGCCGCCGTGCAGCTCAAGCATTCGCGCCGCCACGGTCTCGACGGGCAGGACGTCGGACGCCATCAGCGCCGTGGGCCCGTCGAAGATCTGCACATAGAGCTGGTCCTTGCGCGCATCGACGGCCGCCACCGTGAAGCCGCCGCCGCCCGATACGGCCAGGGCCGCCAGGCTGCCCACGCCAACGCAGGGAATGTCGAGCGCCACGCCCAGCCCCTTGGCGAAGGCCAGGCCGACCCGCAGCCCGGTGAAGGAGCCGGGGCCGATGGTGACGCCGATCCTTGTCAGGGCGGAGAAGGGTATGCCCGCCTGCGCCATGGCTTGGCCGGCGATCACGCCCAGCCGTTCCTGATGGCCGCGCATCATCGGCTCGCTGAGCGAGGCCAGCACCCGCTCGCCGTCGATGACGGCGACGGCGGCGGCCCCCAGGCAGGTGTCGATGGCGAGGATCATGCCGCACCCCTATCCGATCGGCGGCCGGGGTCAAACCGGCGGTGAGCGCTGCCAGGCGATGCCGCCCAGGAAGCCGTGGGCGACCAGCTCGCCATAGAGGGAGATCCCCGCAGGCCGCTGCGCGAAGTCGCCCAGGGTATAGGTAAGCGCCACATGGGAGTCCGCGGTGCGGCGGCAGACCAGGTCAAACCCCTGGGGGTCAAGCCCCTGGGGGCCAAGCCCCTGGGTCGCCGGCCCCGGCGCGCATTGGCCTGGTGAGAAGGATGCCGGGCCGCCGCGGTCGTGCAATCTCTCGCCATTGGGGCCGCGAACGTTTTCACCGGCCGCGCTGACGCTGGTGATCAGGCCCGTTCCGGGGTCACCGTCGATTCTGATGACCAGATCCCTTTGATGCACAAGGATGGCCGGAACCATGTCCGTACCCGACCAGAGGTCGTGATTGGCTACGCTGGCGTTCGGGAAGAGGGCGGCGATCGCCTCGGCGCTGAACGGGGTGTCGCGGGAGATGGGGCCGGCGCCGGCTTCGGTGAGCGTCAGAACGTCGCCGTCGAAGGGCGCGGCGATCCGGGGCGCGGGCGTGCCCGGCGCTGTGGCCTTTCTCGGCCGCTCACAGCCCGCCGCCGCCAGCACGAGGCCGGCGGCGGACAGGATGGAAAGAAGACGGGGCCGTCGCATGGCCCCAACGGCTACTCGATCCGGCAGGCTTCGTCGAACGTCAGGCGCGGGTTGCGCGGGAACAGGTTGGCGTCGGTCCCGTGGCCCAGCGAGCAGATGAAGTTGGACTTGGTGTTGGTCCCCGCGAAGAAGGCCGCGTCGACGCCGGCGTTGTCGAAGCCCGACATCGGCCCGGTGTCGAGGCCCAGCGCGCGGGCGGCGACGATCAGATAGGCGCCCTGCAGCGACGAATTGCGGAAGGCCATCGGGTCGGCGTGCGGCGTGCCGCGCAGGCCTTCCAGCATGGTCGGGGCATGGGGGAGGAGCTTGGCGTTGTGATCCATGAAGTCGACGTCATAGCCGATGATCACGGTGCAGGGGGCTTCCAGGATCTTGGCCTGGTTGGCGCCCGACGACAGGGCCGACAGCTTGGCGCGGGCGGCGTCGGAGGTCACGAACACGAAGCGTGCGGGGCTGGAGTTGGCGGCGGTGGGGCCGAACTTGGCCAGGTCGTAGATCTCGCGCAGCAGGCTTTCCGGCAGCGGCTCGGGGTTCCAGGCGTTGTAGGTGCGCGCCTCGCGGAAGATCTGGTCGAGAGCGGGGTCGGCGAGGGGCGAGGCCATGGGGTGGTCCTTAGGTGGCTACATCAGCAACTGATACAGTTACATATTGACCACCTCGCCGGGACGCAAGGGGGAGCATTGGTTCCGCGCGTGAAATCGGAGGAGCTAGAGCGACTGCTCGACCCGGGTGACCTCGGGCACATAGTGTTTGAGCATATTCTCCACGCCGGCCTTCAGCGTCGCCGCCGAGGAGGGGCAGCCGGAGCAGGCCCCGCGCATGTGCAGGAAGACGACGCCGGTGTCGGCCTCGAAGCGCGAGAAGACGATGTCGCCGCCGTCCTGGGCCACGGCCGGCCGGATGCGGGTGTCGAGCAGATCCTTGATCTCGGCGACGATCTGGGCGGTGTCGCCCTCATAGACGGTCTCGTCGTGACCATCTGTCGCACCGGCCAGGATCGGCTGGCCGGAGGTGAAGTGATCCATCACCGCCGCCAGGATCGGCGCCTTCAGATGCGACCAGTCGGTGTCGGGGTCCTTGGACACCGTCAGGAAGTCCGGCCCGAAGAAGACGCGCTTGACGCCGTCCAGCTCGAACAGGGCCTTGGCCAGGGGCGAGGCGGCGGCCTCGTCCTCGTCACGGAATTCCTTCGCGCCCTCGGGGAGAACCTCCCGGCCGGGCAGGAACTTCAACACCTCGGGATTGGGCGTGGGTTCGGTCTGGATGAACATGGGCTCTAGATGGCCCCTGGCGCGCCTTGGGGCAAGTGGGCTGGCGGTAACGCCTGGTTATCCAAGTCTTGTGCCAATTCTGGACAACAACGTTATGTATAAGAAAGTCCTGTGAACAGCCGTTTTAACCTTCCGGCTACGTCTTGTAAGTCTCGTTTTAACCCACGTCCGATACGACCCTTCTTGTCTTTTATTGTTGCTCAAAAGGGGCATATCCAGGATGAAGCGTCCTCTCTTTCTCGTTGCCGGCATTGTCGGTGCGTTTTCTTTTGTCGGCCAGGCGTCCGCCGGTAATCTGCAATCGCAGATTCAGGACTGCCTGACCAAGCACGCCAACACGTCGCAATCCGCTGCGATCATGCTGGAATGCACCGCCGCCGACGGCAAGCTGTCGGCCTGCAAGGTGGTGGAAAGCAACGCCCCCAAGAAGGGCTTTGAAGCCGCGGCCATCTGCGTGGCCCAGGTTCTGCCCATGGGCGGCAAGACCGGCACCATCCGCGTGCCCGTCCGCTTCCCCGGCGAAGGCTAAACCGTCTTCCACCCGCGTCGGGCGGCTCGGTGACGATGACCGCCCCGCGCGCGATGGATGTTGGCATCCTGAAATCCCGGCCGGGCCGCTAAAGGGCCCGATCGGACAGGGATCACACGGCCGACCTTCCCGAGCGATCGGGGAACGGGGGCGCGGCTTGCCGCGCCCCTTCGTCGTATTTGGCCTCGCCGTGTCCGGACGCCGGCGCGCCGGATCGGAAGTTCACCTGACTATAGGGGCAGGCTCTGAGCGAATTTCGCGATCGGGACACCAGCTGCGGCGAATAGCCCAGAAAAAACAAACCGCAATCTGACCGTTCAACCCAAAATAGGGCGCGGTCTTAACCTTCGACTTACCAACCTGTCGGACTGTAGCGGCAGGCAACCAAGGTAAACCTCGTCAACACCATGCGCATTTTCAGCCTCGATGACGCCCCGCTCGCCGTAAAGATCGGCCTCGCTCCGATTCTGGCCCTCATCGCCATGGCGTTGATCGCCGGCGGGTCTCTATGGATCAACCAGACCCAGACCGCCGCTCTTCAGAACGTGGTGCACAAGGACGTTCCGGCCAGCCTGCGTCTGGCCGACATCTCCCAGCAGATCACCGCCGAGCATGGCGAGCTCTATCGGCTGCTGACTCACCAGGGCGCCGACATCGACAAGGACAAGATCGGCGGCGAAGCCGATGCGCTGACCGCCCAGATCAAGGCCACCCGCGCCGAAGTCGACAAGGCCATCGGTGACGCCGATCCGGCCAACAAGCCGGCGTTGCAGGGGCTGAAGAAGGAACTCAGCGGCTATTCGGACGCCGTCGACCTCGTGATGTCGATGCTGCAGGCGGACTTCAACGCCGCGGCCAGCTTCACGCCGCCGTTCGAAGAACAATACGTCCACATGAACAAGACCCTGGCCAAGGCGGTCGAACAGACCCGCCAGACCTCCATCGGCCGCGCCGAGGCTTCGGCCGCCCAGGCCGCGACCCTGGCCACCCTGGCCGCGATCATGGCCGGCGTCGCCCTGCTGGTCGTGGGCGCTATCGCCGCCCTGCTCACCATCCGCACCCGCCAGGGCGTCATCCGCATCGCCAACGCCACCGAAAAGCTGGCCGCCGGTGACAACAACGTCGACCTCGACAAGCTGAAGCGCTCCGACGAACTGGGCGCCATCGTGCGCTCGCTCCAGGTGTTCCGCGAGAACCAGCTGCGCCTGGCCGACCTGCACGAACGCGAACAGGAGGCCAGCGCCGAGCGCGCGAACGCCCGCGCCGAGCAGGAAAAAACCCGCGCCGTCTCCGAAGCCGAGCAGACCCAGGTCGTGCAAGGTCTGGCCAGCGGCCTCGACCACCTGTGCAACGGCAACCTGACCTTCCGCCTGGAGACCCCCTTCGCGCCGGCCTATGAGAAGCTGCGCACCGACTTCAACACCACGGTCACCCAACTCCAGGAGATCATCCGTTCGATCGCCGGCGGGGCCATGGGCATCGAGAGCACCTCGGGCGAAATCTCCTCGGCCGCCGACGACCTGTCGCGTCGGACGGAACAGCAGGCCGCCAGCCTCGAACAGACCGCCGCCGCGCTGGACCAGATCACCGCCGCCGCCACCCGCACCGCGGAAGGCGCCAGCCACGCCGACAAGACCGTGGCCGCCGCCGGCGACGACGCCCGCTCCTCCGGCGAGGTGGTCCGCAAGGCCGTCCAGGCCATGAGCGAGATCGAGAACTCCTCGCGCCAGATCCACAACATCATCGGCCTGATCGACGAGATCGCCTTCCAGACCAACCTGCTGGCGCTGAACGCCGGCGTCGAAGCCGCCCGCGCCGGCGACGCCGGCCGTGGCTTCGCGGTCGTCGCCTCAGAAGTGCGCGCCCTGGCCCAACGCTCCGCCGACGCGGCCAAGGAGATCAAGGGCCTGATCGCCACCTCCTCCAGCCAGGTCAAGAGCGGTTCGGAACTGGTCGGCGAGACCGGCAAGGCGCTGGAACGCATCGTCGTGCGGGTCGCCGAGATCAATCAGCAGATCTCCGAGATCGCCCAGTCGGTCTCCGAACAGTCCACCGGCCTGAAAGAGGTCAACATCGCCGTCAACCGCATGGATCAGATGACCCAGCAGAACGCGGCCATGGTGGAACAGTCGACCGCCGCCTCCCACTCCATGAAGCGCGAGGCCGTCTCGCTCGGCGAACTGATGCGCCGCTTCAACGTCGGCGGCGCCGTCCAGGCCCGCAACGTCGGCGGCCACGCCCCGGCCCCCTCCCCCCGGCCCGCCGCCCCGGCCCCGCCCGCGCGTCCGGCCGCCAAGCCCGCCTACAGCTACAACGGCAACGCCGCCCGCAAGGCCGAGCCCGCGGCCGACGGTTGGGAAGAGTTCTGATCCCAGGCTGAACCTGAAAACTGAAGGGCCCCGGAGCGATCCGGGGCCCTTTGCTTATGCGGGCGCCGCCCGCCGGGGACATCTACGCTCTCAGACACTGGACGCTTCGGGCGAGGCGCCCGCCCGTACGTGTCCCCGCTCGCCGCTGGGGACACGTACGGCTTGGCCTCGGCGCCAACTACCGATGCCCGAGAGCGTAGATGTCCCCGGCCCTAACCCGTGACCGGCAACTCGCGCACCTCGACCACGCCGCCTCCCTCAGGCCAGGTCGGCGATCTCTTCGTCGGTCAGGTCGCCGGGCACCACCGTGACCGGCACCTTGCGCGAGCCCCAGTTGACGCCCTCCTTGGCGATGGAGGCGACCAGGGGTCCCGGCCCGCGCCCGCCGGCGGCGGAGGCCAGGATCAGGATCTTGATGTCGGGGTCGTCGGCGATCACCGCGCGAACGGCGGCCTTGGTGTTCTCGGCGTGCATGATCAGGAACTCGGGCGGATCGCCCGTCTCCTCCACCACGCGCGCGGCCAGCTTTTGCAGCACGGTTTCCGCCTCGGCCCGCTCCTGGCGCTCGATCTCCTCGCGCACCCCGGACCAGTGTTCGAAGACGGCGGGTTCGATGACCCGCAGCAGCGCCACATGGCCCCCCGTGGTTCGCGCCCGGCGGCAGGCATAGCGCAGCGCCGCGTCGAACTCGGGGCTGTCATCGGCGATGACCAGGAATTTCCGGCGTCCGCTGCTCGTCATGGGCGGACGGTGGCTTGGCGGCGAGGCGGGCGCAAGTCCTACCTCGCCTCCGGAATTCAAGCCCCCCAGAAGCCGACCCGCTTGCGGGTCTCCGCCAGGACCGGCGCGGCCGCCGCCCGGGCCTTTTCGGCGCCGGCCTTCAACACGCTGTCGATCTCGGTCGGATCGCTCATCAGCCGGCGCATCTCCCCGCCGACCGGTCCGAGCTTGTCCACCGCCACGGCGGCCAGGGCGGGCTTCAAGGTCCCGAAGCCCTTGCCCCCGAACTCGGCGATAACCTCGGCCTTGGTCGCCCCGGTCAGGGCCGCATAGATGCCCACCAGGTTGTCGGCCTCGGGCCGGCCCTCCAGCCCCTCCACCGTTTCCGGCACGGGCAGGGGGTCGGTCTTGGCCCGCTTGATCTTGTTGGCGATGGTGTCGGCGTCGTCCATCAGGTTGATGCGCGAGGCGTCCGATGGGTCGGACTTGCTCATCTTGGCCAGCCCATCGCGCAGGGACATCACCCGCGCGCCCGGTCCCTGGATCAGGGATTCGGGCAGGGGGAAGAAGCCGGGCGCGTCGAAGTCGTGGTTGAACTTGCCGGCGATGTCGCGGGTAAGCTCCAGATGCTGCTTCTGGTCCTCGCCCACCGGCACATGGGTGGCCTTGTAGAGCAGGATGTCGGCCGCCTGCAGCACCGGATAGGTGTAGAGTCCCACGCTGGAGCGCTCCTTGTGCTGGCCGCTCTTCTCCTTGAACTGGGTCATCCGGTCGAGCCAGCCGAGGCGCGCGACGCAGTTGAAGATCCAGGCCAGCTCGGCGTGCTCGGGCACGGCCGATTGCGGGAAGATGGTGGCGACCTTGGGGTCGAGGCCGGCGGCGATATAGGCCGCAGCGATCTCGCGGGTCTGGGCGGCCAGCAGGGCCGGCTCCTGCCAGGCGGTGATCGAATGCAGGTCGGCCACGAAGATGAAGGTGTCCATCTCATGCTGCAGCCGGGTGAACTTCACCAGGGCGCCGAGATAGTTGCCCAGGTGCAGCGCGCCGGAGGATTGCACGCCGGACAGCACGCGCTTGGGGCCAGCGTATTGCGCCGGAGTTTCTTCGGTCATGGGATCAGGCTTTGCGAAAATAGGAACGGATGAGGGCGAACGGCGTCGACCGCCCGGTCAGGGGCGGCGTCTAGCGGCGCCATCGCCATAGGAAGTGGTCCGGCAAAGTCATGGCCAGCGGCATAGAACGGGAAGCTCGTCTGGGCAAGATCAGGCCGGCTTGCCGCGCCGCAGGAAACTCCGGATCTCGGAGATCTTCAGGCCGCCGAAGGCGATCACCAGCACCGGGTAGAGCAGTCCGGCCCCCGCCGCGATCAGGCCCAGCGCGATCTCCTTGCCGCCCATGGTCTTGCCGCCGATGTGGATCACGCTGAGCGGCGCCTCGATCACGGCGCGGTAGTGGGAGGCGAGCGCCAGCAGGCCCCCCAGCAGCAGGCTGGCGGCCAGCAAACGAGCCAGGCGCGACCAGGTCACCGCGCTGGGGCGGTATTCACCGAGCCGATGCAGCTTCCAGGCCGACTGGGCGACGTTGAGCCAGGAGGCCAGCGCCGTGGCGGCCGCGATGCCCCTGATGCCGATCAGCTGGAACAGCGCGATGCCGACCACGATGTTGACGGCGATGGAGACCAGGGCGAAGCGCATCGGCGACCTGGTGTCCTGGCGCGCGAAGAAGGCCCGCGAATAGAGCTGCTGCAGCACGAAGGCGGGC
>JAQGIP010000032.1 GCA_028291055.1 Caulobacter sp.
CGCGCCCTGCGGACTGCCGGCCACGAAGCCCAGATTCCACCGATGGATGTTGTGCAGGTCGGCGTAGCCGCCGCCGGCGAAGGCCCGCAGCAGGTTGAGGGTCGCCGCCGACTGGCCATAGGCCTGCAGCAGCCGCTGCGGGTCGGGGGTGCGCTCGGCCAGCTCGAATCCCTGGCCGTTGATGTTGTCGCCCCGGTACGAGGGCAGGGTCACCCCGTCGATGGTTTCGACCGGCTCGGAGCGCGGCTTGGCGAACTGGCCGGCGATGCGGCCGACCTTCACCACCGGCTTGCCGCCGGCGAAGGTCAGCACCACCGCCATCTGCAGGATCAGGCGGAAGGTGTCGCGGATGTTGTCGGCGTGGAACTCCTTGAAGCTCTCCGCGCAGTCGCCGCCTTGAAGAAGGAAAGCCTTCCCCTGCGCCACGTCGCCGAGCAGCGACTTCAGGCGCCGGGCCTCACCGGCAAAAACCAGCGGCGGCATCCGGCGCAGTTCGGTCTCGACGCGCTCCAGCGCTCCCATGTCCGGATAGTCGGACGGGATATGCTTGGCGGGTTTCGATCTCCAGCTCGCGGGGGTCCAACGCTCAGTCATAGCTCTGCTCACAAAATGGATCGCGGCTGATACACCAGCCGGGGGTACAAGGCAAAATAATGCGCCAAATACGGGCGTTTGGCCGCAACGGGGGTAGAAGGTTGCGCGAGCCCTACCCCATCCCGCCGATGTTCGGCGGCACATACTTCTCGCGCATGGTCACCAGCTCCTCCGCCGCCGTGGGGTGGACGGCGCAGGTGGAGTCCCACTGCTGCTTGGTGACGCCCATCTTGATGGCGATGGCGGCCATTTGGATCATCTCGGGGCTGTCAGGGCCGACCACGTGGCAGCCCAGCACCTTCTGGGTGGCGGCGTCGACCACCAGCTTCATCAGGGTGCGCTCCTCGCCGCCGTAGAAGGTCATCTTCATCGGGCGGAAGATGGCCTTGTAGATGTCGATCTTGCCGTGCTGGTGGCGCGCATCCGCCTCGGTCATCCCCACCGAACCGATCGGCGGCTGGGAGAAGACGGCGCTGGCCACCATGTCGTGGTCGAAGGTGGTGGGGGTGTCGCCGAACTCGGTCGCGGCGAAGGCGGCCCCCTCGCGGATGGCGACCGGGGTCAGGTTGATGCGATCGGTGACGTCGCCCACGGCCCAGATGTTGTCGATGTTGGTCTTGGAATAGGCGTCGACGATCACCGCGCCCCTGTCGTTCAGCTTCACCCCGGCCTTATCCAGGCCCAGGCCGGCCGTGTAGGGCTCGCGGCCGGTGGCGAACATCACCACGTCGGTCTCGTGGTCGTGGCCGCTGTTCAGGTGGCTGACCAGGCCGGTCTCGGTCTTCTCGATGGAGGCGTGCTCGCAGCCCAGGATCACCTTGATGCCGCGCCGCTCCAGCTCGCCGGCCAGGTGGCTGCGCACATCGTCGTCGAAGCCGCGCAGGATGTTGGGTCCGCGGTAGAGCAGCGTCACCTCCGACCCCAGGCCGTTGAAGATGCCCGCGAACTCCACGGCGATATAGCCGCCGCCCACCACCAGCACCCGCCTGGGCAGCTGCGGCAGGTGGAAGGCCTCGTTGGAGGTGATGGCGTGCTCGATGCCGGGCAGCTCCGGCATGGACGGCCGCCCCCCCGTGGCGATCAGGATCTTGTCGGCGGTGAGCGTGGCCTTGTCGTCGGTCAGATCGACGGTGTGGGCGTCCTTCAGCACCGCGCGGCTGTGGGCGATATCGGCCCCGGCGTTCTTCAGGTTGGTGACGTAAATCCCTGAAAGACGGGCAATTTCCACGTCCTTCATCTCGATGAACTTGGGCCAGTCGAAGCTGCGCTCACCCACCGTCCAGCCGAACCCCTCCGCCGCCTTGAAGGCCTGGGAGAACTCGCTCGCATAGACCATGAACTTCTTGGGCACGCAGCCGCGGATCACGCAGGTGCCCCCGACCCGATGTTCCTCCGCCACCCCGACGCGGGCGCCCGACAACGCGGCCATCCGCGCGGCCCGCACGCCGCCCGAACCGGCGCCGATGACGAAGAGGTCGTAGTCGTAGTTGGCCATCAGGGGCTCCGGGTCTCGAAACAGGACCGGTTACATAGGATCAAGGCAGCATTCTCACCACCCCGTCGTCCGTGCCGATCAGCGCCAGGTCGGTGAGGTCGAGGAAGAGGCCGTGATCGACCACGCCCGTCAGCCCTTTCAGCGCTGAGGCGAGGGCGGCGGGGTCTTCGATCCTGCCGCAGGCCATGTCGTAGATGACGTTGCCGCCGTCGGTGAGCACTGGGCCGCCGCGGCCCTCGGTCATGCGCAGGCGCGCGGGGGGCATGTCGAATTCCACGGCGATGTCGGCGATGCGGTTGGCGGTGTGGCCGTGGCCGAAGCGGACCACCTCGATCGGCAGGGGGTAGCCCTTGCCCAGCAGCTTCACGGGCTTGCTGGCTTCGGCGATGCAGACGCAGCGCTTGGAGGCCTCCCAGACCAGCTTCTCGCGCAACAGGGCGGCGCCGGCGCCCTTGATCAGCGACAGGCCCGGGCCGATCTCGTCGGCCCCGTCGACGGTGAGGTCGATCTCCTGGACGCTGTCGAGTTCGACCACGGTCAGGCCCAGCTCGCGGGCCAGGGCGGCGGTGGCCTCCGAGGTGGGCACGCAGCGGATGTCCTTGGTGCGCGCGGCCACGGCCTTCACGAACCAGGCGGCGGTGGAGCCGGTGCCGAGGCCCACGATCATGCCGGGCTCGACCAGCTCGGCGGCGGCCGTGCCGGCGGCGCGTTTCTGTTCGTCGGGTGTCATGAGCGCCCGCCTCCCCAGGGCCGCGAGGCCCGGCCGGGGAGGTGTCGCGAAGCGACGGAGGGGCTTACCGAGGCGGACGAGAACACGCGGGCGCCCGATGGCGCGCGGCATCCACGCTTGCAGCCAGCCCGAGACTCGGTAAGCCCCTCCGGCCGTTCCGGCCACCTCCCCGGCCGGCCGCTCGCGCGGCCTGGGGAGGCGAGCGTTTGTGCTGTCCCTGTCATCACGTCTTCTCCGCCCTTGCCGCCCGTTTCTTCGCCCGGAAGTCCGCCGCCCAGCCGGGCTTTTCGACCTGGTGGCCCCGCGCGATGGCCAGCGCGTCGGCCGCCACATCCTTGGTGATCACCGAACCGGAGCCGGTGTAGGCCCCGGCGCCCACGCTGACCGGCGCGACCAGGGCGCTGTCGGAGCCGATGAAGGCCCCCTCGCCCACATGGGTCTCATACTTGTCGAAGCCGTCGTAGTTGCAGAAGATCACCCCGGCCCCGATGTTGGCCCCGGCCCCCACCGTGCCGTCGCCGAGATAGGACAGGTGGTTGGCCTTGGCGCCCTTGCCGACCTTGACCTTCTTGACCTCGACGAAGTTGCCGATGTGCGCGTCTTCGCCGATATCCGCGCCGGGGCGCAGGCGGGCGTAGGGGCCGATGATGGCGCCGGAATGGACCACGGCGCCCTCTAGGTGGCTGAAGGCGCGGATCGATGCGCCGCTCTCCACCGTGACGCCCGGGCCGAACACCACATTGGGTTCAACCGTGACACCGGGCGCCAGCGCGGTATCCCACGACAGGAAGACGGTTTCCGGCGCGGTCATGCTGACGCCCTCGACCATCAGCGCGTGGCGGCGCTTCTTCTGGAAGACGCACTCGGCGGCGGCCAGCTCGACCTGGGAATTGACCCCCTGGACCGACTCCTCATGAGCGAAGGCGACGCGGGTATGCAGGCCCCGGTCATGGGCCAGGCCCACCACGTCGGTCAGGTAGTATTCCTTGTTGGCATTGTTGTCGGTGACGTTGGCCAGCAGGTCGAACAGCAGGGCCGCATCGGCGGCCAGCACGCCGGAATTGCAGTGGCGCACCTGGCGCACGGTGTCGTCGGCGTCCTTCGCCTCGACGATGCGCAGCAGCTCTCCCTTCGGCGTGATCACCAGCCGGCCATAGGCCCCGGGGTCCTTCGCCTCGAAGCCCAGAACGGCGACATCGGCCCCCTTCTCGCGCAGGGCAAACAGCGGCGCGATGGCCTCGGCGCTGAGCAGCGGGCAGTCGGCGAAGGTCACCACCACGTCGCCCACGAAGCCGGCGAGCGCATCCTTGGCGGCCAGCACGGCATGGCCGGTGCCCATCGGCGGATCCTGGATGGCGACGGCATCGGCGCCCAGCCGCTTGCGCGCATGCTCGGCAACGGCCGGGCTATGCGTGCCCGCCACCACAACGATGCGTTCGCAGCCCAGCGTCTCGGCGGCGTCGATGGCGTGGTCCAGCAGGGTGCGCCCGCCTACCCGGTGCAGCACCTTTGGCGTGGGCGACTTCATGCGCGTCCCCTGGCCGGCGGCTAGGATTACGGCAGCGCGTGCTGGCATGGGAGGCGACTCCTTGGAAGGCGGCAACGGATCGGCTTTAGCCCAATCCCCGGCGCGTTTCGACCGCTTGCGGCGATGGGACGGGCGGGTCTAGCTTGCCGCCCTCTCCGGGGGAGTCTTTGCATGCGTCAGTTCGCCGTCGTTACCGCCATCGCCGCCGCGCTGGCATTGTCCGCCGCCGCCGTCGCGGGAGCCGCGCCCAAGGTGGCGCCGCCCGCCATGACCCAGGCGGAGTTGGAGAAGCGCTTCGACGCCCTGATCGACACCAAGGACATGGACGGCTGGATGAAGGACATGGCCTCCCAGCCCAACCACGTGGGCTCGCCGCACGACAAGGCCAACGCCGAATACATGCTGGCCAAGTTCAAGGCCTGGGGCTGGGACGCCCACATCGAGACCTTCGACGTCCTCTATCCCACCCCCATCAGCGAGACCCTGGAGATCGTCGGCCCCACGCCCTTCAAGGCCACGCTGCAGGAACCGCCGATCGTCGGCGACACCACCGAGCACGCCATGGCCGGCGCCCTGCCCGCCTGGGTCGCCTTCGGGGCCGACGGCGATGTGACCTCCGACCTGGTCTATGTGAACTTCGGCATGCCCGATGACTACAAGGCGCTCGAGCGCCTCGGCATCGACGTGAAGGGCAAGATCGTCATCGCCCGCTACGGCGCCGGCTGGCGCGGCCTGAAGCCCAAACTGGCCCAGGACCACGGCGCCATCGGCTGCATCATCTATTCCGACCCGGCCCAGGACGGCTACGTCCAGGACGACGCCTATCCCAACGGGCCGGCGCGCCCGCCCCACAGCTTCCAGCGCGGCTCCGTGGCCGACATGCCCATCTATCCGGGCGATCCGCTGACCCCGGGCTACGGGTCCACCAAGGACGCCAAGCGCATCCCGATCGCTGAAGCCAAGACCATTCTCAAAATCCCGGTCCTGCCGATCAGCTATGCCGACGCCCAGGTCTTCCTGTCGCAGCTGAAGGGGCCCGTCGCGCCGCCGAGCTTCCGGGGCGGCCTGCCGATCACCTATCACGTGGGCCCCGGCCCGGCGAAGGTGCACCTGGCCACCAAGGCGGAGTGGACCAACAAGACCATCTACGACGTGGTCGCGGTGATGAAGGGCAGCCAGTATCCGGACCAGTGGATCGTGCGCGGCAACCACCACGACGGCTGGGTCTACGGCGCCTCCGACCCCCTGTCGGGCAACGTCGCCATGATGAGCGAGATGAAGGCCATCGGGACCCTGGTGAAGCAGGGCTGGCGGCCCAAGCGCACCTTGGTCTACGCCAGCTGGGACGCCGAGGAGCCGATGCTGCTGGGCTCCACCGAATATGCCGAGACCCACGCGGTTGAGCTGAAGGCGCACGCGCTGATCTACATCAACACCGACAACAACGGGCGCGGCTTCCTGGGCGTCGAGGGCAACCATGACTTCCAGCGCATGGTCAACGGCGTTGCCAACGACGTCATCGATCCGGAGGCCAACGTCTCCATCGGCCAGCGCCTGCGCGCCAACCTGATGGTCGACGCCGCCGCGCCCGGCGCCAACGGCCAGGCCCAGGCCATGGGCAAGCTGGCCGCCAGTGACCGCGACCTGCCGCTCGGCCCCCTGGGCTCCGGCTCCGACTACTCCGCCTTCCTGCAGCACCTGGGCGTGCCGGCCATCAACTTCGGCTTCGGCGGCGAAGACAGCGGCGGCGGCGTCTATCACTCCGCCTATGACACCTATGAGCACTACAGCCGCTTTGTGGATCCGGGCTTCGTCTATGGCGGGGTGATGGCCAAGACCGCCGGACGCATGGTGCTGCGGGTCTCGGAATCGGAGCTTCCCACCCAGCGGTTCGGCGACTTCGCCGACACCGTCAGCACCTACCTCGACGAGGTGAAGGGGCTGGCCAACAGCCGCCGCGACGCCGCCGAGGCCCAGGAACGCCTGCTGAAGACCGGCGCCTACAGGCTGGCCGACGACCCCCACCGCCCCGAGGCCGCGCCGGCGTTCGAAGGCCGCGTGCCCTTCATCAACTTCGCGCCCCTCGACAATTCGGTCGACCGGCTGAAGCGCAGCGCGAAGGCCTATGATGCGGCGCTGGCCGCAAAGGGCGGCGGTTTGTCGGCGGACAAGGTCGCCAAGCTGAACACCATGACCCGCGACATCGACCAACTGCTGTTGGACGATGTCGGCCTGCCCTTCCGGCCCTGGTACCGCAACATGGTCTATGCCCCCGGCCGCTTCACCGGCTACGGCGCCAAGACCCTGCCGGGCGTGCGCGAGGCCATTGAGGAGCGGCGTTATGACGACGCCGCGCGCTATGTGGGCATCACCGCCAAGGTGTTGGACGCCTATTCCGACCGGCTGGACCAGGCGACCGCGCTGATCAATGGCAATTGATCTGACGGTCCTCAAAGGGGCCACCATCGCGCTCGACCTTGACGGCACCCTGGTCGATACCGCGCCGGATGCGGTGGGCGCGCTGGCGACGCTGATGGCCGAGGAGGGGCTGGTGGGCCCGCCCCTGGCCGTGGGCCGGTTGATGATCGGCCATGGCGCCCGCGTCATGGTCGAGCGCGGCTTCGCAATGGCCGGCGTGGTCCTGGCGGGCGAGCCGCTGACCGCCATGACCGAACGCTTCGGCGCCCTCTACTTCGGGCGCATCGCGCATGAGAGCGTGGCCTATCCCGGCTGTCTGGACGCCCTCGACCAGCTGACCGACGCGGGCGCCATCCTCGCCGTCTGCACCAACAAACGCACCGTCTGGGCCCGCGCCATCCTCGATGCGCTGGGCATGACCGGCCGATTCGCCGCCATCATCGGCGCCGACCTGGCGCCGGCCGCCAAGCCGGACGCACGCCACCTGATCCATACCGTGGAGAGCGCCGGCGGCGACCTGACCCGTGCCATCCTGGTCGGCGACAGCGAAAACGACGTCTACGTCGCCCGCGCCGCCGGGACGCCCAGCGTCTTCGTCACCTTCGGTTATTGCGAGTTTACCGTGGCCGATCTGAAGCCCGACGCGGTCATCGACAGCTACGCCGAGCTGCCTGCGGTCTGTGCCCGTCTTCTGCAAGGGCGTCCGCTTGGCGCTTGATACCCGCCGAACCAGCCGCTATAGACCCCGCCTTCCCGAGGCGCGGCCCTTGCCCGCGCCCAGATCGGCGGATGCGTAGCTCAGCGGGAGAGCACCTCGTTCACACCGAGGGGGTCACAGGTTCAATCCCTGTCGCATCCACCATTCTCCGCTCCTCAAGACTCCCATATGAGTCTGGACCTGCATCTGGAAAACGGATCGACGTCCTGACATGAAGCGCTCCTTTCGCGTCACCCTGCCCCTGGTCTCGGCGGTCGCCGCCAGCCTCGGCCTGTCCGCCTGCAATCAGCAGGACGAATGGCAGGCCCAGACCCCCAGCCGCATCTGCACCGACGCCGAGGGCCGGCGCATCATGGACGCCGAATGCCAGCGCGGCGGGACAAGCCATTGGTACTATTACGCGGCCGGCGCCGCGATCGTGGCCCATGGCCAGCGGGCCTATGGCGGCTCCTTCCAACCCCGCCCCGGCATCGCCTACGCCAGCCCCAGCAAGGTTTCGCGCGGCGGTTTCGGATCGTCGGCGCGCGGTTTCGGCGGCGGCGGCTAACCCATGCGCCGGATCACCACCACGCCTCGGCCCGACTGGCAGGCCAAGGTGGAGGCGCTGGGCCTGGCCTGGCACACGGCGGGCGAGGAGCCCTATTGGAACGAGGCGGCCTACTACAGCTTCAGCGCCGATGAGATCGGCGAGATCGAGGCCGCCACCGCCGAGCTCTATCGCCTATTCGTGGCGGCCGGCGACCATATCGTCGGCAACGACCTCTTCGATCGGTTCGCCCTGCCCGCCTGGACCACACCGCTGATCCGGCGCGCCTGGGAGGATGAGCCGCCGGCGCTGAACCATGGCCGCTTCGACCTTGGCTATGACGGCGAGGGCCCACCCAAACTCTTCGAGTTCAACTGCGACACCCCCACGGCCCTGCTGGAGGCCTCCGTCGTCCAGTGGGCCTGGAAGGATGAGGCCCATCCCGGGGCCGACCAGTTCAACAGCCTGCATGAGCGGCTGGTCGCGCGCTGGCGCGAGATCGCGCTGCGCCTGCCCTCCGACAGGGTCCACTTCGCCCACCTCAGCGAGGCCTCGGGCGAGGACGCCGTCACTACCGCCTATCTGGCCGATACCGCCCGCGAGGCCGGCCTCACCGCCCTGCCCGCCCTGATCGAGGATATCGGCTGGGACGGCCTGGGCCGGCGCTTCGTGGATATGGACGGCGCGCCCATCACCACCCTGTGCAAGCTCTATCCCTGGGAATGGCTGGTCCACGACGGCTTCGCCCAGTTCATACCCGAGGCGCCCACCCTCTGGATCGAGCCGATCTGGAAGATGATCTGGTCCAACAAGGCGATCCTGCCGATCCTGTGGGAGCTGTTCCCCGGCCACCCCAACCTGCTGGCCGCCCACCGCACGCCCCAGACCCTGACCTATGCCAAGAAGCCGCTGCTGGCGCGCGAGGGGGCCAATGTGCGGCTGCTGCGCGACGGCGCGACCCTGGCCTCCACCGGCGGCGACTATGGCGACGAGGGCTATGTCTATCAGGCGCTCTACGACCTGCCGGACTTCGGCCCCGACTCCGGCGGCGTTTATCCGGTGATCGGCAGCTGGGTGGTGGACGGGGCGCCGGCCGGCATGGGCATCCGCGAGGACGGCCTGATCACCGGCAACACGGCGCGCTTCACGCCGCATATCATCATCTAGACATGGAGACGCCGCGGCGCCCCTCGGGAAGGCGCCGCGGCGTGACGAACGCAAGTTGTGGGACGCGCTCGCCGGACTTGGCTGTGAAATGGCGTTTCACAACACCCGCACCGTGCCCGTCGTCGGCGCTTGCGCGTAGTTGCAGCGGGCAGCATCGAAAGGCGCCAAGTTGCATGCGGGTTGAAAATTCCGGCCAGGACGGGATGCTGCTTCCGTGACGACACAAACCTTTGCCGCGAAACTCGGGCTCGTGCTCAAGGCCCTGTCCATGAGCCGGGGCCGGCTGGCCGCCGATCTGGGCGTCGACAAGTCCGTGGTCGGCCGCTGGATGACCGGGGTGGTCAAGCCCTCCGGCCACAACCTCGCCCGGCTCACCGCGCTCGTGGCGCGCCAGCGCGAGGGCTTCAACGCCCTGGACTGGGACCGCGGTCTGGAAGGCCTGGCGCGGCGCCTGGGCGCCGACCCCGCCGCCGTGGGCGACACCGGCGAGCCGCCGGCGCCCATGGGCATACCCCTGGCGCTGCTGGACCAGGTCTTGACCAACACCCGGCTGCGGGGCGCGGCCTATGAGGGCATCTTCCGCTCCACCCGCCCCGCCGCCATGGCGCCCGGGCGCTTCCTGCATGACCACGGCCTGATCCGCCGGGCACCCAACGGCCTGCTGCGGCTGACCCTGCGATGCGCCGGCACGGTGGTGGACGGCTGGATGCTGCCCCTGGGCAACCAGCTGTTTTGCGTGGCCGCCGACATCACCAGCGGGGCCATGCTGTTTGGGGTGTTCAACGGGGTCGCCACCCACCGCGCCGATATCGTCGATGGCCTGATCCTGGGCTCGGCCCTGGACGCGGCGCGCACGCCCACGGCGGCGGCGATGATTTTCGAGCGCCTGCGCGACCTGTCCGGCGACGAAGCGGCCGACGCCAAGGCCTTCGAGGCCATGGCCGCCTGTGATCCCCTGGCGCCGGAAGGCTCGGTGCCCGAGCGCATCATCCACCTGCTGACGCGGGACTTCGGACCCAGCCAGCTGGCCCGGGGCGGCGAATGGCTGCTGCAGATGCCGCTGGCGCTGTCGATGGCCATGGGTCCGGCGTTCGGGGAGTTCCGGACGTTCGGGGGCGGCGACGCCCCCGGCGCGGCGGCGCCCACATCGCCTTCCCCGCTCAGCCCGCCCGCAAAACCCGCTCCAGAAAACGCCTGAACCGCTCGCTCTTCGGGTTGGCGAAGAGGTCGCGCGACGGTCCGGCCTCCACCACCGCGCCCTCGTCCATGAACAGGGTGCGCCCCGCCACCTCGCGGGCGAAGTCCATCTGGTGGGTGACGATGACCAGGGTGCGGCCCTCCGCCGCCAGGTCGCGGATCACATCCAGCACCTCGGCCACCAGTTCTGGATCCAACGCCGAGGTGGGCTCGTCGAACAGCATCACCTCCGGCTGCATGGCCAGCGCCCGGGCGATCGCACAGCGCTGCTGCTGGCCGCCGGACAGTTCGCTGGGATAGCCGTGCGCCCGGTCGGCCAGCCCCACCTTGGTCAGCATGGCCAGACCGGCCTCGCGGGCCTCAGCCCTGGAGACGCCCCGCACCTTCATGGGCGCCAGGGTGACGTTCTCCAGGGCGGTCAGGTGCGGAAACAGGTTGAAGCTCTGGAAGACGAAGCCGACACGGCCGGTAAGCGCGCGCGCATTGGCCTTGCCGGGCGACGCCTCCACGCCCGCCACGCTCAGCGCGCCCGCGTCGAAGGTCTCCAGCCCCGCCACGCAGCGCAGGAAGGTGCTCTTGCCCGAGCCGCTGGGCCCGACGATGGCCACCGCCTCGCCCGGCGCCACAGTCAGGTCGATGCCGCGCAGCACCGGCGTGTCGCCGAACGCCTTCTCCAGCCCGATGGCGTCAATCGCATTCATCGGCGTCCCCAGGCGGCGCGGCGCTCAAGCCGGCTCTGGCCCCAGGCCAGCAGGGCGCAGACCAGCCAGTAGATGGCCGCCGTGGCCAGATACATGGTGAAGATCTCCAGCGTGCGGGCGGTCACCAGCTGGGCCTGGCGGAACAGCTCCGGCACCTGGATGGTGGCGGCGAGCGAGGTATCCTTGACCAGGCTGATGAAGCTGTTGGACAGCGGCGCGATGGCCGTGCGCGCCGCCTGAGGCAGGATGATCAGCGCCATGGTCTGGGTCGGCGACAGGCCCAGCACGGCGGCGGCCTCGCGCTGGCCCCGGTCCACGGCGGCGATGGCCGAGCGCAGGATCTCGCTGGCATAGGCCGCGACGTTCAGGGAAAAACCGATCCCGGCGGCCAAGAGCGGCGGCAGCTCGATGCCGAACTGCGGCAGGCCGTAGTAGATCAGGAACAGCTGCACCAGCAGCGGCGTGCCCCGGATAGCCGACACATAGGCGCCCGCCGGCCAGCGCAGAAAGGCCCGGGGCGACAGCCGCATCAACGCCAAGCCAAAGCCGAGCGCCAGGCCAAAGCCCATGCCGATCGCGCTGAGCGCCACGGTGTAGCCCAGCCCCTTCAGCAGGAGGGGCAGCGACTGGCCGATCAGGTGGGCGGCGTCGTTCATCGGTTAGCGCGCTGACCCACAATCCACCCCTACACGCTCCGCTCATCCCGACGAAAGTCGGGATCCATGGAGCCTATCAGAACCGGCTGTTCGATGAAGCCGGTCGCGGACGTCCCACCGAGCCCCACATCCTTGCGGAAAATCAGCATGGATCCCGACTTTCGTCGGGACGAGCGGACGTTTTGAAGGGCTACGGAAAAGGGACTCGGCCGGTCAGGCTCCCTTGGCAGGCTCCCTTGGCAGGCGCCCTAGCGGGTGGCGTCCAGGCCGAACCACTTCTGGGAAATGGCCGCCAACTCCCCGCTGGCCCTCATGTCCGCCAGCGCCTTGTCCACGGCGGCTTTGAACGCCGGGTCCTTGCGGAAGGCCACGCCCTGCTTCTGCGGCGAGAAGGCCGGGCCCGCCGCCACGAAGGGCCCGCCGGATTTCTTGATGAAGTCGGCGGCCACCAGCCTGTCGTTGAGCACGGCGTCGAGGCGCCCGGCCTTCAGGTCCTGGTACTTGGTGGGATCGTCGTCATAGGTCTTCACCACCGCGCCCGGCACATTGGCGCGCAGCCAGCTCTCATAGTTGGTGCCCAGGCCCACGCCGACCTTCTTGCCGGCGAGATCGGCGGGCGCGGCAATGCCTGAGCGCCCCTTCAGTACGATGATCTGGATGCCGGAGATCGTATAGGGCTCCGAGAAGCCGTACTTGGCCTCGCGTTCCGGGGTGATGGTGATCTGGTTGACGACCACGTCGGAGCGGCCCGATTCCAGCGCGCCCAACAGGCCGGCGAACTGGCCCGGCTGGATGTCCGCCTTGGCCCCCAGCTTGGCCGCCAGGGCGCGCGCGAAGTCCACGTCGAAGCCGGCCAGCTGGCCCTTGTCGTCCTGGAAGCTGAACGGCGGATAGGTCCCCTCCAGCCCCACGCGCAGGACGCCGCTCTTGCGCACCCGCTCCAGCGTCGAGACGGGCGCGGCCTGCTTGGCGCAGGCGGCGGCCAGCCCGGCCAGGCCCAACACGAGGAGCGAACGGCGAACGGGATCGGGCATTGCGGCTCCGCAAACAGGTGTCGGCCAAGGCCTGAGCATGCGCAAATTCGCTCACCTGTCGTCAATCCCGCTTGTTCGGTTCATCCTCACCCCATGACCGCTCCCACATCCCCCTGCCAGGTCCTGATCGCCGGCGCCGGCCCGACCGGCCTGGTGCTTGCGCTATGGCTCACGCTCCAGGGCGTGAAGGTCCGTATTGTCGACAAGACCGCCGAGCCCGGAACCACCTCCCGCGCCCTGGCCGTCCAGGCCCGCACCCTGGAGCTCTACCGCCAGGCCGGCCTCTCCGACACCGTGGTCGAGCGCGGCCACAAGACTCCGGGCGCGAATATGTGGGTGAAGGGGAAGCGGGTCGCGCGCATACCCCTGGATGAGATCGGCAAGGCGCTCAGCCCCTATGCCTTCATGCTGATCTTCCCGCAGGACCAGCATGAAAAGCTGCTGATCGAACGCCTGTCGGGGCTCGGCGTCGAGGTCGAACGCCGGACCGAACTGGTCAGCTTCGAAGACGCCGCCGACGGGATTGTCGCCCATCTGAAACGCGCCGACGGATCGGAGGAAACGGTTGGCGCCGACTACATCGCCGGCTGCGACGGCGCCCGTTCCGTGGTGCGCCACGCCATCAACGCCGAGTTCGCGGGCGGCACCTATCAGCAGGTCTTCTACGTCGCCGACGTTGAGGCGCACGGCCCCTCGGTGAACGGCGAACTGCACATCGATCTCGACGAGGCCGACTTCCTGGCCGTCTTCCCCATGGCCGGCGAGGGCCGCGCGCGCTTCATCGGCTCGGTGCGCGACGACAAGGTCCCGGCGGCCAGCGAGCCCGGTAAGACCGACGCCCCGCTGCTGACCTTCGAAGACGTCGGCAAGCGCGGCCTGGAGCATATGAAGGTCCAGATCGACAGGGTGAACTGGTTCTCCACCTACCGCGTCCATCACCGCGTCACCGACCGCTTCCGCCGGGGCCGCGCCTTCCTGGCCGGTGACGCCGCCCACATCCACAGCCCGGCCGGCGGCCAGGGCATGAACACCGGCATCGGCGACGCCATCAACCTGGCCTGGAAGCTGGCCGCTGTCCTGAACGGCAAGGCGCCCGACGCCCTGCTGGACAGCTACGAGGCCGAGCGCCTCGGCTTCGCGCGCCGTCTTGTCGCCACCACCGACCGCGCCTTCACCCTGGCCACGTCGGAGGGCCACCTGGCCGGCCTCATCCGCACCCGCATCGCCCCCCTGCTGATCCCCCGCATCGCCAAGCTGGACGCCGCGCGCGAGTTCCTGTTCCGCACCGTGGGCCAGCTGATCGTCCAATACCGGCAAGGCCCTCTGGCCTCCGGCAAGGCGGGACATGTGCACGGCGGCGACCGCCTGCCCTGGGCGCCGGTGGACGGCCACGACAACTTCGAGAGCCTCGCGGCCATCCGCTGGCAGGTTCACGTCTATGGCGATGCCCGGCCCGACCTAGCCGCCTGGTGCGGAGCCAACGCCGTACCGCTGACGGTCCTGCCCTGGCGGCCGGAATACGAGGAAGCAGGCCTGGCCAAGGACGCCCTCTACCTGCTGCGCCCCGACAGCTATGTCGCGCTGGCTGACCCGTCGGCCTCGCCCCAGGTCCTGGCCGATTGGTTCTCCGCGCGCCGGATCACTGCGCAGGCTTGAGCGCCCGCACCATCTTCCCCCTTCGTCATCCCCGGACTTGTTCCGGGGACCCATGCACGCGGGCAGCCAAGGTGAGCGGCAGAGCGTCGGCGCGTTATTCCCGAGTCACGGTGTTCTTGGGTCCCGGGACAAGTCCGGGGATGACGGAGATTGGGGTGGGTGGCGCCACACCCTCCGACAATTGGACGTGGCCCAGCCCCCTCACGCCCGTCTAGACTAGCTCGCGACAGCCGGCGCAGAACGGCCTGGGAGGGCGGCCTTGGACAGCACCATACGGCAGGCGCATGTGGAAGCCGTCCGGCGCGACGGCTTCACCATCATCAAGAACGCCATCGCGCCCGACCTGATCGATGAGCTGAACGACGCCCTGGCCCGGCTGGAGCGCGACCTGGGCGCCAAGCCCTCGACCAACAGCTTCGAGGGGCTGCACACGGTGCGCCTCTACAACCTGCTGGCCCACGGCGAGCCCTTTGCCGGCGTGCCGGTCCACGCCAATGTCCTGCCCGTGGTCGAAGGCGTGCTGGACGAGGGCTGCCTGATCTCGTCGCTCTCCTCGATCGCCATCGACCCGGGCGAGACCGCCCAGCCGATCCACGCCGACGACATGGTCATCCCGCTGGAAAAGCCCCACGCCCCGATCGTGTGCAACTCCATGTGGGCGCTGACCGACTTCACCGAAGAGAACGGCGCCACGCGGCTGATCCCCGGCAGCCACCACGAGCCCAACCCCGACTATGGCGGCGACTATGCCTCCGTCCCCGGCGAGATGAAGAAGGGCAGCGTACTCATCTGGGACGGCGCGCTCTGGCACGGCGGTGGGGCAAACCGGTCGGGCGAACGCCGCATGGGCATGGCCATGAACTATTGCGCCGGCTTCATCCGCCAACAGGAGAACCAGCAGCTGGGCCTCGACCCCGCCCTGGTGCGCACCTTCCCGCCGCGCCTGCAGGAGTTGATCGGCTACGGCGTCTATCGCGGCCTGATCGGCCATATCGAAAAGGCCAGCCCCGCCCAGCGCCTGAACGGCGCCGGCGCCTTCAAGAGTATCTGGGACCAATAGTAGCCATGCCCTCCCCCTCCATGACCGGCCTGCCCGCCCTGCCCCCGCAACCCGCCGGCGTGGCCTGGCCCACACAGGACTGGCCGCTGGGCGATCTCCCCGCCCACGCCGACAGAGCCCGCATCGACGCCCTGCTGACCCAGGCCTTCGACGGCGACGGCAGCGTGCTGGGCGAAACCCATGCGCTGGTGGTGATCCAGGGCGGCAGGCTGATCCTGGAACGCTATGGCAAGGGACGCGGGCCGCACGACACCTGCCACTCCTGGTCCAAGGCCAAGAGCATCACCCAGGCCCTGGTCGGGCTGCTGGTCGGCGATGGCAAGATCGACATCTACCGTCCCGCCGACGTCCCCGAATGGTCCGGCGCGGGCGATCCACGCGGCGCGATCACCCTGGACCAGATGCTGCGCATGTCGAGCGGCCTGAAGTTCAGCGAGGCCTATCTGCCGGACGAACCCTCCGACGTCATCCCCATGCTGTTCGGCCCCGGCCAGGACGATGTCGCCGCCTTCGCCGCCGGTTATCCGCTGGCCCACACGCCGGGAACCTTCTGGTCCTATTCCAGCGGGACCACCAACATCATCGCCCGGACCGCCGCCCGCGCGGCCAATGCCTTCGGCCCCGATTTCGAGGCCTTCATGCGCGAGCGCCTGTTCGATCCGCTGGGCATGACCAGCGCCGCGCCCAAGTTCGACGCGGCTGGAACCTTCATCGGCTCCTCCTTCTGCTTTTGCACCCCGCGCGACTTCGCCCGCTTCGGCCTGCTCTATCTGCGCGACGGAATGTGGGACGGGGCGCGGCTGCTGCCGGAAGGCTGGGTCGACTATGCCCGCGCCAAGACCTGGCAACAGGAGCCGGAGAACACCGACAGCCCTTACGGCGCCCAATGGTGGCTGGGCATGGCGGGCCCGGGTTCCTTCTCGGCCAACGGCTATGAGGGCCAGTACACCATCGTCGTGCCGGACCTGGACATGGTGGTGGTCCGCAACGGCGCGACGCCCCTGGACCTGAAGGACAATCCGCAAACCTGGCTCAGGGACCTGGTGGCGGCGTTCCGGCCCCACGATCCGGATTGACGCCCGCGCGCGGCGGCCCATCTTGCCAAACCAGACCCCGCGCGACATGTCGTGGCGGGGAAACGGGGAACTCACGATGCGTATGATCGCCGCCATTTCGGCCGGCCTGCTGGCCCTGACGCCCACACTCACCGAGGCCGATACCGCGCCCTTCGTCGCCGGCTTCAACGCCTTCTGCGGCGACGCCAATGCGGGCGGCGGCGGTGCGGCCCCGCCGCCGGCCACGGTGCTGCTGGAGGGCTACGGCACGGGCGGCTTCACCATCGTCACCAGCAACCCCAAGGCCCAGGCCTTCTTCAACAACGGCATGCAGCTGGCCCACGCCTTCGCCCATGATGAGGCGGCTGCCGCCTTCAAGGAGGCCGAACGCCTCGACCCCGCCTGCGCCATGTGCGTCTGGGGCGAGGCCTGGTCGCGGGGACCGACCATCAACTACACGGTCGACGCCCCCAAGCAGACGGAGTTGGCCGCCCTGGCGGTGAAGGCGCGCGACCTGGCCAAGGACGGCCCGCCGCTGGAACAGGCGCTGACCGGCGCGCTCGTCAAACGCTATGATCACGGCGGCGGCGCGGGGCTCGGCGACCTGGCCTTCGCCCAGGCGATGGACGACCTGGCCAAGACCCGGCCCGACGACAACGAAGTGGCCATCATCACCGCCGACGCCTGGATGATCCCGGCCTCCATGCGCAACGGCCAGGACAACCTGCCCCACGCCCGCGACCTGATCGAGGGCGCGCTGAAGCGAAACCCCAACGACACCGCCGCCATCCACTTCTACATCCATATCACCGAGATGACCGGCATGGGCCCCAAGGCCCTGCCCTATGCCGAGCGTCTGGGCGCCCTGGCCCCCGCCGCCAGCCACCTGACCCACATGCCGTCCCACACCTACTATTGGGTGGGGCAGTACCAGGACGCCGCGCGCGCCAATGTGGAGGCCGTGGCGCTGGACGTGGCCGACGCGCGCCGCCAGGGCCTCGACCCGCTCAGCGGCGCCTGGAAGCAATATTACCATGGCCACAACGTCCAATTCGGCATCGGCGGGGCGCTGATGTCCGACGACCGCGCCGACGCCCTGGCGCTGGCCGACCCGGTGACCGCCATGGTGGCGATGCTCAAGCCCTCTCAGGCCTGGCCCCAGATGGGCGCCGCCACCGCCTATTTCGCGCAGGGCCGCTTCGCCGATCCGGCCAGGGTGATGGCCCTGCCCGATCCGGGCGACAAGCTGCCCTTCGTGCGCGCCATGTGGCGCTATGCCCGGGGCGAGGCCGCCTTCCGGCTGGGTGACGCCAAGGCCGTCCGCGCCGAGGCCGCCCTGGTGCGGACCAGCGGGTTCGACCTGAAGGCCTTCGGGGAATACCGGCCCCAGGGCGACGGCATGGTGCAGGTGGCGCATCTGGTGCTGCTGGGCCGCGCCTTCATGCTGGAAGGCAATCCGGCCGAGGCCGCCAAGGCCTACCGCAAGGCCGCCGAAATGCAGGAGGCGCGGCTGATGACCTTCACCGATCCGCCCGCCTGGTGGTACCCGGTCCGCCGCAGCCTGGCCGCCGCTCTGCTGCGCGCCGGCGACGCCAACGGCGCGGTGAAGGAAGCTCAGGCCGTGCTGGCCAAATGGCCGAAGGATCCGATGGCGCTCACCGTGCTGGCCGAGGCCGAAATGAGCCTGGGCCGCGCCGGCGACGCGGCCACCCATTTCGCGCAGGCGCGCAAAGGCTGGATGGGCGACCTGACCAAGGTCAGCCTGGCGTCGATCTGACGGGCTTAAGGATCCGTACTCAATCGGAAGCGCTGCTCTACATTCATCCGCTCATCCCGACGAAAGTCGGGACCCATAGTGACTCGCCGGAAGGTCATTGAGTTCCTGAAAGTCCCCGCCCGTCACCGGCCCGAAGGGCCAGTTCTGACAGGCCCCATGGGTCCCGACTTTCGTCGGGATGAGCGGATGGGTTGGGGTCGGTGGATTATTGCACCCGGACCCTGCCCGCCGTGAAGTGAAGGCCGGCGATGGTCCCCACCCCGGCCAGCAGCAGGATGACGCCCAGCATCAGGGCGGTGCGCGGCTCACGGTCGGTGACCACCATCGACGCCAGGAACGGCCCCATCGCCGAACCCAGCAACTGGGCCCCGCCGGTCAGTTCGGCGGCGCGGCGCGTGGGGTCGGCCTCGATGGTCAGGGGCACGAAATAGGGCGAGGCGAACATGCCCAGAAACCCCGTCACGCCGAACACGCCCACGAAGACGGCGGTGGGCGGCGATCCGACCAGCAGCCACCAGACGGCCAGGTTGATGACCATCGCGGCCAGGAAGACCACCACATAGCGCAGCCGCCCGGCGATCACGGTCGCCGCCGCCGACCCCAGGATCTGGCCCGCCAGCGAGGCGGAGACGGCCATGCCCGCCACCCGCTCGCCCAGTCCCGCATGGTGCGCCAGCGGCTGCAGATAGATCCACACGGCCACGCCGCTGGCCGCGAACAGCAGGATGCCGCCCAGCGATATCCAGCCCCGCGCCGACGGCAGGTGCGACAGCCCCTCCCCCTTGGCCAGGGGCGCATAGCTGTCGGGGCCGAACAGGGCCAGCAGGGCCGCCAGCAGGCCTGCAATCCCCAAGGCCGCGAAGCCGCCGCCCACCCCGAACCGGACCATGATCAGGCCCGACAGCGTGGCCGCCAGGGCCAGCTGGGCCAAGGTCTGGACCGTGAAATAGACCCCGGCCCATCGCTCCGGCGTGGCCGTGCGCACGATGAAGCCGATCGAGATCCAGACCAGCACCCCTTCCGCAAGGCCCGCCAGCGCGCGGGCGGCCACCACGCCCAGGCCCGTCGCGCCGAAGGTCGCCAGGTTGGCCGCCGCCATGACCAGGCCGGCCAGCAGGCCGATCAGCTTGAGCCGCTCCGGCTTCAGCACCGCCCCCGCGCCGCCCGCCGCGATGCCCATGGCCAGCAGCTCGATCATCGCCGCCTGGCCGATGCCCGCCGCGCTGAGCCGCCCGGCGTCCGCCAGCGCGCCCAGCAGGATCGGGTTCACCCCTGTGATCAGCAGCGCCAGCGTACCCCCGGCCAGGGGGATGACGCCGTCCGGTATCCGTCTGATCATCGTTCGATCGGCGCCGCAGCTTCAACCTTGGTAGCGCCCGCCGCCACCGGCGGCGCGGGCGTATCGCAGTCCGGCCGGGGCGTCAGCCCGAACCGCCGCCCGCCGATCTCCAGTTCACGCCACTTGGACGGCACGGTCTTGAAAGCCCCCGCCTTCAGGGCCTCCTTGCCGCCGGCCGCGCACACCTCCAGCGTCGCCACCTGCTTCCACGGACCGCTCGCCTGGGCCTGATAGACGTTGAGCGAACCATAGCTGCTCTCATCCACCGCCACCTCGGGCCGTCCGTCGCCGTCCGCGTCCAGCACATAGAGGTCGCAGGCGTGCTCCTGCTCCTGACAGTTTATGTAATCGCCGGGCAGCCGGTTGTTCACAAGGAAGCCGTCCGGGATGGCCGCGCCCTGCGGATAGACATGGAAGATCACCGGCTTATCGGCCACGGCGGGCACATATTTGCCGGCCAGGGCGTCGGCGGCCCTGGCGCCCACGTCGCCGCCTCGCGCCTGAAGAGTCTTCAGCGCGCTCACCCCATATCGCCCCGACTGCGGGCCGAAGAAGGCATAGTCGATCTCGCCGGGCTTGGTGCGGCCTGAGACGATGCGCGCCATCTGGTCGTCGACCGACACCCGCGACGGGTCGGCCACCGGGGTCGTGAGCGCCAGGATCACCAGCACCGCCAGGGCGGCGGCGGCGACATTGGTGGGCTCCAGCGTCTTCATCCAAGGCCGGGGCCGTACGGCGGCGGCCAGGTAGCCCACGGCATAGACGGCGGCCAGCATCACGCAGGCGGCCGCATAGACCCGCTCCGGCGTCAGGCCGTACTGGCCGATACGCAAGACCAGGCCATAGCCGGCGATCCCCACCAGGGGCGCGATCAGCACCCCCGCGATCCGCGCCGCCCAGCGCAGCACCGCCGCCGGCGGGCTCTCGGGACGGCCGTCCTGATAGGCGGCGTTGATCAGCACGATCAGCAAGGCAGCGGCGGTCAGCACCACGGCGGTCGAGGCCTTGGTGTCCCACAGCGGCTTCAGCCCCGTGAACGGCAGGGTCAGCAGGAAGGCCGCCGCGATCAGGGTCAGCAGCGGCAGCAGCCACGACAGCAACACCAGCGCCACCGTGCGCACGCCCCGGATCAGGCCCACCCGCACGTCGGTCAGATGCACGGCGGCGGCGAAGGCCAGGGTGGTGGCCGGAATGTGGAACCAGTCGTGGTCGTAGAGCTTCAGCAGCGCATCGATGCCGATCAGCTTGAACAGCCCCGCGCCCAGGAACAGCAGCGCCCAGAAGACGGCGGTGAAGGCCAGCGACAGGGCCAGCTGCACGCCATGTTTCCAGGCCCCGTCGAAATAGGTGGGATAGCGCGCCACCAGCCTGCGGTCCTCGTCGGCGGCGGCGATCAGATGGTGGGCGATGAAGAACAGCACCACGCCGCTCAGCGCCAGCACCGGGAAGTCGCCGCCGCGCATGGAGGCGAGATGGGCCCAGTAGCCGTAGCCGCCCAGCCCCGCCGCGATCAGCGCCGCCGCGATGGTCCAGACGGTGAGCGTCGTGCGCCGCAAGGTTCCCAGGCCGCCCATGAAGATCAGCGGGGCCACGAGCACGGCGGCCATGGCCCCCGAAATCGCCCAATTCCACGCTTCCGGGAACGGCTTGATCCAGAACTGGTGGATCAGCACCAGCGCGGCCAGCCCCTGGGCCAGACCCGCGCCCAGCCTCAAGGCCAGCATGCGCGGCGAGGCGGGCTTCGCCTCAAGCATCATATCCAAGCTCATGCGGCCCTCCCCGGCTGCAACGCCCGGGGACCCTCACCCGCGCGGCGCGGCGTGACAATGGGGCATGGGTGGAGGCGCGGCGCGGATTCGGCGCCGAAACCGTGCAGGCCGGGCCGTGGTCAGATCGCCTCGGCCAGCCCGATCTCACTGAACATCTCCGCCCGCCCGGGGCCCAGATTCGGGGGATAGTGGGCGGCGTTGCGGCGTTTGCCCTTGGCCCAGCTGGCCAGCACCGGGCCCATGTGACGCGGTTTCTTCAGCCAGTCGGTGGGTGCGTCCAGCATGTGGAAGCCGCGCAGCGCGGCGCGCAGGGTGGCGATGTCGGTGCGCAGCGCCACGCCCACCCCGTCGCGGGCGAAGCTGTTGAACAGGCGCGCGCGCAGGCCCGGCTTGTGGTCGGGGTTCCTGGCATTGGCGGCGCGGCGGATGGCCGAGCGGTCCTGGCGCAGCATGTCCTCGTAGAAGGGCCTCAGATCGCTGTCGATCTTCACCTGATAGCGGGCCAGCCGCCGGGCCGGATCGTCCGATCCTTCCAGCGCCGCGCGCAGGGCCTCGGCCTCGACGGCGGCGAAGGAGGTGCCGCGGCCATACAGGGGGTTGGTGCGCACCAGCCCGTCGCCGATGGCGAACAGGCCCAGCACCAGGGGCTGACCCTCAGCCAGCAGCGAACGCCAGCGGCTGCGCAGGTCGCCCATGCCGAACACCTTGGTCATCGGCTCGGAGATCGCCGGATCGGTCCAGCGCGCGATCCCGGGCAGCAGCTGGCAGACCTGCTGGAATGTGTCGGGCCCGACGATGGCCGCGCGCAGTTCCGCCTCGATCTCGGGCACGGCGAGGGTGATCGAAAACCAGCCGGCGTCGGCGTTGAACAGGCCGTATTTGATGAAGCCCAGGTCGCCGGTGGCCGGCGGCGCGCCCTCCCGTGACGGCTCCGAAACGCCCGGCCGCAGGCGGTAGTGGCGGGTGTAGTAGAGGATGCCCGCGTCCTCCTCGGCCTCCGCGACGCTGACGCCGGCCTCGGCCAGCCAGTCGAACAGCTGGGTGCTTCGCCCCGCGGCGTCGACCACCACGTCGGCGCGCCACTCGCGCTCATGCTCGACGTCGCTGCCGGCCTCGCGGCCCGTCACGCCTACGACGCGGGGCGGTCCCTCCGTGGCGGGCTCGAGGATCAGGCCGTCCACGAAGACGTCGGACTGGATGCGCACGTTGGCCTGGCGCTCCACGAAGCGGCGCATCACCAGCTCCAATGTGGTGCGGCGGCTGGTCAGCACGCCCAGGGCATGGTCGCCCGGCTCCTCCACATAGGCCGCCTTCAGGTTGGGCGGCAGCATGTCGGCGAAGGTGATCTCGCGCACGCCGGCCGCATGCAGGTCGTCCATCAGCGCCGGGTGCGCCTCCAGCGCGGCGCGCAACCGGGCCAGGAAGGCGTGGCTGTGGCGCAGATGGCCCACGCCGCGGCGCTTCCAGTCGGCGAACACCACGTCCACATCGCCTTCCGGCGGCGGTCCGTCGCGCTCCAGCAACAGGATGTCGCGCCCGGTGGGAAACAACGCCAGCGCCGTGAACAGGCCCGCGATGCCCGCGCCGGTCACCAAAACGGTCTCCGGCATATTTTTCGCCGTCATTCTGTTGTCCTCACGCCCACGCTTCGCGTGCCGGATTTGAAGTTCGCCGGCACATCGGTCGGGCTCCGGGCGAACTTCAAATCCGATGAGCACGCGAACAGGCCCAGATTCACTAGTGTGGCTGGAATTTTGGAAATTCGCGCAGAGCCTCCACCAGGAGCAGGCGAATTTCCAAAAAGCCACACTAACCGTGAAAAGCTTCCTGTGGGGCAGTCAACCGGCCAATCGCGGTTCGACGATTGCCCTCCCCCACCCGTCCTCTGCTAGGGTCCGACTCGGTAGAATCCGCAGGAGCACCGCTGGGTGGACGTAGACGCCGACTTCAGCCTCGCCGACAAGGACGGGGAACCGGTCGCGCGCCTGACCGGCGACTGGACCGCTCACTGCCTGGGCAACGCCGGTCCGCGCCTGGCCGCGGCCATCCGCGACACCCGGCACACCGCCGTCGACATGAGCGGCGTCAAGCGCTGCGACACCGCCGGCGCCTATGCCGTTCTGCGCGCCGTCGAAGGGGTCAACGAGCCCCGCCAGCTGCAGGCGCGGCCGGAAACCCACCGCCTGCTGGAACTGGTCGCCGAGGGCATCCAGCGCGAGCCCACCCCGGTCGTGAAGCAGCGCGGCTTCTACAACCTGATGGACCGGCTGGGCCGGGGCATCTTCCATATCGCCGGCGAGCTCTACGAGATCTTCGACTTCCTGGGCCACCTGCTGGTGGCCATCTGGCATTCGATCCTCAATCCGCGCCGCATCCGCTGGGCGCCGACCTTTAACCTGGCTGAGCGCGCCGGCCTCGACGCCCTGCCGATCGTGGCCATCACCACCTTCTTCATCGGCGCGGTGGTGGGCCTGCTGGGCGTCAATACGCTCAGGCAATTCGGGGCCGAGGTGCTGGTGGTCGAGACCATCGGCATCGCCGTGCTGCGCGAATTCGGCATCGTCATCACTGCCGTGCTGCTGGCCGGCCGCTCGGCCTCCTCCTTCGCCGCCGAGATCGGCTCGATGAAGATGAACCAGGAGATCGACGCCATGCAGGTGATGGGGGTCGACCCGTTCGACGCCCTGGTGGTGCCGCGCTTCGTGGCCCTGCTGATCACACTGCCCCTGCTGGTATTCGTGGCCGACCTGTCGGGCCTGTTCGGCGGCATGATCGTCTCCTGGTCGGTGCTGGACCTGTCGCCGACCTTCTTCATGCAGCGCATCGTCGACAACGTCGGCGTCACCCCCTTCTGGCTGGGCCTCTACAAGGCCCCCGTGGTGGCGCTGGTCGTGGCAGGCATCGGCTGCCGCCAGGGCCTGGACGTCGGCGACGATGTGGAATCCCTGGGCCTGAAGGTGACCTCGGCGGTGGTTCAGGCGATCTTCGCCATCATCCTGATCGATGCCGCCTTCGCCCTCGTCTACATGAAGGCCGGCCTATGACGGATACGCCGGTCCAACCCGATCACGTGCTCGCCGACGACGAGCTGGACGAACGCGCCCCGCCCATCGAGGTGAAGGGCCTGAAGTCGCAATACGGGACCCAGGTCATCCACGAGGGCCTGGACCTGACCGTGCGCCACGGCGAGGTGCTGGGCGTGGTCGGCGGGTCCGGCACCGGCAAGTCGGTGCTGCTCAACACCATCATCGGCCTGAAACGCCCCGACGGCGGCACGGTGAAGATCTTCGGCCAGGATATCGAACACGCCTCGCGCAAGAAGTGGACGGCCATCGAGCGCCGCTGGGGCGTGCTGTTCCAGGCCGGCGCCCTGTTCTCCTCGTTGACCGTGCGCGAGAACGTCGCCGCCCCCCTCTACGAACACACCGACCTGTCCAAGAAGCAGATCGACGAGCTCGCCGACCTGAAGATCGCGCTCTCCGGCCTGCCCCCCGGCGCCGGGGCCAAGAAGCCGGCGGAGCTGTCGGGCGGCATGCGCAAGCGCGCCGGCCTGGCCCGCGCGCTGGCCCTGGACCCGGAACTGCTGTTCCTCGACGAGCCTACCGCCGGCCTCGACCCGATCGGCGCGGCGGCCTTCGACGAACTGATCCACGACCTGTCGGACAGTCTCGACCTCACCGTCTTCATGATCACCCACGACCTGGACAGCCTCTATTCGATCACCGACCGGATCGCGGTGCTGGCCGATAAACAGATCGTCGCCGTGGCGCCGGTCGCCGAACTCGAACAATCGGATCATCCCTGGATCCAGGAATATTTTCTGGGCCCCCGTGGCCGCGCCGCGACCAAGGCTTTGTCGAAGAAGCCTTCGCGAAGGAAGAAGAGCTGATGGAAAGAAACGCCAACTACGCCCTGGTGGGGTTTGCGTCGCTGCTGCTGTTTGTCGGCCTGCTGGTCTTCGTGGTCTGGCTGGCGCGCCTGCAGTCCGCCAAGGACTATGACCTCTACGACATCCTGTTCGTGGGTCCGGTTCGCGGCCTTTCCGTGGGCGGTGAAGTCCACTTCAACGGCATCAAGGTGGGCGAGGTCACCAAGATCACCCTCGACCCCGTCGACCCCAACCGCGTGATCGCCGCCATCCGCATCACCGCCAAGGTGCCGATCCGCCAGGACAGCTACGCGACCCTGGAGCCCCAGGGCATCACCGGCGTCAACTATGTGCAGATCACCGCCGGGTCGCCCAAGCTCAAGCTGCTGAAGGACATCACGCCAGCGGGGGTCAAGCCCGTCATCAAGAGCCAGCGAAGCGCGCTGGCCGACCTGCTCGAGGGCGGAGGCACGGTGCTGACCCGAACCATCGAGGCGCTCGACCGCGTCAACAAGGTGCTGTCGGACAAGAACATCGCGGCCTTCGGCACGACACTCGGCAACGTCCAGGACGTGACCGCCCAGCTGAAAAGCAAGATGGCCATCCTGGACGATGCGACCCGGGCCCTGAACGACATCGACAAGACCGCCAACGACATCGGCGAGCTGGCCCGGTCCAGCAAGAGCCTGGTCGACAACGACGGCCGCGCCGCGCTGACGAAGCTGGGCGACGCCGCGGACGAACTGAAGGGCGCCACGGCCGACGTGCGCAAGCTGGTCGCCAGGCTGCAAGGCCCGACCAGCGACTTCGCCACCACCGGCCTGCCCCAGCTGACCTCCGCCATCGGCAGCCTGCAGACGGCCGCCGAGTCGCTCGACCGGCTGGTCAACGAGATCGAACAGAACCCGCGGGGCATGGTCTCCAAGGCGCCCGCCAAGGAAGTGGAGGTCAAGCCATGAGCCGTCTGCCCAAGACCCCGGCGGCCCTGCGCCGCCTCGCCGTCCTGGCGGCCGTGACTGCCGCCTCCCTGGCGCTGACCGCCTGTATCTCGCTGCTGCCCAAGAGCGATCCGGCCCAGCTCTACCGCTTCGGCTTCAAGCCTGAGACGCCCGTATCGGCGGCGCCGGCCACGGGCGGGTTCGGGGTGCTCAAACCCCCGTCGGTCTTCCCGCGCGAAGCCGCGTCGGACCGGCTGCTGACCACCACGGGCAGCGAGGTCGCCTATGTCAGCGTGGCCCGCTGGGTCGCGCCCGCGCCGGTGCTGTTCGACGAGGCGGTGGCCGCCGCCTTCGCGGCCGACAAGGGCCCGGCCCGGCTGGTCATGCGCGGCGATCCGCGCCGCGCCGACTACACCCTGCGCCTGGACGTGCGCAGCTTCGAGGCCCGCTACACCCACGGACCCAAGGCGGGCCCGGACGTGGTCATCGTGGTCGACGCCGTGCTGCAGGGCACCGACCGCAGCCCGCCGCGCCTGCAGACCTTCGAGGTCAGCGTCACCGCGTCGGACAACCGCGTGGCCGCCATCGTCGAGGCCTACAACCAGGGCCTGGCCCAGCTGCTGCCGCAGCTGGCCGTCTGGGTCGACCAGGCCGGACCGCTGAAGGACTGATCGGCCGTGGCAATACCGGCGGATACGATCGCGTGCCGAACCGACACGCTGTCGCTCACGTTTGAGCCGACGGATTGCGAAGACCGCTTCGGCTCCATCTGCTTTGACATCCACCTGGCGTTCGAAAGCCCCAGACAAGCCCTCACGTGGGAATGCTGCGGTGTCTGGATTGCCTACGACCGGCTGTTATCGTTCGAGGCGGCCCTCGGGCGTGGCCGTGCGGCCTTGATGGACATGGGCGACCACCAGATCATTTGCCTGGTTCCCGTCGGCGCTGGGATGCGGCTCTCGCTAAATCCGCCGGCCTTGCGCGTCTCGAACGCAGGCGCGGTCATGACCGTCTCCCTGCTCGTGGAACGCGAAGCCGCAGCCGCCCTGGCCGCCGCCTTCAAGGCCTATCCTCGCTGGTGGTAGCCTCCGCATCCCCCGCGCGGCGTCCCATGCGCCGCGCGGTCAGCGCGCCGGCCAGCATCAGCACGCCCACGGCGATGAACGAGGCCACCCGCACCATGCCCGACAGCTGGGCCATGTCGAAGAACAGCACCTTGGCCGCCGTCGCCAGCAGCAGGATCAGGCCATAGCGGGCCAGGTAGCGGCCCTTGCGGCCCGCCGCCAGCAGCCCGATACCCAGCGCAGCGCCCGCCGCCGAATAACTCCAGATCTCCGCCGCCAGATGGGGCTGGCCCCAGCGCATGTCGCCACCCCGGAAGGCCCAGCGGATCAGCAGCGCCGCCAGCGCCAGCCCCAGGAAGACCGCCACGCCCTCGGCCGCGTCGGCCTGGGATGTGCGTCCTTCAGCCCGCGCCCGCCAAGCGGTGCGTAGGATCAACGCCACGGCCACGGCATAGCCCGCCCAGACCGCCAGCGCTTCAAACGCGCCACCCAGAGGCGCCGCCGCCGCGCCCCACCAGGGGTTGGACCACAGGCCCAGCATAACCGTCGCGAACCCCAGCCCGAACCAGGCCAACGCCCGTTGCCCCCGCCCGGCCCCGGCCCCGCCCTCGGCATCGGCGGCCAAGCGCATGCGCTCGCGCAACCAGGGCAGCGCCTGCCCCGCACCCAGCCACAGCAGCGAATAGGCCACCGCTTCCAGCGCGCCGACCGTGCCCAGCCCGCCGCTCAGATCGGCCCCATGCGTCAAGCGCCGGATCTCCAGCACCGCCCAGCCCAGAATGAACCCCGCGCCGGCCCAGCCGTAGATCCGGCTCTGCTCGGGTGACAGGCTCCGCGCCCGCGATGCCGCGTAGGCGAAGATCAGACCCGGCGCCAGATAGGCCAGGGCCAGGGTGTCGAGCAGCGGCGGTCCGGCCACCGGTTGGGAGATGCCCCACCAGGGGTTCCACGCCAGCCCCTGCAGCAGCACCGCGTGCGCCAACCCCGCCAGCAAAAGCCCATGCGCCCGAAGTTTGGCGATGGCGCCGCTCTCCGCGCGTAGCATGCGCAATCCGGTCAGCCCGCCCACCGTCAGCAGCAGCGTACGGATCGACGCCTCACTCAGCGCATCCAGCGCCACGCCCGCGCCCCCCGCGGCCACCCAGCGCAGGAAGACGAACAGCCCGGCCAACACGGCCACGGGCGTCAGTGTCATCATCGCCTCGGCCAACCCTGGATCGTCGCCCCGGCGGCGGATGATCCGCGCCGCCACGAAGGCGCCGCCCGCCAGGACCAGGCTTGAGGCCAACTCCCAGGCCGCGCCCGGCAGGCCGGAGAAGGCATAGGCCCACAGCTTCCAGCCGAACAACGCCCCGAACGCGATGACGCCCGCGCCCGTCGCCGCCACCGACAGGCTGCGCCACCCGAACCTCAGGTGCGCGCCCGCCAATGCGACCGCCGTCAGGGCGAAGGCCATGGGCGCATACCGCCACTCCGCCGCTAGCCCCACGGCCAGCAGCAGCGACGCCGCCGCCGCGCCGGACACGATCTCGGCGGCCAAAACATCGTCCTTGGCGCCCGGCGCGCGGACCAGGCCTACCAGCCCGGCGGCGAGCATCAGACCCACCGCCAGAGGCGCGCTCGCGCCTGTCAGTCCCAAGCCCCACCAAGCCCCCGCGAACGCGCCCAACGGCAACATGCCCAGCACAGCCGCCGTGGCCGCCGGCGCGCGCGGCGCGCGCGTCCAGGTCGCCCACAGGATCGCGCCCCCCAGCACCGCAGCCTGCGCGAGCCACAACAGCGGCGCGCCCGGCTCATGCAGGCCCATGCGCCGGCCGACCAGACCCAACAGCGCCGCCAGCACCAGGGCCACGGCGGGGGCGGCCAACAGCTCGCTCCGGGCCGCGCGGCCCCGCACCGCCAGGGCGGTGAGCGCCGGCAGGATCAGGCCCGCCGCCGCGCCGATCCAAAGGGCCTGATGGCCGGCGATGCTCCAGGCCTGGGTCATGGCCGCCCAGCTCAGGACGGAGGCGAAAATCACCGCGCCGTCTCCATACCGGCGCGCATCGGTCTCGGGACGCAGGCGCGAGAGCAGCGCCACCACCGCCAGCGGCTCCAGCCCGAGCAGCAGGCACTTCAGCGCCGACGGCTCAAACAGCGCCAGCCCGGACCACAGGCCCGCGCCGAGGAAGGTCACCCAGCCACAGGCGCGCCAGTTGCGCTCGGCCGCCACCACGAAGCCCACCGCGACCAGCAGGCCAAGGTAGGCGGTCATCACCGGCGCGCTCCAGTCGCCACCCGCCGCCACCAGGGGCGCGACATAGGCGCCGGCCAGGGCCAGCAAGGCGAGCGCCTGTCCACGCAGCAGGGCCAGACCCAGAAGCCCGGCCGCGATGGCCGCCAGCAGGCCGGCGCAAACCCCAGCCGGGATGAAATGATAGAGGGCGTGCGACGCCCAGGCCGTGCCGTAGAGCACCGACGCCCCCGCGCCCGAGGCGATGGCCGACGCCAGCGGATGGCGCACGAACCGCGCCAGCCTGCCACGCCGCAGGGCCTCCCCGGTCAGGATCAGCAGCCCGCCAAGCACCGCCGCCGAGGCGATCCGCACGGGCGGGGTGAAGAAGCCCTGTTGCGCGGCAAAGCCGACCAGCAGGGCGCCGCCGATGACCAGGGCGGCCCCGCCGATCCAGGCCAGGCCGTTCTCGGACAGCCAGGTTTCCAGCGACAGGCGTGGCGCCGAAGGGCGTTCCGGCGCGGGGGCCCGCGTGGGCTCAAGGGCGGCGCGCACGATCGGCGGCAAGGGGTCGCGCGCCGGGGTGGCGACAAGGCGCCGGGCCGCCTCGACTTCGGCGGCCAGGGTGGCGGCATGCTCCGCCCTCGCCTCCTCCACAGCCCGCTGGATGTCGTCGGCAAGCGCCGCCGCCTGGCTCTCGACCGGCGGACGGACGGGTTCCGGCTGCACCGGCTCCGCCGGGGCTGTCACCGGCTTATAGACGTCTTTCGGCAGGGCCCTGAGATCGGCGACCTGATGCTCCAGGCTCGCCAGCCGGCGCTCCTGAAAGAAGATCCAGATCGCGAGACCGATGACGGCGAACCAAGGCATGGCATGTGCTCCCATGCCGCCACCCTAATGCGCTTCAGGAACCGTGGCCATAAGAATGTGAGTGATTGATCACATATTTTACGCGATCTCGTTAATCGAGCCCGAGCATCCCCTGTAGATACAGGTTCAGGAACCGCCCCTCCGGGTCCAGTTCCTTGCGCACGGTCAGCCAGTCGTTCCAGCGCGGATAGAGGGCGCCCAGCTGATCGCCGCGCAGGGAATGCAGCTTGCCCCAGTGGGGCCGGCCCCCATGGCGCAGGAAGATCGGCTGGATCATCGTGAACAGGAAGTCGTAGTCGTCCTTGTAGTAGCAGTGGACCGCGACCGAGCCGCGTGGCCCGCCTTCGAAGGGCGACAGCCAGGCGTCGTCGGGGGCGATACGCCTGACCTCGATGGGGAAGAAGACGTCGGGCCGATGCTTCTCGATGGTCTCGACCACCTCCTTGAGCGCCGCCAACTGGCTCTCGGGCGGTAGGTGGAACTCCATCTCGTTGAAGCGTACCGGGCGTTCGGTGGAGAGCAGCTTCCAGCCGTCGTCGATGGCTTCCTGCGGCTTCTCGCCGCCCAGCAAGCCCTTGGCGGCGGCCTTGCGCAGCGGGACCGACCAGCCCAGCAGGTTGCGCAAACCACGAAGCGCATCGAGGAAGGCGGTATCGCTGTCGGGCTCACGGGCGCGGGCCGGCTCGTCGGTTTCGTCGTGGCTGATGCAGGCGGCCAGGTCGGTGAAGGGCACGGCGTAGAATTCGAAGTTGCGATGTTGGGCCCAGCGCTCCTCGGCCTTGGACAGGGCCTCCGCGAAGGGCTCGATCCACACGCGGCGGTGGACGCGCTTGTTTGGGATGGTCTTCAGCCGCGCCTCGGTGATCACGCCCAACGCGCCCAGGGAGACGCGGGCGGCATTGAAGACGTCGGGCCGGGTCTTGGCGTCACAGTGGATCAGCTCGCCCTTGGCGGTGCACAGGGTGAGGGCCGTCACATCACCATGGATGGCCCGCAGCTTGGCGCCCGTGCCGTGGGTGCCGGTGCCGAGCGCGCCGCCCAGGGACTGCTTGTTGATGTCGGGCAGGTTGGCCATGGCCCGGCCGTTTGCCGCCAGCGCGGGGCCGAGGGCGCCCAGGCGCGTGCCGGCCTTGACCACCGCCTCGTCGCCCTCCCAGCGGGTGATGCCGCTCATCACGTCCAGGGACACCAGGGTTCCGGGCGTGACCGCCAGTGCGGTGAAGGAATGCCCCGCCCCCACCACGCGCACCGGCGCGGGGCCGGCCTTGATCACCTCGGCCAGCGCGGCCTCGTCGGCGGGCGCGGCGCGTTTGGCGGGATAGGCATGCTGGATGCCCGACCAGTTACGCCACAGGGTGTGGCCCTGCGCGTCCGTGGCGGCCGGCGAGGAAGGCTCGGGCTTGTCGCCTGTAGCCACCGCCACCACGCCGGCTCCCGCGCCGATCACCGCGACACCGCCAGCGCCCGCGATCAGGGCCGCGCGGCGCGAAATCCCGCGACGGGCCACTACTGGCCCTCTTCCTGCTCGGACATGAACTTGACCAGTGCCGTGTAGTCGTCGGCGGAGCAGGCCGCGCACTGGCCGCCCGGCGGCATGCCCTTGTAGCCGGTGACCACATGGCTCACGAGCACCGGCAGGCCCCGGTTCAGGCGCGGGCTCCAGGCGGCCTTGTCGCCCACCAGGGGCGCACCGGCGGCCGGGTTGGCGTGGCAGCCCTTGCAGGAGGTCTCGTAAAGGGCGGCGAGACGGCCATCGGCGGGGGCCAGCGCGGCCAGTTGCGCGGCCGTGCGCGGCGGCGCGGGCTTGGGCCCACAGGCGGTCAGCAAAAGTCCTAGAACCGTAAGACCAAGACCCAGTCCCAAACGCCTCATGTCACCCCCCGATGCCGTGAATCCTCTTCGCGGCCTTGACCGTATTGTTGAGCAGGCAGGCCACCGTCATCAAGCCCACACCGCCCGGCACCGGCGTTACGGCGCCGGCGACACCCTGCGCCTGTTCGAAGTCCACGTCGCCGGTCAGGCGCGTCTTGCCCTCGGCGGCTTTCACCGGGTCGCGCGACGGTACGCGGTTCATGCCGACATCGATGACCACCGCGCCCGGCTTGATCCAGTCGGCCTTGACCATTTCGGGCCGGCCCACGGCCACCACCAGGATGTCGGCCTCGCGGCAGACTGCGGCCAAGTCGACGGTGCGCGAATGGGCCATGGTCACCGTGCAGTCGGCCTGCAGCAGCAGTTGGGCCACCGGCTTGCCGACCAAGTTGGAGCGGCCCACCACCACGGCGCGCTTGCCCTTCAGGTCCGGAATGACACCCCGGATCATGATCATGCAGCCCTCCGGCGTGCAAGGCACCAGCCCCGGCAGGCCGCTGGCCAGGCGTCCGGCGTTGATGACGGTCAGGCCGTCCACGTCCTTGTCGGGGCTGAGCGCGGCGACCACGTCGGCTTGGCTGATGTGGTCGGGAACCGGGAACTGAACCAGCACGCCATGGATCTTGGGGTCGTCGTTCAGTTCGGAAACCAGCTTCAGCAGATCCGCCTGGGAGGTTTCCGCCGGCAGCCGGTGGGTCACCGACAGCATGCCGGCGGCCTCGGTCTGGATGCCCTTGTTGCGCACATAGACCTGGCTGGCCGCGTCCTCGCCGACCAGCACCACGGCCAAGCCCGGGGTCAGGCCATGCTCGGCCTTCAGGCGGGCCACCTCGGCGGTCACCTCGGCCTGCACCTTGGCGGAATAGATCTTGCCGTCGATCAGGGCTGCCTGGGGCATGGTCGCGCTCTTTGCGGATGAAAGCGCCGCCCTACCTGCTGTTGCTGCGCCGCGCAATCCGCTAGAGCCCCACTATGAGTCCCGCCAGCCCCATCCGCGCCGACGTCGTCCTTGTGGGCGGCGGTCTGGCCAATGGGCTGATCGCGTTGCGGCTGAAGGCGCTGCGGCCCGATCTGAAGGTGATCATGGTGGAGCGCGAAGCCACCATCGGCGGCCAGCATACCTGGTGCCACTTCGCCAGCGACGTGGAGCCGGGCATCAGCGGCTGGCTTCGCCCGCTGATCGTGCACCGGTGGGACGGCTATGACGTGCGCTTTCCGGCCCACAGGCGTTCGCTGACCACCGCCTATATGGCGATCACCTCGGAGCGCCTCCACGCCGCCGTATCCGCCGCCCTCGGCGCGGACGCCTGGCTGGGCGTGGGCGTCAGCGACATCACCGACAAGCGGGTGAAGCTGGCCGACGGGCGCACGCTGGAAGGCAAGGCGGTCATCGACGGCCGGGGGCCGCGCAAGAGCAGGCAACTGGTGCTGGGCTGGCAGAAGTTCATTGGCCAGGAGGTCGTCACCGCCGCACCGCACGGCCTGACCCGCCCCATCGTCATGGACGCCACGGTCGACCAGTTGGACGGCTATCGCTTCCTCTACGTCCTGCCCTTCGGCCCCGACCGGCTGCTGATCGAGGACACCCGCTATGCGGACGGCCCGGCGCTGGACCGCCCCGCCCTGCGCGCCGATATCGCCGCCTACGCCGCCGCCCAGGGCTGGTCGATCAAGGCCGTCGTGCGCGAGGAGGAAGGCATCCTGCCCATCGCGCTGGCCGGCGACATCGACGCCTACTGGCGCGAGGCCAAGCCGGGCCTGCCCGAGGTGGGCCTGCGCGCGGCGCTGTTCCAGCCCACCACCGGCTATTCCCTGCCCGACGCGGCGCGGCTGGCGGAGACCATCGCGGGCCTGCCGAGGATCGACAGCGCCTCGGTGCGCGCGGCGGCCGAGAGCCGTTCGCGGGTCTGCTGGAAGCACCGCGCCTTCTACCGCCTGCTGAACCGCATGCTGTTTCGGGCCTGCGCGCCCGACCAGCGGTTCAAGGTGCTGGAGCGGTTCTACCGCCTGCCCCAGCCCCTGATCCAACGCTTCTACGCGGGCCGCGCCAGCTTGGCCGACAAGGCCCGCATCCTCATCGGCAAACCCCCCGTGCCCATCGGCGCGGCCATGGCGGTGATGTCGGAAAAATCGGTACGGACTATGGGAGTAAAGGCATGAAGACGGCGGCGGTGATCGGGTCCGGCTTCGGAGGGTTGGCGCTGGCCGTGCGGCTGCAGTCGGCGGGGATCCAGACCACCCTGGTCGAGGCGCGCGAAAAGGCCGGCGGCCGCGCCTATGTCTGGAAGGACGAGGGCTACACCTTCGACGCCGGCCCCACGGTGATCACCGACCCGGCCTGCCTGAAGGAGCTGTTCGAACTCAGCGGCCGCAGGATCGAGGACTATGTCGACCTGGTCTCCGTCGATCCCTTCTACCGCCTGTGCTGGGAAGACGGCGATACCTTCGACTACGTCAACAACCAGGAAGAACTTGACCGCCAGATCGCCGCGCGCAACCCCGCCGACGTGGCCGGCTACAAGCGCTTCCTGGCCTATAGCGAGGAGCTGTTCCAGGAGGGCTACGTCAAGCTGGGCCACGTGCCCTTCCTCGACTTCGGCAGCATGATCGCCGCCGCCCCGGCGCTGATGAAGCTCCAGGCCTGGCGCAGCGTCTATGACAAGGTCTGCAGCTTTGTGCAGGACCCTCACCTGCGCCAGGCGCTCAGCTTCCACACCCTGCTGGTCGGCGGCAGTCCCTTCTCCACCACCACCATCTACGCCCTGATCCATGCCCTGGAGCGGCGCGGCGGGGTGTGGTTCCCCAAGGGCGGCACCCATGCCCTGGTGGACGGCTTGGTGAAGCTGTTCGAAGACCTCGGCGGCACGCTGATCCTGGGCTCGCCGGTGCGTGAGATCACCACCGAAAACGGCCGCACCACCGGCATCATCCACGCCGACGGCCGGCGCGAAGCCTTCGACGCGGTGGCCTCCAACGCCGACATCGTCCACACCTATGCCGAGCTGCTGAAGAACGATCCGCGCGGAAGAAGCCGTGGCAAGGCGCTGAAAAACAAGCGCTTCAGCCCCTCGCTCTTCGTCACCTACTTCGGCCTGAAGACTGAGCACCCGGACATCCGCCACCACACCATCTGCTTCGGCGCCCGCTACCGCGAACTGATCGGCGAGATCTACGGCAAGAACGGCCTGGCCGACGATTTCAGCCTCTACCTGCACCACCCGACCATCACCGACCCCAGCCTGGCGCCTCCGGGCGGCTCGACCTTCTATGCCCTCTCCCCCGTGCCCCACATGGGCACCGCCGACATCGATTGGGCTGTCGAGGGGCCGAAGTACAAGGAGCGCATCCTGTCCTATCTGGAGGAGCGCTATATCCCCAACCTGCGCCGCGACCTGGTGGTCAGCCGCACCTTCATGCCCACGGATTTCCAGACCGAACTCAACGCCTGGCAGGGCTCGGCCTTCTCGCTGGAGCCGATCCTGACCCAGAGCGCCTACTTCCGCACCCACAACCGCGACGACGTCATCCCCAACCTCTACTTCGCCGGCGCGGGTTCGCATCCGGGCGCGGGCATCCCCGGCGTGGTGGGCTCGGCCAAGGCGACGGCGGGGCTGATGCTGGAGGACTTCGCGAAATGACCGACCTCCTCGCCGAACAGAGCCGCGAGAGCATCCAGAAGGGCTCCAAGAGCTTCGCCGCCGCCGCCGGACTGTTCGATCCGGAAACGCGGGTGGATGCCGAGTTGCTCTACGCCTGGTGCCGCCACTGCGACGACGTGATCGACGGCCAGGAGCTGGGTCATGGCCACGAGGTGTTGAGCGAGGCCGAGGTGCAGTCGCGCCTCGTGGAGCTCTACGCCCAGACCCGCGCGGCCCTGGCCGGCGCCAGCGTGGACGATCCGGTCTTCAAGGCCTTCCAGCGGGTGGCGCTGAAGCGGCGCATCCCGGAGCGCTACGCGCTGGACCTGATCGACGGCTTCGCCATGGATGTGGCGCGGCGGCGTTACGAGACGATCGAGGACACCCTCGATTACTGCTGGCACGTGGCCGGCGTGGTCGGCACGATGATGGCGGTGGTGATGGGCGTGACGCCCGAGAACCTGCCCGTGCTGCGCCGCGCCCAGGACCTGGGCCTGGCCTTCCAGCTGACCAATATCGCGCGCGACATCGTCGAGGACGCCGGCAACGGCCGCGTCTACCTGCCCGCCGCCTGGCTGGCCGAGATGGGGGTGCCGGAGGACGCCGTGGCCGATCCCGCCCACCGCGAGGCCATCGGCGTGCTGGGCCGCCGCCTGGTCGCCGCGGCGGAGCCCTACTACGCCTCCGCCCGCTGGGGCCTGCGCGACCTGCCGACGCGGTCGGCCTGGGCCATCGCCATGGCGCGCGGCGTCTATCGTCAGATCGGGCTGGAGGTTTCCAAGCTGGGGCCCCGCGCCTGGGACAAGCGCACGGTCGTCTCCACGCCGATGAAGGTGTGGCGCGCGCTCGAAGGCGGCGTCATCGCCCTGCGCGGCGCGACGCTGGACAGCTGGCGCCAGCCGCCGCAACGTCCCGAGATGTGGTCGAAAATCTAGCCGGAGTAACCCTCATGTCCCGAATGCTGACCGCCCTGGCGATGACCCTCGCCCTGCCCGCGTTGGCGCAAGCCGCCACGCCGGCCCCCGCCCCGGCCAAGGCCCCCGCGCCCGCCTGGGACGTGGGCCCGATCCCCGAGGCGCCCGGCTCGTGCCGCGCCCGGCTTGCAGGCCCGCAGATCGATCTGATCATGATGATCAACAACGACGGCAAGCTGGTGCTGATCGCCGGCAGCCCGGCCTGGAAGCACGACAAGGCCGATTTCGACAGCCTGCTGACGGTGAACGGCGGCGCGCCCATGCATCTGAGCGGCACGTCCCTGGGCCCTCTGTTCCTGACCCTGGTGACCGACGACCTCTACCCGAAGGTCCACGACGCCAAGACGCTGGACTGGACCCTGCCCGACGGCCAGTTCCACGTCGCGACGCCCCGTATGGGCCCGGCCATCGACACGCTCCGGACCTGCACCAAGACCGAGGCCGCCAAGGCCAAGCCCTGATCTAGCCCTCGTCCCGGGCGATCTCCGCCAGCTGGGCCTTCAGCCGCCGCGCGGTCGGCGCGACCAGGAAGCCGAACGACACGGCGCCGGCCTTGGTGTGCACTGCGTGGTGCAGCCGGTGCGCCTGGATGGCCCGTTTCCAGATCGGGGAATGGACGCCCCACATGGGGAAGCGCCGGTGCACCAGGCCGTCGTGGAACAGGAAGTACATCAGCCCATAGGCGGTGATCCCTAAGCCGATCGGCAGTAGCCACGGGATGCCGCCATTGGTCCCGAACCAGATGGCGACGATGGCCGGGGCGGCGAAGACGACCGCGAACAGGTCGTTCAGCTCGAACATCGCCGCGCGCGGCTCATGATGCGAGCGGTGCCAGACCCACATGAAGCCGTGCATGACGTATTTGTGGGTGAACCAGGCGAAGCCCTCCATGAAGGCGAAGGCCCCCAGGAACAGTGCGATATCGATGGCGATCGTCTGCATGGCCGTTCAGCGTCTGATGTAGCGGGCCGTCAGCCAGGCGATGGCCAGGCCGGTCAACCCCGCGCCCCCAAGCACCGCCCAGGAGAGGTAGACCGAGTTATAGCCCGCATCGCGCCACAGCACGCTCTGATAGGCCTCGATCACCCAGGCGTGAGGGGTCAACAGGCCGATCTGCTGCAGGAGCGGCGGCATCAGGAAGCGCGGCACCATGGAGCCGCCCACCGCCGCCAGGATGAGGATCAGGAAGGTGGAGATCATCTGGGCCTGGTCGCGCGTACGGCACAGCGACACGATGCCCAGCGCCAGGCCCGACGCGCAGACGGAGGCGAAGATGGTGGTCGCCGCCCAGGCCGCGAAATGGCTGAACACCGGCGTGCCATAGACCAGGTCGGCGGTGATGAAGATGGCGGCAGCCTGGGCCATGCACTGGCTGGCCAGGAAGATGAACTTGCCGAACACCACCGGCCCCATACCGGCCACGCCCGCCAGCAGCCGGTCGCTGATGCCGGAGCGGCGCTCGTCCATCAGCGACAGCGCCCCTTGCATGGCCGAGAACATGGCGAACAGGATGGTCACCGCCCCGGCGTAATAGGCGATGGTGCCGCCGCCCTTCTGGGCGCCCTGAATATCCTCGCGGTCGAACATGTTGCCGTCTGGCGTCGGGCGGCCGGCCTTGGCGTCCTCGGCGGTGACGCTCTCGCTGTCGGCGGCGTTGACCTTCTGTTCGGCGGTGAATTCGCCAAGCGCCGGCTCGATCTGGTCCAGCGTGCGCTTCAGCATCACGTCGGGCAGCAGCTTGCCCAGCACCTGCTGCACGCGCGCCTGGGTCAGGGGCGCGGCCACGGCGCGGCTGGGGTCGGAAATGATCAGCAGCGGGTGGCCCGCGGCGGCCGGATCGGCGCGGATGACCAGGCCCGCGTCGGCCTTGCCGGTGCGCACCGCGCGGCGCACGCCCTCGGCGTCGTCGCCCTTGGCCGCGTAGGCCCGCAGGTCTGGAGAGGCCAGGACGGCGGCCACGAGGCGCGCGGAGGCCGGCGTATTGGCGTCGTCGGCGATGGCCACCTTCAGCTTCACGTCCTCGCCGGTCGTGCCGGAGAAGACCGAGGAGAAGATCAGGAAGACCAGGGGCGGCAACAGGAAGCTCATGGCCATGGCGGCGCGGTCGCGCCACAGCTCCAGCAGCATCACCCTGAACATGGCCAGCGACATCATCACCATCAGATGGCCACCTTGCGGTCGGCGATCAGGGTGAAGAGGTTCTGCAGCGAGGGCTGGCGCACGCGGATTTCGCGCGGCGTCAGGCCCAGCTTGCGCAGGCGGGTGTCGAGCTTGCCGGCCGCCGCATAGCCACCCGGGTCGAGCTTGACCCAAAGATTGCCCGAGGACTTGTTCAGCCCCTCGGCCGCCAGGCGGATCTCGCCGCCGGTATCGGGCTCCTGGACCAGATGCACCAGGATCTCCATGTCCTCGCCGAAGGCGTGGGTGATGAGGTCGCGGGGCGAACCCTCCAGCATCATGCGCCCCTCGCGCATGAAGCCGACCCGGTCGGCCAAGCCGTCGGCCTGTTCCAGGTCATGGGTGGTCAGCAGCACCGCCACCCCGATATCGCGCAGGCCGCGGATGACATTGTCCACCGCCTCGCGGGCGTCCACATCGACCCCCACGGTGGGCTCGTCCAGGATCAGCACCTTGGGCTCATGCAGGATGGCGGCGGCGATGTTGACGCGGCGCTGATAGCCGCCCGACAGATGCTTGACCGGCACATGGGCGCGGTCGGCGGTGCGGGTCAGCGCCATGGCGCGGGTGATCGTGGCCTCGATCTCCGGGCCCTTGACGAGAGACAGCCGTGCGAAGGTCTGCAGGTTCTCGCGCACCGTCATGTGCGGATAAAGCGCCAGGTCCTGGGGCACCAGGCCAAGGCCCGCGCGCGCGGCGGGGACGGACCAGGGGTCCTGGCCGGCCAGCCTCACCTCGCCCTCCTTCAGGCGAAGGCGTCCGCAGATGGCGCGCAGCAATGTGGTCTTGCCCGCCCCGTTAGGCCCCAGCAGCGCATAGATTTCGCCGGCGCTCACGCTCAGGTCCACGCCGCGCAGCACCTGGCGCGTGACGAAGGCGTGCTTGGCCCCGCTGACCGTCAGGATGGGGGGGTGGCTCACGCCGCCGCCTTGCGACCTTCGAAGAGGCCGCGCGCATAGTGGGCCAGCAGGCTTTCACCGACGCCGACGCTGTCCAGCGCGGCCCAGGCGGCGTCCAGGTGGCGCTCCATGGCCTCCGCCGCGCCGCCGTGGCCGAGCGCGGTGACCAGGGTGGTCATACCGGCGTCCTTGCCGGTGTCCTTGCCGGCCGCTTCGGGGCCCGACTCGGCGTCGATCAGGTCGTCGCGGATCTGGAAGGCGAGGCCCAGTTCCCGGGCGAAGACGCCGACGGCCTCAATGGCGGCGGCGGGGGCGCCGGCGGCCATCGCCCCGGCCTCGGCGGCGGCCATGATCAGCACGCCGGTCTTCTGGTGATTGAGCAGGTCGATCTCGGCGGGGCTGCGCGCGCGATCGCGGTCGGCGAGGTCACGGGCCTGTCCGGCCACCAGGCCTTCGAAGCCCACGGCATGAGATAGCCGCGCGGCCAGGTCGGCGCGGGCAGGCGACAGGGCGGTGTCGGCGGCAATCACCCCATAGGCGCGGTTCAGCAGGCCGATGGCGGCGAGGATGGCGGTGGCCTCGCCGAACACCTTGTGGGCCGTCGGGCGGCCCCGCCGCAGGCCCGCATCGTCCATGCACGGCAGGTCGTCGAGGATAAGCGAGGCGGCATGGACCATCTCTATGGCGCAGCCGGCGTCCAGCGCCGCGCCGTCGGCGGCGCCGAAGGCCTCGGCGGCCAACAGGGTCAGCATGGGGCGGAAACGCTTGCCCGGCGCCAGCAGCGCATAGCGCGCCGCCTCGGCCAGGCGCCCAGGTCCGGCTTCGGCAGGCAGCAGCAGATCACCCAGCCGGCGGTCGACCCGCACGCGCAAGGCATTGATCGTGTGTGCGAATGCGCTGCTGCTGTCGTCCATCTGCCTGGAATCGCGCGGCGGCTGCGCCCCCGATGCGGAGCCGCCTCATTTGACCGGACAGGGCGGGAGCGTCAACCCGGCCGCGGCGCGGCGCGGTGGCCGCCCTGCACGGTTTCTGCACGGCTGGCCCCAACGGGGAAGGATCAGGCCGTCGCCTTCGCCCTCGCGACCACGCCCAGAATCGCCTTCGCCATCTGATCATGCAGCTCGACCGGCAGGTCATGCCCCATGCCCGGGATCAGCAGCAGCTCCGCGCCCGGGATGTTGGCCGCCGTGTCCTTGCCGCCCTCGACCGGCACCAGGGCGTCGTCCACCCCGTGGATCACCAGGGTCGGCGCGGAGATGGTCTTCAGCTTCGGCCGCCGGTCCGGCGAGGCCATCACCCCGGCGTACTGGCGCATGAAGCCCAGCGGCGAGAAGGACCGGTTGAAGTCGCTCAGCGCCCGCTCGCGGATGCCGGCCTCGTCGCCCGGATAGCCGGGGGAGCCGATGGCGCGCGCCGATTTGACGGCGTTGGCCAGGAAGCCCTCGATGTCCTCGCGCGGATCGGGACCGCGGTTGTTGAGCACGGCGATGGCCTCGGGCTTGGAGGGGGGCAGCTCGCGGTTGCCGGTGGTCGACATCACCGAGGTCAGCGACAGCACGCGGTCCGGATAGTCCGCCGCCACCAGCTGGGCGATCATGCCGCCCATGGACGCGCCAACGATGTGGGCGCGGGCAATGCCAAGCGCATCCAGCAGGCCCACCGCGTCGGCGGCCATGTCCGCGAGCGTATAGGCGGCGGACGGCGTCTGGCCCGCCGCGAGCGCCTGCAGGATGGCGGGCACGTCCGGCATGCCAGCGGCCTCCAGCTTTTCCGAAAGACCCACGTCGCGGTTGTCGAACAGGATCACCCGGTGACCGGCCTCGACCAGCCTGGCGTAGAAGGCTGGCGGCCAGCGCGTCATCTGGGCGCCCAGGCCCATGATCAGCAGGATGGGTGCGGGATCGGCGGCGTTACCGTGGCTCTCGTAATAGAGGTCGATGCCGTTGGACTTGATGTGGGGCATTGATGCCTCTCCTGATGTTTCCCGCCCGCCAGAAAGCGGGAAGCGCAGGCGCGGTCAAGCGACCCCGACGAGGGGCCGCGCCGGCAACAGCGATACCGCAAATGGGGACATGATCCTATTTCCGCTCACCCCCTCTCGTCAGCGCCGGCCTGGGCCGGAAATAGGTTCGTGTCCCCGATTTGCGGGCGCGGCGCTGAAAGGCTGGTGGCGGCAGGAATTGGGGACACGAACCCATTTCCGGCCAACACTCCGGACGGCGGTCAAGCCGCGCCCGGAAATGGGATCATGTCCCCATTTCCCGCGTCGGCCCCCAGCCATCGCCGGGACGAGCGCACGGATCTAGGGCAGCGCTTCCAATGGGTGCGCACCCTAAGCTGAAGTGGCCACGCCCCACTCGTTCCAGCCGGCGATGCGCGGCGTGCCCGGCAGATACATCTTCTCCACCCGGTCCATCAGGAAGCCCGCCTTGGCGATCGACGCCGCGACGGGCCGCGTCAGGTGGCAGCCGCCGGCGATCGCCTTCCAGACAGGCTCGACGCGGAACTGCCAGCGGCGCACGTCGATGTCGGGCGCCAGGCCGTGCTCGCAGAACAGCAACCGGCCCTTGGGCTTCAACACCCGCCTGGCCTCCGCCAGCGCCTTGTCGGGGTCCTGGACCGAGCAGAGGGTGAAGGTGCAGACCACGCAGTCGAAGCTGTGGTCCTCGTAGGGCAGCGACTCCGCCGTCCCATCGCGCAGCTTGACCTTCAGCCCCTCGGGCCGTGGGGCGGCTTCCGCCCGCGCGCGCAAGGCCGCCGAGGGATCAACCCCAGCCACGCTCGTCACCTTGGCGGGATCATAGAAGGCTAGGTTCAGGCCGCCGCCCATGCCCAGTTCCAGCACCCTGCCCTCGGCCAGCGGCACGATCTTGGCCCGCTGCTTCATGATCGGCTTGCTGCCGCAGGCGCAGCCGATCAGGCGCGGCATGATGTGGCGGTCGTAGAAGGAAGTCATGGGGTGCGGCTTTCGGCGAGGCGGGCGTTGAGCAGCCGCGCGAGCTTCTTGGCGGTCAGACCGAAATTCGACTCCAGCCGGCCGGCGGCCTCCTCATCGTCATCCTCGTCCGGAAGGCGCAGGATGAAGTCATTCGTCTCGTGCCGCCTTACCCAGCCCACCTGGTCGGCGCCGTCTTCGCTGCGGCTATTGATCACGATGAAGCGCTCCACCCGTTCCCAGCCCAGCGTCATCGCTTTGCGTTCTCCAGCCCAGACAACAAGACCGGTGGTATCGTAGGTGAGCCGCGCTGGCCGGAGGCTGCTGACAACAAACCCGACCCCGAAGCCGATCAGGATCAAGGCGAGCCCGATCGCCCTGGCCAACAGCCGCTCCGCCATGATCCACGATAGGGCCAGCGCGCCGAGCGCGAGCAGGAGCGCCACAGCCGCACCGGCAATCATGTCGGCGCGTCGCTCCGCGATCGCGCCCGCCTTCACCTGCCCCATCCCTGGACCCTAGCGCGCGCGCCACCACATCGCCACCGCCCAGGCATGGCCGTCGTGGCGCAGGCGCCGGATGGCTTCTGCGGGCGGGATCCAGATCAAGTCGTGGTCGTCCTCGATCTTCAGGCCGGGCTGTTCGGCGGTGACCAAGACCTCGCGCACCCCGAACTGGTTGTTCACCGCCTCGCCGTCGGTCATCTCGAAATATTGGGCGGCGCGGGTGATCTCGCGGCCGGGCGTCACCACCAGCCCGGTCTCCTCGCCGAACTCGCGGACCAGCGCCTGCAGCTCATCCTCGCCGGGATCGATGGCGCCGCCCGGCAGGTCGATCCAGTCGCCGCCCTCCTCGGGGCGCACATGGACGACAGCGATGCGGCCGTCCTGCTCGGCGATGCCGAAGGCGGCGGGACGAGGCCGGTAGGTGACGCCGGACCTGGGCTCACCAAACTGCTGCATCGCGCTCCTCCGGGTCAGTCGGCGCCGTGCATCGCCACATAGGGGTCAGCCTTGCCGGCGATGACGTCGGCCAGGGCGATGGGCTTGGGATAGCCGATCGGCACGGTGACGCTGCCGTTCCAGGCCAGCACGATCAGGTCGCGCAGTTCGCTGGAGCCGGCGGCCAGGCGGGCGGCGGCGAAGGCCTTGCCGCGCGCGTCGCCGTTGGCGAATCCGCCGTCCTTCCACAGCTGGTAGAGCGGGCGCACCTGCGAGCCCGTGGCGGTCAGATAGTCGACCACCCGCTTTTCGATCGCGCAGCCGCAATCATGGAAGGGGCTCATGGCCGCGACGATCTCCGGCTCGGTGATGTTGGCGCTGACGAAGGCGCTTTCGAAGGGCGAGTGGATCTTGTCGGTGGTGAAGCCGTCCGGGTTGGGGAAGTCGCCCCAGCCGTTGTAGTGCAGGCTGACATGCAGCGGCTGGCTGCCGTCGCCGACATAGTGTGACAGGTAGCCGATGTCGGACATGATCAGGGTCTGCATCCGCGCGGCGGTGGCCTTCAGCCAGGCGCGGTGCTTGGGGTCCTTCACCGTCTTGGCGCCGGCCGTGGCCATGCGCCAGTAACCGAAGTCGAACTGCAGCCGCTGCCAGGCCTCGGTGATGGAATAGGGCAGGAAGCCCGCCTCCCAGCTGTCGTGACCCTTGGCGCGCAAGGCGGTGTCGTAAAGCTGGTGGTTGGCCGGCAGGGCGTTCAGGGGCACGCCGAAGATGGTCCCGTCGTCGCCCAGGTCGAGGAAGTGGGCCGGCGCGATGTCGTTGTCGAACAGCTTGCTGACGCTGCGCAGGCGGTCGGGCTCGCGCGACAGTTCGCCGATGGTGGCGATGGCTTCCTTGCCTTTCAGGAAGGGCGGCACGTCCTTCGGAAGCGCAGCGGTGGCCGTCTCGCCGATCATCCGGTGGCCGCTCTGACCCCAGGCCAGCGCGGAACCGGCGGGCGCAGAGGCGACCAGGGCGAGGGACAGGACGGCGGCAATCGTACGGCGCATGGGAACTCCAGCCAGTAGGGGCGCGGATCAGTCGGTGATCGGCAAGGCGGCCTCGACGCGGGCGACCCATGCCGCCACCGCCGGATAGTCCGCCAGGTCGAAGCCGCCCTGGTGCGCGACACGGGTGTAGGCCACCAGGGAAATATCGGCCAGCGTCAGTGTGTTTCCGACCAGAAACGTGGAACCTTCGAGAACGTCGTTCATGCGCTTCAGCGCCGTTCCGCCGCGTTCGTACAGCTTGGCGTCCAGATCGGCCCTGGGCTTGCCGAGGTAGAACATCTGGAACCGCGCCACGGCGATATGGGGCTCGTGGCTGTATTGTTCCCAGAACAGCCACTCCAGCATGCGGGCCCGGTCATAGGCGTCGGCCGGAATCAGCGCCGAATCGTCGGCCAGATGCAGCAGGATGGCGTTGGACTGAGCCAGCGGCCGACCGTCGTTCAGTATAACCAGCGGCACTTGGCCCACAGGATTCTTCGCCAGAAATTCCGGGGTCCGGGTGTCGGCATTCAGCACGTCCAGCTCAGTCCAAACGTATGGAATCCCAAGATGTTGTGCGGTCCACTTGACCTTGAGGCAGTTGCCCGACTTGCTGTCACCATAGATGTGGAGCGCCATGCTGTGAGTCCTTTAGGGGTTGCCTTTTAGGGTTCGGTTAGCCTAACCAGCCGACGCGCGACAACTTCCGCGTGGGCGGGTCTTCCGTAAAATGCGACGTTTCCCGGCGCTTGCCGCGCTTCTCGGGATGCTGCTGTGCGCCGCGCCAGCAGTTGCCGAACCCCAGGACGACCCCGTGGGTGAGCTGATCTCCCGCGTTCTTGCCGTTCCCGCCGATGCGGTGAACTGGTTGATGAAGGCGACGCTCTATCATGCGGGCGCCAAGGGTGTGGGATCGCGCGACGCGCTGGGATGCCGACCTGTTCCAATGCGCACGGCCGCCGTGGACCGCCATCTGGCGCCGCTTCATTCCGTCCTCTTCATCAAGGAAACCGTCGGCATCGTGATGCCCGATGGCACCCTGCATGACGGCTACTGGTACGCCTCCGACACCGGCGGCGCCATCAAGGGCGGGCGGATCGACCTCTATACGGGCAACGGCTCGGGCTCCATGCGGGGCGCGATGAAGCTGAACCTGAAGACCCTGACCGTCGCCAAGGTCGGCGAGTTCAAGGGCTGCCCCACCACCGCCGGCTCCACCATCACCATCGCCAGCCGCTAGGTCAGGCAGCGGCGCTCTCCGCCTCCGCTCGCGCGCGCTTGCCGTGCTTGCGCAGGTAGAGGGCCGCGACAACCGCCGAGGCGAATCCCGACGCCGCGCCGACGCCCAGGGCCCATCGCGGCCCGAAGGTGTCCGCCACCCAGCCGACGATCGGCGCGCCTATCGGCGCCCCGCCCAGGGCCACCGCCAGCAGGATGGCCATCACCCTGCCCCGCATCGCCGGATCGGTGGACAGCTGCACCGTGGCGTTCAGCGTGGTGTTGAAGGTCTGTGACGCCAGCCCGACCAGGGCCAGGGCCGCGCCGAACCACCAGTAGCCGGGCGCGAGCGCCGCCAGCGCCAGTCCACCGCCGAACACCGCCGAGCCGACGAACAGCAGGCTGATCCGGGGCCGCTCGCGCCGCGCCGACAGGAAGGCGCCCGCAACCGAGCCCACCGCCATCACCGAGGTGAGCAGGCCGTAGCGGTCGGAGCCCACCCGGAAGACGCTGACCGACATGGTCGAGACGAAGATCGGGAAGTTGAACCCGAAGGTCCCGGTCAGGAAGATCATCAGCATCATCGCCTTCAGATCCGGGCGCGCCCAGACGTAGCGCACGCCGTCCGCCAGCCCGCCCCGCCGGCGCACCGCCCGGTCGGTGGGCCGCAGCTCATGCAGGCGCAGAAGGCAAAGCGAGCCGATCACCGCCGCGAAGCTGGCCGCGTTGATGATGAAGACCCAGCCCGACCCCACCGCCGCGATCGCCACCCCGGCCAGGGCCGGCCCGATCAGCCGCGCGGCGTTGAAGGAGGTCGAGTTCAGCGCCACGGCATTGGAGAGATCCCCCTCCGCCACCAGGTCGGAGACAAAGGTCTGGCGCGCCGGCGCGTCGAAGGCGCCCACGCAGCCCGACAGGAAGGCCAGGACGTCGACCTCCCAAAGCTTCGCGACGCCCGACAGCAGCAACAGGCCCAGCGCCAACGCCAGCACGCCCATGCCCGCCTGGGTGGCGATCAGCAGCTTGCGCCGGTCCAGATGGTCGGCGGCGAACCCGGTGACCGGCAGCAGCAGAACCTGGGGCGCGAACTGCAGCCCGACCACCACGCCCACCGCCGTGGCGTTGTGGTGGGTCAGCTGGGTCAGCACCACCCAATCCTGGGCCGTGCGCTGCATCCAGGTGCCGACGTTGGACACGATCGCCCCGCCGGCCCAGACCCGGTAGTTGAAAACCCTCAGCGAGCGGAAGGCGCTACTCACCGGTCCAGCAGGGCGATGATCTCGGCCGCCGCGCCCGTCTCGCCCAGGCGCGGGAAGATGCGGGTGACGCTGTTGATGTGTGCGTCCGCATTGCCGTCCGTCATGGCGTCGATGGCCAGGGTGACGTTGAGGCCCAGCTCGTAGGCCTGGCGGGCCGTGGATTCCACGCCGACGCTGGTGGATATGCCCGCCAGGACGACCTGGGTCACCTCCAGCGCCTTCAGCCGCGCCGCCAGGTCCGTGCTGGCGAAGGCGCCCCAGGTGCGCTTGCTGACGGTCATGTCGCTCGGCTGCTGGTTCAGTTCGGGGATGAAGTCGGCGAACCCGTCCGGAAAGCCGCCGGCGCGCGGCGCCTGCTCGTTGCGGCCCGGCGCCATGCCGACCACATTGACCAGCACCACGGGCCGGCCGTGGCGGCGGAAGGCCTCGATGAGGGCGCCGGCCTGTTGGATCACACCCTCCTTCGGATGGGCGCTGGGAAAGCTGAGGATACCCTTCTGCAGGTCGATGACGATCAGGGCGGTCTTGGGATCGAGGGTGGTGACGGGCATGGCGGTTCCTTGAACTTGGACGGTCAGGTTTCGGCGAGGCGTTTGAGCAGGCCGACGGCGCGGGCCAGTTCATCCTGCTCGGCGGCGGTGAGTTGGTTGCGCATGGCCTGAAACAGCCAGTCCTCGCGCGCCGCCCGCCCGGCCGCCACCCGCTCGCGGCAGGCCTGGGTCAGGGCGAACAGCGTCTGGCGGCCATCGGTAGGGTCAGGTGTCCCGGCGACCCACCCCGCCGCCTGCAGCACCGCGACCGTGGCGCCCATCGACTGTGGCCGCACGCCCTCCAGCTTCGCCAGAGCCGTCACCGTCAGCGGTCCATCCCGCTCCAGGTGCAGCAGCACGGACGACTGTGAAAACGTCAGATCGCCCAGGTGGCCCTGCCCCCGCATCCGGCGGCGCAGGCTGCCCACGAGGACGCGCAGTTCGACCGCCGTGGCCAAGGCGCGGACGGCGACAGGATCGGAGGCTGTATCCGGCATGCCCCAAGGCTAGCAGGTCAGAAGGATAACTACAAAGGTTACCTTCCTATATAGCCACGCGCGAACGCCTCGCGACCTGCCCAAAGTATATCGTGAATTAAATCCCGCCCCCGACGTCAGACACCACGCCCGGCGCGCGGGCGGTGTGGATGCCGCACTCCGTCTTGTCCTGACCCTGCCAGCGCCCGGCGCGCACATCGGCGCCGGCGTCGACCGCCTTGGTGCAGGGCCAGCAGCCGATCGACGGGAAGCCCGCGGCCACCAGCGGGTGGGCCGGCAGGTGGTGCTTGACCACATAGGCGTCGAGGTCTTCCTTGGACCAGTTGGCCAGAGGGTTGAACTTCAGGTGACGCTCGGTCTCCTCAACCACCGGCAGGCGCAGGCGATCACCGCCATGGAAGCGCTTGCGGCCCGTCATCCAGGCGTCGAAATCATCCAGCGCCAGATCCAGCGGAACCACCTTGCGGATTTCGCAGCAGGCGTCGGTGTCGGTCTTCCACAGCACCGCGTCCGGGTCGTTGGTGGCCAGGTCAGCAAAGCGCGGGCGCAGGTCGCGCACGTCGCTCAGGCCCAGCTCGGCCGACAGGCTCTTGCGGTAGTCCAGCGTCTGGCCAAACAGCATGCCCGTATCGAGGAACATCACCGGGATGCCCTTGGAGACCTGGGCCGCCAGGTGCAGCAGCACGGCGGACTCCGCCCCGAACGACGAAACCAGCGCCAGCTTCGGCCCATAGAGCTCGAAGGCCCGCCGGATGATCTCGGTGGGGTGGGCGTTTCGCAGTTCGTCGTTGAGCTGCTGGGCAAACGTTGGGGGGGATTGAACCTCGGCGAAGGCCATCAGGCCCTCCTCTCGGTGAAGGCGGGGGGCCGCGCGTCGGCCGCGCGTTGATAGACGTGACGATGGCGATGGATGGCGGCCCGCCATTCGGCCGGCGTGGCGCCGTCGGCGGGCTGGAAGGCGTCGAAACCGCAGCGAACCATGAAGCCCGCCTGCTCGCGCAACACGTCGCCCACCGCCCTCACTTCGCCGGTGAAGCCCAGGCGTTCGCGCAGCAGGGTGGCGGTCGTATAGGCGCGGCCGTCGCGGTACTTGGGGAAGACCGGGGCGACCAGAGACAGGCGCGGCAGGTCGTAGGCCAGGTCTTCCACGGCCTCGTCGGCCTGGATGCGGACGCCGATCTTGCGGCCGCCGGCAAGCAACCCCTCGCCTTCCGTCTGAAAGCGCGTCAGCGAGACGATCACGTCGCCTTCGGGAATGGCGTCTTCGTCGGCCACGTCGATGAAGGTGTCGTCGGCGACGATCACCTCGTCGCCGGCCAGCTTAAAGAGCGGGTGCATAGACGGCCTCCTTGAACGGGGCCATACCCAGGCGGCGGAAGGTGTCGAGGAAGCGTTCCTCGCCCTGGCGCTCTCGCAGATAGGCCTCGACCAGCTGGTCGACCGCCTCGGCCACGCGGTTGGCGGGCAGGGCCGGACCGAGGATCTGGGCCAGGCTGGCGTCCTCGGCGCCGGAGCCGCCCAGGCTGAGCTGGTAGAACTCCTCGCCCTTTTTATCGACGCCCAGGATGCCGATGTGGCCCACATGGTGGTGGCCGCAGGCATTGATGCAGCCACTGATCTTGATCTTCAGCTCGCCCACCTTCTCGGCATGGTCGGCGTCGGAGAAACGCTCGGCGATATGCTGGGCGATGGGGATGGCGCGGGCATTGGCCAGCGCGCAGTAGTCCAGGCCGGGACAGGCGATGATGTCGCTGGCCAGGTTGATGTTGGCGCTGGCCAGCCCTGTAGCGGCCAGCTGGGCGTGGACGGCGGGAATGTCGTCCAGCTTCACATGCGGCAGCACCAGGTTCTGCTCGTGCGTCACCCGGATGTCGTCCAGGCCGTAGCGCTCGGCCAGGTCGGCCACCACGTCCATCTGCTCGGCGGTGATGTCGCCCGGCGTGGCGCCGATGGTCTTCAGCGACACCTCGACAATGCCATAGCCGGCGACCTTGTGGGCCTTGACGTTGTTGCGGGCAAAGCGGGCCAGGGCCGGATCGGAGGCCTTGGCCAGTTCATAGGCGCCGGCGTGGGGCGCCAGGGTCTCGAAGGCCAGCGGCGTGAAGGCCGCACGGATGCGGGCCAGTTCGGTGTCCGGCAGGTCGTTCGTGGGCGCATCGATCTTGGCCCATTCCTCCTCCACCTGGCGGGCGAACTCCTCCGCGCCCAGGGAGGCCACCAGGATCTTGATGCGGGCCTTGTAGATGTTGTCGCGCCGGCCGTGGCGATTGTAGACGCGCAGGATGGCCTGGATGTAGCTGAGCAGGTGGCCCACCGGCAGGTGCTCGCGGATCGTCGAGGCCAGATAGGGCGTACGTCCCTGCCCGCCGCCCACCATCACCTCGAACCCCAGCGTCCCGTCGCGCGAACGGCGCAGGGCCAGGCCGATGTCGTGCACCTTGGCCGCCGTGCGGTCCTTGGCCGAGGCGGTGACGGCGAACTTGAACTTGCGCGGCAGATAGCTGAATTCGGGATGCAGGGTCGACCACTGACGGATCACCTCCGACCACACCCGCGGATCGTCCACCTCCTCCGCCGTCGCGCCGGCGAACGGATCGGAGGTCACGTTGCGGATGCAGTTGCCGCTGGTCTGGATGGCGTGCAGGTCCACTTCCGCCAGCCGATCCAGGATGTCGGGCGTATCGGCCAGCTTGATCCAGTGGAACTGCAGGTTCTGGCGGGTGGTGAAGTGGCCATAGCCCTTGTCGTACTGCCGCGCGATGTCGGCGAACCGGCGCATCTGGGCGGCATTGACCGAGCCATAGGGGATGGCGATGCGCAGCATGTAGGCGTGCAGCTGCAGATAAAGGCCGTTCATCAGGCGCAGCGGCTTGAACTGGTCTTCGGTCAGGTCCCCGCCCAGGCGGCGTTCGACCTGGCCCCGGAACTCGGCGGCCCGGTCGGCGACGATCTCGCGGTCGATGGCGTCGTAACGGTACATGACTACTTCCTGCGGATCAGATCGACGCGGCCGGTGGAGCGCGCCGCGCCCGTGGCCGCCAGCAGCGCCTCGATGGCCGCGCCGCCCTCGGCCTGCTTGCCGTGGGTCGGTTCGTTGGTCGGGCCCAGCGCGCGCAGACGTTCGCGGTAGCTCACGGGCGCCACGCCCGCGCCGGCCTCGGTCACGTCGATGGCATAGGGCTCCACTACGACGGTGGGCTGGCCCTTGCCGACCGCCACGGCCTCTTCGGCCGCCGCGTCGTCGGCGAACAGCTGCGCCTCGCCGAAGCGTTCCACCCAGCGGCCTTCGCGCCAGAAGACGACCTCGCCGTCGAGCAGCCGGTTGGCGGTGATGGCCTTCATGCGGAAACACTCGCGATACGGATCAGATCGTCCACTTCGGCGGGGACGGACGCCTGGGCCAGCGCCATCGCCTCGCCCACGATCAACAGGGCCGGACCCTTGAGGCCTTCGGTGGCGGCGGGCAGGCCCGCCAGCGTCGTGACGAAGCGCTGCTCGTCGGCGCGGCTGGCGTTGAGGACCACCAGCGCGGGCGTCGCGGCGTCGCGGCCGGCTTCGATCAGGCGCGCGGAAATCAGATGGGAGGTCGTCAGGCCCATGTAGACGACGACGGTGTGGTTCGCGCGCGCCAGGGCCGGCCAGTCCAGGTCCGGCTCGTCATGCGCCGCATGGCCGGTGACGAAGGTCACCGCCTGGGCCGCGCCGCGATGGGTCAGGGGCGCGCCGGCCGAGGCGCTGGCCGCCAGGGCGGCGGTGATGCCCGGCACGACCCGGCACTCGACGCCAGCGTCGCGGCAGGCCTGCAGTTCTTCTCCGCCGCGCCCGAAGATGAAGGGGTCGCCGCCCTTGAGCCGCACCACGGTCAGGCCTTCGAGCGCGAAGGCGATGAGCAGTTGATTGATTTGATCCTGCGGCAGGGTATGGCGCGCCTTGCGCTTGGCCACCGAGATCAGCCGCGCCGTCTGGGGCGCCAGCGAGAGAATCTCATCGGAGACCAGGCCGTCGTGGACCACGACATCGGCCGTGTTCAGCACCTTCAACGCCCTGATGGTCAGCAGATCCGGATCGCCCGGCCCCGCGCCGACCAGCCACACGACCCCCGCCTCGCGCTTCGCACGTCTTCCGCCGCCCAGCAGAACCAGGCGATTTGGATGGGCGGCATTGGCAGCCTGACGGGACATCCGGCTTTAGGTCCTCTAAAAGACGATTTGGCTTTGAGTCTAACGGGGCGGACGTTTCCGCCCGCCCCGCCGAAGTCCGGAAGCGTAAGGGCCGTTACGCCTCTGGACGCTTGCAAATTGGGAACGGCGGACCCACTTCGCAAACCAAGAGTTCTGCCGGGGGTGTCAGTTATTCTTATGGAACGACCGACCGAGCGCCGGAGGCTTCCGCCGCTCAACGCATTGAGGGCCTTCGAGGCCGCCGCACGGCATCTGAATTTCAGCCGCGCCGCTGACGAACTGTCGGTGACGCCCGGCGCGGTGAGCCAGCAGATCCAGAACCTGGAAGACTATGTCGGCGCGGCGCTGTTCAAGCGCACGCCCAAGGGCCTGTTGCTGACCGACGCGGCCCAGACCGCGCTGCCCGCCCTGCGCGAAGCCTTCGACCGTCTTGCCGAGGCCGCCAGCCTGCTGACCGCCGCCGTCGATGGCCGCCGCCTGACGCTCACCGCCGCGCCCTCATTTGCCGCCAAATGGCTGGTGCCACGCCTGGGCCACTTCGAGGAGAAGCACCCCCAGGTCGACGTCTGGCTGTCGGCCGGCATGGAGGTCGTGGACTTCGCCACCGGCGAGGTCGACATCGCCATCCGATATGGCGGCGGCCGCTATCCGGGCCTGGAAGTCACCCGGCTGATGAGCGAGACGGTGATCCCGGTCGCCGCGCCGTCGCTGCTGGAAGGCAACGCCCTGCTCAGCCCCGACGACCTGTCGCACCATATCCTGCTGCACGACGGCTCGCCCGACGCCGACGACAGCTGCCCCGACTGGGCCATGTGGCTGGCCGCTCGGGGCATCCGCGGCGTGGACGGCGCGCGCGGCCCGCGCTTCAACCAGTCCAGCCTGGTGATCGAGGCGGCCGCCAACGGACGCGGCATCGCCCTGGCCAAACGCGCCCTGGCCCAGGCGGATCTGGAATCGGGGCGCCTCGTGACGCCCTTCGATATCGCCACGGCGGTGGACTTCGCCTATTACGTCGTCCACCCCAAGGCCAAGGGACGGCTGCCTCAGGTGAAGGCCTTCGTCTCATGGCTGATCGAGGAAGCCGCCGCCCACGAGGTGGCGCTTCAGACCCAGGACAACGGCGCCGGAATCTAGTTCGAAGCATGCCCCGAGACATGAGTAGCGACGACCCCCTGGCGCCCCAGGACTGCACCACGATGCCGGAGGTCCGCGCCGGCGTGGACGCCACCGACCGCGCCCTGGTGGCGCTGCTGGTCACCCGCCAGGGCTATATGGACGCCGCCGCGCGCATCAAGCCCGACCGCAACGTCGTGCTCGACAAGGCCCGCATCGAGGACGTGATCACCAAGGTCCGCGCCGCCGCGCGCGAAGCCGGCCTGTCGGAAGCCATCGCCGAACCGGTGTGGCGCACGCTCGTGGACCGCTGCATCGCCTATGAATTCGGGGTCTGGGACCGCACGCGGACCTAGCGCCGGCCAGCAGCCTCGTCGGCATAGGCCTTGGCGATATTGTCGCGGTCGCTCTTTTCGGAGGCCGCCGCCGCCTGGTCCACCGACGCCCGGAGCCCCCCCATATTCTCCATCGTGGCGGCCGTCAGCGACGGATAGATGCGCGCCATGTTGAAGGCGCGGTGCTCCAGGGCCGAGGCGACCTGCTCATCCATGGCGACCAGGTACATGTCCGCGATCTTGGGATGCTCGGCCAGCTTTTGCGCGTAGTTGGCGCCCGCCTTCATCTCCAGCTTCACGCGGGTGGCGCCGTCGCCCTCCCCGCTCAGATGGGCGACATAGCGGAACAACTCCTCGCCGTTGCGCCGCGCGATCCAGGTGATCTGCGAAGAGCCGTCGGCCTGGGCCTCCACGTCCGGCGGCTGGCTGCCGAACACCAGGGGCGGAAGGCCTGTGGCCAGGAGGGTCTGCCGGGCCTCCGCGATCGGCGCCTTATAGACCACGCCCTGCTCGGTGCAGGCCGAGATCAGGACAAGGCAGGCGATGGCGGCGAGGTGTCGCAACATCATGGTCGATCTCCTAGTGGGGCTCGCCGGGCTTGTCGTCGACGCGGAAACGGATGCCGCTCTCGAGACCGCCGCGCTGGACGTTGCAGACGCTGTCCCTGCCGGGCCCCACTCTCTGGACGTCGAACTTGCGGCCTTCGAGGAGAGCGGAGACCTGTTCCTCGACCGCAGGCTTCAGGGGCTGGTTGAAGGCGGGGCGGTTGTAGAACTTCTCCCCGTCATAGACTTCGCCACCCTTGGGATCGGCCGGCATCTTGATCTCGACCTTGGTCTGCCGGTCGCCGAGCGGCGTCAGCAGCGCCGTGAACCGCACCACCTCCTGGCCGCTGCTGGCGACGTGCCAGGTGACATAGCGGTTGGTAATGCCTTCGGGCGTCACATGGACCAGGATCCCGCACTGCTTGGCGTAGACCATGTCGGCGAGGTCGCTGGCGTACAGGCGCTGGAAGGCCTCCGCGACGGGGATGTCATAGACGCCGGGCGTGGGCGCCTTGGGCTTTTCACAGCCGGCGAGGCTGATGGTCGCGAGAAGAAGAATCATCGATCCGTAACGCGTCATGTCCCGGCCCCATCTCGACGTGGCGAACACTGTTACGCGTACAGCGGTGAACAACGGGTTTCGCCAGCGCCTCCAACGGGGAGCAGGCGTCACGCATAGCTGGCCTCCACCTCCGGCGGCGTCCTCAGCGCCTCGCCCAGCCAGTCCGTGAACAGCCCCACCTGGGGAGACATCGGCCGCGCCCGGTTGGGGATGGCCGCGAACCCTTCCTCGAAGGCCGTGAAGCTGCTGACCCGCGTCAGGCGGCCTGCCTCCAGGTCGCCCCAGACCATGCGGCGCTCCGCGATGGCGATGCCCATTCCGGCCACGGCGGCCCCGACGCACAGGTGGGTGTGGGGGAAGGACAGAGTCCTGCGGGCGCTGACCTTGACGCCGCTGAGGCGGCTCCAGCCGTCCCAGGCGCTGGAGGTGTGGTCGTGGACAATCCGGCACGGCGCCGTCACCTCGCCCTCGGCCGTCAGCTCGGCCGCATAGCCCGGCGCGGCCACCACCCCGAACTCCGTATCCGCCAGCCGTATGGCGCGGGCCTGGTCCTCGGGCGGATAGGCGGCGCGGTCCCACAGGATGACGAGATCGGCCTCGCGCTCGTCGCGCATCTCCCGCGCCGAGGTCATGGTCAGGCGGATACGGGTTTCAGGGTGTCGGCGCGAGAAGTCGGGCAGGTGCGGGACCAGCCAGCCCATGGCGAAGCTGGCGCTGCAGGCCACATGCACGGCCGGCGAGCGGGCGTCGCGCACCACTTCGCCATAGCTCTGCGACAAGGCCGCCAGCGCCTCGCCCACCGCCGCGGACAACCGCCGGCCCGCCGCGTTGGGACGCAGGCCCGTGCCCACCTTGTCGAACAATGGCAGGCCGGCGTGATCGTGCAGCGTGCGCAGCTGCTTGCTGACCGCGCCGTGGGTGCGGCCGAGCTCGTCTGCCGCCCGGCTGACGGAGCCGAGGCGTGCCACCGCCTCGAAGGCGCGCAGGGATGAAAGCGGTGGGAGGCGGTTGATCATGGTTACTATGGTGAAGTTTCCTCACAGGTAGCACGACCGCTTCTCGATTTTCACCCCCTCGCCTCACGGGCCATGCTGCCGATCTCGAAAACAACCGTGAAGGGAACGCCCAGAATGGCGATCGGCGGAGACGTGGACTACGACAGCCGTGGCGCGGGGTATGCCCGTCACAGGCGGGCGGATCGGAGGATCGCGACGCACATCCACGCGGCTCTGGGCGATGCGCGCACCGTGTTGAACGTGGGTGCGGGCGCGGGGTCGTATGAGCCCCAAGACCGCTATGTGTTGGCGCTGGAGCCATCGGATGTGATGCGGGCGCAGCGGCCGAGGACGGCCGCGCCGGCGGTGCGCGGGGTGGCGGGCGCCCTGCCCTTCGACGACGGATCGTTCGACGCGGTGATGGCGGTGATGACTGTGCATCAGTGGCCGGACCTGGAGGCCGGGCTGGCCGAACTGCGGCGGGCGTCGCGCGGCCCGGTCGTGGTGGTGGCCGGCAATGGTGAGCGGTTGGAACGCTTCTGGCTCAACGACTATGCGCCGGAACTGATCGCGGCGGAGAAGCGGCGCTACCCTTCATTGGAGCGGATCGCGGCGCGGATCGGGGCCAGGGCGAGCATCGCGCCCATTCCCATTCCGATCGACTGCACGGACGGGCTTTGCGAGGCCTTCTATGGCCGACCGGAGCGGCTGCTCGATCCGGCGGTCAGGGCGGCGCAGTCGTCCTGGAGCTTCCTCGATCCCGATGTCGAGCCGCGTTTCGTGGCGGCCTTATCGGCCGACTTGGCCTCGGGGCGGTGGGACGAACGCCATGGGGAATACCGCCACGCACCGACCTTCTGCGGGTCGCTGTCTCTGGTCGTCGGCTACAGGGCTGAAACATAACTCCGCGCGACAGCCACCGGACCAGACGCTAGCCTTCCCGCCTTGGACTCGTTGAATTTGGTTGGGGGCAGGCATGCGCAAACTCGTCGCACTGGCGATCACTTTGACTCTGGCAGGCTTGGGGGCCGGAGCCGGCACCGCCGCCTTCGCCCAATCCACGGCCCCGGCGAAGAAGCCGATCACGCACGAGTCCCTATGGATGATGAAGCGGGTCGGCGCCCCCGTCGTCAGTCCCGACGGGGTGTGGGTGCTCTATAACCTCAACGAACCCGCCTATGAGGGCGACAAGGCGGTGCAGGACCTGTGGCTGGTGCGCGCCGACGGCTCCGCGCCGCCGCGCCGGATCACCAGCAGCAAGGCGGCGGAAAGCGATCCAACCTGGTCGCCGGACAGCCAGCGCATCGCCTTTTCCACCAAGCGCGAGGGCGACGATCAGGCCCAGATCTACGTGCTCGACCTGGCCGGCGGCGAAGCCCGGCGCGTGACGGCAAGCGCCACCGGCGCCAGCAATCCGCAATGGCGGCCCGACGGCCAGGCCATCCTGTTCGAGGCCAGCGCCTATCCCGGCGCCATGGACGACGAGGCCAACCGCAAGGCTGCTGCAGACCGTAAGGCCCGCAAGTTCAACGTGCGGGTCTATGAGCACTTCCCCATCCGCTACTGGAACCAGTGGCTGGACGACATGCGCCCGACCATCTGGGTGCAGACCCTGGCCGACGGCAAGGCCAGGGACATCCTAAGCCCCACCAAGCTGGCCCAGACGCCGGGCTTCTACGGGTCGGCCAACGGCGACGGCGGCGTGTCGATGGGGGCGATCTGGAGCCCGGACGGCAAGGAGATCCTGTTCGTCGCCACCACCGAGCGGTGGCGCGCGGCCTATGCCAATGTCAGCTACCACCTCTACCGCATGCCCGCCGACGGCGGCGAACCGACGCCGGTGACTCCGGCCAATGGCGACTATGGCGACGCGGCCTTCACGCCGGACGGCCATACCCTCCTGTTCACCTACTCGGTCCAGGACGACCAGGTCTACAACCTGTCGCGCATCCAGCGGGTCAGCTGGCCGCAGGGCGGCGCGGCCACCGAGGTCACCCCCGGCTTCGACCGCCAGACGGCGCGCTTCGTGGCCACGCCGGACAGCAAGACCCTCTACATGCTGGTCCCCGACGCGGCGCAGGAGAACCTCTATCGCGTGCCCGTGAAGGGTGGCGTGCCCGAGCTGGTCATGGCCCCGGCGGTCGGCGGCTATACCGGCCTCGACATCCCGGAGAAGGCCGGCAAGCTGGAACTGATCGGCATGTATGGCAGCTCGGTCAATCCGGCCGAGATCGTGCGTATCGACCCGGCGAAGAAAACCCACGTCAACCTGACCAATGTGGACACCGCCGCGGCCGCGGCCATCGACTGGAAGCCGCCGGAGCACTTCTGGTTCACCAGCGCCAAGGGCCGCAAGATCCACAACATGGTGGTGCTGCCGCCCAACTTCGATCCGTCGAAGAAGTATCCGATGCTGGTGCTGATCCACGGCGGCCCGGCCAGCAGCAACCCCGACCAGATCGGCCTGCGCTGGAACTACCACCTGCTGGCCGCCCCCGGCTATGTGGTGCTGATGACCGACTACACGGGCTCCACGGGCTATGGCGAAGCCTTCGCCCAGGCCATCAAGGGCGACCCACTGAAGACGCCGGGCGATGAGATCAACCAGGCGGTGGACGAGGCGCTGAAGCGCTATCCCTATATCGACGCGACCCGCATGTGCGCGGGCGGCGCCAGCTATGGCGGCCACCTGAGCAACTGGCTGGAGGCCACCACCACGCGCTTCAAATGCCTGGTCAGCCACGCCGGCGAGGTCGACCTGACCACCCAGTGGGGCGAGAGCGACTTCAACTATGGCCGCGAAATGGTCAACGGCGGCCCGCCCTGGGCCGGTAACCCGGTGTGGAAGGACCAGAGCCCGATCACCTACGGCGCCCAGTGGAAGACGCCCATGCTGCTGTCCATCGGCGAGCGCGACTACCGCGTGCCGCTCGGCAACACCCTGGAGAACTGGTCGACCCTACAACGCATGCAGGTGCCCAGCCGCCTGCTGGTGTGGCCCGACGCCTGGCACTGGATCACCAAGCCGGAAGACAGCCGCCAGTTCTACAAGGAGGTCCACAGCTGGCTGGGCCACTATCTGAAGGACGAACCGGAGGCGCCGGAAGGGCCGGTGAGTTAGCGGCGCGATCGTCGATGACCGTCTTTGGCTATCCGCTTGATCGCAGGTGGGTTGAGGCCTTCGTCGTCTTGGGCTGCCTGCTATGGGTAGGAGCTGGCCTGATACAGGGGAAGGTCATGGGCCCGCGGGGGATGCCGGATATGGAGCGGTCGAAGAATCCTGGCGGCTATTGGGCGGTGATAGGCGTGATGACGGCCTTCGGGGCAATTGCGGCGTTTGCGTTGATCTCTCAGTTGGGCCTCTAGGCGAGGCAAACCCCTCTCTTGCTCCGGCCACCCATGAACACGGCGCGCAGGGAACAACGCGCCGACGTTCAGTGGCCCATCCTCGCCGCCCGTATTCTTGGATCACCGGGACGAGCCCGGTGATGACGACGATTGGGAAGGCCCGGTGAACTAGCCCTTCAGCGACTTCAGCGCGCGCTCATGGGCATAGGCGGCGATGTCCATGAGCGCGGCGTCGAGCGCGGCATGAACCACGCCCAGGCCGGACGCCCCGTCGCGCTCGCAACGCTCGCACGCGTCGCCCAGCGCAAACGCCCCCACGCCCCTCGCCGCGCCCTTCACGGTATGGACCGCGTCACGCCATCCATCGACGCCCGGTTCGAGCATCGGAGACCACATGGCGGCCTGCTCGCGGAAGATGGCCAGCACCTCATCGATGAGGGTTTCGTCGCTTCCCGCGAAGGCTTCCAGATAGGGGAAATCGACCGCCCCGGTGATGTCTCGTCTGGCCACGTTTTCCCGCCTTGCGCTCGGATCGAATTCAAGTATGTTCCGCGCCCTTGCCGAGGGCCCCACCAAGGGTCCGGACGTCGGTACGGGTGCATAGCTCAGTTGGTAGAGCAGCTGACTCTTAATCAGCGGGTCGTAGGTTCGAATCCTACTGCACCCACCAATTTCCAATCATTGGGATTAGGTGGCCCGACCGCCGCCGCTGGGCGAGAGCGCCGAAGCGCGGGCCTGCTCATGCCTGTAGCGCGCCGTCATAAAACAGAATACGAATTCGTTTTATATTTATTGGGAGGCGGATCATGGGACGCTGGCGGGCATTGTCGACCGGGGCCGCCGCCCTGGCCGTGGCGGCCATGGCGGTGTTGGCGGCGGCCGGCGCGAAGCCGGCTTCTGACCCCCGCCCGGATTTCGACCTGCTGATCCGGGGCGGAAGCATCGTTGATGGGACCGGACGCCTGCCCTTCGTGGCGGACCTGGGTGTGCGGGACGGCAAGGTGGTCTTCATCGGCAACGCGGGACGCCGCTCGGCGCGCCGGGTTGTGGAGGCTCACGGCCTCGTGGTGACGCCCGGCTTCATCGATTCCCACAACCATGCGGACGAAGCCATCGACAAGCCCGCCAACCGGCTGAACGAGAACGCCCTCGTGCAGGGCGTAACCACCGTGGTCGGCGGACCCGATGGAGAATATGCGCCCGCCCAGCTCAGGACCCTGATCACCACCTTCCGGCACAACGGAATCGGGACCAACTACGCCTTCTACGTGGGTCACAACGGCATCCGCAGCGAGGTGATGGGCGCCTCGCAGCAGCGGGCGCCGACGCCGCCGGAGCTGGCCCGGATGGAGCGCCTGGTCCGCGACGGCATGGACATGGGAGCGTTGGGGCTTTCCACGGGCCTGATGTACGAGCCGGGCCTGTTCAGCACGACCGACGAGGTGGTCGCCCTGACCCGCCAGGTGGCGCCCTACGACGGCCTCTACGACACCCACACCCGCGACCCCGGCAAGAACATGGTCGCCTCGGAGGGAGAGGCCATCGAGATCGGCCGCCGCGCCGGCGTGCGCGTCAAGCTGGGGCATCTGAAGGCCGTCGGGCTGCGCAATCGCGGCCACATCGGCGACGTCATCCGCATGGTCAACGCCGCCCGCTCCGCCGGACGCGAGGTGGTGGCCGACCAATATCCCTATGACGGCGCTCAGACCGGCTTCCTCAACGACGTGCTGATCGTGCCGGACGATCCGCGGTGGAAGGACGGCCAGGTTCCCCTGGAGGCGGTCAAGGCCGCCCTGCGAGATCCGGCGCGACGCCGGCTGGTCAAGGCGGCCAGCGAGCAGGGCGTCGGGGGCGGATTCAGCTGGATCAAGGCGGTCGGCTACGACGGCTTCCGCGTCGTCGACAGTTCCAGCGACCGGACCCTGGAGGGACAGTTCATCCAGCTCCGCGCCCAGGCCGACACCCTGGACCCCTTCGATGAGATCGCCGCCATGGTCCTGGGCAGCGAGCGACCCATCCTGATCACCCTGGGGGCGGTGGACGAGGCGGACGTACAGGAATTGTTGCGCCAGCCTTGGGTGATGATCTGCAGCGACGGCGGCTATGCGCCGCCGGCCGGTCCCTTCCCGGGCGGCCACCCTCGCGCCACGGGAACCTTCGCCCGGATCCTGAGCCGCTATGTGCGCGACCTGGCGCTGATGGACCTGGCCGAGGGGGTGCGCCGGATGACGGGATTGCCGGCCGAGTTCCTGCGCCTTCGCGATCGCGGGCGGCTGGCCCCGGGATACGCCGCCGACATCGATGTCTTTGATCCCGCCGCCGTGGAGGCCAGGAGCACCTGGACCGACCCCGGCGCCTATGCCGTCGGCATGCGCTACGTGATCGTCAACGGCAAGGTGGCGGTGGAAGACGGACGAGTGACCGGCATCGCCGCCGGCCAGGTGCTGAAGCGCACGCTCGCGCGGCCATCCCCCAACGCCTAGGCCGCTCCTCCCCGAGCGATCTCCCGCAGGCGGTGCTTGTCGACCTTGCCGATCGGCAGCATCGGCATCGCCGCCAGCACATGGATCCGCTTGGGCGCCTTGTAGTTGGCCAGCCGCTCCTTGAGGTGAGCGATCAGCGCGCGCTCGGAAGGCCGGGCGCCGGGATGGGCGCAGACGAAGGCGTGGCCCACTTCGAAGTAGAGCGGGTCGGGGATCTCCACTACCGTCGCCAGGGCCACATCCGGATGTTCTTCCAGGGCCTGCTCGATCTCGCGGGGATAGATATTGTAGCCGCCCGACTTGAACATCTCGCCGCGCCGCCCCTTCAGCGTCCACAGGCCCTCGGGCGTCGCATAGGCCAGGTCGCCGGTCTTCAGCCACCCGTCCCGCGTGAGGGCCGCGGCGGTGGCCGCGGGGTCGTTCCAATAGCCCAGGAAGAGACCCGGACCGCGAAGCTGAATCTCGCCGATCTCTCCGGGCGGGGCCAGGCCGCCCTCCTCCAAGGCCAGGCGATGCTCCATCAGATCCACCGGCGCGCCGACGGTCGTGGCCAGGGTCTCCAGATCGCTGTCGGGCGGCGTGGCGCTGACGATGGCTCCGCCTTCCGTGAGACCGTAGTTGGTGAAGAGGTGGGCGCCCGTGCCCGCCAAGATGCTCACCAGTCCGGCGGGGGCCGGCGCGCCGCCCCAGCCGATCATCTTCAGGCTGGACAGGTCCGCCGTGGCGAAGGCCGGATCCTGGACCACCATCTGCAGCATGGCCGGCACGCCTCCGAAGACGGTGACCCGCTCACGGGCGATGGCGGCGATCGCCTCGGCCGGGTTGAACCGATCGGCGAGGATGAGGGCGCCGCCGCGAATGATGGTGTTGCCGACCATCTCCGACAGGCAGCCGATATGGTTGGGCGGCAGGTTGCACAGGATGCGCATGCCCTCGCGCACATACTCCTTGCCCACGAAGGAGCGGCTGACCGCCTCGTAGGCGTAGACCAGGGCGCCGTGGCCGAGCACGGCGCCCTTGGGGCGCCCGGTGGTGCCGGAGGTGTAGACGATGACGGCGGCGTCCGTGGGCGAGGCCGTGTGGGGCGCAGGCCGGCAATCGCCTTGCGCTTCCTGGATCAGGTCGGCCAGGGAGGGGCCGATGGCATCATCACGGTCGGGGAAGGTAATGATCTCGAATGGGGAGACCCAGGGCCGCGCCTTGAGGGCTACGAGATCGGGCCGGTAGTCGCGCCCGTCGGGGTCGCGCAGCAGACTCAGGAAGACGCGCGGCCGGCTGTCGTCCAGAATGTGGGCCATCTCCTCGAGGCGGTAGCGAGGATTGATCCCGATCCAGACCGCCCCCAGCCTAAGGGTGGCCATCAGCGTCACGATGAACTCGGTACGCGGGGTGGTCAGCATCGCCACCCGGTCGCCCAGCCCCACGCCGGCCCTCGCCAGCGCCCGCGCGCAGCGATCCACTTCCAAGTCCAGCTGGGCATAGGTCAGGCGCTGCGCGCCGAACACGACCGCCTCCGACTCCGGGCGGGTCGAGGCATAGTGACCGACATAGTCGCTCAGCCGCACCAGACGCGGCGGGCCGCCCGGCAAACCGTCGCTCACGACTTGGCCGGCCACAGCAGGTTGACCCATTCGGCGATCAGGACGGGCCGGGATTCCTCCGCCAGTTCGAACTGGTTTCGTGTCACGATGGCGGTATTGCCGTCCGATCGGCGCTCGACATCGATCAGGGTCACGCGGTTGCGGAACGGCGTATCGAGGGGCAGCGGCGAGATGAACCGGACACGGTTGAAGCCATAGTTCATGGCCAGGCCCACTCCTTCGATATTCAGGTCGGCGCCGCGGGTGAGTGACGGCAACAGCGCCATCATATGCAGACCGGCGGCCACCGTACGGCCATAGGGGCTGTGAGCCCCTGCCCACTGCGGGTCAACATGCATGGGATCGGGATCGCGGGTCAGGCCGCCGAACGCAACAGCGTCCTCCTGGCTGATCTGGCCCCACGCACTGAGGGCGACCTGCCTGCCCACGAACGCCTCGAGATTCCCGTAGGCAAGCGCCTCACACACTTCAGACATGGACCGCCTCTCACCACCGGCGATCTTAAGGGCCGCCGCCTCACTCTCGCCTTCACGCTAACATGCGGATTATGCCAAAAACAGAAAAAGAATTTTGGTTCGCTTATGAGCGCTCGGCGCGCTATCGGCAGGTCTGCTAGGCTGAGTGGGAGAGGACTGTCGATGAAGCCAGAATCCCGCGCCCCGCTGAACCCCTTCCCCGTTGCGGGGGACGCGGCGGCGGAGCCCGTCACCAAGGGCGCGAGGACCCGCTCGCGGATCAAGACCAGCGTCCTGAAGCTGCTCGAGCGCAAGAGTTATGCGCGGCTGACCGTCGCGGAGGTTTGCGAGGCGGCGGGCATCACCGTGGGGGGCTTCTATTTCCATTTCCGCAGCCACGAGGAACTGGTCGACGAACTGGTCGAAGAGTTCATCACCGAACTGACGGCGCGGCTGCGCGCCGCGATGACCGCCCCTGTGGAAGGCGCGCTGCAAAACGCCTGCCTGGCCGCCACCTCCCTCTACGCTGAACAGCCGGGCGTGGCCCGGGCCTTCCAGCAGATGATCCGTTCCAACACCGCTCACGCCGGGCGGTGGATGGCCTCGCACGACGACCTGTGCGCCCACCTGGGCGATATGCTGGCCACCGATGCGGGCGGTGGCGAGGCGAAGGGTTGGGCCCTGATGGCCCACGCCCTGATCGTGGCGATCGTCAGCGAACTGACCCGGGTCTATGTCTATCGAGATCGCGCCGAGGGACCCGCCGTTCCCGAGCAGGTGGCCCGGGGTGTGGAGGCGCTATGCGCGCGGATCCTCGCGGGCGGCGCGCCCTTGACCCCGTCCGTCGCGGGCGGCCCACCGGCCAAGGCCCTGATGATGCGAGCCGCCGAGGCGGACGCCACGGGACGCGGGGCCAGGACCCGCACGCGGATCAAGGCCGCCTTCGTCCAACTCCTGGATGAGCGCAGTCACGACGCCATCGGCATCGTGGACATCTGCGCCCGGGCCGGCGTCACGGTCGGCGGCTTCTATTTTCATTTCAAGAAGAAGGAGGCGCTGATCGCTGAAACGATAAATGAATACAACGAGATATATTGGGCCGCCATGCACGCCGCCCTCGACGCGCCAGATCCCTTCGCGGTCGTCGTCGCCGCCACCGGCGTCAGCGTGGACAGCTATTCCGGATCGCCTGGCCTCGTGCGCTGCATCAATGAACTGGCGCTAAGCGACCGCTCCTATGCGGCGCTCTGGTCACGCCACGCCGCTCAGTGGAGCGCCCGCTTTCACGACCGGGTGGCCGAGCCACAGCCCTCCGCGGCCGGCGCGGACCGCTCGTACAATGTGCTCAACTTCATCGATAACCTGCTGTTCAAGATGTTCGTCGAGAAGGATCCAGGCCTGGCCGCGAGCGCCGGCGATCCGGCCGCCGCCGCCCCTCCCCTGGCCCAGATCTGGTTCCGCGCCATCGTCGGGGCGCCGCCCGGATAGGCATGATTCGCGCGGCGGATGAGTCTCCCCCGCCCTCTCTTGCTTTCAGACGGCCATTGCGCCACTGTCCTAAAACCGAACACGAGTTCGGCTTAGAATTTGACCCGGTCGGGGGTCACACCGGGACCGCAGGGGAAAGAAAATCATGGCGTTGATGTCGCATCCAAAACGTCGCCTCCTCGGCCTGCTGGCCGCCGCGTCGGCGCTCCCGCTCGCCGGCGTGGCCCACGCCCAAGAGGCTCAGGACCAAACGACGGTCGAAGTGGTGACCATTACCGCTCAGAAGCGCGCCCAGCCCTTGCAGGACGCACCGCTCGCGGTCACGGCCCTGACCGAGCGCACCCTTGATCAGATGGGCGGCTCGGAGTTGAAGGATTTCGCCGCGGCCGTGCCCGGACTTGAACTCCAGAGCAACCGGGCCGGCGAGACCCGCACCTCCATCCGCGGCATCTCCGAGATCGGCGGCGGCGCCCCGTCCGTCGGCGTCTATGTGGACGAAATCCCCCTCTCCACCTTCACGGCCGAGGGGGTGAACTTGAAGACCTTCGACGTGGAGCGGCTGGAAATCCTGCGCGGGCCTCAGGGCACGCTCTACGGCGAAGGCTCACTGGGCGGCACGATCCGCATCATCACCAACAAGCCCAATTCCCATGACTTCTCCGCCCGGGCGGACCTCACCGGGTCGCAGACCGAGGGCGGCGGCTTCAATTCGGAAGCCAACCTGATGGTCAATGCGCCGCTGGTCGACGGCAAGGCGGCGGTGCGCGCCACCATCATGTGGCGCGACACGCCCGGGTGGATCGACAACCCGACCCTGGGCCTGCACGGCATCAACGACGAGAAGAGCTTCACCGGGCGACTGGCGGCCCGCATCACGCCCACGGACCGCTTTACCGTCGATGGCGTCTACATCCGTCAGGAGGTCAAGTCCGGCGGCCCCAGCAGCGGCGACAGCCAATACCGGCACGCGGCCGGCACGGTGGAATCGCGCGACGACAACTTCGACCTGTGGAACCTGACCGGAACCTATCGTTTCGATTTCGCAACGCTGACCTCGGCCACCGGCTACTTCAAGCGCGACTCCTTCAGCAGCAACGATTTCACCTCGATCGCGCCGCTGCTGTCCTTCCTGTTCGCCACGCCGATCAGCGCCGCCAGGATCACCCGCCCCAATGACCAGGAGGTCTTCACCCAGGAGGTGCGGCTGGTCTCCAATGGGGACGGACCGCTCGCCTGGACCGTGGGCGCCTTCTACAAGCGCGACCATCTTGTGATCGCCAACTCGGCGATAACCAATCCGGTCCTGCCCGTGTCGGTCTACGAACTCAACGTCGACGAGACGGCCAAGCAAGGGGCGGTGTTCGGAGAGCTGGACTATCGCTTCACGCCCAAGCTGCACGGGGTGTTGGGCCTGCGTTATTTCAGCGAGGATCGCGACATCAAGTCCACGATCGGCGGCCTGCTGCCCCTGGTCCTGTCGGGCGCCTCGGCCAACAACCTGCCGGTCAGCTCCTCGGTGAACAAGACCACGGCCAAGCTGTCGATCTACTACCAGGCCAACGACCGGATCCTCTTCTACGGCACGGCCTCCAGCGGCTTCAGGGCGGGGGGGATCAATCCCAACGCCTTCCTGTTCGCCGGCGCGCCGACCAGCTTCGGACCCGAGACGCTCTGGAACTACGAACTGGGCGCCAAGACCAGCTGGCATGACAACCGCCTGGTGATCAATGTGGCGCTCTACGACATCCAGTGGGACGACGTGATCGTCAATGCCAACAGCGGCGATCCGCTGTTCAGCTACTCCGTCAACGCCGGCGCGGCGCACAGCCGCGGCGTCGAACTGGAGGTGGTGGCCACGCCGGTGCGCGGTCTGGAACTGAACTTCGCCGGCAACTACACCGACGCGGAGATCGATTCGGTCAGCCCCATCGGCGCCACGCCGCCAGCCGCCAGCCCGGGCGCGAAGCTGCCCTTCGTGCCGGCCTACAAGGTGCATGGCGGCGTCCAGTACAGCTTCCCTGTCACGGGTAGCCTCACGGGACGGGTGCGCGCGGACGTATCCCACACCGCCAAGACCTATTCGGCCATCGACAACGCCGCCGCCGGGGTCAATGACGACTACACCAAGGTGGATCTGCGGGCGAGCCTGATGGGCGATCGGTGGGAATTGACCGCCTTCGTGGTCAACCTCGGCAATGTGCGCGGTGAACTGGCCGCAACCGCACCTGGCGAATCGCTGCTCATCGAGCCGCGCACCACGGGCCTGACGCTCAGGACGCGGTGGTAATGACGGGACGACGGTTGATCGGGAGCGAGGCCATGAGCCGAAGACACCTGCGCTGGGGCGCGGCCCTGCTGGCCACGGCCGCCCTCTGCCTGGGTATCACCCAGGCCTCGCCCCCGGCTCCGAAGGCCACGCCGCCCGCGGCGCTACCCGCGGACATGGCGCAATGGACCGACGCCTATTTCGCCGAGGCCCTGCGCAAGACCCGCGTGCCGGGAGCGGTGGTGATCATCGTCGATCACGGCAAGGTCGTGTTCGCCAAAGGCTATGGCGTCACCGCCGCGCATGACGGCAAGCCGGTGAACGTCGACACGACGCTGTTCAGGATCGGCTCCATCAGCAAGGTGTTCGCCGCCCTCTCCGCCTCGCAGATGATCGACGAAGGCGCGATCGATCCCCGTGCGGACGTCAACCGCTACCTCAAACGCATCCAGGTGCCCTCCGCGTTCGGCCAGCCGGTCACCGTGGGCCAACTGCTGCTGCACGAAGGCGGTTTCGGCGCGGATCTGAGGGGCGTCGACGCCGCCACCGACGCCAAGGCGCAGGTCTCGCCGAAGGAGATGCAGCGCCTGCTGGTTCCGCGCGTGCGGCCGCCCGGCCTCTATCCGGCCTACGACAACAATGGCTGGGGCGTGCTGGGCCTGACGCTGGCCGACGCCAGCGGCCAGAGCTACCGCGACCTGACCGCCCGGCGCTGGTTCGCCCCCCTGGGGATGACCCATTCCGTGGTGGGCGTTCCCGACGACCGTCGTTCCGACGCCGCCCATGACCACCATGTGCGCCCCGACGGGACCGTGGATGAGATCGACTGGTCCCTGCTCAAGCCCATCGAACAGAGCGCCGGCGACATCTCCTCCACCGGCTCGGACATGGCCCGCTTCATGATCGCGATGCTCCAGAAGGGCCAGCTGGACGGCAAGACGGTGATCAGTCCGTCGGTCTATGCCGCCGTCACCGATTTCGACGCCCATCGCCTGCACCCCGCCCTGCCCGGCTACGGCCGCGCGCTCTATGAAGACCGGCCAGCGGGCCGCTTCGCCATCCGCCACGATGGCGGCATGTCCGGTTCGGCGGCGTCCATGGAGCTTTATCCGGACGCCCAGGTGGGGGTCTTCTTCGCCATCAACGCCCGGCCGGAAAACCCCTTCGACGGCGAGACGCTGTCGGGCCTGGTCAAGGGCGTGCGGATGTTCCTGGGGGGCGGCAAGAGCGCGGTGTCCCTCGAGGATTTCCTCAAGTTCCTGAAGTTCCACGAAGCCTTCGCGGCCCGCTACATCCCCGCGCCGGCGCCCGTCCCTCCGGCGCAGTCCGGTCCTCTCTGGACGGGCGATCAACTCCGCGCGCTGCAGGGGACCTACGTCGGCACGAGTTCGGATTACGCCAGCTTCATCGGCAAGCTGCAGGTGGGGCTGATCGAGGGCCGTCCGGTGATGCTGGGCCCCGACGGAAGGCTGAAGATCGGCGGCGAGCCCTATACCCAGGTGGCCGCGGGCCTCTTCAGCAACGACAAGACCGGCGCCCGCCTGGCCTTCGTCCACGACAAGGGCGAAACCTTCCTGGGCGAGAGCTGGCTCTGGCGCCAGCATCTGCGGCCGGCCTGGAAGTCGCCCCTCTTCCTCATCGCGCCGCTGGTGCTGTTCCCGATCCTGCTGCTGAGCGGCCTGGCCTACCTCAAGCGCAGCAGCGCCCGCCGGCGGCTGGGCCTGGCCGCCACGGGGCTTGGGATCGCCTATCTGGCCGGCTGGGTTCTGGAGGCGCAGTACGCCACCGGTCTCTTCGTCGCCGGATGGACCCCGGTGATCCTGCTCTGGAGGCTGATCTTCACGCTGGTGGTCGGCGGCCTCGCCCTTTGGCCGGTCTGGATGGCGGCGAACTGGCGTCGCTCACCGCCTAGCCTTACGGTGAAGGGCGTCGCCGTCGCGATCCATCTTCTGCTGATCGCGGCCTTGTGCTGGTCCCTGGTCGCTCTCGCCGGGGTCTGGGGCCTGTTGAACCCTTTCAGGTGAGTTGATGGATCCGGTTGCAGGCCTCACACGTCTTTCCGGCGTCGCGCTGGCGACCCTGTCGCTGGCCGCCGCCGGCCCTGCCCACGCGTCGGACCTCCCAGTTCGTCAGGCCGTCTATGTAAAGGCGGCCGGCGGGGTCGAGCTCGCCGTCGATGTGCGCCTGCCGGCCGTCTCGCCCGGGACCCGGGTTCCCGCCATGCTGGTCATGACCCGCTATGGCCGTCGCGACCGCCTCAGCGAAGGTGCGGCGAGCGCCCTGCTCACCCACGGCTTCGCCGTCGTGCTGGTCGATATGCGTGGCGCCGGGGCGTCCTTTGGCCATGTGGACTCGATCTTCTCGGCGGATGAACGGGCCGACATCGTCAAGGTCCTCGACTGGCTGGCGGCCCAGCCTTGGTCCAACGGCAAGGTGGTGGTCACCGGCGCGTCGCACGACGGCAATCTCGCCGAACTGGCGGTGGCGTCCGGCCACCCCGCGGTGGTCGGGGCCGTGCCGCGGTTCATCGACTTCGACACCTACCGCGATCTGGCCGTGCCGGGCGGGGCGCGCAACGAGATGCTGCTGAAGGGCTGGGGCGAGCTTACCCACCAGCTCGACACATCGGAGGCGTGCCTGGCGGACGCGGCCCAATGCGCCCGGTTCTCCAACCTGGCGCCCGCGGACGGCGACCGCGACCTGGGGCGCCTGCGCGCGGCCCTCCTCAACCACCAGCGCAATTTCCATCCCTACCGAGACACCCAGGGCTACGCCTTTCAGGATGACGTCGGCCCCGACGGACGGCCGCTCGCGTCGGGCTACCTGTCGGCCTTCCCGTCGGCCTGGACGCGCTCGCGCACGCCGGAACTGGTCTGGGGAAGCTGGCGGGACGCCCGCACCGCCGACAGCGCCCTGGCGCTGTACAGGGCCGCGCCACGGGCGGCTCTCGACGTGGTGATAGGGCCTTGGGCCCACGGCGGGGGCCCCAACCTCGATCCCCTGCGCACGGGCGAAGCCACGGGCGACCCGAACGTCGGCAGCGAGATCCTGGCCTTCGCCCAGGACGCCGTGTCCGACAAGCCGGCGCCACGCCGGCGCATCCGCTACTACACCATGGGCCCGGCCATCTGGCGCGAGACGGCCCAATGGCCCCCCGCCGGCCTGAGCGAAACGCGGCTGTCCTTCGGCGCCGGCGGGGAGCTGACGGGCGGCGAGGCGGCGGCCGGGACGGATCGGTACGATGTCGACTTCTCCGCCACCACGGGGGCCGCAAACCGCTGGCGCACCCAGTTGGGCGGCGGCGCGGTGGCCTATCCCGACAGGGCGGAGGAGGATCGCAAGCTGCTGGTCTACACCGGCGAGCCTCTCGCGGCGGACCTGGAGATCACCGGATCGCCGACAGCCGACCTGCGGCTGGCGTCCAGCCGGCCGGACGGAGCGGTGTTCGTCTATCTGGAAGCCGTCGCCCCGGATGGGCGGGTCATCTACCTCACCGAGGGCGATCGACGCATCGGATTCCGCCAGGCCGATCGCTTCGCGCGCGCCGACTTCACGCCGCCGGCGCCGGGTGAGATCTTCGTCCTGCATCTATCGCTGGCCACGGTCTCGGCCGTGATCCCCAAGGGGTGGCGGCTGCGCGTCGCGATCGCCGGCGCCGACGAGGGAACCTTCGCGCGCTATCCCGACGCCGGCCCCGCGACGCTCAGCATCGTGCGGGGTCCCGACGGCTCGGGCCTGCGGCTTCCCCAGGCGCCTTGGAAACCTGCCAAGTGACGACAGAACGCCTTCCTCCGTTTGCAGCGATGTCTTCCTCCCGGGTGTTCGGCTATGCGCTGGGTTCCTTCGGCACGGGCGTCTTCTCAACCGTGCCGACGGTGCTGCTGCTCTATTTCTGCACCCAGATCCTGAGCATTCCCGCCCAGTATGCGGCGGTGGTGGTCTTCGCGCCCAAGGCGTGGGCGATCATCTGGGACCCTCTGGTAGGCGTGTGGTCGGACCAGACCCGATCACCCTGGGGCCGGCGGCGGCCCTTCCTGCTGGCGGGCGGCATCGGCATCCTGCTGGCCTTTGTCGGGCTGTTTTCCTGGAACTATGGCGGGCCGGAAGGTTCGGTCTGGGTGGTGGGCGCCTTCTATTTCGCCCTGGCCACCGCCTATTCCCTGTTCGCCGTGCCCTATGTGGCCTTCCCGGCCGAGGCCAGCCCCGAAGCCAAGGAGCGCGAGCGCATCGTCGCCTGGCGCATCGGCTTTGCCATGGTGGGCTCATTGATCGGCGCGGCGCTGGCGCCGATGCTGGTGGACCGGTTCGGAGGCGGCCACCGAGGCTATGCCGCCATGAGCCTGATCGTCGGCGCCATCTGCGGCGCGGGCATGGGAACGGCCTTCCTGGCCATGCCCTCACGCGCGGCGCAGACCCCGCCCCAACGCCCCTTCGCGTGGCGCGACCTGAGATCGGCAGTGGGCGGCAATCACGACTTCCGCAACCTGATGCTGTCCTACATCCTGCAGCTCACCGGGGTGGGCGTGCTGTCGGCCCTGTCGCCCTACTGGGTGGTGTTTGTCCTGGGACGCCCCGCCGGCGACGCCGGCCTGGTGCTGGGAACGATGCTGATCGCCACGGTGGCCGCCACCCCCCTGTGGGCGCTCGGCGTCCGCCGCTTCGGCGGGCGGGGCGCCACCGTCTTCGCCGCCATCCTCTTCGCCCTGGCCACCGCCAGTCTCGCCCTGGGGCCGCTGCTGGCCGGGCCGGCGACGGCTTTCGCCACCTACGCCGCCATCGGGGTCGGCTTCTCAGGCCTGCAGGTGGCGCCCTTCGCCCTGGCCGCCCATCTGATCCACGCCTATGCGGTCAGGAGCGGCGAGCGCCAGGAGGGCCTGATGAGCGGCATCTGGACGGCGTGCGAGAAGCTGGGCCTGGCCTTCGGTCCAGGCGTCGCGGGGCTTGGGCTGGCCCTGATCGGCTTCGTCTCGGCGGCGTCCCATCAAAGCCCGGGCGCGGTGCGGGGCATGGGCTGGCTGATCGCCTTTGCTCCGGCCGTGTTTTCGATCCTGAGCCTCATCCCCTTGCTGCGGGTCAGCCGCCCCGCCGCCAACGCACCGGGCGAATGATGGAGACGGTCGACTATCTGGTCGTCGGCGCCGGCGTGGCGGGGGCCTCGGTGGCCGCCGAACTGGCCGATCGCGCCCGTGTCTGCCTGATCGAACAGGAAGAGCAGCCGGGCTACCACGCCACCGGCCGGTCGGCGGCGATCTTCGCCCGCAACTATGGCGTCGCCGCGGTGCGCGCCCTGACCCAGGCCAGCGAGACCTTCTTCAAGACGCCGCCCGCTGGATTCGCCCAGGCGCCCTTGTTCAAGCCCCGCCAGATACTCGAGATCGGCCGCGAGGATCAGCTCGGCGCCCTGGCGGCCAGCGCCGCTGCGGCGGCCGGCGTTCTGACGACGCTCTCACGATCGCAAGTCCTGGCATTGGCGCCCATGCTTCGGCCACACTCCGTGGCGGCCGGCCTGCTCGACCCCGCCGCCGGCGATCTGGATGTCCACGAGCTTCTCAGCGGCTGGCTGCGCCTCTTCAAGGCGCGCGGCGGCAGGCTGATGACCGGCGCCGCGCTTCTGGAACTGTCCCGGAAGGACGGCGGCTGGCGCGCACGGACCGCCAGAGGCGAGGTCCAGGCCCGGGTCGTCGTCAACGCCGCGGGGGCCTGGGCCGACGGCGTGGCCGAGCTGGCCGGGGCGGCGGCCTTGGGACTGACGCCCAGGCGCCGCACGGGCGTGATGGTGGACGCGCCGCCCGGCGCCGTGATCGATGACTGGCCGATGGTCGTGGACGCGGATGAACTGTTCTACTTCAAGCCGGACGCCGGCCGCATCATGCTGTCGCCCGGCGACGCAACCGCCACGGCGCCCTGTGACGCGGCGCCCGAAGAGCTCGACGTGGCCGTCGCCATCGATCGGGTGCTGGCCGCCACCACCCTGGACATCAGGCGCGTCCGTAGTCGCTGGGCGGGCCTACGCACCTTCGCGCCCGACGAGCATCCCGTGGTCGGGTTCGATGTGGCGACGCCCGGTTTCTTCTGGCTTGCCGGCCAGGGGGGCTTCGGCATCCAGACCGCCCCTGCCCTGTCCCTGGCGGCCGCGGCCCTGATCCGGGGGGAGCCGTTGCCCGAGGCGCTCATCGCGAATGGCGTCGATGCCCGGGCCTTGTCGCCCGGCCGCCTGATCCCCGGAAGCGCCGCAGTCTCGGAGATGGGCGATGACATATCCTGAAGAACCCGTTCGCCGGGTCACGGAGGGCGAGCGGCAAGCCTTTCGCCGCGACGGCGCGGTGATCCTTCGGCGGGTCATTCAGCCGGCCTGGATCGAGCGGATGCGCGAAGCCGTCGACCGCGTGCTGGCGGCGCCGGGCCCGGCGGCCGTGGAATATACCGAGGCCGGCGCGTCAGGCCGCTATCTCGGCGACTTCTTCACCTGGTTGCGCGACCCGGACTTCAAGGCCTTCGCCCTGGCCTCGCCCCTGCCCGCCCTGGCCCAGCAATTGATGCAGTCGCGGGAGGTGACCTTCTTCTACGACCAGCTGCTGGTGAAGGAGCCCCGCACGCGGGAGGAAACCCCCTGGCATCAGGATCTGCCCTATTGGCCCCTGCGCGGCGCCGACATCCTGTCGCTGTGGGTGGCCTTCGACCCGGTGACGGCAGAGTCCGGCGCCATGCGCTATGTGGGGGGCAGTCATTTGCCGGGCCGGCTCTATGCGCCCACGGCCTTCGGCAACAGGTCAGGGTTTGCGGACATCCTGGCCAAGGGCGCGCTGCCTCCCTTCCCGCCCATGAGCGAGGAGATCGCGGGGGCCGACCTGATCGTCTGCGCCGTCGAGCCCGGGGACGTCGTGGTCCACCATCCCCTGACCTTCCATTGGTCGCCGGGCAACCTGAGCGTTGATGCGCGCCGCCGCGCCCTGGCCCTGAGATACGTCGGCGATGACGCCGTCTTCGACGCCAGGCCAGGAACCTTCCTGGACAATCCTCGCGTCCGCGCCCTGCTCCCGGATCCGATCGCCTACTCGGACGGCGAGCGCCTGGGCGGAGCCAACTTCCCACGGGTCTGGCCGCGAGAGGCTTCGGACTGATGGGGCGTCTCTCGCAGAGGCCGTTCGCCCGATGACTCTTAATTGGCGGGTCGTAGATCCGAATTCGACTGCACCCATCATTCCCTTTCCTTGAAGAATACGGATTTCCCCTTTCGGTCCACCGTCACGAGCTGGTGGCCGGGATGTCGTTCAATGATCCACGTCGACATGGCGAACGGCCTCGCCGGCATACTCCATCACCTTGGTGTCGGTGATCTGAGCCACGTATCCGTCCGGGCGAACCAGGACATGTCTACGGTCGCGACGCATCAATTGGGTCGCTCCAGTGTGGCGAAGCAGGTCGAACAGGCGCCGTCCATCGGCCAACCGGCGGTCCGCGACGCGATCACCGGGGAAAATACCGCCGGACGGCTCGCCCTTCGACAACGGGCTGTCTCGATAGTTGAGCGCGAGCTGGTTGGTCAGATCGCCCCGCTCGCGAGACGCCTGGACGTGCAGCGTCTTGGTGAGGTCAAGCATCGCGGCGGCCACGGGCAGCCGCTCCTGTTCATAGCTGTCCAGGACGTCGCCGTTTCCCGCCCGGACCGCCCAGGCGAGCTTCCAGCCCAGGTTCCAGGCGTCCTGGATGCCGGTGTTGAGTCCCTGGGCGCCCGATGGCGGATGGATATGGGCGGCGTCGCCCGCGAGCAGGACGCGGCCGACCCTGTAGCGATCAACCATCCGGATCTGGTGATGGAACCGTGATTGCCAGGCAACGCGCCTGACGCGCTTGCCGGTGGCGCGCAATATGCCCTTCTCAAGGCCATTCTCGGCGATCGCCTCGGGCGATTGCAGCTGGAACAGGTCGGTATTCGGCAACGGACAGAGCGACGACGGCCCGCCGCGGGTGCGCGGCCAGACATGCCAATAGGTCCGATCCAGATTTTCGATCTCGAGGTCGGCGACTATCATGGTCTTGCCGTCGAGCGTCCTGCCGCCCAGTTCCAGACCGACCGCCTTACGGGTGGCGCTGCGGCCGCCGTCGCAGCCGATCAGGTATTCCGCCTTGATCCCTTCCCCACTTGTAAGGGTCGCCGTAACGCCCTCGCCGGACTGTTCGACGGCGGCAAGCCCCGCGTCATACTCGATCCTTCCGCCGAGCTTGATGAGGTGCGCCCGCAGAATCTCCTCCGTGCGCCACTGGGGGATCATCAGCATGTTCGGATAGGGGCGCGCCTCCGAGGAGGGGTGATGGGTTCCGAGCGAGCCTGTCTTGAAACCAAAGGGGCCGAAGTGGACCTTCATGAAGGGATAGAGCGAACTGGCCGCGACCATTTGGTCCGCGATGCCGATCAGGTCGAAAATCTCGAGCGAGCGGGGCTGGACACCCTTGCCCCGCGATCCCGGAAACGGCCCGCTTGCCGAGTCGACCAGCCTGACCGCGATGTTGCGGCGCAACAGTTCAATCGCCAGCGTCATGCCGGTCGCGCCGGCCCCCGCAATCAAAACCTGTGTCACAGCGGACCTCCTTATAGGTGCATAATGCACGAATATTGTTACCTAGCCTGACCTCCGGACGGGTCGGGCAACACATCTGGGAGCCCGCTTCTCCCGGGTTCAGTTCACTTCAGAAGCTCGCCCATCCTCGTCGCCATCCTCGCGGTGAGTTCGGCGAGCGCCGCTCGGTCAGCCTCGGTCCAGTCAGTGAAATTCCGGTCCATGAAGCGCCGTCTCGCCTGGCGGAATTCGTCGAGCATGACCTGCCCGGCCTCGGTGGGCCGCAGCCGGCGGACGCGCTGATCGTCATCCTCCACATGGCGTTCCACCAGACCCAGGCTCTCCAGCTTGGTGGCCTGACGGCTGACCGTGGAGTGGTTGCGCCCGATCAGGTTGGCCAGCTCCACGACGCCGATCGGGCCGAACAGGCCGATCCTCGTCAGCAGGGGAAACAGGGCTCGATCAAGTTTGACGCCGGCCCGCGCCAGGAACGATGCGTCGAGATCGGGTCTGTTCAGATAGCCGTTGAGGCGCAGGAAGGCGGCGTGGAATGTGTCTGACCAGTCGTCCATCCCCCACTGTCGTTGAATTGGTTCCTCCAGGCCAGGGCGGCCTATTTGAATTCGAAGCGTTCCAGGGTGCCCTCGCCTTCCATGGTGGGTTGGCCGGCGAGGGTGAGGGAGACCGGGCTCTTGAAGCGGGTGTACCAGGGCTTCATGCCGGCAAGCTGGGCCATGCCGCGCATGGCGGGCGGCGCATTGTTCAACAGATTGGCGGAGGTCAGCAGACGGTTGGAGGCGTTGAACTGTACGCGGTCCCCGGCCTGGGTGGCGAAGGTGACCGAGCCGGCGATCGGGCGCACATGCTCGGGGTCGGGGTGCTTGATCGGGGCGCCCTCGGCGGCGGTGACGGCGGTCCCGAAGGCGTTGACCTTCACCGAGGCGGGATCGCCCACATAGAGCAGGGTGATCTTCTCGCCGCCCACGTCGGCGCGGCCGTAGAGTTGCGAGGCGATGGTGGTATCCGCGCCGACCTGGGCCCGGCCCCACCACCAGCCGTCGAACAGGTCGCGCGGCGAGACATTGCCCCAGTTGTGGTCGTGATAGCCGCTGCCGGTGACGCTGCGGGTCACACCGTCGAGGGTCAGCTCGCCCGACACCGACCCTTCGGGCACGGCGACCAGCCAGGCGAAGTAGCGCTCGCCCGACAGCATGTGGCCGGTGGCGGGCCGGTAGGAGGCCAGGCGCTGGTGCAGCACCAGATCACAGCCCATTCCCCCGGTCTGGGCCGCGTCCACATGGATGGTATAGGTCTTCAGGTTGCCCTCAAACCGGTGCGGGCCGATCCGGACGTCGGCGTGGTCGCGGGCGAATTCGCCGGGTTCATCGAACTGTTTCAGAACGCGCCGGGGTTTCCCGCCGGGCGGCGTCACCTCGATGCTGACGGCGCGCTTGTGGGTTCCGTAGAACCAGTTGTCGCCGAACCAGATGACCACGACGCTGCCGTCGTCCAGCAGGCCGTCGAAGTACCACCACTCGAAATTCTCGGGCCGCGCCTCGGTTCGCCGGCCATCTTCGGAGACCTGGATCTGCTGGCCGATGCCCAGCGCCTTGTAGTCTTCCGGCTGGTCCGCGAGCCGCAGGCGGCGGTCCGGAGCGGCCTTGGCGCAGGCTGCTGTCGCAAGAGCGGCCATTCCCGCGACCGCGCCTAGGCCAAGCGTTCGACGGGAGAAGCTCATTTCATCAACTCCGTGCATAATGCACGACCATCTCTACGCCCGGCGGCGGAGGAGGGCAACAGAATTCGCCGCGGCCGCGCCACCGTCAGACCTCGTCCACGCAGGGGTTTTCGATGGCGCCCAGCCCGTCGATCTCGATGCGCACGCGATCACCGGCCTTCAGGAACTGTGGCGGCTTCATCGCCGCGCCGACCCCGCCGGGCGTGCCCGTAAAGATCAGGTCGCCCGGCTCCAGGGTCATGGCCCGCGAAAGGTGTTCGATCTGGTCCCAGACATCGAAAACCAGCTTGCCCGTATCGGACTGCTGGCGCGGTTCGCCGTTGACCAGCGCGCGGATCGCCAGTCCGTGCGGATCGGGGACCTCGTCCGCCGTGGTGATCCATGGACCGAACGGGGCGTGGCTGTCGAAGGATTTGCCCAGCACCCATTGCGGCGTGCGAAGCTGCCAGGCGCGTTCGGTGGCGTCGTCGCCGACGCAATAGCCGAACACGGCCCGCGCCGCGTCGGCCCTGGCAATGTGGCGTCCGCCGGCGCCGATCACCGCCACCATCTCCGCCTCGTAGTCGACGTAGGCCGGCGCCTTGGGGATCAGGATCGGATCGAACGGGCCGCTGGCCGCCGTCGACATCTTGGCGAACCAGATCTGGTGCTCCGGCTTCGGCTGGCCGCTCTCCTCGATATGGTCGGCGTAGTTGAGCCCGATGGCCATGATCTTGCCCGGCCGCCGTATCGGCGCCAGCAGCCGGACCCCATCGAGCGCCAGGCTGTCGGCGGCGCGCCCGGCGATGGCGCGGACCTCGCCCTCGATCCGGCCCCATCGGGCGATCAGGTCGATCATGTCGATCGCGAGGCTGGGCGCCGCGCGGTTCAGGGGCACGATGTGATCGCCTTGCACGACGCCCAGTTCCGGCGCGCCGCCGGCTTCGAAAGTGGCCAGTTTCATGAGGCTGTCTCCGTTGGTCTTGTCAGGCCAGGGTCGGGGGGGGAGCCGGCCCCCATTGCACGTCGATGATGTTCTGCAGGGACGCGGTCCTGGAGCCGTCGGCGGCGGTAAGCAGATCCCCGTCCGTCCAGTGCTCCAGGGTGTGGCCCCAGGGATCAAGCCAGTAGTCGAACACCTGGCTGCCCAGCAGATGGCGTCCCACGCCCCATTCCGGCGTAGCCCCCGCCGATTTCAGCTGGTCGTGACCGGCCATCAGGTCGTCGAGATCGGCCACCTCGAAGGCCGCGTGGATGAAGCCGGGCCCGTTGGGGTGCTGGATGAGGAACAGGGTATGGTGGTCGGTCGGCGTGTCACCGCGATCGCAGCGCAGGAAGGCGCCCAGCGATAGATCGGGCGTCAGGGCGATCTCGTCGGAGGTGATGAAGCCGAAGCGATCCTTGTACCAGCGTTCGGAGGCGCGGAAGTCCGAGACCTTCAGCACGCAGTGGCCGAGCCGGATCACGTGGGATGGGCCCACGGGCGTGCGCTTCAACGCGCCGAGGCGGGCGTGATCGGAGGCGCTGTTCCAGGGTGCGACCGCCGGCAGCGGGGATGGCTCGGCCGGCTGCTGGCCGGCGATCACCTCGATGCGATGGCCATCGGGGTCGTGCAACACCACCACGCTTCCGCCCCCCGGAGCGTCGAACGGCTCAACCGCCGCGCCCTCAGCCCGCGCCAGGGCCTGGAGGTCGTCGGACGACTCTGCCCGCAGGCCCAGGCCCGCGAAGCCCGGCTCGCCTCGTTCGGTGATGTGCAGCACCGGAGCCTCTCCGCCACCACGCGCGAACAGGCGCTCCTGGGTCTGTTCGATGATCTCCAGGCCGAAGTCCTCGAGAAAGCCGGCCATCCGGTCCAGGTCCGGCGCCCGGAAGCGCACAAAGGCGATATCTTCGATCTTGATCGTGCTCATGGCCCTCTCCTCACGTCGCCCCGTAGCCGAATTCCTTGCGGTAGCGCGGGATGAGCAAATCCCGGCCCTTCACCGCCCGGGTGATGGCCGGACTAACCAACAGGCCGTTGCGCGTCACCGGCAGAAGGCTGGCGCCGGCCTTCGGACCCAGGGGCACGATGATCGCCGCCACGGGCCACGGCGTGTAGGGCGCCAAGGTCTCGACGGCCCGGCCGGCCATCACCGCCTTCAGGGTCTTCACCAGCCAGGGCTCCTGGCGGGTGATGGCGACGATGGTCATCATGTCGCCGGTCCCGGCGGCGTCGCCGAGGGCGAAGACCCCGCGCAGGCCACCCGGCCGCAGCCAGCGGTCCACCGCGAGCCGGCCCGACGCGCCGACGCTGCCCCCGGCGAGTGGCGGCAGGACCGGGCGCGCGCCGAGGGCGGGAATGATCAGATCGGCCTCAATGGCCTGGCCGCCCGCCGAGAGCGCGCCGGTTAGCGGCCCATCGGCGCTCCCCAGGCCCTCGACCCGGGTCCCCAGGCGAAGCGTCACGCCTTGCGCCATGAGTTGCCTGGTCAACGCGGCGGAAAGCCCGGCCGAATAACCGGGAAGCAGGCTCGGCGAAGACGCCAGCAGGGTCACCCGCTTGCCCGGATAGGCCGCCACGATCTCGCCGGCCAGCTCGACGCCGACCGCCCCACCACCGACGATGGCGACGGAGTTGGCCGCGCGCAGGGCATCGCCCGCCGCACGGTTATCCTCGGCGAATTTTTGAACCGATGCCGACTGCGGCTTGAAGGGCCGCGCATAGCCCGAGCCCGTCGCGGTGACGACGATGTCACCCTCGATCGTGGTTCCGTCGGCCAGAGTCACCCGCCCTTCGCCGACCTCGGCGGCGAGGCCCTGGATCACCGACCCTCGGCGAAGCAGGCGGTCATAGGGAATGATCAGACGGTCCAGCAACGACGGATCGACGATGGCGCGGATGGCCGCGACATTGTGCACGAAGCGGTCGCGCGGCTCGACCAGCCGCACCTCGGCCACATCGTCGAGCGCTCGAGCCAGCAGCGTTCCGGCGTAGCCGCCGCCGACAATCACGACGCGTTTCAAAGGCCAGCTCCGCTCGACGCTTTCCGATCGGAAAGTCGGGCGACCATGGACTTTCCGTTCGGAAAGTCAATAATGTCCGGATGACAAACCCCCGACCGGACCTGAGCCTGAAGAAGACGGTGAAGACGGGCATCGAACGGCAGGAGGATGGCCGGGCGAGAATTCTTGCCTCAGCCCTGGAGGTGTTCGCCACCTCAGGCTTCGAAGGAGCCAGTCTGCGCCGGATCGCCGATCATGCCGGCGTGATGCACCAGCTGGTCGTCTATCACTTCAAGACCAAGGAGGCCCTGTGGCGGGCGGTGATCACCTCGACCCTCGGCGACAACGCCGAGCAGTTCGCGGTCTGGCGAGCGCGGCTGGCCGGCAGCGCCCCGGCTGAAGCCCTGAGGGCCACGGTGCGGGAATTTGTGCGTTTCACCGCCGGCCGCCCGGAATTTCACCGCATCGCCACCTTCGAGGGGCGATCCGACAATGCGCGGATAGCCTGGTTGATCGAGGCCTATATGCGGCCCTTCTTCGAGCTCTCAACCAGCCTGATCCGTGAAGCTCAGGCCGTCGGGATCGCCAGGCCCGGCGATCCGGGCCGGCTCCACTATGCGGTGATCGGCCTGGTGACCCAGAGCTTCGTCTTCGCCCACGAATATCGGACCATGACCGGCTTGGACCCCTTCGACCCGGCAGAGATCGACAAGGTCGCGGACCTGGCTTGCGACTTCCTTGGTGTGTCTCAACCGGACGCGACGTCCGACGCGCCGGTGCTACGGAAGGGCTCGGGCTGACGCGTTGCGGCGACCGGCCTCAGGCCCTGACTGCCTTGGGTGGCGCATCGTCCTGCGCTGAGCCTTCGCCGAGGACGCGGTCGATTTCACCAAGCAGCTCGCGCGCCTCCACCGGCTTGATGACCATGGCGTTGGCTCCGGCCTCGGCATAGGTGGCCGCGTCCGCCGGCGAGGCCGAGCCGGTCAGGGCGATGACGGCGGTCCCCTGGTTCGGCCCGGGCGTCGATCTCAGTCTGCGGATGGCCTCGACCCCGCCTATGCCGGGCATCTGGATATCCATGAGGACTAGGTCGAAGCGCTCGACGGCGAGTGTGGTCAGGGCTCCCTCGCCGTCCGGGACACAGACGAGTTCGTCGCAGAAGGGCTGCAGCATGAGCGCGAAGGCCTGGCGATTGACCTGATGATCATCCACGACGAGTAGCCGGATGCCTCGGGGCCGGGCGTCATCGACCGGCGCCTCGGCGGTTGCTGGGGGTTCGGCCGCGTGCAGCGGCAACGTGATCCGGAATGTGGACCCGTGCCCGAGGGTGCTGCTGGCGACCAGGTCGCCCCCCATCAGCCGCGCGAACTCCCGGCTGATATGAAGACCAAGCCCCGTTCCGCCATGGGCCCGCGCGGTGGAAGCGCCAAGCTGTTCAAAGGCCGAAAACAGCCTCCCGACCTGCTCTTCGCTCATGCCGGAGCCGGTATCGCAAAGCTCCAGCACGACCTGGGCCTGACTTGATCCATCATCGCGCAGGCCGACGCGAAGGATGAGCCCGCCGCGAACGGTGAACTTCAGGGCATTGGAGAAAAGGTTGTTCAGAATCTGGCGCAGGCGCGTGGGATCGCCCATGACCCATTGTGGAATGTGCCGCGCCCCCTCCAGCTTGAGGACCAGGTTGCCGCGGCGCACCTCCGGTCGCCAGAAGCGAAGCGTGTCGAGAAGCGTCTGGCGCAGGTCGAAGGCGATGGTCTCGACATCCATGCGGCCGGCCTCGAGCTTCGAAAGGTCAAGCAGGTCGTTGAGCAGCAGCCGCATCATCCGGGCCGACTGCGTGACCAGGGCGGCATTGCTGCGGGAAGCGGCGTCGCTCGCGGCCCTCCCAAGTTCCTCGGCGCCGGCGAGGATGCCGCTGATGGGCGTGCGCAGTTCATGACTGACCATCGCCACGAAAGCGGACTTCGCCGCCGTGGACGCTTCCGCCTCCGCGGTTGAGGCTTCGGCCTCCGCCCTTGCCTGTACCAGCTTGATCGCCGTGGTCCGGTTGGCCGAGGCGACCTGCTGGGTATGCACGATCAGGAAAATCGTCCCCACCAGGAGCACGATCGGCCCCCCTGGGTCCGCGGTGAGCGTGAATCCAAAGCAGGCCAGGAAGACAAGATAGGCGAGGGTCGGCGTTATGGCGGCGTAGTAGTAGACGACCGAGCGCCGCGCGGTCGAAGTGATCAGTAAGGCCAGGCAGAACAGCAGGAATTGCGCGCCCACTACTCCCCAGAGCCCGCCACGGAGGGCGGCCGCGAGGCCGATGGCGCCAATCAGCGTTTGGTTGATGGCGAGGTAGGCGGCCTCGACGGCGAGCCAATGACGCGGCGTCGGGAAGGCGTGGGAGCGCTTCTGGAGAGCAGGCCCCACGACCTCACTGGAGATCAGGACGGCGACGAACCACGCCAAGGCGAGGGTCCAACCGACCAGAGGGGTGAAGGTCGCCGCGATGGCGACGAAGGTGTATCGGCGCCCGCGCAGGTCGCTGCGAGACCGGGCCGTCGCCTCCTGCAGATATTCGATCTCGTGCGCTTGCAACGCCGCCATGGCCCCCTCCCCTGAGGTCTGCCTTGCGTGACAGATACCACTGACCTCTGAGCCGAGCATTAAGAGCGCGAAGCGCCTCATCGCCCGGAACCAGATTAAACCAATTTCACCTTAGACATACATTGGGCGAGATACCTCGACGATCTCTTCGCGTGATTGAGCACGGTGCGCTCTTACCGCAGACGCCAAGCCCGCACGGCCAACGCACAATTAAGGCATTTAAATCATAAGCTTAAGGGATGCATGGGTCGAAATTTCCCCCTCGTAGCGTAACTCTTGTGGGAAAGGCCATTTTGGCATAGTGCTGACAAATTGGTTCAAATTGGTCAAATTAGTAGAACCAATCAGGGGAGAGAAGCATGAAACATCAAGGTGCAATTGCAGGCGCCGTGCTCGTGGCGTCGTGTTGCATGGCGCCCGCCGCATGGGCCCAGGCAAGTGGCGGAGGCAACGATGCTCAGCCGGCTCAGGTCGACGAGGTCATCGTCACGGCCCTGAAGCAGGGCGCTTCCGCATTGAATACGTCCGCCAGCGTAACGGTTGTCAGCTCACAGCAGCTGGAAGCGGCGAATGTCACCTCGGCTCAGCAGCTCAGTGGACTGGTGCCGGGGTATTTTTCGATGCAAGGCACCGCGGGGACCTCGGCTTCATTTCGCGGCCTGGGCTCCAACGCCTCCGACCCCAGCATTGAATCGTCGGTCGGCACCTTCATCGACGGCATCTACCTTGGCCATGTGCGCGACTACACCACGCCCCTCTACGACACACAGCAGATCGAGTTCATCGCCGGCACCCAATCCACGCTCCTCGGCAAGAATACGAGCCTGGGCGCGGTCAGCATCACCAACCGCCGCCCAGGGCATGTGTTCGGCTACGACGTCAGCGCGAACTATACCTCGGCAATCAACGGTTACCGGTTCCAGGGCGCCGTCGACCTCCCGCTGGGTGACAGCTTCGCCGCCCGCCTCGCCATGCTCGCGAACCGCGAAGACGGTTTTGTCGAAAACGCCTTCCTAGGGCGACCTGAGCGCCAGATTCGTGAATTGTCAGGCCGCATCACGGTGGACGGAGACCTCGGCGGGCGGGGGCGGCTGACGTTCATCTATCAGCACGACAAGCGCGACACGCGGGGCCAATTTCTGGAGGTCTTCACTGATCCGAACGGCGCCATCGCGGGCGCCGCAGCCGCCTTCGGCCAGACCACATTCGACACGACGCCCAACGATGTGACCTACAGCGGCAGCGACCGCCTCAACCCGGCCGATCCCCCTGTTCCCCTACCCTTTGACAATCAGACCGGTGATCGCGCGACGCTGATCGCCACCTTCGATCTAGGAGCCGGCACGACCCTGACGTCCCAAACGGCCTATGTCGGGTGGAATTCGCAGCGCGTCACCGACCTGGATTTCACCTCGGTGCACCTTATCGACCTGGTCGATGGCGAGAAGAACAAGGTTTTCTCGCAGGAACTTCGGCTCAGCTCGCCGCAGGGCGAGAAGTTCTCCTATATCGCTGGTCTGTTCTACTACCGGAACGACTACACCCTGAATCGCGGCATCACGTCGGATCTCGGCCTCACCCTCGACAGCCTATTGAAGGTCAAAACGTCCTCCTGGGCTGAATTCGCCTCGGCACGCTATGATTTGACAGACCAATTCACGCTCCTGGCCGGCGTTCGGGGAACCCAGGAAGACAAGACGCCCACCTACGAGATTTCCGGGGTCCTGGGCACGCCGACGCCCCTCACCACCCTTCCAACCGCCAAATCCAATGAGGTGGATGGCAATGTGGGCGTGGAATTCCACCCCCGCAGCGGGACCATGCTCTATGCGACCTGGGCGCGGGGCAGCAAGAGCGGCGGGTTTCAAGCCAACCCGGATTCTCTCGCCGTGGCCCACTACGACGGCGAAGTGGCCTATACGACCGAAGTCGGCGCCAAGTTCAACTTTGGGGGCCGTGGGTTTCTGACGTTGGCGGTCTTCGATACGAAGGTCGACGGATTCCAAACCAGTCGCCTGGCGGTCATTCCGCCTTCGGTGCTGCCGCAAAACATCATCACCAATGCCGACGTCCGCTCTACCGGCGCGGAGGCGAGCGGAGGGTGGAACGTCACCGCCAATTTCAAGCTCACAGGGGACGTGACCTACGCCGACTCGAAATTCACCAACGACGTCCTCAACGAAGTCGCGCCGGGTGTATTTCAGGTGGAGATCTACAAGGGCATGGTCCTGCCGCGCGCGCCTTTGTGGGCGGGACAGGTCGGCGCCAGCTACAGGGCGGAGCTCGGAGACAATCTTCAGTTCCGCGCCCAGGGCACGGTCAGATATGCGAGCGTCGCCGACCTGCAACTTCGCTCAGAGCATCCGCTGTCCCCAAAGGCGGACGCCCACACGACCGTGGATGCGCAATTCTCGATCGGCAGTGAGACCGCCGGCTGGGAGGTGTCCTTGATTGGCAACAACCTGACTGACGACAGGTACGATACGTTTACATCGGAGTCCTTCCTGGACGGTGACGCCTTCTACGGCACACGCAGCCGTCCGCGTACGATCGCCCTGCAACTGCGGCTTCGCCACTAGACGCTCATAGTCGCGTAGCGAAACCCCTCCTCTTGCACATCCCCGGGGCGTGGGCCCGGGGATGTTGTGGCGGCCCTCCGCTGGCGTTGGATCAGGATCTACTGGCTTCAGCCGAGACGGAGCGCGGCGGCTACTCGCCGCCGTCCCCCGCCGGCGCCGCCTCGGCCAGGCTCCTGGCCGTGCTTCGGAAGCTGGACAGCGTGGAATAGAGCGTCAGGGCCGCCAGGCTGCAGACGACCACCCCAACGATGCCGAACGATACGCCCAGCATGTTCTTGTCGTGGAAGACAAAGTCCGTCAGCAGCGCGACCGCGGTCGCCGCCAGACCGCCGGCAATCAGATTGGTGACGGCCACATAGATGGCGGTCGCCTGTCCGCGCATGGCGTTGGGCATGATCTCCTGCAGCGCGCCAGGTCCAAGCGGCAGACTGAAGGATCCGAAGAATGAGAAGCAGGCGAGCCCGGCGATGAGAGCCCCCTGCGTAGGCTGCAGGGCGATCAGCACACTGGCGACAGCGCACATCAGCGCCGCGCCCACGCTGACGATCAGTTTGCCGTCCGTGCGGCCCCGCTTCGCCAACACGTCGGCAAGCAGGCCGGCGGCCGTGCTCCCCGCGGGACCCAGGATCAGCGACATGAGGCCGAAGGTGGCGCCGGCCTGGGCGATGCTCCATCCATGCGTCCGCACGAGGAGGGTCGGCAGCCAGGCGGCGCCGGCATGCAAGGCGAAGTTCTGCAGGCAGAAGCCGAGGTTGTGCCCGACCAATGTGCGCGCGTGGGTCCTGTAATAGCGTCCGACCACGGCGATCGGCACGCCGGCCCTTTCCACCTTGCGGCCGCCATCGAGCCTTTGGGGCTCGCGGACCAGGAGGGTAAGCGGCGCGACCACCAGGCCCAGGGCGCCGACGGCGATCAGGATCGCCTGCCAGGAATGCAACTGGCCGACCAGTGGAAGAACCACCAGCCGGTCGCCGATCGCGCGCCACAGCGCTCCGCCCAGGATGAAGGCGAGGCCGCCGCCCAGGAACATGCCGCCGTAGAAGACGCCCATCGGCGCGCCGCGCCGGGCCGGCGGGAACAGGTCGGCCAGCAGGGAGACGCCGCACGGCGTGACCGCCGCCTCGCCGGCGCCCACGGCCACCCGGCCCAGGAACAGCTGCCAGAAGTTGCCGGCCAGGGCGCAGCTGGCCGTCGCCAGGCTCCAGACGGTCACCCCCAGGGCGGCGATGGTCTTGCGCGAGCCGCTGTCCACCCAGCGCGCCACCGGCAGGCCGAACAGGGCGTTGAAGACGGCGAAGGCGAAGCCGATCAGCAGGCTGATCTCGGTGTCGGTCAGATGCAGGTCGCGTTGGATCGGCACGACGAACAGGCTGAGGATGTTGCGATCCATGAACGCCAGGACGACGCCCAGCGTCAGGATGATGCAGGCTGTCCACGCCTGCCGCGCGGGCGGATAGGGCGACACCCGCGAGCCGTCATTCTCCTGTTTGGTCATGTCTTTGTGCCCTCCCCCGGATGCTTTGCGTCGCTTGAACGCGCCTTGATGCGGCGCGCTGCGAAGCTTGGATGACGGACGGCGATGACAGTCGCGCTGGCACGTTCGAACGTTGTGCCATTTGTATTTTTATTGACCGATTTGGTCAATCTTTCTTAGGGGCTGACCGTCGTCTTGCAAGGTTGGAGCCGGTGCTCCGGCAGCCGTCCGCACGCCACATATCCACCAGCGTAGAATCCACAGTCGGACCACTGTGGGCGAGTCTCCGACGGCGGGTCCGGCTCCGCGGCGATCAGCCTGGAACGGACGTCTCTTCCATCGCCGGTCTGCCCTCGGCCTCGGCCGCCCCTGCCGTGGCGCCGGTGAGCAGGCGCTGGCGTGTAGCGTCGAGATGCCGCCGCATGGCGGCTTCGGCGGCATCCGGACTATGGGCTTCGATCCCGGCGACGATCGCCTCATGCTCCTTGAACGAGTGGTAGCCCGGCGGCGGACGGGGCGAAGAGGTGTCAAGGTCGCCCCAGACCACCCGGCGGCGGACAAGATTCAGCAGCTGTTGGATCTCGTCCAGCAGCACGTTCTCCGTCGCCTTGCCGATCAGGTTGTGAAAGCGCCAGTCGAGCTCGGCATAGCCTTCCCAACTTTCCGCCGCCTGCATCTCGGTGCAAAGCCGCCTGAGTTCCGCGATCTGTTGTGGCGTGGCGTTCTGCGCGGCCAGCCAGGCCAACTGGGGCTCGATGGTGAACCGGGCTTCCATCGCGACCCGGGGACTGGTGCGCAGAACGGTCCGGTCGGCGATTTCGGGCGCTGTCTCGCCTGTTGGGGTCAAGAAGGTGCCACTGCCGACCTGGCGCCGGATTCGGCCCTGGGTCTCCAGGATGCCCAGCGCCTTCCTCAATTCGGGCCGGGTCACTGCAAGCCGCTGCGCCAATTCGCGCTCGGAGGGGAGGCGCCCGGTCTTCGGCGAAGCCCAAAGGGCGAGGCGATCCTCGAGTTCAGCCAACAGGAGATCATGGGGCAGCATCTTGCGATCTTGTCCGCGCCGCGCCGTGAAATTGCAAGAGCCCGGCATCTGGCGGTTCCCGCCCCTCCAGGGCGCGGGCTGTCCGCTTCGGGCGGGTGGCAAATGAAAAGGGGCCGGCGGGGGCAGTCGTGGGAGTCGTCATTCCCCCGCCTGGGCCGACCGCATCAGCGGTTGGCCGAGTAGGGCCAGCGGGAGCCTCATGCCCCCGCCGGCGGGACTAAAACTTCATTCCGACGCTGGCGCCGAACATGCGGGGCGCTTGCGGCGTCGCCTGATCAGGGCCTGTCGACCTGGCGATGGTGGCGTAGACGTGCTGATCGGTCAGGTTGTTGCCCCAGACCCTCACGTCCCAGACCTTGGATGGCGCCGTCCAGGTCAAGGAGGCGTTGACCATCGTATAGGCCGGCTGGCGCGCACCGTTCTGCGGATCGAAGAAGTATTCCGACCGGTACTGGGCGACGGCGAACGCGGAGAAATCGCCCATCGTTGTCGGCCACTTGTACTGCGCGCTGAAGTTGACGGTCGTCTTGGAGGCATAGATCAGCTGCTTGCCCGAAAGGTCGGTGGGGACGAGCCGGTAGCCCCCCATGCCGCCGCTGGGATTGACAGTACCGATCGGCACCGGGACGTATCCGGGTCCGCCCGGAAAATCCTTGTAGGTGGGATCGAGCAGGGTTCCGGTGAGTTGGAGCGTCAGGCCCGTGACGGGAAGCGCCGTGATCTCGAAGTCCACGCCCTTGATCTCGGCCTTCGCGGCGTTGGCCAGGGTGTAGAAGCCATTCACGAACTGCTGCACCTGCAGGTTCTTGTAGTTGTAGTAGTAGGCGGCCAGGTTGACCCGCAGGCGGCCATCCAGCCAATCGGTCTTCACGCCGGCTTCCACGGCGTCGATCGTTTCCGGCTCCACGGGAGCTGAGTTCAGGGTGACGGTATTGAACACGCCGGCCTTGAAGCCGCGGCTATAGGACAGATAGCCCATCGCCCTCGGTGCGAAGTTGTGATCGACCGACAGCTTCCAGGTCGGTTGGGAGAAGCGGGCCGTGCGGGCCGACGGCAGGGTGCTGCCGGGCTGGGTGGTGCGGTTGAGGATCACCGGCACAGCCGTTTCCAGAATCTGGGTGCCCTGGGTTTCCCGGTAGTCCGCGGTATCGCGCAGCCCGACGGTCAGCCGCGTATCGTCCGTCACCCTATAGGTGGCCTGGCCGAAGGCCGAGAATGAGGTGGTGGTCTGGTAGGCGAAGATGTCGATCGGGGCGAGGGTGCTGTACCCGTAGCCCAGGAAGGTGATCGGATTGTCGGTCGCCTTGTCGCGATAGTAGAAGGCGCCCACGATCCATTTCAGCCGCGAATCGGACGTGGACGGAGACAGCAGCTGCACCTCCTGGCTGAAGGTTTCGGTCCAGGGATTGGTGTCCAGAGCCTTGTAGTCGAGGGGCGTGGCGTCGCTATCGACCGGTCCATGCACTTCGGCCTTGTGATAGGCCGTTATGGATACCGCCTCCACGCCGCCAAAGTCGTGCCATAGCTTCAGGCTGGCGCCGTACTGGCGGCTGTCGGAGAAGGCCGGCCGATCCAGATCGACATTGTAGAACCCGACATAGTGGCTGAGGTAGGGGCCCGGATTGCCGCCCGGCCCCGGAGCGCGCCAGGGCAGCGCGCCCTCCGGGATATTGCGGGCCGTACCCACATCCTGGTGGTCCTTGCTGTAGTCGACGATGAAGGTCGCCTTGGTGGTGTCGCTGGGCTGCCACAGCCATTTGGAGCGGATGGCGAGGTTCCGATTGGTGAAGACGTCCGCGCCCGTCGCCAGGTTCGTCCCCCAGCCATCCTGCTGATCGTGGTAGAAGACGGCCAGATCCGCCGCCAGGGTGTCGGTAATCCCCGTGGTGGCGTAGAAGTTGGCCTCCACCGTGTTGTAGTTGCCGTAGCCGAGACGGACCTCTCCATGCCGATCGTGGCTGGGGTCCTTGGTGGTGATCTGAATGACGCCGCCGGTGGCGTTGCGGCCGAACAGGGTGCCCTGCGGCCCCTTGTCCACCTCGATGGCGGCGATGTTGTTGAACGAGAAGATGCTCGCGTATTGCGAGCCGATGTAGACGTTGTCCACGTAGGTCGACACGCCGGCTTCCGCGCCGGGACTGGTGATGTTGGAGCCCACGCCGCGCAGGAACGGCGTGCCCGCACCAGGCCCCACACGCCCGAAGGTCAGCCCGGGGGTGACCACGGCCAGGCTGTCCACATTGTTCACGCCCTGACGCGCCAGCGTCTCGCCGCTGAAGGCGGTAATCGACACGGGCACGCTCTGGGCCGATTCACTGCGCTTTTGCGCGGTGACGATCACCTCTTCGACGGTGTTCGTCCCCGGTTGAGCGTCGGCCCGGGCGCCGGGTTGAGACTGAGCGGCGGCCGGTAGCGACGCCGCGGCGGCCCAGCACGCGACCGCACTCCCCAGCAACAGGCTTGTCTTGGACATCATCGTTTCTCCCCTTTTATTTTTTTGGGGCGATGCGCCGCGCCCCCGAAATATCTAGACCAAATTGGTCAATCTAAGTCCATATTTATTTTGACCGATCCGGTCGATTTATGTGAGGCGCTCCACGGACATATAGGCGGCTGATCGGTTCCGATAGTGCTCAATGGGGTGTTGCGCGTCCCGCCATTCCCACATATTCTGACCGTAATGGTCAATATTTATGCGGCTGAGATCCCCGGAGAAACGATGCTACAGATTCAGCGACTTTCGGCCGACGACGCCGCTGTCGTCATCGGCGGCGCCCGTGAACAGGCGCAGCGCATCGGCGTGCCGATGTGCATCGCGGTGGTTGACGAGTCCGGCACGCTGATCGCGTTCGAACGCATGGACGGCGGCAAGGTCCACTCGGTTCAGGTCGCCATCGACAAGGCCTTCACCGCCGCCTCGGCGAGAAAGCCGACCCATGAATACAATGCCGCCTGCGTTCCCGGGAATCTGGTCTTCGGGATCCACACGGCCCTGGGCGGCAGGCTTTGCGTCGTGGGCGGCGGCTATCCGATCATCGTGGACGGCGTCACCGTCGGCGGTGTCGGCCTGTCCTCCGGATCGCCGCAACAGGACATGTCCTGCGCCGAGGCGGGGGTCAGCAGCATCGTCCGCCACCTGGGCGGCCAGGCGGCACAACCACTCGCAGGATCGGAGCAGGACCTTGGGTGAACGGTTCGACTACATCGTAGTCGGCGGTGGCGCGGCGGGCTGCGTCCTGGCCAACCGGCTGTCAGCCGAGTCGCGCAACAGCGTCCTGCTCATCGAAGCGGGCATGGACACGCCGCCCGGGCAGACGCCCGCCGACATCCTTGATCCGTATCCGTCGTCCTACACAAACCCTCGCTACCGCTGGCCGCTCTCGGGCCACGCCCTGACGGAAGAGACCTCTCCGCCGATTCCCCTGCTCCATGCCAAGGTCATGGGCGGCGGTTCGTCGATCATGGGCATGATCATGCTCAGGGGGACGGCTGAAGACTATGACGGCTGGGCCTCCGCCGGCGCGCGGGGCTGGAGCTGGCGCGAGGTGCTGCCCTATTTCCGGCGCCTGGAGACCGACCTCGACTTCGGTGGCGCGCTTCACGGAAACGACGGCCCGACCGAAATCCGCCGCCACCGACCCGACGACTGGCCGCCACTCGCCAAGGCGGCGCGCGCCTATGCCGCCCGGATGGGCCTTCCCTTCGTCGCGGATATGAACGCCGATTTCTCAGATGGCTACGGCGCCCTTCCGATTGCCGGAACCACGCAACGGCGCGCCTCAAGCGCCCTCTCCTATCTGACCGCCGACGTCAGGGCCCGCGCCAACCTGCGCATCCTGCCGGACGCCCTGGCGGAGGCCCTGGTCTTCGAGGGCGCGAAGGTGGCGGGCGTTCGCGTCCGCGCGGGAGGCGAGACGCTCACATTCCGCGCCAGGGAGACGATCCTGGCCATGGGGGCCCTGCTGACACCCGCCTTCCTTCTCGCGCAGGGCGTTGGCGAAGCAGAGCAACTCCTTGCCGCCGGCGTGCCGGTGCGTCGCGCCCTCCCCGGCGTCGGCCGCAATCTGCAAAACCATGCTTCGCTGCTGATCCTGGCTCACCTGCGCGCGGCCGGCGTGCAGCGAAATCCCCAGCGCAATCACAACAACACCATGTTCCGCTACACCTCCGGCATAGGTGACTGCGGCAGCGCCGATATGGCCCTGGCGCTGGGAAGCCGCGCCAGTTGGCATGAAGTGGCCCGGAGGATCGCCCATTTCAGCCCCCTCATCCTGGCGCCGGCCTCCCGCGGACGGGTGAGCCTGCGCGCCGGCGGCGAGGCCCGGGGCAATCCGCTCATCGAATACAACCTGCTCGGCGACCCCCGCGACGAAGCACGGCTGATCGATGCGATGGGCCGTATCGCCGACCTGCTCGCGGCGCCGGAAGTGTCCCGGCTGATCGGGACGCCCGTCGCGGCGAGCCGCCTTGCCAATGCGGCGCGGTTCGAGCGGAAAAGTCGCGCCAACATCCTGCGCACCAAGGCTATTGCGCTGGCATTTGACCTCTTTCCGGCTCTCGGCGATGGGGCCGTGGGTTCCATGGGTGAGCCCGCTGGCTCGCTCCGGGACCTGCTCTGCGACCCCGCCCGGATGTCGGCGTATCTGCGCAAGAACATCACCCCCGTCGCCCACCATTCCGGGACCTGCAGGATGGGAGGCCAGGAAGACCCCCTCGCGGTCGTCGGCCCGGAAGGGCGCGTCCACGGAATCGGTGGTCTCAGGGTCGCCGACGCATCCGTCATGCCGACGGTGCCCCGAGGCAACACCAACCTGCCCACCCTGATGGTGGCGGAGAAGATCTCGGACGCCATCCTGGGCCGGAGCGCCCCGGCCGCGGACCTGGGTTCCGGGCTTGCGCACGGCCGGCTTCCGGCCTAGCGGTCCAAATGGTCTTATTGGTTATAATTGATCCGCTCGGAGAGACATATGTCGGTCGCCCTATCGGTCGTCGCGATACCGCCCACCATGAGAGCCTGGGTCCTCAACGACCCCGGCGATCTGGAACTCGTCGAAAAGCCCATGCCGGAGCCGGGATCGGCGGAGGTCCTCATCCGGATCGATGCGGTCGCCGTCTGCGCCACCGACCTTGAGGTCATCAAGGATGGCCCGCCGGCGCGGATCAACGGCGGCCTGCCGTTCAACCAGGGCTTCACGCCCGGGCATGAGTATATGGGAACCATCGTCGGCCTCGGGCCCGACGTCGACGAATATCGCCTGGGCGAGCGGGTCAGCGTCGAGATTCATGCCGGATGCGGGCGGTGCAAACGCTGCCGCGAAGGCATGTATACCGCCTGCCTGAACTACGGCGCCAACTACGAGGGCAACGACAAGGGTCATCGGGCCAACGGTTTCACGACGGACGGCGGCTTCGCCCAATACGCCGTCAACCACATCAACACCCTGGTGCGGGTGCCGGAGTCCATGACCGACGCGGAGGCGGCGCTGGTGGTGACGGCCGGCACCACCATGTACGGCCTGACGGAACTTGGCGGCTTGGTGGCGGGTGAAAGCGTCGTGGTGCTGGGCCCAGGACCGATCGGCCTGCTGGGCGTCGCGATCGCCAAATCGCTGGGCGCCGCCTGCGTCATCCTCTCGGGCACCAGGGCCGATCGCCTCAAGATCGGCTCCGAACTCGGCGCGGACCACACGATCGACGCGACCCGGACCGATCCCGTCGAGGCCGTCCTCAGCCTGACCGGCGGTCTCGGCGCCGACTATGTCCTCGACTGCGCCGGCACCGAGCAATCGGTGAACCAGGCGATCAAGATGACCAACCGCGGCGGCAAGATCTGTCTGGCGGCCTTCCCGCACGAGATGGTCAGCATCGATCTCGCCCACGCCGTGCGCAACAACATCTACCTCTACGGCATCCGCGGTGAAGGCCGCAGCGCCACCCACCGCGCCATGGCGCTGATGTCGGCCGGCCGCTTCGACGCGACCCTGATCCACACCCACACCTTCGGCCTGAGCGACCTTCCGGAGGCGCTGCGGCACGCCCGCGAACGCATCGACGGAGCGATCAAGGTGATCGTCCGGCCGCAAGACAACTGAGCAGGGCCAGGAAGATGGATCACAGGATCGTCGAGATCGCGCCTCCGGGCCCCGCGGAAGATCCCCTGCGGGACTGGCCGGAGCACCTCCGAAACGAGTTCGAAGCCAACCAGTTCGGGCCCGGCGTCGGCAATGTCCTGGTCTCGGAGGACGACAGGGTTCGCGTCTGGCACCTGTCGCTTCCACCCGGCGGCTGGCTGACCTTCCACCGGCATGTCCTGGACTATTTCTGGACCACGCCGACGGCCGGAGTGGCGCGGGGCTACTACGAGGACGGCCGGATCGTCGACGTCCATCATTACCCCGGAGAGACCCGCCACTTCCGGCACGGCCTCGGCGAATATTTCGTGCACGCCATCGAGAATGTCGGCGACACCGAGTTGATCTTCGTCACCGTCGAATTCCTGAACGGCGACAATCCTCCCATCGACGTGCCGGATGCCATGAGGCTCCAGCCTCCGGCCGGTGCGCGCTAGTTCCGATACGAGAAGGATATTGCGATGAGTGAACGCCTGCGCGGCGTGGTGGCCGCGATCACGACGCCGATCCTGGAGACGGGCCAGCCGGACCTTGAACGCTTCCTGGTCAGGGCGGACTTCCTGCTGAAGTCCGGCTGCGACGGCCTCAATGTCCTTGGGACCACCGGTGAAGCGACCTCCCTGTCGGTGCGTCAACGCCTGACGGTCATGAACGCGATCGATGGCTCGGCCCTGCCGGTCGACCGGATGCTTGTCGGCACGGGCGCGGCGGCCGTCGAAGACGCCGTTGCGCTGACCATGGCGGCCGCCGACATCGGCTTTTCCGGAGCCCTGTTGCTGCCGCCCTTCTACTACAAGCCGGTCTCGGACGCGGGCATCCTGCGGTTCGTGGACGCCCTGGTCGAGGCCACCGCCGCCCGGCCGATCCGCCTCTATCTGTACAATTTCCCGGCCCTGTCCGGGATCGCCTACACACCGGCCCTGGTCTCCTCGCTGGTCCGCAATTTCGGCGACCGGATCGCCGGCCTGAAGGACTCCTCGGGAGACCTGGCCTATGCGCATGAGATTGCCGCCCTCTCGCCGTCCCTGGACGTCTTCCCGTCCAACGAGGCGACCCTGCTGATGGCCCGGTCCGGCGGGCCCTTCGCCGGCTGCATCTCGGCCACCGCCAACCTCAATTCCGCCGACTGCGCCCTCGCCTATCACCAGGGCGACGAGGCCGCGCTGGCGCGGTCCGTCGCCGTCCGCGCCCTGTTCGACGGCCTGCCCCTCGTGCCGGCCGTCAAGGCCATGGTCGCGCGGCTGACGGGCGATGCCGGGCATGCGCGCACCCTGCCCCCCTTCGCGCCCCTCGACGACGAACAGTCGGCCCTCCTGGCTCGGCGCTATGCGGGCTTGGAAGCTGTCGATGCAGAGAACGCTTTCCGGCGAAGTGGAAACCGGTTCGCCGCCGAAAAGCGCGACAAAACAAAAAGCTAGAGCGCCGCTCCGATTCTATCGGAGCGGACAACGCTCCAGAGGCCAAGCGCGATCGGAGACAGGCGGGGTTCTCGTCCGCTCGCTCCTCGCGAGCTCGCCGTCGGGCTAACCCTCCGCGAGCACGGTCTCCGGGGCGGCCTCGTTCAGCAGCGCCTCGGCCGCCAGGTAGCGGCGCAGGTTCTCCAGGAAGAGGTCGTCGTTGCGCGGCGCGTTGCCGTCGCTCATGCCGGACGAATGGGGGGTCAGGCTGACCCGTGGATGCGCCCAGAAGGGGCTGTCCGACGGAAGGGGCTCTGTCTCGAACACGTCCAGCACGGCATGCTGTGGAATACTGCGGTCGAGGGCCGCCAGCAGAGCGGGCTCCTCCACCAGGCCGCCGCGGCCGACATTCACGAAGATCGCGCCTGGCTTCATCGCGGCGAAGAAGGCCGCGCCGGCGAGGTGGTGGGTTTCCGGCGTCAACGGGCAGCAGAGCACAACCACGTCGGCGTCCGGCAGCAGCGCCGGAAGGTCCGCCGGCGCCGCGATCCGCTCGGCTGAGGGGTCGGCCTCCTGGTGGCGGCGAATGCCGGTGACGTGGGCGCCGAAGGCCCGGGCGCGGTCGGCGACCCCCTTACCGATGGCGCCGAAACCGACAATCAGCCAGCGCGAACCGTTCACCTCGCGGAAGGCCAGCCGGTCCCATCGCCGCCCGGCCTGGGAGGCACGGCGTTCGCCGCCCCTTTGCAAGGCGTCCAGCACGCCGGCCAGGACATGTTCGGCCATCCCCACCGCCTGACCATGGCTGGTGGTGAGGCGCGCGCCCTTCCGCACGATCCGGCCGAAGATCGGATGATCGAAGCCCGCCGCTCCGCTCTGCACCCACCTCAGGGCGGGCGACTTCAGCAGGGCGGTCATGAACAGGCCGGCGGCCGGGGAGGCGAAGAGATCGGCATTGGCCAGGGCGGCCTCCGGCGCGGCTTCGTCGGCGGAGAGAACGGCGCCGTTCAGGCGAATCTCGCCGGCGTCGTTGACCAGCAGCGGCTCGACGCCCGGGCCCTGGGCGGCGATCGCCGCATCAAGCCGGCGGTAGGACGGTTCGTAGATCAGCAGGCGCATGGCTCTCTCCCAGTTCGTCTATCGGCAATGTCAGCTCGCCCGGGGGCCAAGGACCTGATCCAGGAAGTCCAGCGCCGCCGTTCGGGGAAAAGCGCGGATCTCGATCTGTTCGCTCAGCACCACGCATAGGTCGTTCGCGCCGACCGCGGGCCAGCGACAGGCGGGAAGATCGGGTTCGCCGGTTCGGGCAAAGCTCGTCCAGGCCGTCATCACCATGTCGGACATCGCGCGGTCCTCCTGACCATAGGGCTCGGCCTGTCCATAAAGCGGCTCGTCCAGTGTCCCGAAGACGTAGGGCAACTCATCGCCGTGGGTCGGCGATGCGCTCTGGCCCGCGCGCCTGGCGTCAAACCAGTAGAGGAAGGTGCGAGGCTGCAGGCGCGACATCGCCCGGGCGACGCCACGCGTGCCATAGACAAACTGGGTGTCGCCAAACAGACGTGAAACGGCGGGGGTGATACCTGAATCCGCGTCAACGCCGTAATGGGTCAGCGCATCGCGCGTACGATCGCCAAAGCACGCCTCGATGTAGGCGTGGAAGCGTTCCACCGTCCGCAGAGGCCGATGGCGGGCGAAAAGTTCGCCTTCATCGCCATTGCAGCCGAGAAGCAGCGGTACGGCGAGAACCTCATTGCGGGCATAGGCCTCCCAGTCCTGCGCGGGCAGCACCCACCCGTCCAGCACCGGGCCAAGGGCGCGAGGTCCCACCACCTTGCGGAAGCCGGAGACCAGTCGCTCGTTCAGCGCCACCAGCTCGGCCGCGGACAGCGACCGCAGCGTCTCAAGGGACCCAAGGGCGGCTCCGCGTTCAGCGGCCTCGGCATGAGGCATCAGCCCCCGCATCGGACCGGGACTTTGCAGAATCGCCTTGTCGATCAGCCCCCGCGCGAGCGGCGACGTCAGCAGATGGGAGATGGAGGTGGCGCCCGCGGACTCGCCAAAGGCGGTGATGTTGCCGGGGTCTCCCCCGAAGTCGGCGATGTGATCACGAACCCATTGCAGGGCGGCCAGCTGGTCCAGCAGGCCGAAGTTTCCCGACACGCCCCGATCGCTTTGCGCCGCGAGCTCGGGGTGGCAGAGATAGCCGAACACGCCGCACCGGTAGTTGATGGTCACCACCACGACGCCGAGCGCAGCCAGCCGGCATCCGTCGAAGGTGATGTTCGAGCCCGACCCACCAACGAAGCCGCCGCCATGGATCCAGACCATCACCGGCAGGGCCTCGGCGCGGGCCGGCGACCAGATGTTGAGGCAGAGGCAATCCTCCGACTGGCCGTCGCTTCGCGTCCCGGCGAAGCCGGCATTCGACGCGTCCTGAGGGGCGTCGGGACCAAAGGCCGTCGCGTCGACTGTCGCGGGACGCGAGGCGAGCGACTGGGGCGGGGCCCATCGGAGAGGGCCGGCCGGCGGCTGGGCGTAGCGCAGGCCACGAAAGACCCTGACGCCGTGCGCCACAAGCCCCCGGACGCGTCCGCCCAGAGCCGGGATTTCGATCACTTCCCATGGCGTCCCGGCGGACATTCAGATCCCCCAACGCTCGGCGACCCGTCGGTGAGTCAGCGGGCCGGCGTCGTCGACCAGCAGCGGCGCGACGCCCGGTCCCTGGGTGGTGATGGTTGCCTCGAGCCGGCGGCAGGACGGTTCAATGATCAGCAGGCGCATGGCTCTCCCTTCTCGCTTTTCAGGACCGGCGCGCGACTATGAGCGCAGGCTCGGCGCTCCGGCGCAGACAAGGTCCATGATCGCCGGCGCGAGCAGGCCCTTGGCGGCCAGACCCGGTCGGTGGACTTCGCTGCTGGCGGCGGACAACATGATGAAGGCGCGGACCTCCGCCTGGTCGGCGGTGAACCCGAGATCGACGAAGCACTGGATCAGGAAGTCGGTGAGGCCCCGCTCCAGCGCGGCGACTTCGGGCGCCACCCGCGCGTCGCGCCGGGCCCAGGCGCGCATGGCGACCATCAGGGCGGGTAGCGCCACCTCATGGGCCAGCCGCGACGCGCGCAGGACGCGCTCGTGAGGCGTCCGGGCCTCCCGCCTGACGATCCCGAGATACGTCGACAGCTGGGCGCCGCTATAGTAGCGGGCCAGGGCCACCAGGTAGGCGTCGAAGTCGCTGAAATGATGGTAGAAGCTGCCCGTGGAGATGTGGAGGCTGGCGGCCAGCGCCCGCAGCTTCAGCCCGTCCACCCCGGAAGTCCGCAGCAGCTTCTGGCCGGCCTCCAGCCAGTCGCGCCGGCCGAGCGCGGAGGTCGGCTTGCCCGGTCGCCGCTGCGGCCATGCCGGCGCTTCAGACGAGTTCATAGCGGACCGGCAGCGTCTTCGGGCCGTTGACGAAATTGGCTTCCGACAGCTGCGCCGGCCCGGCGAGCTCGACCGACTTCAGGCGCGGCAGAAGTTCTTCCCACAGGATGCGCATCTCCATCTTCGCCAGGTGCTGGCCCAGACACAGATGGGCGCCGTAGCCGAAGGCAAGGTGGCGGTTCGGGCTGCGGTCGACGCGGAATTCCATCGGGTCTTCAAAGACCGTCTCGTCACGGTTGCCCGACGGGTAGCACAGCATCAGCCAGTCATCCTTGGCGACCGGAAGGCCGCCCACGGTCGTGTCGACCGCGGCGCTGCGCATGAAGTGGCGCACGGGCGTGGTCCAGCGAACCGACTCGTCGACCAGGCCGGGGATGAGGCCCGCGTTCCGCTTCACCTTCGCGAACTCGTCCGGCCGCTCGGCCAGCGCCCAAAGCGCCCCCGCGGTGGAGGAGGATGTGGTGTCGTGGCCGGCCGTGGCGATGATCACATAGTAGGAGACCGCGTCGAAGGCCGAGATTTCCTTGCCGTCGATCCTGGCGTTGGCGATCACGCTGGCGACGTCGTCAAGCGGCCTCGCGCGCCGCGACTCGGTGAGCGCGTTGAAGTAGTTGAAGAACTCGGCCAGGACCGCCTGAACGGCCTGGGCGCGGGCCTCCGGCGTTTCATCGGCGGGCCGCCGGCGCAGATCGGGGTCCGTGGCGCCGAACAGTTCCTGGGTCAGTTGCAGCATGCGCGGCTCGTCCTCGCGCGGCACGCCCAGGATTTCCATGATCACCCGCAGCGGAAAGTGCAGCGCCACCTCGCTTACGAAGTCGCATTCGCCGCCAAGGCTCTCCATCCGCGCCACCGCTTCGCGCGCCAGCTCCCGCACCCGCGCCTCAAGCTTGCGCAGGTTCTGGGGCATGAACCATCCCTGGGTGAGCGCGCGGTATTTCATGTGGTCGGGCTCGTCCATCTGGACGAGGGTGTAGATCAGCGGACGCCCGGCGGCCCGCGCCGCGCGGCCCCGTTCGACCGCCTCGTGGGGCGCGAGCGTCGACGGAAAACTCCCGTACGGAAAGACCGTGTTGTCCTTGCTGATCTCGAGGATGTCGGCGTGGCGGGTGACGACATGGAACGGGTCGAACCCCGGCAACTCCGCGCGGGCAAGCGGGTCGTTCTTCCGTAGCCAGGCATAGGCTTCGTAGAGGCGCGCGGGGTCCGCGTGGGCCTTGGGATCAATGACGGTGGCGACGAAATCCGCTCCGGTTTCAGTCATGTCCGTTTCCATCCTGGTCTGTGTCGGCCGCGTCCGCGGTCAGGGTTCGGGAAAGCCGCGTCACGGCGGCTCTTAGCGCCTCGATGGCGGCATCCACCCCGCTCCGCCGCGCCTCCAGCACCGACATCTGCGCTCTCAGGCGCGGCAGGGCCTTCATCATCTGCGCGGTCTCGCCCTCCCGGTCATAGACATCGAGCAGGTCGCCGATCGTGCGCAGATCCAGCCCCACGCGCCTGCCCTTGAGCACCAGCCTCAGCCGTACCCGGTCTCGCCGGGAATAGATCCGCGTCTGCTGCTGGCGGAGCGGTGAGAGCAGGCCCTGCTCCTCATAGAAGCGCAGCGCCCGCGTCGTTACGCCAAACTCCCGGCTTATCTGGGTGATCTTGGACGGGACGGGGCGAAGCGGATGCAAGAACGCGTCTCCTGGCAATTCGCGGAGGACAAAAACATAACTCGAGTTATGTTCTTCGACAAGCCCCGCTCCATGCGGATGTTCGCCGGGTCAACGGCAAGGCGGCGTTCCGGAAAGCGACCGCCGTGGCGCAATTTGGTTCCGCGCCGGCCCTTCCGGATCACGGCCTTCCCATGCGAAGATCAGCGCCGCCGACTGGACCGATGTCGGTCGCACAGGGGCGAGATCGAGTGGCTACGAGGCAATCCGAGGCGCGGACGCCGACCCCCCGCAAGAAGCAGCAGCGGACTGTCGACACGCGCCTGAAGATCATCAAGGCAGCGATGTCCGAGTTCGCCCTGCTCGGCTTCGAAGGTGCGACCACCCGCGGCATCGCCGAGGCCGCCGAGGCGCCGCACTCGCTGGTGCTCTATCACTTCAAGAGTAAGGAAGAGCTCTGGTACGAGACCGTGAGGGAGGCGGTTCGCTGGTATGCCCGCCGGGGCCTCGAAGGCGTCACACCGGCCGACGATCGCGATCCCATCGGCCAGCTGAAGGCGATTTTCTCGCATTATATCCGCTTCAGCGCCGAGTATCCGGACTTCTTCCGCATGCTGACCCATGAGAACAAGCTGACGTCGGACCGGCTCTCCTGGCATGTGAAGACCCACCTCGCGCCCATCGTCGCGCGCACCACCGGCCTGATCCGCAAGGCCCAGGACGCGGGCGCCTTCGTCGAAGGCGACCCGACAACCCTGCTCTACCTATTCCTGGGCTCGGCCACGAGCCCCTACCGCTCGGCGCGGGAAATCGAACTGGTGACCGGCAAGACCCCCTTCATGCCCAAGGCCATCGAGCGCCATATCGCCCTTTGCGAGAGCCTGTTCTTCCGCACGCCGACGGCCTCCTAGCGCCCCGTCCGTTCGTCCCTCCCACATGGGAACGCCTGGCGGGACCGCACGCGAAGTCCGCTTGCCAGAGGCTCTGTAGCCGTCCATAAGATTAGACCATATTGGTCAATATAGATCTTGGTGGGAGCGGAAACGATGACGGTGGTCGCTGAGGCAGGGGCGCGCAAGCGCCCGGTATCGCGCTCCTTCTCCGGACAGCGTCAGATGGCGTTCGCGGCCCCCGACGAGGTCGCCTCGCCCGACGGTCAGGCGGCGCTTCGCCAGCTGTCGCTCGAACGCCTGATGGCCTATGGCGTCCATCACGCCGACGCCGTCGAACTGCGCGGACGCGTCTGGTCGGGCGAGCCGTGGCAGGATGTGGCCGCCGATCTGGCCGAGGCCTGCCTTTCGCCGCCGGAAGCCGCCGTCTCGCCGCCCAGCCAGGCCACCCGCATCAATCGGCTGTACCGGGGCTCGGCCCTGGTGCGCATGAGCCAGATGATGATGCTGTCGAACAGCGCCGAGCGCGCGGCCATCTATGCCCGGGCGGCCGGCCTCTACAGCGAGGCCGCGGCGCTCTCGGGCGATCGCGAGAAGGTTCTGATCGGCACGGACGGCGGCCCTCTGGTCGGCTGGATTTTCCCGTCTCGCGGCAAGCGCCCCGTCGGGACCGCCGTGGTGATCGGTGGCGTCGAAGGCTGGGCGATGGACTTCAGCGACCTGGGCCTGGCCCTGGCCCGGCGCGGCGTGGAGACCCTGCTCCTGGACGGCCCGGGTCAGGGCGAGAGCCGCATGACCCACAGCCACTTCCTGACCGAGGCCTGGGAGCGGTCCTACGCCGGCGTCTTCGACTTCATGGCCGCGCGATACCCCGGCCTGCCGATGGCCTTCATCGGCAACAGCATGGGCGGCGCGCTGGCCATCCACCTGGCGGCCCGCGAGCCCCGCATCGTCGCCTGTTGCGACAACGGCGGGCCAAGGGCGCCAAGGCGGCCGCCGGGAAACGCTTCCTTCTTCCAGAAGATGACCGCCCACTGCGGAGAGGTCAGCGAGGAGCGCGCCGACGAGATCTGGCAGACGGTCAGGCCGGCGGATCCCGCCGCGCCCATCCACTGTCCGCTGCTGATCGTGCAGGGCGGGCTGGACCCCCTCGTGAGCAACGAGCAAGCAGAATATCTCTTCTCGCACGCAGGTTCCGAAGACAAGGAATTGGTCGTCTTCTCCGACGGAGATCACTGCGTCTACAACCACGCCGACGACAAGCATAACCTCATCGGCGACTGGATAGCTGACCGGCTCACCAAGCGCTAGCCGCCGTCGAACACCTATCCGCGCCCTTCCCGCAGGCCACAGCAACACGGCAGGATTTCCATGCTGATCGTCGATTCGCAGATACATCTTTGGGACGGCGGCCAGGCGCCGCCGCACCATCGGCAGGCGCCCTATCTGGCCGAGGAAGCCGTCGCGGACATGGCGGCGGCCGGCATCGATGCGGCGATCAACCACCCGCCCGGATGGGATCCGCAATCCAACACCTACGCCGTCACGGCGGCCCAGCTCTATCCCGAGCGGTTCGCCACCCTGGGCTGGCTGAAGCTGGATCGCCCCGACGCCCCGGACCAGGTCAGAAACTGGCGCTCGCGGCCCGGCATGATCGGCCTTCGGTTCCTGTGCGTGGCGGAAGACGAACGCTCGTGGCCACGGGATGGGACCATGGACTGGCTCTGGCCCCTGGCCGAGGAGATCGGCCTGCCGATCGCCCTTTGCGGCCCGACCCTGTTGCCGATCGTCGAGTCCGTCGCCAGCCGCCATCCCGGGCTGAAGCTCACCATCGACCATCTCGGCTTTGTCGGCTTCACCCCCGACCACGGCCTGATCCAGGCCGACGGGCTGCTCTCCTGGGCGAGATTCCCCAACGTGGCGGTGAAGCTGACCGGCGCGCCCGACTACGCTTCGGACGCCTACCCCTACCGAAGCATGCATGACACGGTCCATGAACTCTATGACGCCTTCGGCCCCGAGCGGCTGTTCTGGGGGTCGGACATCACCCGACTGAAATGCAGCTGGCGCGAGAGCGTCACCATGTTCACCGAGGCCATGCCGTGGCTGTCGGAGGCCGACAAGACCCTGATCATGGGCGAGGCCTTCTGCGCCTGGCACGGCTGGCGGCCGAGGCCGTCGACTTAGTCCTCGAACCGGATCCCGCATCCTTCTCGGGCTATTTCGCCCGGGCGTTTCAGGCCTGGGACTTGCTGGCATCGACTCTTGGAAGGGCCGACCCGATGACCGAACCCGCGCACCTCGTCACCTACCTCGAATTCGGCCCGTCGTTCGCCGCGGCGGCGGCCCGGGGACTTCCCGCGTGGGCGGCCTCCGTCCGCTCGGAAACCGGGGTCGACGAGGTGATGCTTCTGGGCGAGATCAATCGGCCCGAACGGTTCGCCCTCGTCGAAACCTGGAGCAGCCTGGCGCAACTCAACACCCGCCAAACCGCCGGCGCCCATCCGGACCTGGCGGCCGCTCCGGGCCAGTGCGCGCCGGCTGATGAACGCGTCGGCGAACCCTTCTGCGTCGGGCCCGCCAGACCGGCCGGGCCCGGCGCGCTGCACGTTCTCATTCACATCGACGTCGTGCCGTTCAATCTGGCCGCGGTGGGAGACTGGCTGACAGATCAGGCCGAGGCCGCTCGCCCGGCGGCCTTGAGATACGATGTCTGGCGTCAGGTCGACCGCCCCAATCATTTCACCGCGGTGCAGGTCTGGGCGGATCGCGCCGCCTACGCCCACCACGTCGAGAACGCGATCACCCACGCGTTTCGGTCAAAGCTCCTGGCGCTCAAGGGCGCTCTCTATGACGAGCGCCTCTATCGCCGCATGACCTGACCTGATCACGTCCTCGCCATCATATCAGCGCGGCAAGAATCACGCGCTGGCGGCGTCCAGCTTGGCGACCGCCTCGGACGACAGGCTCAGCCGCGCGGCGCCGGCGATGTCCTTCAGCTGTTCGACGCTCGTGGCCGAGGCGATCGGCGCGGTGATCTTGGTCATCAGCCAAGCCAGGGCGACCTGGGCGTCGGTGGCGCCGAGACCGGCCGCCACCTCGTCCAGCGCGGCCAGGATCTTCAGGCCGCGATCGTTGAGGTATTTGCCCATGCCCCGCCCGCGCACGCTTTTGCCGAAATCGGCCTCGGAGCGGTACTTGCCGGTCAGGAAGCCGCTGGCCAGGCCGTAGTAGGGGATGACGGCGATCTCCTGGTCGCGGCAGGCGCCGGCCAATTCGGCCTCGAAGCCTTCGCGATCGAAGAGGTTGTAGAGGGGCTGCAGGGTCTCGTAGCGGGGCAGCCCCAGGTCGGCGGCGACCGTCCGGGCCGAGGTGAGACGATCCGCGTCGAAGTTGGAGGCGCCGATGGCGCGCACCTTGCCCTCGGCCACCAGGTCGCCATAGGCGCGGGCGGTCTCCTCCTGCGGGACGGTGTTGTCGTCGCGGTGAGATTGGTAGACGTCGATGTAGTCGGTCTGCAGGCGCTTCAGACTATCCTCGACCGCGGCCTTGATATTGGCGGCCGAGAGGCCCGGCCGCGTCGCCCACATGGCGACCTTGGTGGCGATCACCACCTCGTCCCGGCGGCCCCGCGCCTTGAGCCACCTGCCGATCATCGTCTCGCTTTCGCCGCCCGTGTGACCGGGGACCCACGCCGAATAGCTGTCGGCGGTGTCGATGCAGGAAAAGCCCTCGTCCATGAAGGCGTCGAGGATGGCGAAGGAGGTCGGCTCATCGGCCGTGAAGCCGAAGACATTGCCGCCCAGCACCAGCGGGGCGATGGAGATGCCGGATCGGCCGAGCGCGCGCTTTTGCATTGGGAACACCGAATTTTCGAGAATGCCGCGCGTCGGCGACGACGACTGGATCGATCTTGCCCCGGGTTTTCACACCCTTCCCTCGCGGTAGGCCAGATGGAAATAGTCCGATCCGGGCTAAATATATCCCTGCGCCGGGTAGTCAGGGCCGGAATCCACCCGCCAGCTCAGCCACGACATAGCGCCTTGCTGAGGGCTTCGGTGTAGCGCTGGTGAAAGTCCCGGACGACTTCGGTCTTCGCGCCGACGAGATCGAACACATGAAATGCTCCCTCAACGATCGTGAGGGTGCAGGGAACGCCGGCTTCGGTCAGGCGCCGCGCGTAAGCGATGCTTTCGTCATGGAACAGGTCACAATCGCCAACACCGATCCAGGTTGGCGGCAGGCCTCTCAGGTCCTCTCGACGAGCGGGCGAGGCATAGGCAGGAACGTCCGGGCCACCCGGCTCGCGGCCAAGATAGGAGCGCCAGCCAAACCGGTTGCTCTCGGTACTCCAAAGGCGAAGGCGCCGTTCGTCGATATCGGTGCGGCAGGCCGTCCTGTCATCCAGCATCGGATAGATGAGCAGTTGAAAGGCGACGCGAAACTCGGCGCGATCATGGGCCATCAACACCAAACCGGCGGCCAGCCCGGCGCCGGCGCTATTTCCGGCAACGGCTATGCGGTCGGGCGCGATATTCAGCCTGCCCGCCTCAGAATGCAGCCAGGCCAACGCCGCATAGCCGTCCGCCAGGGGCGCGGGATAGGGATGTTCCGGACTTAGGCGGTAGTCGACGGCGGCGATGACCAGGCCGACCTTCAGGCACAGCGCGATGTGGCGCGCCTCGTCCTGCTCAGGGGTCCCGATGATAAAGCCCCCGCCGTGCATCCAGAGTATCGCCGGCAGCGCGGGCTGAGCCGCCGCCGGGATATAGAGCTTGACCCGCAATGGAGATCCGTCCGGGCCCGGTATGAACTCATCGCGGATGGCCAGGCCCTCTGCCGACGGAGGTGCGGACAGCCCCCGGCGCCGCTGCAAACCCTTGGCCAATCGGCTCAGTCGCGGCCCGAACGAGAAACGCGGGATGAGCCGGGCGGCACGGCGAAGTTCGGGGTGAAAGTGTGACATCGGCATGCTCCTGGGATGGTCGAGCTTCTCCGGTCACGCTTACGCGCCCCGCGGTAAATCTCTTCTTCTCCATATTGACCGATTTGGTCTATTTATGCACGATCATTTGCGCTCGGGTTCGCCGCGCGATCCGTTGGATCGGCGGACGCTCGGGGGGCGGACATGCAAGCCCTCCTCGACGAGGGCGCCAACCATCCTGACGACGACGGAGATCAACAATGAACGGTACGGCGATGTCACTCGAGGGGAAGCGCGCCGTCGTGATCGGGGGCGCTTCGGGTATCGGCTTTGCGGTGGCCGCGCTCTCGAAGGAAATGGGCGCGCAGGTGGTGATCGCATCCAGGGATGCGGCAAGGGTCGCCGCCGCCGTCGAGCGCGTGCCGGGGGCCACGGGTCTTACCGTCGATCTGCGAGACGAAGCCGGCGTGGCCGGCTTCTTCGAGGCCCTCGGCGCGTTCGATCACCTGGCCGTCACGGCGGGAGATTGGGGCGGCACGCGGTTCGTGGCCACGAAAGACCTCGATCTTGCCGCCGCGCGCGATGGCCTCGAAATCCGCTTCTGGGGCGTGCTCGCCGCCGTCAAATACGGCAGCCGCACGATCGCTCCGGACGGGTCGATCACCATGACGAGCGGCCTGATGGCGCATCGCCCGAGGAAGGGCGCTCCGCTGGCCACCGCCATCGGAGGCGCGGTCGAGCACCTGGCGCGCGGTCTCGCCGTCGATCTCGCACCGGTGCGGGTCAATGCCGTCAGCCCGGGCATGATCCTCACCGAGATCGTGAAGCTGGCGCCGGAGGAGACGTTGCGGGCGTGGGTGGCGGGCTTGCCCCTGCCCCGCGGCGCGACGCCGGCGGAGGCCGCCACGGCCTATATCTATCTGATGCTGAACGGCTATGTGACCGGCCAGGTCGTTCCGGTGGACGGCGGCGGTCTGCTCGTCTGAACGGCGGCTTCGGCCCCCCGTCGCCTGCGGCCCACCGCCTGCGACGCTACCTTCCCGCTAACACCCCGGCGGCGGCCGGAAGTCGCGGGCGTCCATCGCCTGCAGGCCCAACTCGGCCCGGCGGGCGGCCAGACCAGCAGGGTCCTCGACTTCGCCGATGGTCCAGACACCGGCCTTGCACATCGGCTGGGTCCCGAACCGCTGCGGCCGGTCCTCCAGGACCGCCAGCCGGTCGACGACGCTGGCGTACCAGGCGGCCGCCACCTCGTTCGTGGCCACCAGCGGCGCCATGCGCGAGGCCGCCTCGCGCATCAACCGGCGGTCGTTCACCGCGTGCACCGTGATCAGCCAAGCCGCCCGCGCCGCCTCCTCGCCATAGGCGGTGCGGCCGAACCAGCCGCCATCCGCCGGCAGCATCGCCTTCAGCGCCGCCTGGTTGCGGCGGTCGATGGCCTCGACCACCGACCAGGCCGCGTCCAGCGTCGCCCGCCGCTCGTCCAGCGTCATGCCGTCGAGGTCGAACCCGTACAGCGCCTCGCGCGCGGTCTGTTCGAGGTCGGCCAGCCGCGCCAGCCGCTCGCCGTCCGACGCGGGCGGCGGCTGGGCAGCCTGCCAGGCCTGCCTGGCGCGGATCACCGCCTTCAGCCCACGCACCAGCTTCTCGCCCCGCTGCGACAGGCCCGGCCCGGCGTCAGGGACATAGACAGGCGCCGCCGCCACCGCGGGGGCGGCCGCCAGAACGAGCGCGGCGAGCAGCAGACGTCGGGTGAGCATGGCGGGCTCCCGTGGAGGGGTCTCAGCATCGGCGATCGACAGGGATCTGGCGATCCTAATCCGCGGCCGCCTGCGCCGCACCACCCCGCGTCCTGCGCGCGCGGAGCCCCCGGCGCACCAGGATGAAGAACAGCGGCACGTAGAAGACCGCCAGTATGGTGGCCGTCAGCATGCCGCCGACCACGGCGGTGCCGATGGCGATGCGGCTGTTGGCGCCCGCCCCGGTCGAGAGCGCCATGGGCAGGACCCCGAAGACGAAGGCCAGGCTGGTCATCAGGATGGGCCGAAGACGGATGCGCGCGGCCTCGATCGCGGCCTCGATGACGGGCTTGCCGTGGCGTTCGGCCTGCTCGGCGAACTCGACGATCAGGATGGCGTTCTTGGCCGCCAGCCCCATGGTGGTGAGCAGGCCGATCTGGAGATAGACGTCGTTGATCAGGCCGCGAAGGGTGACCGCCAGGACGGCGCCGACCAGGCCCAGGGGCACGACCAGCAGCACCGCCAGCGGGATCGACCAGCTCTCATAGAGGGCCGCCAGGCATAGGAAGACCACCAGCAGCGACAGGCCATAGAGGATGGGCGCCTGCCCCGAGGACAGCCGCTCCTGATAGGACAGGCCCGACCAGGCGATGGTTGTCCCGGGGATCTGGCCCGCCAGCTTTTGGATCTCGGCCATGGCCTGGCCGGAGCTGCCGCCGGGGCCGGGCGAGCCCTGGAATTCGTAGGACGACACGCCGTTGAACCGCGACAGGCTGGTCGGCGCCTGCGACCAGGAGACGGTGGAGAAGGAGGAGAAGGGCGCCATCTGCCCGCTGGACCCGCGCACAAACCAGTCGTCCAGGTTCGACGGCTGGGCGCGATAGGGGGCGTCGCCCTGGACGAAGACGCGCTTGACCCGGCCACGATCGATGAAGTCGTTCACATAGCGTCCGCCCCAGGCGGTGGAGAGGGTGTCGTTGACGTCGCTCTGGTTCAGACCCAGGGCGGCCAGTTTGCGCGCATCGGTGTCGACCTTCAGCGTGGCGATGTCCGGCAGCTCGGTGATCCGCACCGAGGCCAGCTTGGGGTCCTGGCGCGCGGCGGCCAGCAGCCGGTCGCGCGCCGCGTTGAAGTCGGCCTGGGGCATGCCGCTGGTGTTCAGCAGTTCCACCGTGAAGCCGTCGGCCTGGCCGAGGCCGCGGATGGCCGGCGGGATCAGGGCGAAGACGCGGGCGTCGCGGAAGTTGCGGAAGGCGGCCGAGGCGCGCGCGACGATGGCGTCGGCGCTGTTGGCCTTGCCCGGGCGGGCGGACCAGTCGACGAAGTTGAGGAAGCCCTGGCCGGTATTCTGGCCGCCGTTCCCGCCGCCTCCGGTCACCGTGAACATGACGGCGACGTTGCGGGCTTCGTACCTGGCGAAATAGGCTTCGATCTGATGCTGGACGTCGATCGTGCGCGACTGGGTCGCCCCGGCGGGCAGCTGGAACTGCACGGCGGCCGCGCCCTGGTCCTCGGTGGGGAGGAAACCGGTCGGCAGGCGCAGGAACAGCACGGCCAGCAAGACGCCCACGCCGGCATAGATCAGCAGGAAGAGGCCCGTGCGGCCCAGCACCCGGCGCACCGTACGCTGGTAGCTGTCGATCAGCCGCTCGAAGCCCCGGTTGAACCCGCTCAGCGCCGCGCGGGGGACGCCGACAACGGCCGGGAACCGGCGCGCGATCCAGCTTTCGCGAGGCTCGCTCTGCGCCGCCTTCTGCTTCAGCAGGTGGGCGGTCAGCGCGGGGCTCAGGGTCAGGGCGACGAAGGCCGACAGGACCATGGCCGAGATCATGGTCAAGGAGAACTGACGATAGATGACCCCCGTCGATCCGCCGAAGAAGGCCATGGGCAGGAAGACCGCCGACAGGGACAGCGCGATGGCCACCAGGGCCATGCTGATCTCCTTCATGGAGGCGATGGTGGCGTCCCGGGGCGAGAGGCTGGGATCCTCCCGCATCAGCCGCTCGACATTCTCGACCACGACGATGGCGTCATCGACCAGCAGCCCGATGGCCAGGACCAGCCCGAACAGGGTCATGGTGTTGATGGAAAAGCCCGCGAGATAGAGGATTCCGAAGACGCCCAGCAGGACCACAGGCACCGCCACCGCCGGCACCAGGGTGGCGCGCCAGCTCTGCAGGAAGACGAACATCACCAGGACCACCAGGGCGATGGCCTCGAGCAGGGTCTTCACCACCTCGCTGATCGACAGCTTGATGAAGCCGGTGGTGTCGTTGGCGTAGGCGACCTTCAGGCCCGGCGGCAGGGTCTTCGACAGTTCCGCGACCTTGGCCTTGACCAGGGTGGCGGTCCGCAGGGCGTCGGCCCCCGGGGCCAGCAGGATGGCGATGCCGGCGCCGGGGTGCTGGTTCACCCGGCTCGATGAATTGTAGTTCTCCGAGCCGAGTTCGATCCGCGCCACGTCCGACAGCAGCACCGCGGCGCCGTCCGGCTGGCTCTTGATGACGATGCCGGCGAACTGCGCGGGGGTCTGCAGCAGCGACTGGGCTGTGACGGTCGCGTCCAGCATCTGGGCGGCGGGCTGGGGTTGGGCGCCCAGTTCGCCGGCGGCAACCTCGGTGTTCTGGTTTTCGATGGCCGTGACCACATCGCCCGGGACCAGCCCATAGGCGGCCAGCCGCTCGGGGTTGAGCCAGATGCGCATGGCGTACTGGGCGCCGAAGACGTTGATGTCGCCCACGCCCTTCAGCCGCGACAGCGGATCCTGCAGGTTGGACACCAGATAGTCGGAGACGTCCCGGTTGGTCATCCGGTCGGTCTCGTCATAGACGCCGACGATCAGCAGGTTGTCGGGATTGGACTTGCGCACCACCAGGCCCTGCTGCTGCACCTGGGCGGGCAGCCGCGAGACGGTCTGCTGGACCTGGTTCTGGACCTGGACCTGGGCGATGTCCGGATCGACGCCCTTGGCGAAGGTGACGGTGATGGTCACCTGGCCGCGGGAGCTGGACGAGGAACTGAAGTAGAGCACGCCGTCGATGCCGGTCAGCGACTGCTCGATGACCTGGGTGACGCTGTTCTGGATCGCCTGGGCCGAGGCGCCGGGATAGTTGGCCCGCACGGTGACCTGGGGCGGGGCGACGTCGGGGTACTGCGCGACGGGGAGCCCCAGGATGGCGCCGGCGCCGGCCAGCATGATGATGATGGCGATCACCCAGGCGAAGATCGGCCGGTCGACGAAGATGCGCGAGAACATGACGGGTCAGCCGCCTCCCGGTGCGGAACTCGCGATTCGTTGCGGCGTGCCGGCCGCAACCGGCCGCAAGGGCTTGTTGGGCTGAACATCGGCCAGGCCCTGTGTGATGACCTTGTCGCCGGGGTTGAGGCCGCCCGTCACCACCCAGAAGGCGCCCTGGGTCCGGTCGGCCGTGACCGTGCGCTGGAGCGCCTTGGCGCCCGGGCCGACGATATAGACGGTGGCCTGGCCCTTCGGATCACGCGACACCGCCGCCTGCGGGACCAGATAGGCCGCGGTATCGACCGCCTGGACGAAGCTGGCGCGGACGAACATGCCTGGAAGAAGGATGCCTTTGGGGTTGGCGATCCGTACGCGCAGGGTCACCGTCCCCGTGGTGGGATCGACGACGGCCTCGGAGAATTCCACGGTGCCCACCTGGTCGTAGGCGCTGCCGTCCTCGAGAGTAAGCCGCACCGCCGCACCGCCGGGCGCCATGCCGCCCGACGCCTGGGACCGTTGCAGGGCCAGCATCTCGCCGCTGGACTGCTGGATGTCGACGAACATGGAATCGAGCTGCTGGATGGTGGTCAGCGGATCGGTCTGGCTGGTGGTTACCAGCGCCCCGACCGTCGAGGTCGAGCGGCCGATGCGGCCGCTGATCGGCGCCGGCACGGTGGTGAACTTCAGATTGACCCGCGCCGCGTCCAGCGCGGCCCGGGCCTGGGCGACCGCTGCCCTCGCCTGGCCGGCGAGGGCCAGCACGTTGGCGTAGTCCTGCTTGCTCACATACCCCTTCGCGGCCAGTGGCGCGTAGCGGTCGGCCTGGCTCTGGGCGGCCGCCTGATTGGCCTGGGCGCTCTGCAGGTTGGCCTGGGCCTGGCCGACCGCCGTCCGGTAGAGGCTGGGATCGATCTGGTAGAGGGGCTGGCCCTGCTTGACGACGGCGCCCTCGACGAACAGGCGCTTCAGGATGAGGCCGGAAACCTGGGGGCGGACCTCCGAGCTCTGATAGGCGCCGACCCGCCCCGACAGTTGGTTGGTCAGCTCGACACGCGTAGGCTGGACCACGACATAGCCCACGGCCGTCGCCGCGTTGGCGCCGCCGCCCTTCGGCGTGACCGCCTTGGCGCCGCAGGCGGCCAGCAGACCGAGCGCGGCGATGCCCGCCAGGGACGCCGCGGTCTTGACGGGTCGGTGCGCGGTCATAGCGGGGGCCGATCGGCCGCCGTCACCCGCCAGACCTTGTCGCCCACGTCGTCGGCGACCAGCAGCGCGCCGGCGCGATCGACGCTGACGCCCACGGGCCGGCCGTAGGCGTGGCCGTCTGGGCTGAGGAAGCCGGTGAGCAGGTCGCGCGGCAGACCGCTGGGCCGCCCGCCGGCGAACGGCACGAAGACCACCTTGTAGCCGTTCAGGTGGGCGCGGTCCCAGGAGCCGTGCTCGCCGATGAAGGCTCCGCCCCGATAGCCGGGCAGCGCGTCGGATGTGTAGAAGGTGAGGCCCAGCGGGGCCACGTGGGAGCTCAGGCCATAGTCCGGCTTGATGGCGCGCGCGACCAGATCGGGGCGCTGAGGCCGCACACGGCTGTCCACATGCTGACCCCAATAGCTGTAGGGCCAGCCATAGAAGCCGCCGTCCTTCACCGAGGTGAAATAGTCGGGGACCAGGTCGTTGCCGAGTTCGTCGCGCTCGTTGACCACCGCCCACAGGGCCCCGGTGACCGGCTCGAAGCCCATGCCGTTGGGGTTGCGCATGCCGGTGGCGAAGGCCCGCATGGCGCCGGTCGCCCGGTCGAACTCGTAGATCGTCGCGCGGCCCGCCTCGGCCTCCAGGCCGTTCTCGCCGACGTTGCTGTTGGAGCCGACGGTCACAAAGAGCTTGCTGCCGTCAGGACTGGCGATGACGTTCTTGGTCCAGTGATGGTCGATAGGACCGGCCGGCAGGTCGGCCACCTTGACGCCGGGCCCGCGGATCGAGGTCTCGCCCGGAACATAGGTGAAGCGCAGCAGCGCGTCGGTATCGGCGACGTAGAGGTCGTTGCCGACCAGGGCCATGCCGAAGGGCGAGTGCAGGCCCGCCAGGAAGACAATCCTGGTCTCCGCCACCCCGTCGCCGTCCGCGTCCCGCAGCAGGGTGATGCGCTCAGCGCTGGGGGTGTTCGCGCCGGCCATGCCCGTGACCACGTTAAGGACAAGGTCCTTCGGCCGCTTGATGGGCGCAGCCGGACCGTTGGACTCCGCCACCAGCACGTCCCCGTTCGGAAGCACATACAGCCAGCGCGGATGGTCCAGGCCTTCGGCGAAGGCGGCGACCTGCAGGCCAGCGGCGGCCGTTGGCGTGCGTCCCGCCGGCCACCCTTCGGCCGGGGCGATGTGGATCGCCGGGATCAGCGGCTGGTCGGCCGCCGGCAGTTCGGGGTTGGGGCCCATCTGGGCTTCGCGGGGGACCGGCTTGACGCCGCAGGCGGCGAGGCCGGACGCGAGGAGCGCGGCGGCCGCGCTCGTGATCAACAACCGGGTGGGCATGTCAGGCCTCCTCATGACCGGCAGCGGTGTGATGACGGGGAACGAGGGCCAGCCCCGTCCGACTAGTAAGCAGCAGGATGATGACGACGGCGGCCGACAGCAGCGGCCCGGCGGGGACCAGGGCCGAGTAGCCGTCGCGGACGTGGAAGATGAAGTTCGCCATCGACAGCAGGACGGCCAGGCCGTCGCCCAGCATATGCCCCCATGCGGGATTGAGGCGCCGGGGCCTTGCGCCCGCGAGAAGCCGGACCAGCTCCACGAGCACGGCGATGACGGCCCAGGCCAGGCCGCCCAGCAGCAGCCATGACGACATGGTCGACCAGAGCGGGTCGGCCGTCCGCCAGTAGGTCAGGTCTGTCAGCAGGACGGCGACGAACAGCGGCGCCGGAAACCGCAACACCCTCGAAAGGATCGCCAGGAACGCGCTCCACATTGCGCCGACAGGATTTCCGCTAGGCATGATGGCGTACTCCATGATCGCTCGGCCGCCGGATCGGCGGCGCCATGAATTTCGGCGAGACCGGATCGCTGATGCAGCGCTTCAGGATGGCCTCGATCTCCGCCTTGCCGGCCGCGTCGAGCCGCCAGCCGGCGACCTCGTCGACAGGGTCCAGTTGGTCCGGGCGGCGCGCGCCCCACAGCGCGATGGTCGGCCCCTGGTCGAGGATCCAGCGCACCGCCAGGGCGGGCAGCGACTTGTCGTAGCGCTCGCGCGCCAGGGTCTTCAGGGCCTGCGCGGCGGCCAGATACTGGTTGAAGCGGGGCTGGCGGAATTTCGGGTCGCGCCGGCGCAGGTCGTCGCCGGTGAAGGCCGTCTGGGCCGTGATCCGGCCCGCCAGCAGGCCCCGGCACAGGGCGCCGTAACACAGCACCGTCAGCCCGCCGGCCTCGGCATAGGGCAGCACGTCGGCCTCGGCCTCCCGTTCGAAGAGGTTGTAGGGCGGCTGCACGGCGTCGAACCTCGCCGCGAGGCGAAAGGCGTTCATCTGGGCGGTGGAATGGTTGCTGAGCCCGACCGCCCGGATCTTGCCCTCGCGGCGCAGCTCTTCCAGCGCCTCGGCCGTATGGGCGATCGGGGTTTGAAGGTCCGGCCAATGCACCTGATAGAGGTCGATGACATCGACGCCCAGGCGGCGCAGGGAGGCCTCCACCTCCTGGCGGACTCGGAAGGGACGGCCGTCGCGGTAGGGCTCGCCGGCCCGCCACGACAGGCCGACCTTGGTGGCGATCTGGACCTTGTCGCGCAGCCCGCCCTCGGCGAGAGCCTTGCCGACGATCCTTTCGGAACGACCGAAGCCATAGACCGGCGCGGTGTCGATCAGCGTGATCCCGCGCTCGACCGCCGCGCGGATGGTGGCGATGGACTGGGCCTCATCGGTCCCGCCCCACATCCAGCCGCCGATCGCCCAGGTCCCGAGACCGATGCGCGATGTCTCCACGCCCGAGCCGCCGATCGCGATCCGTTCCATGATCAGGCCTCCCAAGGGGTGAAGGTCTCGGCCCCCGGACGCGGGTAGCCCGCGTCGGCCGCCGCCAGGCCGCCGATCGCCGACCAGTCGAGCTGCTCGCCGCCATGGGCCATCAGGACCGCGAACCTGTCGCGCAGCAGGCCGGCCAGCGGCATCGCCACGCCCAGGCCGTCGGCCGCCGCGAGGGTCAGCCGGATGTCCTTCTGTCCCAGCGGCGCGGCGAAGGCGGACGGCGTGAACCTGCCGTCGGCGATCATGCCGCCATAGAGCCGATAGACCGGCAGGTCGAAGAGGGTGGAGGTCAGGATGTCGAGGTATTGCCGGCGGTCGATGCCGGCCTTGGCGACCAGGGCCATGGCCTCGCCTAGGGACTCGATGACCGTGGCCAGCAGGAAGTTGCCGCTGAGCTTGACGAGGTTGGCCGTCGCCGGGGTCTCCGAGACGATGGAGGTCTTGCGGCCGATCGCCCGCAGGAGGGGTCCGGCCTCCTCGATGGCGGCGCCGGGCCCGGCGGCGATGACCATCAGCTGGCCCGCCGCGGCGACATCGGGACGGCCGAACACGGTCGCCGACAGGAGGCGGCTGCCGCGCGCCGCATGGGCCGCCGCCAGCCGTTCGGCCAGGGCGACGCTGATGGTGCTGGACGAGATGTGGAGCGCGCCGGGCGCAAGGCTGGCGAGCAGGCCGCCCTCGCCGAACACGATGTCCTCGACCGCCAGGTCGTTGGCCAGCATGGTCATCACCACGTCGCCGCGGCAGGCGTCCGCGATGGTCGTGGCCAGGCTCGCGCCCTGGGCGACCAGGGCCTTGGTCTTGGAGGGTGTGCGGTTATAGACCGTCACCTCATGGCCGGCCTTCAGGAGGCTGGCGGCCATGCCGCCGCCCATATGGCCCAATCCGATAAATCCAACCTTCATGACGGTCTCATCCAGCAATGTCTTCGAAGTGCGGGGACCGGGCCCTTCTCAAGCCGGGCGCCGGTCCTCGATCATGCTGGTGAGCTTGGGAGACGAACCTGTCAGGCAACGCGCCCCGGTTCTTACATCCGTGTCAGTTGGCGGCCGGGTCGGGCGGCGCCCGCGCGAGCCCTAGGGTCCGTGCTCAATTGGAAGATCTGCCCCAAGACCTCCGCTCGTCCCCGCCAACGCGGAGCCCCATGGCTTTAGCGGCATGTGCCAAGCCCAGCGGCCCGGTCGGTACGAAGTATGGCCGCTCTCGGCGCCCGTTTCAGGCGCCCAAGAGTATTGTCCACGAACCACGGAAACCACACCAACGCCTTCCGGGCAGGCCCAGACCTTCATCGGCGCCGTCGACAAGCAAAGCCCGAGGGACCCACACCCGCCACGCCTCAGGATAGCGTTGGCGTGGTCCCTGTGGTCCGTGGAAAAATCCTTCCTTCCGCTTCGCTCCCGGCCGGTCAGCAGGATCGGCGGCCCCCGGCTAAAAAGCCTGAGCCCCCGCTTTCGCGGGGATGAGCGGGGTTTGGGGGCAAATTCTATTGAGTCCAGGCCCTACGGTTCCTCGGAGAGCCGGTAGCCCGCGCCCCGCACCGTATGCAGCAGCGGCTTGTCGAAGCCGCCCTCAAGGGACTTCCTGAGGCGGCTGATGTGGGTGTCGATGATGCTGGTGTGGGGGTCGAAGCGGTAGTCCCAGACCCGCTCGAGCAGCATCACCCGGGTGACCACCCGGTTCTGGTTGCGCAGCAGGAACTCCAGCAGCTTGAACTCCCGCGGCAGCAGCTCGATCGCCTTGCCGCCCCGGGTCACCTTGCGGGTCAGCAGGTCCATGACCAGATCGCCGCAACGCAGGGCCGTCTCCACCTCCTTCTCCGTACGCCGGCGGATCAGGTTCTCAAGGCGCGCGTGCAGTTCCGAAAAGCCGAACGGCTTGGTCAGGTAGTCGTCGCCCCCTGCCCTCAGCCCCTTCACGCGCTCGTCGAGGTGGCTCATGGCCGAGAGGATCAGGATCGGGGTGAGCACGGTCGCGGCCCGCAGCGCCTTGACCACCGACAGGCCGTCCAGCCCCGGGATCATCCGATCCATGACGATGGCGTCGAATTCGGATGAGGTGGCCATGTAGAGCGCATCACGGCCGTCGGCCACATGCTCCACGGTGAAGCCTTCTTCACGCAGGCCCTTGGCGATGTAGTCCGCGGTGGCGGCGTCATCCTCCACCACAAGCACGCTCCTGGACATCCCTATGCTCCCTGGCGGTCCGCTGGCCCGCACGATCCTAGCAAGAAAACGGCTCGGCGTTCGCTTTCACGCGCCCGCGGTCGTTCATGGTCGCCTCTCCTGGCGCCCGCCTGGTTGGCCTTCTTACAATCCTGTGGGAGCGGAGTTGTCGGACCGGGCATTGCTGGAATTCCTGTAAGGCTGAGGCGCGGTTGCCTGTGAGACGTCCGGCCGAGCTTGATCGCGAACGCTCCTGGCGAGGCGGCCGCCGCTCCCGGACCCCGAGCGCTCGATTCGGAGCATTGGAGCGCCGCCATGAACTTCGCCGTCACCGGGCCCGACGGGGGCCTTGCCCTGCGGGAGGCCAACCACCGCTTCCTGAACACCCTCACCGCCTTGGGCGGATTCCTGCACAACGACTTCCATGATTTTGCGGATCCTGAGGTCCGCGACGCCGTGCAGGTCTTCTTCAGCCGCATCCAGGCCTTCGCCGGCGTGCATCGGACCCTCGACCTTGTTCCGGGCGAGACCCTTGGTGACATCCTGATGGACGCGCCGAGCCACCTGGCGAAACTCTGCGCGGAGTTGTGCGCCGCTCACCTGGCCCCGCGAGGCATTCACTGTGAGTTCAGGGCGGACGCCGGCCTGCTGTCGCGCGAGACCTGTCAGACGCTCAGCCTGATCATCGTCGAACTGGTCACCAACGCCGCCAAGCACGCCTTTGTCGGGCGTGCGTCCGGCCGGATCAGCGTCTCCCTGCAACGCACCGGAACGGCCTGGGTTTGCCAGGTGGCCGACAACGGCTCGGGCCTGGGTGGCCGGCCGCCGGAGGGTCTGGGCGGCGGCCTTGGGAGCCACACGGGCGGCGACGGCATGAAGCTTGTCCGCAGACTGGCGGCCGGCCTGGGCGCGGCCTTGCGCGTCGAGTCCGACCCCGGCGGCGTCGTGGTGTCGCTGACCCTGCCGACTGAACCCGTCGCCGAGCTCAGGACGCCGCCGTCAGGCTCAGTACCGCGCGCAGGCCAGGGTGATTGTCCTCCAGGCGAAGCTCGCCGCCATGCAGGGTCGCCGCCGCGGTGACGATGGAGAGCCCGAGGCCCGAACCCGCCCCGCCGCGCGCTTCATCCAGCCGCACGAACCGGTCCTTCACCCGTCCGCGATGCTCCTCCGGAATGCCCGGCCCGTTGTCCGCCACCACGATCTGAACAACGCCCTCGCCGCTCAGCAGCTCGAGGGTCACGGCGGCCCGCGGTCCCGCGTGCCGCGCGGCGTTGAACAGCAGGTTGCCGAGCGCCTGACGCAGCAGCTGCTCGTGGCCCTCGACAATGAGCGGCCCCATCGGGCGGATATCCAGGGTCTGGCCGGCGTCCTCCAGCACCGGGGCGAACAGGCCGGCGACATCGAGCACCATCTCATCCAGCCGCACGGGCTGCATCATCTCCCGCGACAGGCCGGACTCGGCCCGGGCGATGTCGATGAGCGCCGCGAAGACCGAGAGGACCCGCTCCAGCTCCTCGCTGACGACTTCCAGGGTCACGCGGCAGTCGTCGTGAGTGGTCGCAGGGTCGAGAGCGCGCTCCACCGCCCCGCGCATGCGCGTCAGGGGCGTGCGCATGTCATGCGCGAGGCTGTCGGTGACGGTGCGCATGCCGGTCAGCAGCGCGTCGATGCGGTCCAGCATCCCGTTCAGCGAGGCGCCGATGCGGTCGAAGGCGTCTCCACGCTCCGAAACCTCGGCCCTGGCCCCCAGGTCCCCGGCCGCGATCCGCTCGGCGACCCCCGCCACGCCGTCCGCCCGCCGGATCACCAGCGCGTTGAGCATCAGGCCGACACCCAGGCTCGCGGCCACCACGATGGCCAGGGCGATCAGCAGGCCGCCGCCGATCTGTTCCTCGAAATCGCGCTGTCCGGCGTCGTCGCGGCCGACGACCAGCAGCGATCCGTCCGTCATCGTCACGGCGCTGGCGTTGAGCGCGATCGGCCCGGCGGCGGTCCGCGACCGGACCTGGGTCCAGCCGCCCTCGACCAGGGGCGCTGGCGGCGTCAGCAGATCGCCGCCGACGTGGCGCCCACCCGGATCGAAGACCGCATAGTGGGCTTCGGGCGCGGCCAGTCGCGAGCGGCGCTCCATCCGCTGGGCCAGTCCCCGCAGCCCTTCCTGTGTGAAGACCTCCGTGAGGATCTGCCGCTCCGACAGGGCGTCGTTGCGCTCGCGATCCAGGAAGACCTTCTCGGCCGACAGGTTGACCAGGAAGAAGGCGACCACGACGGCGCCCAGGACCGTGATCATCGCGAAGGCGGTGAAGGCCAGGGGCCGCAGGCGCAGGGATGGCTGGGTCGCGCGGGCGGTCATGCGTTCGGTTCGGTCTTTGCCGTGGCCATGGGCGTCCTTCCCTGTCCGGCGGCCAGCTTACACGGATGTAAGCGCCCGGAGAGGGGGGTGAGGCGGACCAGGCGCAATATCCCCTGTGTTCGGGGGGGCTTTCAGGAGGCCGATGTGAACAGGAAAGTCTGGCTGGGGAGCGCCGCCGCGCTGCTGCTTACGGCTGGCCTTTGCATCGTGATCCCGCGATTGATAGGCGTCGTGCTGATCCTGCTCGCCCTCGCAGCCGTGGCGATCTTTGCCTTCCGGTTGCTCTGATCCGGCCGTCAACCCGAACCGTACGCTCAACCGCCGCCGTCGTCCGCCACGGCCTGTCGGGCAAGCCGGTCGGCCCGTATCACCTGGGGTCGCGAGCCCTTAGATGCCCGGCAGATCGAGGTGCTTGTCCCGGGCGACCTGGAGCGCGATGTCGTAGCCGGCGTCGGCGTGGCGCATCACCCCGCTGGCCGGGTCGTTCCACAGCACGCGCGCGATCCGCCTGGCCGCCGCCTGCGTCCCGTCGCAGACGATCACCATGCCGGCATGCTGGGAGAAGCCCATGCCCACCCCGCCGCCGTGATGCAGCGACACCCAGGTGGCCCCGGACGCGGTGTTCAGCAGCGCGTTGAGCAGGGGCCAGTCGGAGACGGCGTCGGACCCGTCGCGCATCGCCTCGGTCTCGCGGTTGGGCGAGGCCACGGAGCCGCTATCCAGGTGATCGCGCCCGATGACGATCGGCGCCTTCAGCTCGCCCGACGCCACCATCTCGTTGAAGGCCAGCCCCAGCCGGTCGCGCTCGCCCAGGCCGACCCAGCAGATCCGGGCCGGCAGGCCCTGGAACTTGATCTTCCGGGCCGCCATGTCGAGCCAGTTGTGCAGGTGGGGATTGTCCGGGATCAACTCCTTCACCTTGGCGTCGGTCCTGTAGATGTCCTCCGGATCGCCTGAGAGGGCTACCCAGCGGAACGGGCCGATCCCGCGGCAGAACAGCGGGCGGATATAGGCCGGCACGAAGCCCGGGAAGTCGAAGGCGTTGGTCACCCCCGCGTCCTTGGCCACCTGGCGGATATTGTTGCCATAGTCGACGGTGGGCACGCCGGCGGCCTGGAAGTCCAGCATGGCCTGGACGTGCTCGGCCATGGAGGCGCGGGCGGCCTCCTCGACCTGCTTGGGGTCCTGGTCGCGCATGGCGGCCCAGCGCTCCAGCGTCCAGCCCTTGGGCAGGTAGCCGTTGACCGGGTCATGGGCCGAGGTCTGGTCGGTCAGCAGGTCCGGCCGCACGCCGCGGCGGAACATCTCCGGCAGCAGTTCGGCGGCGTTGCCCAGCAGGCCCACGGACACCGGCGTCTTGTCGCGACCGGCTTGGTCGATGATCGCCAACGCCTCGTCCAGGCTCTCGGTGGCCCGTTCCAGATAGCCCGTGCGCAGGCGCATCTCGATGCGCGACGGCTGGCACTCGATGGCCAGGCACGAAGCCCCGGCCATCACCGCCGCCAGGGGCTGGGCCGCGCCCATGCCGCCGAGGCCCGCCGTCAGCAGCCAGCGGCCGCTCAGGTCCCCGCCATAGTGCTGGCGGCCCATCTCCACAAAGGTCTCATAGGTGCCCTGAACGATGCCCTGGGCGCCGATATAGATCCACGATCCGGCGGTCATCTGGCCGTACATGGCCAGCCCCTTGCGATCGAGTTCGTTGAAGTGGTCCCAGTTGGCCCAGTGCGGCACCAGGTTGGAGTTGGCGATCAGCACGCGCGGCGCGTCCACATGGGTGCGGAACACCCCCACCGGCTTGCCGGACTGGACCAGCAGGGTCTCGTCATCCTCCAGCCGGCGCAGGGTCTCGACGATCTTGTCGTAGCTCTCCCAATCGCGCGCCGCCCGGCCGATGCCGCCATAGACCACCAGCTCCTGCGGCCGCTCGGCGACGTCGGGATCGAGGTTGTTCATCAGCATCCGCAGCGGCGCCTCGGTGAGCCAGCTCTTGGCGCTGAGGGTGGAGCCGGTGGCGGCGCGGATGACGCGGGTGGTGTCGAGGCGGGTCATGGGCACTCTCACAGGTAGGCTCAGGCTTTGGCGAAGGTCAGGCAGGCCTTCAGGACATCGCTCAGGGCGTCGGCCATGGGCTGCGCCCGGTCCGCGCGATAGGCCGGGGGCCAGTTCTCGGGCGTCGGATCGGTGAACGGCTCGTCCATGTAGCCCCGGCAGGCCAGTTCCATCTGGATGGCATGCACGCCGCCCTTCGGATCGCCGCAGCGCCGCGTCGTCCAGCCGCCCTTGAAGCGGCCGTTGGTGATCCGGGTCCAGCGGGTGGCGTCGCACACCCCTTCCACGGTGGCGGTGAGGGCCGGATGGCAGGTCGCGCCCCCGTTGGTCCCCAGGTTGAACTGGGGCAGCTCGCCGTCGAACAGCCGCGGGATCGCCGAGCGGATGGAATGGGCTTCATAGAGCACCACCCGGCGGTGCCTGGCGCGCAGCCGCGTCACTTCAGCGTCGAGCGCCTCGTGATAGGGGGTGAACCAGGTCTCCAGGCGCCGCTTGATCTCCACCGCGTCGGGCTCGCGGCCCGACCGATAGAGAGGCTCGCCGTCGAAGGTGGTGGTGGGGCAGAGCTCGGTGCCCGCCTTGCCGGGATAGAGGGCGGCGCCGGAGGGATCGCGGTTGACGTCGATGACGCTGCGCGAAATCCGCGTGCGCACGGTGGTCGCCCCCAAGGTGCGGGCGAAGCCATAGAGCTGGTCGATCCACCAGTCGGCGTCCTTGCGCGCCAGCCAGGGCGAGACGAAGTCGCCTTGAAGCTTCGGCGGGATGTCGATGCCCGTGTGAGGAAAGCTCACCACCAGGGGCGCTTCGCCCCGATCGATCTCAAGCCACGCGCTGTTGTTCATTCGGCGATTCCCGGCAGGGTGATTGCGGCGGCCCGGGTCACGGCGCCGGACCTTATCAGGGCGATAGCGGCCTGGATGTCCGGATGGAAGTAGCGGTCGTCGGTCAGCTGGGGGACCTCGGCGCGCAGGCAGGCGCGGACGGCCTCCAGGGGCGTGCTCGAGACCAGGGGCGTATGGAAGTCGCAGCCCTGGGTGGCTGCCAGCAGTTCGATGGCCACCACCGCCTGGGCGCTCTCGACCATCTCCAGCAGCCGGCGCGCACCGTGGGCGGCCATGGAGACGTGGTCCTCCTGGTTGGCCGAGGTGGGGATGGAATCGACGCTGGCGGGATAGGCCTTCTGCTTGTTTTCCGAGACCAGGGCGGCGGCCGTCACCTGGGGGATCATGAAGCCGGAGTTGAGGCCCGGCTTCGGCGTCAGGAAGGCCGGCAGGCCCGACAGCGCCGGGTCCACCAGCATGGCGATCCGCCGCTCGGCCAGGGACCCGATCTCGCAGACGGCAAGCGCGATGATGTCGGCCGCGAAGGCCACCGGCTCGGCGTGGAAGTTGCCGCCGGAGAGGGCCTCGTCGGCCCCCCCCTCTTCCGAGGAGACGAAGATCAGGGGATTGTCGGACACCCCGTTGGCCTCGAAGGCCAGGGTGGCCGCCGCCTGGCGCAGGATGTCGAGCGCGGCGCCCATCACCTGGGGCTGGCAGCGCAGGCAGTAGGGGTCTTGGACCCGGTCGTCATGGTCGGCGTGACTGGCCCGGATGGCCGAACCGGCCATCAGCTCGCGCAGGGCGTCGGCGGCCTCGATCTGGCCGGGCTGGCGGCGCAGGACATGGATGCGGTGGTCGAAGGGGGTGTCGGAGCCCTTGGCCGCCTCGGTGGACAGCGCCCCGGTGACCAGGGCCGAACGGAACAGGACCTCCGCCTCGAACAGGGCCGCCAGGGCGTTGGCGGTGGAGAACTGGGTGCCATTCAGCAGCGCAAGGCCCTCCTTGGGGCCGAGGATGAGCGGCTCCAGACCCGCCTGGGCCAGCGCGTCGGCGGCGGCCACGCGCGCCTCGCCGACGAACATCTCGCCGACGCCGATCATCGTGGCCGCCATATGGGCCAGCGGCGCCAGGTCGCCCGAGGCGCCCACCGATCCCTTGGCCGGGATGACGGGGGTCAGGCCCTTGGCCAACAGGGCTTCCAGCAGGGCGATGGTAGCCGGCGCGACGCCGGAGGCGCCCTGGGCCAGGCTGGCCAGCTTCAGCGCCAGCATCAGCCGCACGATGGGGACCGGCGATGGCTCGCCCACCCCGGCCGCGTGCGACAGCACGATATTGCGCTGCAGGGCCGCCAGGTCACAGGCCTCGATGCGCACGCTGGCGAGCTTTCCGAACCCGGTATTGATTCCGTAGACCGGTTCGCCCCGGGCCAGGATGCGCGCCACCGCCGCCGCGCTTTCCGCGATGGCCGGCCCGGCCTCGGGCGACAGCCGCACGGCGCCGCCGCGATAGATCGCCCGCCACTGCGCCAAACCGACCTCGCCGGGATGCAGCACCACCTGGTTCATCCCAGTCCTCCGAAAACCCGGGCATGCAGCGGGTTGAAGCCCATGCGGTAGACCAGCTCGGCCGGCCGCTCGATATCCCAGATGGCCAGGTCGCAACGCTTGCCGGCCTCCAGCGTCCCGATCTCGGCCCCTAGTCCCAACGCCCGCGCCGCCTCACGCGTCACCCCGGCCAGGCATTCCTCCACGGTCATCCGAAACAGGGTCGCGGCCATGTTCATCGCCAGCAGCGGCGAGGTCAGGGGCGAGGTGCCCGGGTTGCAGTCGGTGGCCAGCGCCATCGGCACGCCCGCCGCGCGCAGGGCCGCGATCGGCGGGGCCTGGGTCTCGCGCACGAAATAGTAGGCGCCGGGCAGCAGGGTCGCCACCGTTCCGGCCCTGGCCATGGCGGCGACGCCGGCCTCGTCGAGGTGTTCCAGATGGTCGGCCGACAGCGCGCCGAACTCGGCGGCGAGGGCGGCGCCGTGCAGGTTGGAGAGCTGTTCGGCGTGGAGCTTGACCGGCAGGCCGTGGGCGCGGGCCCCCTCGAAGACGCGGCGGGTCTGGGCGGGGGTGAAGCCGATGCCTTCGCAAAACGCGTCGACCGCATCGGCCAGGCCCTCGGCGGCCACGGCCGGCATCATCTCGCGGCAGACCAGGTCGATATAGCCGTCGGGATCGCCGGCATATTCCGGCGGCAGGGCGTGGGCGCCCAGGAAGGTCGTACGGATCGTCACCGCCCGGCGTTGGCCAAGCTCACGGGCGGCGCGCAGGGATTTCAGCTCGTCCTCCAGCGACAGGCCGTAGCCGGACTTCACCTCCACGGTGGTCACCCCCTCCGCGATCAGCGCGTCCAGGCGCGGTAGCGCCGAGGCGACCAGCGCCTCCTGGCTCGCCGCGCGCGTCGCGGCCATGGTCGAGACGATGCCGCCGCCGGCCCGGGCGATCTCCTCATAGGAAGCCCCCGCCAGCCGCAGCTCGAACTCCCGCGCCCGGTCTCCCGCGTGAATGAGGTGGGTGTGGGGATCGATCAGCCCGGGGGTGATCCAGCGGCCTTCGCAGTAAAGCGTCTCGCCGCCCTCGAAGCCCGGCGCCTCGCCCGCCGCGCCGGCGTAGACGATCCGGCCGTCGCGCGCGGCGATGACCCCGTCCTCCACCAACCCCGCGCCGGCCATGGTCGCCAAGCGGGCGTTTCGCCAGATCCGGTCGCAGCGCACGGACTCTCCCTTTCGATGACGGGGAGAGTTGGCCAAGCCCGCGATAATGTCTAGACATAATGCCTCAGCTCGGGAGACGCCCATGTCGTCGCTATGGTTCGAACGTACTCTGGTCGGCGAAACCTGGGCGGACCGGGTGCGGCTCACCCTCGACGGCGGCCTCATCACCGGGATCGTCGCGGGGGCTGACCCCGAACCGGAAGACGAGCGTCACGCCACCGCCATTCCCGGCCTCAGCAACGTCCACAGCCACGGCTTCCAGCGCGGCATGGCCGGCCTCACCGAATATGGCGGCGCGGCCCAGGACGATTTCTGGAGCTGGCGGGAGCTGATGTACCGCTTCCTCGACCACCTCGACCCGGACGACGTCGAGGCGATCACCGCCCAGGCCTATGTCGAGATGCTGCAGACCGGCTTCACCCGGGTCGGCGAGTTCCACTATCTGCACCACGACCCGGCCGGCCACCCATATGGCGACCTGGGCGAGATGGCCGGGCGCATCGCCGCCGCCGCCGCCGCCACGGGCATCGGCCTGACCCTGCTTCCGGTCCACTACGCCCACGGCGGCTTCGGCGGCGCCCCCGCCGCGCCGGGCCAGCGGCGGTTCCTGAACACGGTCGATGCGTTCGCCGCGCTCTACGACCGCAGCCGGGCGGCGATCGCCGCCCTGCCCGACGCCAATCTCGGTGTGGCCCCCCACAGTCTGCGGGCGGTGACGCCTGATGAACTGCGCGATGTCGTTAGCCTGGAGCCTACCGGACCCATCCACATCCACGCCGCCGAACAGGTGCGCGAGGTCTCCGACTGCATCGCCTGGTCGGGACGCCGCCCCGTGCAGTGGCTGCTGGACGAGATGGCGCTCGACCAACGCTGGTGCCTGGTCCACGCGACCCACTTGGACTCCTCCGAGGTCGAGCGGCTCGCCGCCAGCGGTGCGGTCGCCGGCCTCTGCCCGGTGACCGAAGCCAATCTCGGCGACGGCATCTTTCCCGCGCAGGCCTACCTCGCCGCGTCCGGCGCCATGGGCATCGGCACGGACTCCAACATCCTCATCGACCCCGCCCAGGAACTGCGGATGATCGAATATGCCCAGCGCCTCACCCTGCGCGCCCGCAACGTCCTGGGCTCTGACCGACCATCGACCGGCGCAAGGCTCTTCGTGAAGGCCCTCACCGGCGGAGCCCAGGCCCTCGGCCAGGCGAGCCACGGCCTCAACATCGGGGCCAGCGCCGACATCGTCTCCCTGGCGGCCGATCACCCCTCGACCTTCGGACGGCAGGGCGACGCCCTCCTCGACAGCTGGATCTTCGCCGGAACGGCCGGGGTCGTGGACACCGTCTGGCGGCGCGGCGCGAAGGTCGTGGTCGAAGGCCGCCACCACCAGGCGGACGCCGTCGCGGCGCGCTATCGCCGGACCCTGCGCAAGTTGCTGGCCGCATGATCTCCAAGCCCCCCGGCCTTGAGCGGCGCATCCGGGCCGAGCTTGAGGCGAAAATCCGCGCCGGAGACTGGCCCCCCGGTCACCGCCTTCCGACCGAAGCGGTGCTGATGGCCGACTACGGCTGCGCGCGCATGACCGTCCACAAGGCCATCCAGGGCCTGGTCGGCGAGGGCCTGGTGGTGCGCAACAAGAAGGCCGGCACGCTCGTCGCCAAGCCGCATGTGGTGACCGCCGTGCTCGAAATCCCCGACATCGCCGCCCTGATCACCGACCGGGGCGAGACCTACGCCTTCAAGCTGCTGTCGCGCGACATCGCCGATGCATCGCCGGACAACCCGGACGAGCGCGCCCTGGGCGCCGACGGCCGCCTGCTGATCCTCAAGGGCCTCCACATCGCCGACGGTGAGCCGTTCGCCTTCGAGCGCCGCATCCTCAACCTCGCCGCCACCCCCGAGGCCGAGGCCATCGATTTCAGCCACACGCCCCCCGGATCGTGGCTGCTCAACCACGTGCCCTGGTCGCAGGCCCGCCACCGGATCACCGCCGTCCCGGCCGACGCGTCCACCGCGCGGCTGCTGCATCTGCCGCCCCAGGCCGCTTGTCTCCAGGTCGAACGCTGGACCTGGCGCAACAGCCAGGGCGTCACCTTCGTGCGCCAGGTCTTCCCGGGCGACCGCTACGACCTCGTGGCGGAATTCTCCCCCTCGGCGGAGCCGTAGGCGTGGCGGCCGCGGCTTGCTCAAGGCGATCGCGGCTCGTAGGATGACAGCGCTGTCGCCACGGGATCGCCGATGCTCCTCACACCGCTGCGACTGCTGTCGGTCCTCCTGCTTTCGGCGATCGCCGCGCAACCGACGCCCGTGACCATCGCCGCCCTGCCGCCCGCCGCCGTCGCGGGCCGCGGCGCCCACGTCCCCTTCACCGAATATGAGGCGGAAGCCGCCGCCACCAACGCCGACATCATCGGGCCCGAGCGCACCTTTACCACCCTGGCCGCGGAAGCCTCCGGCCGCCGCGCGGTGCGCCTGAGCCGACCCGGCCACTATGTCGAATTCGTCCTGGCCGCCCCCGCCGACGCCATCACCCTGCGCTACGCCCTGCCCGACAGCGCCGACGGCAGGGGGCTGGACAGCCGCATCGTCCTCTACGCCGAGGGCCGCCGGCTCGGCGCCCTGTCCCTCACCTCGCGCTACAGCTGGCAGTACGGCGCCTACCCCTTCACCAACACGCCCGCCGACGGCAAACCCCACCACGCCTATGACGAGGCCCGGCTGCGACTGGACCGCGACCTGCCCGCCGGAACCCGCGTGCGGCTCGTGCTGGAAGACCCCGTCCCCTGGCTGGTCGTCGACGTCGCCGACTTCGAGCGCGTCGGTCCGCCCCTGATGCCGCCGCCGAACGCCCTGTCCATCCTCGCCTTCGGCGCCGACCCCACCGGCCGCAAGGACAGCGCCGGCGCCATCGACGCCGCCATCGCGGCGGGCCGCCGCGCGCACCGCCCGGTCTGGATCGACCCGGGCCGCTATCGGGTCACGCGCCACATCGTCGTCGACCAGGTCACCCTGGCCGGGGCCGGCCCCTGGTATTCCGTGCTGCAGGGCGACGGCGTCGGCCTCTATGGCCGCAAGGCGCCCCACGGCAGCCACGACGTCCACCTGCGCGACTTCGCCATCCTCGGCGAGGTGCGCCGCCGCATCGACAAGCAGCAGACCGCCGGCGTCGGCGGGGCCATGAGCCGCTCCACCCTCACCAACCTGTGGATCCAGCATACCAAGGTGGGCGTGTGGTTCGACGGCCCGATGTCGGACATCACCATCACCGGCCTGCGCGTCCTCGATCAGGCCGCCGACGGCCTCAACTTCCACCGCGGCGTCACCGACGCTCTTGTCGAAGATAGTTTCGTGCGCAACTCCGGCGACGACGGCCTGGCCGCCTGGTCGCACCATGCCGAGAACGCCCGCATCGTCTTCCGCCACAACACGGTGATCGCGCCCATCCTGGCCAACGGCATCGCCCTCTACGGCGGGCGCGATCTCACCGTCGAGGGCAACTTGGTGGCCGACACCGTGACCGAGGGCGGCGGCTATCACCTGGGCGCGCGCTTCTCGGCCACCCCCTTCGCGGGCCGGATCACCTTCCTCCACAACACCGCCGTGCGCGCCGGCGTCCTGGACCCCAACTGGCGCGTCGGCATCGGCGCCTTGTGGATCTACGCCCTCGACCGCCCCATCACCGGCGCCGACATCCGCATCGAGGACATGGTCCTGATCGACAGTTCCTACGAGGCGATCCAGGTCATCGGCCGGCCGATCACCGGCCTGGCCTTCCGCCACATCCGCATCGAGAACGCCGGCTCCTACGCCCTGCAGCTGCAGGCCCCCGGCGCGGCCAGTTTCGACGATGTGGTGGCCGCGGGCCTGGGCCTCGGCGGCGTCCACGACTGCGGCTCGGGCTTCACGCTCACGCGCGGGGTGGGAAACACCGGCTGGGACACCACCCTGTGCCCGGCGCCCTGATCAGGCCGGCGCCGTCGCCGACGCGCAGTTTCGCTCGATGAAGTCCTGGTGCGTCGGCATCCCCCGCACCCGCTCGACGATGCCGCCCCGGATCGCCGACAGCCGCAGCTTCAGCTCATCCTCGGCCACAACATCCGCCATCGGGTGATAGTCATCCGGCATGATCCCCTGGCCATAGAGGATGGCGAACCAGTTCACCTCCTTGAACAGCTCATGGTTCTCCACGAACACCTCGCCGCGCGACTTAAACAGCTCCAGCCGGTCGGCCAGGCTGTCGGGCACGCTCATGTTCTTGCAATAGGCCCAGAACGGCGTGTCCTCCCGCTCGGTCACCTTGTAGTGGGCGATGATGAAGTCGCGGATCGAGGCATAGTCCTGGCTCATCTCCCTGTTGAACCGCGCCACCATCAGCGGATCGACGCCGTTCTTCGGGAACATGGCCAGCAGCTTGGAAATCCCCACCTGGACCATGTGGATGCTGGTCGATTCCAACGGCTCCAGGAACCCGCTCGACAACCCCAGCGCCAGGCAGTTCTTCACCCACGAGGCTTTGCGCTGCCCGGTCACGAACTTCAGGATGCGCGGATCCGCCAGCGCCGCCCCATCCAGCCGCTGGGTCAGCAGGGTGGCCGCCTCATCCTCGCCGATGAAGTCGTTGCAGAAGACATAGCCGTTGCCCGTGCGGTTCTGCAGCGCGATGCGCCACTGCCACCCTGCCTCGCGCGCTGTCGAGCGGGTCAGCGGAACCGGCTCCTCCACCCGCGCGCACGGCATGGCCGCGGCCCGGTTGACCGGCAGCCACCGGCTCCAGTCGTCATAACCGGCGTGCAGCGTCTCCTCGATCAGCAGCCCCCGGAAGCCGGAGCAGTCGATGAAGAAGTCGCCGCGCACCTCGCGCCCGTCCTTCAGGGTCACCGAGGTGATGAAGCCGCTCTGCGGATCCTGCGCCACCGACGTCACCTGCCCCTCGGTGCGCACCACGCCGCGCTTCTCGGCATAGCGGCGCAGGTAGGCGCCGTAGAGGCTGGCGTCGAAATGGAAGGCATAGTTGATCTTCGGCAGGTTGGCCGGCTTGGCCTCCGGCGTGCGCATGAACCTGCCCGCCAGCGCCGCCTGCGCCTCCGCTGAAAACTTCAGATTGTCCGGGTCGCCGCCCGCCTTCACCCAGCGCAGCCAATAGTGGGAGAAGTTGATGCCCCCCGCATCCACCCCCATCAGCCCGAACGGGTGCAGATAGCGGTGGCCGATCCGCCCCCAGTCGCGGAACTCGATACCCAGCTTGAAGGTGGCGTTGGTCTCGCGCACGAACTCGTTCTCGTCGATCCCCAGCACCGAATTGAACAGCTGGATGATCGGGATGGTCGCCTCCCCCACCCCCACCGTGCCGATCATGTCGGACTCGATCAGGGTGATCGAATAGCGCTGCGTGCCCATCACCTTCGACAGCGCCGCCGCCGCCATCCACCCGGCGGTGCCCCCGCCGACGATGACGATGTTCCTGATCACCGGACCGGCCATCAGTAGAGGGCGTTGGTGCGCGGCTGGGCGGGGCGCAGTTGGCTTTCCAGCGCCGGCATGGCCTTCACCTCCTGCGCGATGAAGCTCAGCATCCGCTTCAGCTGCATCACCTGGTCGTCGTGGGCCAGCATGTCGACCAGCGGGTCATAGGCCCGGGGCATCAGCCCGTGACCGATGAAGATCGAGGCCCAGTTCGAGGCCTGGAAGGCCTCGTCGTCATAGAGGGCGACCGCGCCGCGCGCCGAAAACAGCTGCATCTTGTAGTCCAGCGTCGGCGGCAGGCTCATCTCGCGCGCCCGGTCCCAGAAGGGCTCGTCGCGCCGCTGGTTCAGCCGGTAGTGGGCGATCTGGAAGTCGCGGATATTCTCGGCATGGCGCGCCAGGCCGGCGTTATAGACCCCCGCCTCCAGCATATGGTCCGCATCCACGGGGAAGAAGGAGATCAGGTGCGACAGCCCCGTCTGCACGATGTGCAGGCTGACTGCATCCAGCGGCTCCAGCGCCACCGCCGTCTCGCCGATGGCCACGCAGTTGCCGATCCAGGGCCGGGGCCGATAGCCGGGCGCCAGCGCCGAGGCCACCGCCTCGCCCTGCAGCCGCATGCCGGTCAGCACCGGCAGGGTGTTCAGCATCTCCCCGTCCGACAACTTGCCGCTGTCGTAACAGGCGACGATGGCGGTGCGGTCCTGCAGCGGATAGAGGCCGATCCAACCGGCCTGGAAGGCGGCGATCTGCGCATAGGCCGGCAGCGGGTCCAGCCGCTGGCCCGACGCCGTCAACATCCGGTCGCAGGCCAGCCACCGGCTCCAGCTTTCGAAGCCGTCGCCGGGCATATGGCGCATCAGCACCGCCTCGGCTCCTGACGCATCGACGAACAGGTCGGCCTCGACGGTGCGCCCGTCCGCCAGGGTGATCGAGGTGATCCGCTCGCCCTCGACCTTCACCGCCCCCACGCCGCCGGCCATCACCGTGACCCCGGCCCGCAACGCCCGTTGCTTGATCATCGCCACATAGGCCACGGCGTCGAACTGATAGCCATGCGCCGGCCGCGAGAAGCTGTCGGAGACGTCGGCGTCCAGCTCGATACGCCCCTGCTTGGCCATGGTCGCGCCCAGGGAAAAGTCGTCGAAGGCGATGGCCAGGCCTTCGCCGCGCGCCTTCACCCAATATTGCAGCAGGCTGACGTTGTTGAGCCCGATCGGCTGGGTGTCATAGGCGTGCACGAAGGGCGCGCTGCCCCCCGACCAGTTGGCGAACCGCTGGCCCAGGCAATAGACGCCCGCGCAGGCCGCCACCGCCTCGCGCTCGTCCACGCCCAGCAGCCCGTGCAGGCCGCCCAGGGTCGGCAGGCTCGGATAGACGTCCACCGGCGACAGCATCGAGGGCAGTTCGACCACCGTCACCGCCACCCCCGTGCGCCCGAAGGCGTAGCGCAGCCCGAAGGCCGTCAACCAGGCCGCCGCGTCGCGGCCCACCACCACCACCGTGTTCACCGGCCGGCTCACGCGCCCACCTCCACGCGGGCCGGCGGCGCCGTCACGGCGCTGGGCGAAGGGCAGTAGTCGCGCACGAAGTCGTCGTGGCTGGGCATGGCGTCCACGCGGGTCTGGATACGCCCGCGCAGTTCCTCCATCCGCCCGATCAGGTCGGTGAACTCCATATTGTCGGCCAGCCGCTCATAGCCGTCCGGCACGACCCCCTGCCCGACCAGCACCGCCAGCCAGCTGGACGGCGCGAACAGGCCGTCCTTGTAGGCTTCGATGTGGCCGCGATGCTTGAAAATCTTCAGCTTGTGCTTGAGGCTGTCGGGCACCTCCATGTTGCGGGTGTAGCGCCAGAGCTCGGAATCATCGCGGCTGTTGGCGTGGTAGTGCAGGATCAGGAAGTCGCGCACCCGGTCGTATTCGACGTCCACCAGCCGGTTGAATTCGGCGGCCAGAACCGGGTCGAACGGAACGCGCGGAAACAGCCGGATCAGGTTCATCACCGCCACCTGCACCAGATAGATGCTGGTGGACTCCAGCGGCTCCAGGAAGCCGCTGGCCAGGCCGATGCCGATACAGTTCTTGAACCAGCTGTGCGTGCGCCGTCCGGCCTTGAAGCGCAGCATGCGCGGATCGGCCTGGGCCTTGCCGTCCAGGTTGGCCAGCAGGGTGGCGTGGGCCTCGTCCTCGCTGATGAAGCTTGAGGAGAAGCAGTAGCCGTTGCCCGTGCGGTGCTGCAGCGGGATGCGCCACTGCCAGCCGCCCTCGCGCGCCGTGGAGCGGGTATAGGGGTGGAAGTCCTCCGAGCGTTCGCAGGGCACGGCCCAGGCCCGGTCGCAGGGCAGCCATTTGCTCCAGTCCTCGAACGGAACCTCCAGCGTCTGGCCCATCAGCAGCGAGCGGAAGCCCGAGCAGTCGATGAACAGGTCGCCGGCGACGACCTCCCCGGACTTCAGCGTCACCGAGGCGACGTTGCCGCTCTCGCCGTCCCGCGTCACGTCCACCACCATGCCTTCGGTGCGCACCACCCCGCGCGCCTCGGCGAAGCCGCGCAGGTATTTGGAATAGAGGTGGGCGTCGAACTGGTAGGCGTAGCTATAGGTGGCGTTGATGACCTTGGGGTCCTTGGCCGGGAACTCGAAGCGGTTGGTCCGGCAGGCCACGATCGGATAGCTGAAATCGTCCAGGTCGAAGGCGTGGCCGTTCTGGCGCGCCTTCACCCAGTGATGGTGGAAGGCCACCCCCGACAGCGGCTGGCCGTGCTTGCCGAAGGGGTGGTTGTAGCGGCTGCCCTTGAAGCCCCAGTCGCGGAAGTCGATGCCCAGTTTGAAGGTGGCGTTGGAGGCCGCCATCATCTCCGGCTCGATGATGCCGATGGCCTCGTTGAAGTCGCGCATCTGCGGCAGCGTGGCCTCGCCCACGCCGACGATGCCGATCTCGTCGGATTCGATCAGCCGCACGCGGCAGATATTGGGCTTCAGCACGCCCACCAGGGCGGCGGCGCTCATCCAGCCGGAGGTGCCCCCTCCCACGATGACGACGTCCAGCGGCTTGGCCATCCGGCTACTCCAAAAGAGCGCCCGACCTGCCGCTCCCCGGCCCGATGGTCGGCGGCGCGGAGTGGCTTGTCAAAGCGCCATATCGACAGGGACCAAAACCAGCCAAGCCCCTGAATTATATACAGACGTCATGGCCGGACCTGTTCCGGCCACCCAAGAACACCGTGGCTAAGGGAATAACGCTCGGCGGCTCAGCGATCTCCCTTGAAACCTCTGTGTGCATCGCTCCCCGCAACAAGTCCGGGGATGAGAACGATGGCGGTGATCGAGCTTCGATCTCATCCGCCATACCGCTCAAAGCCAAAGCGCGCCGCCCGGTTTCCCGGGGGCGCGCCCTGACTTGGAACCTGAACTCAGTATTTCATCCGGATCCCGAAGACGATCCGGCGATCGTTCTGGAACCAGCTGCCGGGGCGAAGATTGCCGCCGCCGATGTTGGAGTCCGTGGTCTGTTGCAGCAGGATCGTGCGGGTGTTCAGCAGGTTGCTGCCCTGCAGGCTCAGCTCGACATTGTCGCTGACCCGGAAGCGGATCGACCCGTCGAGGAAGCCGGCCTCCTTCTGCCACATGGGCAGATAGATGCAGCAGTCGACCGCCGTCACCAGGAACTGCGAGCGCCAGTTGTAGGCCAGGCGAAGCGCCCAGGGGCCCTTCTCGTACATACCCACCAGGTTGTAGGAGGTCTTCGACAGCCCCTCCAGCGCATCGACCTGCAGCGCGGTGCCGTTGGTGCCCGGCTGGGGTGTGGCCCCAGACGCGCTGCCCGACGCGGTCTTCAGGTTGGCGTTGGTGATGCCGGTGTTGTCGACATAGGTGAAGTTGGCCTGCACCCCCAGCCCGCTCCAGGCCCCCGGCAGGAAGTCGAAGAAGCGCTGGTAGGCCACTTCGAAGCCCTTGAGGCTGGCGCCGTCGCCGTTCATCGGCCCGCGGACCTGCACCGAACGGGTCACCCCGTTGGCGGTGACGTCGCGGTTGTAGAAGCCGTATTGGATGTAGTCCTCGAACTTCTTGTAGAACAGCGCGATCGAGAAGCTGCCCACGTCGCTGAAGTAGTATTCCAGCGAGATGTCGAACTGGTCGGCCGTGGTCGGCTTCAGGCTCGGGTTATAGCCGTCCGCCGTATAGGTCGGGTTGACCCCCGTCACCACGCCGCCCGTCTTGATGTAGCGCGGGTCGGAGATGTCCTGGGGCCCGGGGAAGGAGGTGGAGATGTTGATGTAGTTCTTCAGCAGCCCGATGTCGGGCCGCGACATGGCGCGCGACGCGGCGAAGCGCAGCACCCACTGGTCGTTCAGGTCGAGCTTCAGGTTGAAGCTGGGCAGCCAGTTGCGATGGGTGGTGTCCACCGTGCTGCTGGCGCCGCCGCCCTGGTTGAAGGCGATGTCCTGGGCCGACAGGTAGCAGCCGACGGTGCCCGGAATAGCGGGCGCGGGCGCCGGCGGCACGGTCGGAATGGGCGTGCAGGCCAGGGTCGAGGGCGAGAAGGGCGTCGGATAGGCCACCGAACCGGTGCTCGAGTCCTTGGTCTCGACGTAGCGGACGCCGACGTTGCCCGAAACCCGGATGCTGCCCCAGGTCGCTTCGGGGCCGCCGAACTTCAGCATCGCGTAGATGGCCTTGGTCTTCTCCTCCACGTGGTTCACTTCCACGGGCAGGTAGCAGCCTTCCGTCTCCCCGGTCCGCGTGCAGATCGGGTGCCACTGGTCCTGGCCCACGCCCAGGTTGGCGTAGCTCAGCGCGTCGGCGCCGTGCGCCGCCAGCTTGTCCATGTTGAAGAAGACGAAGTCGCGCGCCGCGCCGCCGAAGAAGTCGCCGCCGCCGAACGAGCGCACGTCATACAGCCCCTGCGGATAGCCGGTGAAGGCGCCGTTGGCCGTGTGCTTGTCGATGTTCCAGAAGACGTTCTGGTGCGCGCTCAGGTTCCAGTCGTTGGCGATATTGGCCCAGTTGAAGGTCGAATAGCGCACCGTCTGATCGCGGTCGGAGTAGCGCACCCCCACCTTCAGGCTGTCCATCCAGGTCGAGTGGAACAGGTACTGGGCGTCGGCGCGGATCGCGAACTCGTCACCCTCGCTGTTCTCGCGATGGTCCATCGCGTGGTTGTAACGGTAGTTGTCCGGATTGCTCAGGCCGCCCGGCGACTGGTTGATATTGGTCGGCGTCAGCAGCGTCATGCGCGGCAGGTCGCCGGTGGCGTCCAGCTTCAGGTCGGCGAAGGAATACTGGCCGACTTCGATGTCATAGTTCTCGACCGTGGAGTGGACCTTCTGGATGTCGGCGTTGAGCTTCCAGTTGTCGTTGGGGTTCCATTTGAGATTGATGGCCCCGTCTTCGGTCATGTTTTCGTTGTGGTTGTAGCGGGTGACCGCATTCACGTCCGGCCCGCGCCCGTCGATGGCGCAGGTGCCCTGCCAGACGTAACAGGGATGCAGCATCGACTGGCCGCTGGAGTTCAGCGCGATGTCGGCGGAGTCCGCGTCGGAGGCGCCCCACCAGCCGTTGTCCGTCTGCACGACGGTCATCACGCCGGTCTGGAAGTTGCCCTGCTGGTCGAAGGTGAAGGCGGGCGTGCCCAGGGCCGGTCGCGGCGCGGCCTGCGGCGTGGCGCCGGCGCCGTAGACGAAGCGCACGTCCTTGGCGAACATGTCGATGGGGTAGCTGATGACCCCATTTTCCTTCCAGGTGTTCTCATAGGTGGAGCGGTTGTACTGGCCGGTGACCAGCAGCTTGCCGCTCGGGTCCTGCCACTGGGCGGAGAAGGCCATGCCGTTGCGGACCCGGTCATAGGTCGTCACGCGCTGCGCCACGCTGGAAGGGATGTACTTCAGGCCCGGGCCATAGAGGCCGTCGAGCACGGCCATGCGGCCGTACTGGATGCCCTGCGACTGGGTCTCGACTTCCGAATAGGCCAGGTTGCCCATCAGGCCCACGTCGCCGAAGGGGGTTTCCCAACGGTCGCTGAGGATCATCGAGCCTTCGGGGGTGAACTTCTTCGACAGGTCGCCGTAGTTGCCGTTGATCCCCACCGAGAACAGGTGGCCGGAGCTGTCGAACGGCACCCGCGTGCGCAGGTTGACCGTGCCGGCGATGCCGCCCTCGATCAGTTCCGCCGTCTGGTTCTTGTAGGTGTCGACCCCGGCCATCAGCTCGGGCGAGACGTCGCCCCAGCCCAGGCCGCGCGAGGAGTTGGCGCTGAAGGTGTCGCGGCCGTTGAATTCGTTGCGGACCTGCGACAGGCCCCGCACCAGCACGCCGGAGGGTTCAGCCGAGAAGTGGGAGGTGTCGTCGCTGGCCGCCAGGCGGTTGACGGTGATGCCGGGCACCCGTTGCAGGGCCTCGGCGATGGACTTGTCGGGGAAGGCGCCGATGTCCGTGGCGGTGATGGTGTCGACCACCGTGTCGGAGCTGCGCTTCAATTGCTGGGAGGTCTTCAGCGAGGCGCGGACCCCGGTGACCACCACTTCGTCGACGGCCGTGTTGTCGTTCGGCGCGTCGTCCCTGGCCAGGGCCAGCGACGGGGTCAGGGCCATCGTGGCGCCCGTCAGCACCAGCACCGAAGCGCCGTACCTCAGCGCCCGGCGCCACGACATCTTGTCAGCCGACATATTCATCCAACTTCCCTCCCAGAAGGGCGGCGCTTCTCGGACGCCGGCCCCAACGTGTTGTTTCCCCCTCGGGCGCCCGCTCTAGTGGCGGCCACCTCCGGTAGTATCGGCCGGATCATCTGAAGGTCCGCCGCCCTTGGGGGAGGCCTTCAAACTTTCCGACAGCGCTGTCATTTCGGGTCAGAAAAAAAGGGGACGCCTTTGCGTCACTGCCCCTTAACCCCTGGCCCTCCCCTTCGAGCTTTGAAACATTAGTACGGACGAGTCTCCGATCCCGCCAGCCCCTTTCGACGGATCAGGGAAAGAATCTTCACCCCGACAGGAACGCCGTGTCATTTTCGACACTAGTTTGTCACTCCGCCCCTTTGATCCAGACGATGCTATGTTATCGGACTTCCGGCGCATAGTTGTTCTCCTCCCTCTGGGGCCCAGTGCTGCTGATGACAGAACCGATGACGCCCATCCGCGAGTGGACCAACGTAACGCCCCAGGTATTCCACGACCAAATCCTGCCTGTGGGACAACCGGCGGTATTCAAGAGTTTTGTTGCAGACTGGCCCGTGGTGGCGGCCGCGCGCCAGTCGCCGGCCGCGCTCAGCGCCTATCTGAAGCGTTTCGACAGGGGCGCCAGCGTGCCGACCTTGCTGGGCCCGCCGAAAATCAACGGCCGCTTCTTCTACAACCATGACATGAGCGGGTTCAATTTCCAGCAGGGCAGCGCACGCATCGGCGCGGCCCTGGACTTCCTGCTGGCGCGGCTCGACGAAGAGCCGCCGCCCGCCTTCGCCATCCAGTCCGCGCCCATCCGGGGCTGCATGCCGGGATTCGAGGCCGAAAACCGGCTGACGCTGCTGGACCCGGCCATCGAGCCCCGCGCCTGGATCGGCAACCGGGTGATCGTCGCCGCCCATCACGACCAGTCCGAGAACATCGCCTGCGTCGTCGCCGGCCGACGCCGCTTCACCCTCTTCCCGCCCGACCAGGTGGCCAACCTCTACATGGGCCCCTTCGAACTGACCCCCGCCGGGGCCACCATCAGCATGGTCGACTTCGACGCCCCCGACCTGGGCCGCTACCCCAACTTCCCCCAGGCCCTGGACGCCGCCGTGGTCGCCGACCTCGAGCCCGGCGATGCGATCTACATCCCCTATCTGTGGTGGCACCACGTCCGCTCGATGGACCGCCTCAACATGCTGGTGAACTACTGGTGGGCTCCGAGGGCCCCCGGCCGCCCTGAACCGAGAGAAGCCTTCGTCCACGCCATCGTGGCCTTGCGCGACCTGCCCAAGGCCCACCGCGAAGCCTGGCGCGCCATGCTGGCCCACTACGTCTTCCAGGATGAAGGCCCCGCCCCCGGCGCCCACCTGCCCAAATCCAGCCAGGGCATCCTCGGCGACCTCGATCCCCAACTGCTGCGCGAGATCAGAACCTCCCTCGCCCGCTCGCTAGGGAGGTCGTAATGGGGCGGTCCTCCCCAGGCGAGCCTGCAGCGAGCCGGTTGGGGAGGTGGTCCGACGGACCGGAGGGGTTTACCGACTCCCCGACTAGCCACGTTCTGGCGCAACCGCCCAACGACGGCACAAATCCCCACCGCCAAAACACGCCCACCCTTAGGCCCAGTAAACCCCTCCCTCCCTTCGGGAGGACCTCCCCGGCCGGGCCGCTTGGGCGGCCCTGGGGAGGCGACGCGCGGATCCCCGTTACCCACCCACCGCATTGACACCCGCCGTCCAAGCCTGCGTATTTCGCGCGAACTCGCGGCGCCCGATCACTCGGCACATGCCCCTGGAGCCCTCATGAAATCCTGGATTATCGCCCTCGGCGCCGCCTCGGCCCTGACCGTCATGGCCGGCGGCCAGGCCCTCGCCGCCCCCGCCAAACCCAATCGGGCCGATTCTAATCGGGAATGCGTCGACTCACCCGGCCATGTGCTGACCATCTGCGTGGCCGCCGACGCCAAGGGGGCCTTCTACGAGGTCAGCCGCGGCAAGCGCAAAGTCATCGCCCGCTCGGCCCTCGGCCTGGTGCTCAAGGGCGATGGTCCCGCCCGCGCCGACCACATCACCGGCGCGGCGCGCGCCACCGCCGACGCCACCTGGGAGCAGCCCTGGGGCGAGCAGCACTTCATCCGCGACCACCATAACGAACTGCGTGTCCACCTGGCCGGGGCCAAGGGCGTGCGGCCCTACGACGTGGTGGTGCGCGCCTTCGATGACGGCTTCGGCTTCCGCTACGACGTGCGCGCCATCGGTTCCAAGACGCCCATCGTCATCACCAACGAGCTGACCGAGTTCCGCTTCGTCGGCCACTATGACGCCTGGTGGTACGCCGCCCGCGAAAAGGAGCGCGACGAGTACCTCTATCACCGCTCGCCGCTGAACGACGTGGGCCTGGCCGAGACCCCCTTCACCATCCAGGGCGACGGCCTCTACCTGTCGGTCCACGAGGCCGCGCTGGTCGACTATTCCAGCATGAATTTGCGGCGGGTCGCTGACAACGCTGTCAAGGCGGACCTGATGCCCTGGTCCGACGGCGCGCTGGTCAAGCGCACCGGCCCCTTCGTCACGCCCTGGCGCACGGTGACCATCGGCGACCATGCCGGCGCCCTGGCCGACAGCCGCATCATCCTGAACCTCAACGAGCCGTCGAAGCTGAAGGACGTCTCCTACTTCAAGCCCAACAAATACATCGGCATCTGGTGGGAGATGCACCTCAACCGCTCCACCTGGGGCAGCGGCCCGACCCACGGCGCCAACAACGCCAACGTCCGAAAATACATAGACTTCGCCGCCAAATATCACTTCAGCGGCGTGCTGGTGGAGGGCTGGAACACCGGCTGGGACGGCGACTGGACCGCCAATGGCGACAGGTTCAACTTCACCCAGTCGGCCCCCGATTTCGACCTGCCGGCCCTGGCCAAATACGCCCAGTCCAAGGGGGTCAATCTGATCGGCCACAACGAGACCGGCGGCGCGGCCGAGAACTACGACAACCAGCTCGACGCGGCCATGAGCCTCTATGAGGCCAACGGCATCCATGCGGTGAAGACCGGCTATGTGAAGCCCAACGGGACCATCATCCGCACCGGCGAGGACGGTAAGCCCCAGAGCGAATGGTTCGCCGGCCAGTACATGGTCCGCCACCACGCCCATGTGGGCCAGGTCGCCGCCGCCCACCGCATCGCCGTCGACGCCCATGAGCCGGTGAAGGACACCGGCCTGCGCCGCACCTGGCCCAACCTGGTCAGCCGCGAAGGCGCCCGGGGCCAGGAGTTCAACGCCTGGGGCCGGCCGACCAACCCGCCCGAGCACCTGTCGATCCTGCCCTTCACCCGCCTGCTGGGCGGGCCGATGGACTTCACCCCCGGCATCTTCGACCTGACCTTCGGCCACACCAAGGTGGAGGAGCGGGTGCAGTCGACCCTCGCCGTCCAGCTGGCCGAATATGTGGTCATCTACAGCCCCGTGCAGATGGCCGCCGACCTGCCGGAGAACTACGAGGCCAAGCGCGACGCCTTCCAGTTCATCCTCGACGTCCCCACCGACTGGGAAACCTCAAAGACCCTGGCCGGCGAGATCGGCGACTATGTCGTCGTGGCCCGCAAACAGCGCGGCGGCGCCGACTGGTTCCTGGGCGCCATCACCGACGAGCACGCCCGCTCCGTGCCTATCTCGCTCAGCTTCCTCGACCCCAAGAAACACTACGAAGCCCAGATCTACCGCGACGGCCCCGGCGCCGACTACCTGACCAACCCCTACCCCCTGGTCATCGAAAAGCGCTTCGTCACCGCCCGTGACAAGCTGACCCTCGACCTCGCCCCCGGCGGCGGCCAGGCCATCCGCTTCAAGGCCCTCGACTAACGTTACCGGGGAGGCCGCGCCCCCGCGCGCCTCCCCGCCCCCTGCATCCGCCCTTGCCAATTGACAACGCTGTCAATTATACCTGTCCCAAGGCGGCCGAAGAGCCCCTTGGGAGGCTGCGATGATCAAAAGTAAACCAGCAAATCTACTCTTCGGCCTGACCCTCCTGGCCCTGGCCCCCATGGTGCAGGCCGCGACCGCCCAGCCTGGCCTCGCCCACCCCGAGTCCTGGCCCGCCGCCCACAGCCCCGGCTTGATCGACCCCAAGACCGAAGCCTTCGTCACCGACCTGATGTCGAAGATGTCGGTCGAGGAAAAAGTCGGCCAGATGATCCAGGGCGACCTCTCCAACATCAAGCCGGAGGACCTGCGCGACTATCCGCTGGGCTCCGTCCTGGCCGGCGGCGACAGCCCGCCCGTCGGCCAGCCCGACCGCTCTGGCGCGCAAGCCTGGCTCGACACCGCCCGCGCCTTCCGCTCCGTCTCCGTGGAGGCGCGGCCGGGCCATACGCCGATCCCGGTGATGTTCGGGGTCGATGCGGTGCACGGCAACAACAACGTGGTCGGCGCCACCCTGATGCCCCACAACATCGGCCTGGGCGCCATGAACGACCCCGCCCTGATGCGCCGCATCGGCGAGGTCACGGGTGAGGAAACCGCCGCGACCGGCATCGACTGGGCCTTCGGTCCGACCCTGGCCGTGGTCCGCGACGACCGCTGGGGCCGCACCTACGAGGGCTATTCGGAGGAACCCCGGATCGTCGCCGCCTATGCCGGCCAGATGATCGGCGGGCTGCAGAGCGGCCGTGTCTCCGCCTCGGCCAAGCACTTCCTGGGCGACGGCGGCACCGACGGCGGCAAGGACCAGGGCGACAACCGCTATTCCGAGGCCGACCTGATCCGCCTCAACGCGCCGGGCTATGTGTCGGCCGTGAATGCCGGGACCATGACCATCATGGCCTCCTTCTCCTCCTGGCAGGGGGTGAAGATGCACGGCAACCGGAGCCTGCTGACCGGTGTGCTGAAGGGCAAAATGGGCTTCGACGGCTTCGTGGTCGGCGACTGGAACGCCCAGGGCCAGGTGCCCGGCTGCACCAACGAAAGCTGCCCCCAGGCCTTCATCGCCGGGGTCGACATGATCATGGCCGCCGACAGCTGGAAGGGCCTCTACAGGAACACCCTGGCCCAGGTCCGCTCCGGCGAGATCCCCATGGCTCGGGTCGACGACGCGGTGCGCCGCATCCTGCGGGTGAAGGTCAAGTCCGGCCTGTTCGGCCCGCGCCCCTGGGAGGGCCAGTTCGCCGCCATCGGCTCGCCCGCCCACCGTGCCATCGCCCGCCAGGCGGTGCGCGAGTCGCTGGTGCTGCTGAAGAACGACGGCGGCGTGTTGCCGATCCGGGGCGGGGCCCGCGTGCTGGTGGCCGGCGACGGAGCCGACAACGTCGCCAAACAGGCCGGCGGCTGGACGCTGAGTTGGCAGGGCACGGGCAACATGCCCGCCGACTTCCCGGGCGCCACCTCCATCTGGTCGGGCATCCGCGATGCCGTGACGAAGGGCGGCGGCAAGGCTGAACTCAGCCCGGACGGGCGCTTCAAGACCAAACCCGACGTGGCCATCGTGGTGTTCGGCGAGACCCCCTATGCGGAGTTCCAGGGCGACATCGCGACCCTGGAATACCAGCCCGGCGCCAAGGCCGACCTGGCCCTGCTGAAGTCGCTGAAGGCCAAGGGCATTCCGGTGGTGGCGGTCTTCCTGTCGGGGCGGCCCCTATGGGTGAACCCGGAGATCAACGCCTCGGACGCCTTCGTCGCCGCTTGGCTGCCGGGCAGCGAGGGGGCCGGGGTGGCCGACCTGCTGATCGGCGACGCCAAGGGCAAGGCCCGCCACGACTTCCGCGGCAGGCTCTCCTACAGCTGGCCCCGCACCGCCAACCAATTCCGCCTGAACCTCGGCGAGCCGGGCTACAATCCGCTGTTCCCGTACGGCTACGGCCTGACCTACCGCGACCACAAGCTGCTGCCGCGCCTCTCGGAAGTGTCCGGCGTCGCCGCCGCCTCGGCCCCCTCCGACCAGTATCTGATGGCCGGCAAGCCGGTCGCGCCCTGGAAGCTGATCCTGTCCGACGACGGCGGCGCGGCCACAACCGACACGGCCAGCCCGCGCGGTGCGCTCAGCGTCTCCCTGGTCGACGCCGACGGCCTGCAGGGCGGGGCCAGGGCCTTCACCTGGAGCGGCGCCGGCCGCGCGGCATGGACCATAGGCGGCCCGCCGGTCGACCTCACCCGCCAGGCCAACGGCGACATGGCGCTGCTGATCCGCTACCGCCTCGACGCGGCCCCCACGGGGCCGGTGCGGATGATGATCGGCAAGGGCGAAGCCTCCCTTGATGGCGTCCTGAAGGGCGCGCCCGTCGGCCAGTGGCGCACCGTGAAGATCAAGCTGTCGTGCCTGCGCGGCGCGGGCGAAGACCTGTCGGCGGTGGCCGCGCCCGTATCCATCGCCACCTCCGGTCGGCTAAGCCTGTCCGTCGCCGAACTTCGGCTGGTCAGCAACCAACACGACGCGATCTGCCCTTGAGGGGCGTGGAAATCTGCCGGGGGGCATGATGGGTAAATTCCTGATCGAGCGGAACAAGCTGGCCGCCTTCTGGCTCGGCTGCGCCGCGGTCACGGCCGGGGTGCTGCTGCACCTGCCGATGTTCCTGATGGCCCGCGACATGGGTTACCAACTGGCCGGCATGGAGATGGACAACGGCATGCTGGCCGGCATGGGCCTGATCGTGCTGGGCATCGCGCTGACCGCCTACGGCCTGCTGCCGTCCGCCGCCATCCGCCACAACGACCCGCACCTGAAGATGAGTCCGTCGGAGGAGGCGCCCCTCACCTCGGCCCACTGGCAGCTCATGGCCGTGCTGGTGGTGGCCCTGGTGGTGGACGTGATGAAGCCGGCCAGCCTGGGCTTCGTGGTGCCGGGCATGCGCGCGGAATACGGAGTCTCCAAGGCCTTCGTGGCCTGGCTTCCGTTCACCGCCCTGTTGGGCACCTTCGTGGGCTCCATCGTCTGGGGCGTCCTGGCCGACATCTACGGGCGGCGCGCCTCGATCCTGCTGTCGGCCATCATGTTCGTGGGCACCTCAATCTGCGGGGCCATGCCATCGTTCAACTGGAACGTCATCATGTGCTTCCTGATGGGCGCCGCGGCGGGCGGGCTGCTGCCGGTGGCCTATGCCCTGCTGGCCGAGGCCATGCCGTCCAAACACCGCGGCTGGAGCCTGGTCATGGTCGGCGGCCTGGGCGCGGCGGGCGGCTATCTGGCGGCCAGTTCGCTGTCGGCGGTGCTGCAGCCGCTGTTCGGCTGGCGCATCATGTGGTTCCTCAACATGCCCACCGGCCTGCTGCTGATCGCCATGAGCGGCATCATCCCCGAGTCCGCCAAGTTCCTCATGCAGAGCGGCCGGGTGGCCGAGGCTCGGGCCATCCTCAAGCGCTTCGGCTCGGTGCTGGTCCCTGTGACCGAAGCGACGATCGCCCGCGCCGCCATCGAAACGACCGGCGCCCACGTGGCCCGCAAGAGCGTCATCCTCTCCATCGTCGGCGTGACCTGGAGCCTGATCAACTTCGGCATCCTGCTGTGGCTGCCCGCCGACCTGGTGGCCAAGGGCGCCAGCATCGGGCTGACCAGCAAGCTGCTGGCCCAGTCGGCCCTCATCGCCCTGCCCGCCGTGCTGCTGGCGGCGCTGCTCTACAGCCGCTGGAGCACCAAGGGTGCGCTGGCCGCCATGATGACGGTGTCGGGCCTGGGCCTGCTGGGGCTGATCTTGATGGATACGCCCATCGCCGGCGTCACCCTGGGCCCGGTCCTTCCCGTGGCCCTGCTGATCTTCGGCAGCAACGGCATGCTGGCGGTGCTGCTGCCCTATACCGCCGAGCTGTTCCCGCTGCGGGTGCGCGGGCGCGCCACCGGCCTGGTGGCCGGCTGCACCAAGTTCGGAGGCCTGATCGCCCAGGGCCTGGGCCTGCTGGCCCTGATCCCCGCGCTCAGCGTCGCCGCCTGGAGCGTGGTCGCCCTGCTGGCCGTCTGCGTGGCCCTGATCAGCCTCTATGGCGAGGAGACGCGTGGGCGCGACCTGCGCGACATCGACGGCGAGCCGCTCGGCCTGCCCGCCGAGGCCTAAGGAACCAGCGCCTTGCGGATCGGCTCGACCCACTGGCCCTTGTCGATGTCGTAGGCCACGAAGTCGCTGTCGAACTGCCAGTAGGCCCAGGCCCAGCCGCGCGCCTCCGCCCCGCGCGCGGCGGCGGCGGTGTAGCGGGCGCGGTAGACCATCTCGCCCTTGTCGTAGGCCCCGAATTCGCCGAGCAGGATCGGGCGCTTATGCTGGCGCGCCCACAGATCGACGCGGTTGAAGTCGGCGTCCATGCGGGCCAGGTCCGCCGCGCTGCCCCACTGCACCCCGGACATATGGGCCGTGGCTTCGTTCCAGCTGGCGCCCTGGTGGGTGAATTCCATGGGCGTGTAGTAGTGGAAGGTGACGATCAGGTGGTGATCGTCCGCCGGCAGATAGAGGTATTGCAGGTCGTCCAGGCTGTTCCAGTGGGCGGGACCGACGATCACATTGCGGGTCGGGTTACTGGCCCGCACCACCGCCAGGGCGTCATGCATCAGCCCGTTCCAGAGGTTGGCGGTCAGCCCGCTGTTGGGCTCGTTGAGCAGCTCGAACACCACGGTGTTGGGGGTGTCGCGGTAGCGCTCCGCCACCTGCTTCCAGAAGGCCAGCAGGCGGGGCCGGCAGGCGCCCGGGTCCTTGCCGCAGTCGTTGAAATTGTGCTCGTCGAGGATGACGGTCAGGCCGGCCTTGGAGGCGGTGTCGACGATCCAGTCGAGGCGCTTCAGCCAGGCGGGATCCAGGCGGTGGTCCGCATCCATGTGGGAGAAGGCTTCCAGGTTCACGCGGACCGTATCGAAGCCGCCCTGGCGGATGATGGTGAAATGGGACGCCTGAAAGCGGGGCGCGCCGCCCTTCCAGGCCGGGTCGTAGCCCAGGACGTTGATGCCGCGCTTCATGGCGTCGACCTGGACGAAGGGATCGATGGGCGCAAAGCCCGTGGGGAAGGCCCGGGCCGGCGCGTCGGCGGCGAGCGCGCGCCCTGCCCCGCCCGATCCAACCAGGGCCAGGGCGCCGGCGGCGGCCATCAGGCCCAGCCGGAGCGCCGAACGGCGCGAACCTTTGATGGTCATGGCAACCCTCCCGAACGGCCCTCTCAAACGGGGCCTCGCCAAAAAGAAGGGCGGCCGAAGCCGCCCCCTCAGTGCCCGCTCGCAAGGACGGCGGGAATGCGCATGCCACGGACCGGGAAGCAGGAGGAGAGGCGCTTCCAAGGGCAAGAACGGCCCGCGACATCGCCACCAGAACCCAACGGCCGGGCAGACGCAAGCGAAAATTGACAACGCTGTCATACAAGCGGGACGATTTGCGCCTAGGCTGCGGCTGCCCGTTGCGGTGAAGCGGCTGGGCGGATACTCCGGAGAGGCGAACTTTGCGCCTTGCGACAGCGGACTGACCACTTGGCTTCGATCACCATCGACGATGTCGCCGACCTGGCGGGTGTTTCCATCAAGACCGTGTCGCGGGTGCTGAACCGCGAGCCCCATGTGAGGGCCGCGACGCGCGAGAAGGTGCTGGCGGCGGTCGAGCAGTTGAACTACCGGCCCAATGTCTCGGCCCGGGCCCTGGCGGGGTCGCGCTCCTATCTGCTGGGCCTGTTCTTCGACAACCCCAGTCCCGGCTACAACGGCCAGATCGAACAGGGCGCCATGAGCGCCTGCCGCAACTCCGGCTACTATCTGATCGTCGAGCAGATGACCGAGATCGGCGACGATCTGCAAAAGCGCATCGCGGCCTTCCACGCCACGGTGCGGCTGGACGGGGTGATCCTGCCCCCTCCCCTGTGCGACAGGCCGGAACTGCTGGCCGCCCTGGACGCCGACCGCATCCCCTATGTGCGAATCGCCCCGACCATCAGCCTGGAACGGGCGCCCTACGTCTACATGGACGACCGCAAGGCCGCCTATGAGATGACGGCCTATCTCCAGAGCCTGGGCCACAAGGATATCGCCTTCATCGCCGGCCCCTCCGACCACTATGCCGCCGCGCGGCGCCGGGAAGGATTCGACCAGGCCATGCGCGACGCGGGCCTGGCGGTGAAGCCGGGGCGGGTGCAGCAGGGCGCCTTCTCCTTCCGCTCGGGGTCGGAATGCGGGGAGAAGCTGCTGGATACCCGCGACCGGCCCACGGCCATCTTCGCCGGCAACGACGACATGGCGCTGGGGGTGATGGCGGTGGCCAACCGGCTGCACATCGACGTGCCCGGCACGGTGACCCTGGCGGGGTTCGATGATTCGCCCAGCGCCCAGGTGGTGTGGCCGCAGTTGACCACCGTGCGCCAGCCGGTGGCCGACATGGCCCAGGTGGCGACGGAGCTGCTGATCAACGCCGACCGTGACGACGACATGCCCCGCGCGCGGCTGATGGATTTCGAAGTGATGGTCCGCCAGTCATCGGGGCCCCCATCGCGGTGATCGTCGGCGTCGCGGCCGATGGCCATTTGACAGCGCTGTCTTTTCGTCCTTAGGGTTCCGCAAAACCCGCACGCCGGTTGATGACGCGGGAAGCATCGAGGAAACACATGGCCCAGCCCGGTCCAGCGCCCACCTTCGCGCCCGACGCCAAGCAAACTTCCGCCGCCGGCGCCGCCACCGGCGTGCTGGTGGTCTTCGTGGTGGCCCTGTTCTTCGCCTGGGGCTTCGCCACGGTGATGATCGACACCCTGATCCCGAAGCTCAAGGGGCTGTTCGCGCTCAGCTACGCCCAGGTGATGCTGACCCAGTTCGCCTTCTTCATCGCCTATTTCATCTTCTCCATCCCGGCCGGCATCCTGCTGTCGCGGATCGGCTACCTGCGCGGCATCGTGGTGGGACTGGTGGTCATGGCCGCGGGTTGCCTGATGTTCTCCCCTGCGGCGTCGGCGGGGGTCTATTGGGGCTTCCTGGTCGCCCTGTTCGTGATGGCGGCGGGGGTCACCACCCTGCAGGTGGCGGCCAATCCGCTGATCGCCATCATCGGCAAGCCGGGGGCCTCGGCCTTCCGGCTGAACCTGGCCCAGACCTTCAATTCGCTGGGCACCTTCATCGGCCCCTTCGTGGGCGCGGCGATCATCCTGAAGGGCGGGGTGACGCCCCCCGATCCCGCCAAGACGGCGCCGGACGTGATGGCCGTCTACCGGGTCACCGAGGCCCATGCGGTGCAGGCGCCCTTCCTGGGCATCGCCGCCGGCCTCGTGCTGCTGGGCGTGATCTTCTGGTTCCTGCGCAAGAGCGCCGGCGTGCCGACCCCGGCCAAGAATGAAACGAGCTTCGCCAGCTTCGCCCTGCTGGCCCGCCCCCGCTTGGCGTTCGGCGCGTTGTGCATCTTCCTCTATGTCGGCGCCGAGGTCTCCATCGGCAGCCTGATGGTCAACTACCTGTCTCAGCCGCACGTGTTGGCCATCAGCGTTCAGGCGGCCGGCAAGCTGGTCGCCTTCTACTGGGGCGGGGCCATGGTGGGCCGGCTGATCGGCTCGCTGCTGCTCTATCTGAAGGCGCCGGCCGCACGGTTGCTCAGCCTCTGTGCGCTGGGGGCAATCGCCCTGGTCGTGCTGTCGTCGATGACCTCCGGCTCGGTGGCCGGCTATGCGATCATCGCGGTGGGCCTGGTCAATTCCATCATGTTCCCCACCATCTTCACCCTGGGCATCGAGGGCATGGGCGACAAGACGCCCCAGGCGTCCAGCCTGCTGTGCATGGCCATCGTCGGCGGGGCTATCATTCCGCTGATCACCGGCAAGGCGGCCGACATGGTCGGGTTGGGCCTGGCCCTGCTGGTCCCGGCGGCCTGCTACCTGGTGATCGCCGCCTATGGCCTGTATGCGCATTCGCGCAAGCTGACCGACGAAAACGCCCCGGTGGCGGTGGCTCCGTGACATTGATTCTACGGCCCAACCTCAGGCTGGTCGGCGATGTGGGCGGCACCAATGTGCGCTTTGCCCTGGTCGACCTGGCGAGCGCCGAGCCCAGGCTGGTGGACCCCAGGGGCTTCCTCTGCGCCGACTTCCCCACCCTGGAGGCGGCCATCGAGCGCTATCTGGCGGAGCGGCCCCAGGCGACGCGGCCGGATTCGGCGGTGATCGCCGTGGCCGGCCCGGTCACCGACGGTGCGGCCAACCTGACCAACGGCCGCTGGGAGATGTCGGAAGCCGCGCTGCTCAAACGCGGGTTCGCCAGCGCGCGGCTGATCAATGACTATTGCGCGCTGGCCCTGGCGGTGCGGCGGCTGTCGCCGGCGGACCTGGGCGTGATCGGGCCGGATCATCCGGCCGATGCGGGCTCCGTCGCCATCGTCGGCGCGGGCACGGGCCTGGGCGTCGGCGCCCTGATCCGCGACGGCGACAGCGAGGCGGTGGCGGTGACCGAGGGCGGCCATATCGCCTTCGCGCCCGGCGACGACACCGAGGCCGAGATCCTGCATCACCTCGCCGGACGCTATGGCCGGGTGTCGCTGGAGCGCATCCTGTCGGGCCCCGGGCTGGTCAACCTGCGCTGGGCGCTGGGCCGGATCCGTGGCGTCGAGACTCCGCCGCTGGAGCCGCCGCAGATCGTCGAGCGGGCCGGCGCCGGAGGCGACCCCCTCTGCGCCGAGACGCTGGCGCGGTTCTGCGAGATCTATGGCGCGGCTTGCGGCGACTTCGCCCTGTCGTTCGGGGCCACCGGCGGCGTCTATCTGGGTGGCGGCATCCCGCCCCGCATCCTGGACGCCCTGCGCGCCGGCGGCTTCCGGGCCCGCTTCGAGGCCAAGGGGCGGTTCAAGCCCTATACCGCCCGGATCAACACCCAGGTGATTCTCTACCCCTATGCCGCCCTGCTGGGCGCCTCGGCCGCCCGGATGGACACCCCCGCGGCCAGCGCCGCCGCGCTTTGACGCCGGCGCCCCTGCATAGGTATTGATGCCGGGCGGTTGCAATTCCCGCGACGCCATTTCATCATATTATATGATTTACAAAGACCCACGGGCGGTTCGGACCGGTTGGCGAGGTGGAGCGGCGAAGAGGTTGCCCCGATGAGCGACGCCGTCTGTGTCTGGCCGGCCGGGGCGATCCTGGGCGAGGGGCCGCTCTGGTCGGATCGCGACAACGCCGTCTACTGGGTCGACATCCTTGCGCCCGCCGTCCATCGCTATGGCCTCGGCGACGGCTCAACGCGGTCGTGGCCGATGCCGGAGCCGATCGGCTGGCTGATCGAGCGGCGCGACGCGGCCGGCTTCATCGCCGGTTTCCGGTCCGGGTTCGCGCTGCTGGAGCTGGAGCCGCTCCGCATCCGCCCATTGTTGAACCCCGAACCCGAGCGGCCCCAGAACCGCATGAACGACGCCAAGGCCGACGCGGCCGGGCGTATCTGGGCCGGCACCATGGACATGGCCATCGTCGAGGCGAGCGGCGCCCTCTATCGCTTCGACCCGACCGGCGCCTGCCGGCGCATGGACGACGGCTACCGCATCACCAACGGCCCGGCCTTCTCGCCGGACGGCCGCAGCCTCTATCACACCGACAGCGAGCGCCGCAGCGTCTACCGTTTCGATCTGTCGCCGGACGGTGAATTGGGCGCGCGCTCGACCTTCATCAGCTTTCCGCCCCAGTGGGGCGGGCCGGACGGCATGACCACCGACGCCGAAGGGGGCCTATGGATCGCCCACTGGGGGGCGGGGCGGGTCAGCCGCTTCACGCCGGACGGGCGGCTGGACCGCTTCATCCCCTTGCCCGCCTCGCAGATCACCAGCTGCGTCTTCGCGGGCGACAAGCTCGACCGCATGTTCGTGACCAGCGCCGGCCAGGACCTGGCCGACGGCGCCGAACCCCTGGCCGGCGGCCTGTTCGAGGTGGACCCGGGTGTCACGGGCCTGCCCACCGGGCGGTACGCCGGATGATGGGAAGCGCCGACACACCGCTGCTGGCCGGCGACTGGGGGTCCACCAACCTGCGGCTCTTCCTGATCGACGCCGACGGGACCGTGACGGCCACCCGCCAGTCGGCCCATGGGGTGCGCAACCTGCGGCCCGACCAGTTCCGCGCCGCGTTCGAGGACCTCGCGGTCGATCTGCTGGACGGCGCCACACCCGCCGCCATCCTGCTCTGCGGCATGGTCGGCGCCCGCCAGGGCTGGCTGGAGGCGCCCTATGCCGAGGCCCCCGCTGGCCCCGCCGAGATCGCCGCCCACTTCGCGCGAGTGGAGACACGCTGGGGCCCGGCCTGGATCGCGCCCGGCCTGATCGCCCGGCGGCCCGATGGCCGCGCCGACGTGATGCGCGGCGAGGAGACCCAGATCCTGGGCGCGGGCGCCGACGGCACGATCGTGACCCCCGGCACCCACAGCAAATGGGCGCGCACCGAGGGCGGCCGCATCACCGCCTTCACCACCTACATGACCGGCGAGTTGTTCGAGGTGCTCAAGCGCCACTCGATGCTGGGCGCCCTGATCGAGGACGGGCCGCGCGACGCCGCCGCCTTCGACCTCGGCGTGGCCCGCGCCAAGGCCGGCGAGGCGCTGCAATCGCTGCTGTTCAGCGTGCGCAGCGAGGGGCTGACCGGCGCCCTGCCCGCCCCCGCCCTTGCCTCCTACCTGTCGGGCCTGCTGATCGGCGCGGAGATCGCCGCGGGCCTCGCCGACGCGCCCGGCGCGGCCCCGACCCTGATCGGCGATCCCGCGCTAACCTCCCTCTATACGGCCGCCCTGGCCGGCTTTGGCCTCAAGCCCGCCTGCGTGATCGACGGCGGCGCGGCGGTGGCGGCGGGGCTGTGGCGCCTCTGGCGCGAACGGAGTTCCAGATGAGCTGGTTTGACCGCATCGCCGACCTCCCGCTGGTCGCGATCCTGCGCGGCCTGAGGCCCGAGGAAGCCCTCGACATGGCGGGCGTCTTGCATGACGCGGGCTTCCGCTGCCTGGAGGTGCCGCTCAATTCGCCCGAACCGCTGGAGAGCATCCGCCGGATCAGCGAGGCCTTCGGCGATCGCCTGCTGGTCGGGGCCGGCACGGTGCTCACCGTCGCCGCCGTGGAAGCGGTGGCCGAAGCCGGCGGCAGGCTGATCGTCTCGCCCAACGCCGACATCACCGTCATCGCCGCCGCCAAGGCGCGCGGCCTGGTCAGCCTGCCCGGCATGTTCACGCCCAGCGAAGCCTTCGCCGCCCTGGCCGCCGGGGCCGATGGCCTGAAACTGTTCCCCGCCGAGGCCGCCTCGCCCACGGTGCTGAAGGCGATGAAGGCCGTGCTGCCGGCGGATGCCCCGGTGTTCGTTGTCGGGGGTGTGACGCCGGAGACGATGGCCCCTTGGCGCACGGCGGGGGCGCAAGGCTTCGGCCTGGGCTCGGCGCTCTACAAGCCGGGACGTCCAGTGGCCGAAGTCGAGGCGGCGGCGGCGGCCTTCGCGGCGGCTTGGCGCAAGGACTGAAGACGGTGAGAATTCCCGCTTTCATCATATTATATGATTTGTTATTCAGAGCCCTGGCGCCGGGTCGCCGCTGGACCTCCACCGAACGCGGGCGTCCAATAGTGCAGAACCGAAGCGTAGGGGGAAGTAGCCTTGTCCGAGCGTAAGCCGCTTCGATCGCAGGCGTGGTTCGGGGGGCAGGACAAGGACGCCTTCATCCACCGCAGCTGGATGAAGAACCAGGGCCACCCCGACGACGTGTTCGACGGCCGCCCGGTGATCGGCATCTGCAACACCTTCTCCGAACTGACCCCCTGCAACGCCCACCTGCGCGACCTGGCCGACTATGTGAAGCGCGGCATCTGGGAGGCGGGCGGCCTGCCCCTGGAATTCCCGGTGTTCAGCACCGGCGAGAGCAATCTGCGCCCCACGGCCATGCTGTTTCGCAACCTGGCCTCCATGGACGTGGAGGAGTCGATCCGGGGCAATCCGGTCGACGGCGTCGTGCTGCTGACCGGCTGCGACAAGACCACCCCGTCGCTGCTGATGGGCGCGGCCAGCTGCGACCTGCCGACCATCATGGTCTCGGGCGGGCCGATGCTGAACGGCCGCCACCAGGGGCGCACCCTGGGCTCGGGCACTGATGTGTGGAAGCTGTCGGAAGATGTGCGAGCGGGGGTGATCACGCCCCAGCAGTTCGCCGCGGCCGAGGCCGGCATGTCGCGCTCGGCCGGTCACTGCATGACCATGGGCACGGCCTCGACCATGGGCTGTTTCGTGGAGGCGCTGGGCCTGGCCCTGCCCGAGAACGGCACCCTGCCCGCCGTTGATGCCCGCCGCCGCCGCCTCGCCCAGTTGTCGGGCCGGCGCATCGTGGAGATGGTGCGCGAGGACCTGATCCTCTCCAAGATTCTTACCCGCCAGGCCTTCGAGAACGCCATCCGCGTCACCGCCGCCATCGGCGGTTCGACCAACGCCGTCGTCCACTCCCTGGCCATCGCGGGGCGGGCGGAGATCCCCCTGACCCTGGAGGACTGGGACGAGCTGGGCCGCGACGTGCCGACCCTGGTCGACCTGATGCCGGCCGGGCGCTTCCTGATGGAGGAGTTCTGCTACGCGGGCGGCGTGCCGGCCCTGATGACCCGGATCAGTCATCTGCTCCATACCGACGCCCCGACCGTGACCGGCCAGAGCGTGGGCGAGAACATCGCGGGCGCCAGCGTCTGGAACGACGAGGTGATCCGGCCCCTCGACAATCCCCTGGTGGCCCACGGCGGCATCGTCGTCCTGCGCGGCAACCTGGCCCCGCGCGGCGCGGTGATCAAACCCGCCGCCGCCAGCCCGGAGCTGCTGAAACACCGGGGCAAGGCCGTGGTGTTCGACAACATCGAACACTTCAAATCCCGCATCGACGACCCCGATCTGGAGGTCGATGAAACCTCCGTCCTGGTGCTGCGCAACTGCGGCCCCAAGGGCTATCCGGGCATGCCGGAGGTCGGCAACATGGCCCTGCCCAAGAAGCTGTTGGCGCGGGGCGTGCGCGACATGGTGCGCATTTCCGACGCCCGGATGAGCGGCACGGCCTTCGGCGCCGTGGTGCTGCATGTGGCCCCGGAGGCGGCGGCCGGCGGCCCGCTCGGCCTGGTGCGCGACGGCGATGAGATCACCCTGGACGTGGAGGCCCGCATCCTGCGCCTCGAGGTCGACGACGCGGAACTGGCCCGCCGGGCCCTGGATACCGTGGCCCAGCCCGCGACCTCGCGCGGCGGCTATGAGCGCCTCTACATCGACCATGTGATGCAGGCCGACACCGGCGCCGACTTCGACTTCCTGGTCGGCAAGCGCGGCGCGGCCGTGCCCCGGGAAAGCCACTGATGGCGTCCGCCGTCTATCCCAGCCTCAAGGACCGGCCCGTCTTCATCACCGGCGGCGCGGGCGGCATCGGCCAGGCCATGACCGAGGGCTTCGCGGCCCAGGGCGCGCGGGTGGCCTTCGTCGATCTGGACGCCGAGCGCGGCCACGCCCTGGCGCGTGAGCTGGCGGCCGGCGGCGCGACCGATCCCCTCTTCATCCCCTGCGACCTGCGGGACGTGGATGCGCTGAAGGCCGCGATGGCAGCGGCCAACGCCCGCCACGGCGACCTCTCGGTCCTGGTCAACAACGCGGCTAACGACACCCGCCACGCCCTGGCCGACCTGACACCGCAAGCGTGGGACGACCGCATGGCCGTCAACCTGCGCCCCATGGTCTTCGCCGCCCAGGGCGCGGCGCCCCAGATGCGCCGGCGCGGCGGCGGTTCGATCATCAACCTCGGCTCGATCAGCTGGAAGACGGCCACAGCCGGGATGGTCGGCTACACCACCGCCAAGGCGGCCGTGCACGGCCTGACCCGGACCCTGGCCCGCGAGCTGGGTCCCGACGGCGTGCGGGTCAATACGCTCAGCCCCGGCTGGGTGATGACCGAGCGCCAGCTGGCGCTGTGGGTCGACGCTAATGCCGAGGCCGAGATGGACCGGGCCCAGTGCCTGAAGATCCGCCTGCAACCGGCCGACATCGTGGCCATGGTGCTCTTCCTGGCCGCCGACGATGCGCGCGGCTGCACGGCCCAGGACTTCACGGTGGATGCGGGATGGGCCTGACGCGCGCGCCTCCGCCGGCCCCGGACGGCCCATGCTGGTCTTGCGCCGCGAGCGGTGTAATACCCTTCATAGAAGAAGACCCATGCCATGGACGAGCGACGCGGGACGAGCCGGGACCATCCGATGAGAAGCCCGCCACGAATGCAGAACCTGACCTACGGGATCGCCTCCGATCTCGGGGTGGCGATCGTCACCGGCCACTATTCCAAGGCCAATCCCTTCCCGATCGAGGGCGAGCTTTGCACCCAGTACGGGGTCAGCCGCTCGATCGTGCGCGAGGCGGTCAAGATGCTGACCGCCAAGGGATTGCTTGGGGCCAGGCCCCGGCAAGGCACCTGGGTGCAGCCGGAAGAGACCTGGAACCTGCTGGATCCGGACGTCCTGCGCTGGACGCTGGAGCGCAAATTCTCCCTGCCCCTGCTGATCGAGTTCGCGCAGATCCGTCTGGGTATCGAGCCGGCGGCCGCAGCCATGGCGGCGCGGGTGGGCGACCCCAAGGCCAAGGCGCTGATCGGCGCGGCGGTGGAACGCATGCAGGCGGCCGACCGGGGCGAGGACGATCCGCTGGAGTCCGACATCGCCTTCCATGTCTCCGTGCTGGAGGCGACCGGCAACCGCTTCTTCCTGCAACTGCGCCAGCTGATCGAGACGGCGCTGCGCTTCTCCATCCGCATGACCAACGAGCGCAAGGGCGTGCGCCTGGCCAGCGTGGCCGACCACAACAAGGTGGCCGAGGCCATCCTGGCGGGCGATCCGGCGGCGGCGGAAGCGGCGATGCGCGCCATGATGGAAGAGACCCTCATGCTGCTGCACGAGACCCAGGCCACAGGGCGCTACGCCCGGAGCGCCTGAACGACCCGCGCTCAGCTTCGCCGAGCCCTGCCCGCCAGCCCCTCTCCTTCCCCAACGCCCGCTCTTCCCCGCGCAGGCGGGGATCCAAGCTGGATATGAGGAAGAGCGTGGGCGAAGGCGACAGGCGCCGCGCCGCGTGGCGCCGCATCGGCCAACCCCACAGGCCGCATGGATCCCCGCCTACGCGGGGAAGAGCGGATCGTGGAAATAGCGCCAGGCGTTCCGGAAACCAGCGCGGATCATTCTTTCAGGTCGCCCCGCTCTTCACCCTCGCGGGGGAAGGCGGAGGTTGGGGTCGCCTGATGGCGTCTGGCCAGAGCCGCTACGTTTGGCCAGGCGACTCATTCAAACTGATAACAGAAGCGGCGAAGCCCGCTCGGTGGGGAGGCGTGCGATGCATCTAGGATTCGTGGACTGGGCGATCATCGCCCTCTATCTGCTGTTCGTGCTGGCGATCGGCATCCTGGCCTCGCGGCGCACCAAGACCGGCAGCGACTTCTTCCTGGCCGGGCGCTCGATCCCCGCCTGGGTGGCGGGCCTGGCCTTCATTTCCGCCAACCTGGGCGCCCAGGAAGTCATCGGCATGGGCGCGTCCGGCGCCAAATACGGCATCGCCACGGCCCACTTCTATTGGGTGGGCGCCATCCCCGCGATGATCTTCATCGGCATCTTCATGATGCCCTTCTACTACGGCTCCAAGGCTCGCTCCGCGCCGGAATACCTGCGCATGCGTTTCGACGAGAAGACGCGCGGCTTCAACGCCATCACGTTCGCGGTGATGACCATCTTCTCCTCGGGCATCTCCATGTACGCCCTGGCCAAGCTGATCGGCATCCTGCACGTGCTGGACGCGCCCATCCACGCCATGGGCCTGCCGCCCAGCGCCGCCTTCCACGCCGCCATCATCCTCTCGGCCGCCGTGGTGCTGGCCTACATCTACCTGGGGGGGCTGAAGGGCGCGATCTACAACGAGGTCCTGCAATTCTTCCTGATCGTGGCGGGCTTCGCGCCCCTGGTCTGGCTCGGCCTGAAGTCGGTCGGCGGCTGGGACGGCATCAAGGCCCAGCTGGTCCCCACCTACACCCACGCCTGGCAGGGCATGGCGCACGCCTCCACCAACCCGCTCGGCGTCGACTGGTTCGGGCTCGTGATGGGGCTCGGGTTCGTGCTGTCGTTCGGCTACTGGTGCACCGACTTCCTGATCGTCCAGCGGGCCATGGCGGCCGACTCCATGGGCGCGGCGCGGCGCACGCCGATCATCGCCGCCTCGATCAAGATGTTCTTCCCCTTCCTGGTCATCCTGCCCGGCCTGATCGCGCTCAGCCTCACCGCCAGCGCCATGAAGGGCCATGTGCCCGGCGCCGTGGCCCATCCGGCGGGCGTCTCCTCCACCGTCGCCCAGGGCAGCGCGGAGGCGCCGCTAATCCCGGTCAAGATCGATTCGGCCAGCGGCAAGCCGATGGTGGACAGCACGGGCCAGCCGGTGCTCGACTACGATCTGGCCGTGCCCAACATGCTGCTGAAGTTCTTCCCCACCGGGATGCTGGGCCTGGGCCTGACCGCGCTGCTGGCCAGCTTCATGTCGGGGATGGCCGGCAACGTCACCGCCTTCAACACCGTGTGGACCTATGACATCTACCAAGCCTACATCCGCAAGGAGGCCAGCGACGACCACTACCTGCTGGTCGGCCGGCTCGCGACCTTCGGGGGCATCGCGCTGTCCGTCGCCGCCGCCTATCTGGCGACCCGGTTCAACAACATCATGGACATGTTGCAGCTGGTCTTCGCCTTCATCAACGCGCCGGTCTTCGCCACCTTCCTGCTGGGCATGTTCTGGAAGCGCACCACCGGCCACGGGGCCTTCGTGGGCCTGGTCTGCGGCACGGCCGCCGCCGCCATCCACCATGGCCTGACCCTGCCCGCCGGGGCGCTCGCCGGCTTCAAGGGCGGCTGGATCAGCGTGCTGCATACCTATCCCAGCGAGATGGCCCAGAACTTCTACACCGCCATCGTCGCCTGGAGCGCCTGCTTCGTGATCACCATCGCGGTCAGCCTGATGACCAAGGCGCATGCCGAGAAGGACCTGGAAGGTCTGGTCTACTCCCTGACCCCCAAGATCACCGAGACCACATCCGCCTGGTACGCCCGGCCGGTGTTCGCGGGTCTGGTCGTTCTGACCGGCGCCCTGATCCTCAACATCCTGTTCCGCTAGGAGAGCGCCATGAGCTTCGACATCCGTCTGCCCATCGGCCTGCTGTTCCTGGCCATCGGGGTGATCCTGGTGGGCTATGGCCTTTCCAGCGACGCCGAAATCTACCGGGTCCATTCGCTGGGGACCAACATCAACCTGCTGTGGGGCGGCGTGCTTGTTGTCTTCGGCCTTTTGATGCTGGCCCTTACCTTGCGGAAGAAGACCTAGACTTCGCGGACAGGTCGACAGAGTCCGCTCGCCCCTGAGCCACGCAAAAGGGCGCGGCTTTGCGATGGCGTGCGCGCCGTCTTAGAGCGCCGCATGACTTCACGTCATCCCATTGGCAACATTAGGATTTTCAGGAATTTCGGAGCCCGCCCAGTCCGGCGCGGGGCGGCGGCGCAACGCCGCCAAACAGCGCATTGACAGGATAAGTCTTATTTATATGATAATCGCAAAAGCGCGTCGGACCGGCGCGATACGGGAGGGGGACTAGGCTCATGCGCCAATTCGATTTGAGGCTCGCCTGCGGCGTCAGCGCGCTGGCGCTCGGCATCGCCGCCGGCCTGCCCGCCTTCGCGCAGTCCACGGGCGATCGGGCGACTTCCGACAAGGGGACCCAGGTCGACGAGGTGGTGGTCACCGGCATCCGCAAGAGCCTGCAGACCGCGCTGGCCGTAAAGCAGACCTCCGACAAGGTCATCGAGGCGATTTCCGCCGACGACATCGGCGCCCTGCCCGACGTCACCATCGCCGAATCCATCGCGCGGCTGCCCGGCGTCAACGCCACCCGCGACCGGGGCAACGACAGCCAGGCCGTGGTGCGCGGCCTGGGCCCGCGCCTGGTGCTGGGCACGGTCAACGGCCGCGAGGTCGCCTCCTCCGAGCCCGACCGCAACGTGCGCTGGGAAATCTATCCCTCGGAAGTCGTCAGCGGCGTCCAGGTCTACAAGTCGCAGTCTGCTGACCTGATCGCCGGCGGCGTGGCCGCCACCATCAACATCTCCACGGTCAGCCCGCTCGAGTACAAGGGCCCGACCTTCGTGTTCCGGGGCGGGGCGGTCTATTACGACAAGGCCGCCGACATCCCCAACTACAGCCCCTGGGGCTATCGCGGCAGCGGCGCCTTCGTGGGCAGGGTCAACGACGACCTGGCCGTGGCGCTCGGCGTCAGCATCCAGAAGCAGAAGAACGCCTACCCCTCGCTCCAGGGCTGGGGCTACAACGACAGCACCATCCGCGCCGGCGACAACAGCGGCGACCTGAACGGCGACGGCCATGTGGACGCCACCCCCTGGGGCGCCCAGACCGAGGTCAAGAAGCTGGACGAGGACCGGCTGGGCCTGATGGGCGCGATCGAGTGGGCGCCCAGCGACAACTTCACCCTGAAGTTCGACGGCCTCTATTCCAAGATCAGGATCTCCGAGGACCAGGACCAGACCTGGTTCGGCAACAACGGCGTCACCGGCAACTGGGGTAACGGCAATTTCGGCGCCTACAACGGCGCGGGCTCGTCCTACACCCTGGTCAACAACACCGTGGTGGCGGCGACCCTGAACAACGCCTTCACCTCCGTGACCAACGTCATCGCCCACTACAGCGAGGACAAGACCCTGACCGTGCTGGGCCTGAACGGCCGCTGGCGCGGGGACGGCTGGACGATCGCGGGCGACATCTCCTATTCGAAGGCCGAGCGCGACAACACTTGGCAGGCCGTGCTGACCGAGCTCTATCCCAACACCCTATCCTTCGACTGGCGCGACGGGGTCACCCCCTTCGTCACCGTCAGCTCCAACACCGCCGACCCGACCATCCAGTTCGCGCCGGGCTATCGCCCCGGCATCCACGACGGGCCCGAGCATCTGGGCGATGAGCTGACCGCCGTGGCCTTGGACTTCAAGCGCGACTTCGGCGACGAGGGCTTCACCAGCGCCGAGTTCGGCCTGCGCGGTTCGGACCGCACCAAGGACCATACGCGCACCAGCTGGAACCAGCCGGTGCTCGGCGGCGGCGTGCTGCTGCCGGCCAACCTGCTCTACAGCTACAATGCGCCGGGCCTGAACGTGCCTGGCGTACTGACCACGAACAACTTCGGCGCCCTGGTCACCGCGGCTTATGGCCCCGGCGGCTTCAACAGCGCGCTGGCCTTCAACGATCCGCTGCAGGCCTGGAGCGTGCAGGAGCGCGACTACGAAGGCTATGCCAAGCTCAACTTCCGCCATGACGCCTTCGGCGTGCCGATGAGCGGCAACATCGGCGTGCGCGTGGTCAATGTGCGCAACACCAGCGACGGCAACCAGAGCGTGGCCGGGGTGGTCACACCCGCCTCCGTGTCCAGCAGCTACACCGAGGTCCTGCCCAGCGCCTCGCTCAACTTCGACGTCGCCGACCATCAGATCCTGCGCGTGGGCCTGGCCCGGGTGATCGCGCGCCCGCCGCTGGACGAACTGCGGGTCAGCCGCAACCTGTCCGATCCCCTCGTGCCGCCCCGCACCGGCAGCGACGGCAACCCGCATCTGGAGCCCTTCAAGGCCACGCAGCTGGACGTGTCGTGGGAGTGGTACTTCCACCCCGAAAGCCTGCTGGCGGTGTCGACCTACTACAAGGATGTCGACAGCAACATCGGCTACCAGCAGCAGAATGTGACCGTGAATGGGATCAGTTACCTGATCACCGGCCCCTTCAACGGCCAGGGTGGGTCGATCAAGGGCGTGGAGCTGACCTTCCAGACCCCCTTCTACTTCGTGCCGGGCCTGAAGAACTTCGGCATCTATGCCAACTACGCCTTCGTGGATTCCTCCATCAAGGAGTTCTCGCCCATCGGCCATCCGCTGAGCGCCAACGGCCTGGCCAAGAACACCGCCACGGTGGACCTGTGGTACAACAACGGCCCGCTGGAATTGCGCCTGGGCTACAAATACCACAGCGCCTTCACCGTCATTTACGGCTGGAACGGCGCGGACCTTCAGACCCTGCAGTCGGAATCGACCCTGGGCTTCAGCGCCTCCTACCAGGTGACCAAGTCGATCCAGGTCCGCTTCCAGGCCGACAACCTGACCGACGAGCCCCTGCGCATCTTCCGCGACAACGACCCCAACCGGCTGGGCCGCTACGACACCTATGGCCGGCGCTACCTCCTCGACGTCTCCTTCAAATACTGATTGCGCAACTGGCAGGGGCGGCCCCGCGTCGCCCCTGCCAATTTTTCAGAGATTCACCGATGCCGCGTTGGTCCTTCCGGCTTGCCGGCCTGGTTTCCGCCCTCTGCGCCGCCTTGAACGCCGCGCCCTCCACAGCCGCGCCGCTCGGCCACGCGCCCTATCTCGGCGCCGACCTGTCCTCCACCAACGAGATGGACGACTGCGGCGCGGTGTTCCGCCAGAACGGCAAGGCCTACGACCTGTTCACGCTCGTTCGCGGTCACGGCGGCAACCTGGCGCGCATCCGCATCTGGAACGATCCGGACTGGACCCGTTACAGCAACCTGGCCGACGTCAAGAAGTCCATCCGACGCGCGCGCGCCGCCCACCTGCTGGTGCTGCTCGACTTCCACTATTCCGACACCTGGGCCGACGGCGACAAGCAGATCATCCCCAAGGCCTGGGCCGGCATCAAGGACGACCAGGCGCTGGCCGACGCCCTCTACCGCTTCACCTTCGACACTCTCATGGCGCTCGACGCCGAAGGCCTGATGCCGGACCAGGTCCAGGTGGGCAATGAGATCAACCAGGAACTGCTGGGCCAGGCCGACTGGAGGGGCCGCCCCATCAACTGGAAACGCAACGCTCTGCTGCTCAACGCCGGCATCAAGGCCGTGCGCGACGCGGGCGCCAGGTCCGTCATCAAGCCGAAGGTGATGCTGCACATCGCCCAGCCCGAAAACGTCGAACCCTGGTTCAAGGCGGCCACGGCCGCCGGCGTCACCGACTTCGACATGATCGGCATCAGCTACTATGCAAAGTGGTCGAAATATTCGATGTCCGAGATGGGCGCGACGATCAAACGCCTGACCCTCGCCTATCCGAAAACCGAGGTGGTGCTGGTGGAAACCGCCTATCCCTGGACCACCGACTACGCCGACCCGCTGGGCAATGTGCTGGGCGAGGACGCGTTGATGAAGGCCTACCCCGCCACGCCGCTCGGCCAGAAACAATACATGACCGACGTCACCCGCACGGTGCTGGAGAACGGCGGCGTGGGCATCGTCTATTGGGAGCCGGGCTGGGTCTCGACCCGCTGCAAGACCCCCTGGGGCGTCGGCTCCAGCTGGGAAAACGCCACCTTCTTCGACTTCCATCGCGACAACGAGGTCCTGCCCGCCATCGACTTCATGCGCACGCCCGTTCCCCCGGCCGCCCCATGACGGAGGTCACCCGGCGTGGCCTGATCAACACCGCCGCGCTCGGCGCCGCCCTGGCCGCCGCGCCCGTGGCCAAGGCCGCCGCTCCCTCGCCCGCCCCCACGCCGGCGCCCACCGGGTCTCCACTCAGCGATCGCCTGCTGCTCGACCTCGGCTGGCGCTTCGCCCTTGGTCACGCTCAGGATCCGGCTCGCGACTTCGGCTTCGGCCTCGAACAGCGCACCTTCGCCAAGGCCGGGACCAAGGTCGCCGCCGCCGCCGCGCCCGAATTCGACGACAGCGCCTGGAGCGCCGTGCGCCTGCCCCACGACTGGGCCGTCGATCTGCCCTTCACCCAGACCGCCAACCTCGATCCCAAGCTGGAAGACGACCCCCGCGCCGCCCACGGCTTCAAGCCGCTCGGCCGCGAATACCCCGCCACCAGCGTCGGCTGGTACCGCCGAACCTTCGACCTGCCCGCCGCCGACGCCGGCAGGCGGCTGTCGCTGGAGTTCGACGGCGTCTTCCGCGACGCCCTGGTGATGGTCAACGGCTACGTCCTGCACCGCAACGAGAGCGGCTACGCCCCCTTCCGCGTCGACTTCACCGACGTGGCCGTCATCGGGGGCAAGAACCTGATCACCGTGCGCGTCGATGCGAGCCTGGGCGAAGGCTGGTTCTACGAGGGCGCGGGCATCTACCGCCACGTCTGGCTGATGAAGACCAATCCGCTCCACATCCCCCAGCACGGTGTCTTCGTGCGCAGTGAGGTGGCCGGCGATGCGGCCTTGGTCAGCGTCTCCGTCGAGGTGGCCAACGAGAGCGACACGCCGCGGAATGCCGAGCTGATCGGCAGTATCTGGCACGATGACTACAGGGTCACACGCAGCAACACCTTCTCGCCCGTCACCATCGCGCCGTGGAGCACGGTCACGATCGAACTGTCGATGAAGATCGACAATCCGACGCTTTGGTCCCCGGATGACCCTTGGCTCTACGTCTTGGGGGTCAATCTGTTCTCCGGTGAGGTCCAGCACGACCAGCAGACCGTCCGCTTCGGCGTGCGCACCCTCCGCTTCGACGCCGAACAGGGCTTCTTCCTCAACGGCGAGCCCGTGAAGCTCAAGGGAACCTGCAACCACCAGGACCACGCCGGCCTCGGCGTGGCGCTCCCCGATCGCATGCACGCGTTCCGCATCGAGCGGCTGAAGGAGATGGGTTCCAACGCCTACCGCGCCGCCCACGATCCGCCCGCCCCCGAGCTGCTGGACGCCTGCGATCAGCTGGGCATGCTGGTCATCGACGAGACCCGGCGCATGTCCTCCGACCCCCAGTCCCTGGACGAACTGGAGCGGATGGTCCGGCGCGACCGCAACCGGCCGAGCGTCATCCTCTGGTCCATCGGCAACGAGGAACAAGCCCAGCAGGGCACGGAGCGCGGCGCCGCCATCGCGCGCACCATGCGCCGGCTGGTCGATCGGCTGGACGGCACACGCCCGATCACCGCCGCCCTGGACGGCGGCTGGGGCGACGGCGTCTCCAAGGTCGTCGATGTGCTGGGCTTCAACTACCGCACCGACAAGATGGAAGCCTATCACCGCCGCGTGCCGGGCCAGCCGATCATCGGCACCGAAACCGGCAGCACCGTCTCCACGCGCGGAGCCTACATCCACGATGATGCCAAGTATGTGGTCGTGGCCTATGACCGCGAACACCCCTGGTGGGCGTCCACGGCCGAGGAATGGTGGACCATCGCCGCCACCCGCCCCTACATCGCCGGCGGCTTCATCTGGACCGGCTTCGACTATCGCGGCGAGCCCACCCCCTTCAACAAGTGGCCCTCCGTCGCCTCCTACTTCGGCGTCATGGACAGCTGCGGGTTCGCCAAGGACAACTACCACTACTACCGCGCCTGGTGGCGGCCCGAGCCGGCCCTGCACCTGCTGCCCCACTGGACCTGGCCGGGGCGCGAGGGCCAGGAGATCGAGGTCTGGGCCCACTCCAACCTCGACCGCGTCGAGCTCTTCCTCAACGGCCGCCCCCTCGGCGCGCGCGACGTGGCCCGTAACCGCCATGTCGAATGGCGCGTGGCCTACCAGCCCGGCGTGCTGGAGGCCCGGGGCTGGAAGGACGGGCGCATGGTCCTGACCGAGCGGCGCGAAACCGCCGGGCCAGCGGCGCGCATCGTGCTGACCCCGGACCGCCAACTCATCTCAGCCGACAGCGAGGACGTCAGCGTCATCGAGGCCCACATCGTCGACGCCAAGGGCCGCCCGGTTCCCGACGCCGGCCACCCGATCACCTTCATGCTCACCGGCGACGCCGCCCTGATCGGCGTGGGCAATGGCGACCCCACCAGCCTGGAGCCCGACAAGGCCGCCTCGCGCCGCGCTTTCAACGGCCTGGCCATGGCCATCCTCCAGGCCGGCGGCGCGCCCGGCCCGATCCGCGTCTTGGCCACCTCGCCCGGCCTCAAGCCGGGGTTGGCGATCCTTCAAGCCGAGTCGCGCGGGTCACGCTTCGTCCCCGGCATGTGAACCCCACGACAAGCAGCTTGTCCGCCGCCACGCCCCTTGCCGGTGGCGGCCCGCCCCGCCCCGCGCCAACCTTCGCCGCACGCCCGCTACGAAGGAACCCGCCATGCTCGAAGGCGCCTATGCCGGATTTGACCTGAAGATCGAGGGTCCGGGGATCGCGGTGATCACCTTCAACCGCCCCGAGCGGCTGAACAGCTTCAACATCGCCATGAAGCGCGACCTGATCGAAGCGGTCACCCAGCTTCAGTATGACGACGACAGCAAGGTCGTCCTTTTCACCGGCCAGGGCCGCGCCTTCAGCTCCGGCGACGACGTCGGCGGCGCCTTCAACGAGGACCACTGGAGGGACGCCCGCTCCAACCCGGTCATCAAGGGCCGCCACGACGCCCTGGGCACCTACAGCTCCATGCGCACCATATCCCAGGGGCTGACCCGGGCCGTGCGCAACCTCGACAAGATCACCATCGCGGCCATCAACGGCGCGGCCGTGCAGTCCGGCTTCTCCCTCGCCCTGGCCTGCGACTTCCGCCTCAGCGTGCCCGACGCCAAGCTGGGCAGCGGCACCATGCGCATGGCCTTCCTGCCCGACGAGGGCGGCCACCATCTGATCGTGCGCATGCTGGGCGTCGCCCGCGCCAAGGACTTCCTGCTTCGCGGCCGCATCGTCGATGGCCGCCAGGCGCTGGAGATGGGCCTGGTCAGCGACCTGGCCGAACCGGACCAGTTGATGGAGCGCGCCATGGCGCTCGCCACCGAACTGGCCGAGGGGCCGCAAGTGGCCCTGCGCATGCTCAAGCACGCCATCGACAACGCCGACGACCTGACCTTCGAACAGGCGGGCATGGATATCGCGGTGCGCACCGCCGTGTCGGACCATCATCCGGATGCGAAGGAAGGCTGGCGGGCCTTCGCCGAGAAGCGCAAGCCGAAGTTCACGGGGTGAGGCGACGAAGCGTCCGATCCCCATGATGAGAGGGAGGAAACCGGGCGGGTAACCGGTTGAGCGACAACAGCTAGTTCACGATAGGCGCGTACCATGGGTATGTCCCGGCCCCCTCACCCCTCGTCCCACTCCATCGCCGCCGCGCGCAGCCGGGCCTTGTCCACCTTGCCGGAATGGGTGCGCGGCAGGTCTTCGTCGGCGCGGATATAGAGGCGTTTGGGGACCTTGTAGGACGACAGCGCGGCCTTCAGCTCCGCCTTGATCGCCGCCGCGTCCAGCGTCTCGCCGGGCGCCGGCACGACCACTCCGGCCACCACCTCGCCGCGCAGCTCATCCGCCATCCCGAACACCACCGCCTCGCGCAGCCGCCCGGTCTTCATCAGCGCCAGCTCGACCTCGCGCGGCGACACGTTGGCCCCGGTGGTCTTGATCATCTCGAACCGGCGCCCCTGGAACCACAGGAAGCCGTCCTCGTCCTCGCGACAGAGGTCGCCGGTGGCGAAGAAGCCGTCGGCGGTGAAGCAGTCGCGGCGCTCCCGTCCGTAATAGCCCTGCATCAGGCTGTGGCCGCGCAGCTGCAGCTCGCCGACCTCGCCGCGCGGCAACGGCGCGCCGGTCTCGCGGTCGACGATGCGGCGTTCCACCCCAGGTAACGTCAGGCCCATGGAGCCCGCCTTGCCCGGCGGCGCGGGCTCGTCCAGCGGCCACAGGCTGTGCATGCCGAAGGTCTCGGTCATGCCGAAGACGCCGCCCATCCGCTCGGCCGGCGGGATGACCCGGCCGCTCCGCTCGCGCGGTTCGAACAGGCCCCAGCGCACGCCGCTCAGGTCGCGACCCTCGGCGGCGGCCGCCTCGATGACGCCCTTGGCCTGGGCCGGCCACATCGCCACGCGGTTGACGCCCTCGCGCTCGAACATCGCCGCGAGATCCGCAGCCTTCGGCGAGGCCGAACAGACGCTGCAGCCGCCGGTGAACAGGATTGGCAGCAGGTTCACGTTCAGCCCGCCGATCCAGAAGAAGGGATGGCCGCTGTAGGCGCGGTCGTCGATGCGCCAGTCGTAGTGCGGCAGGAACTGCCAGGTCGCGCGCGCCGCCGCGCCATGGCTATGCACCACGGCCTTGGGCTCGGCCGTCGAGCCGGAGGTGCAGATGGTGATCAGGCTGTCGTCCGGCGTCACCGCCGCCTCGACGGCGGCCAGCAGGGCTGCATCGAAGGCCGGATACGCCCTGGCGGCGGCGACCAGATCGTGCGGCCCCTTCATCGCCCAAGGCCGGTCGCAGTCGCCCCACACGATGATGTGGCGCAGATACGGGTGGCTGGGCAGCGTCAGGTCCGGCGAGGTCGCCTGGGCCAACCCCGGCACGGCGCGCTCGAGACGCTCTATATAGTCGGCGCCGAGATAGGCGGCGCCGACCAGCAGCACGCCGACGTCGTTGTGGCGCAGGCCCCAGGACAGCTCCGGCGCCTGGAAGAAGGTCGACAGCGCCACGGTCAGCGCCCCCGTCCGCGCCGAGGCGAACCAGCCCACGATCCAGTCGGGGCCATTGGGCATCAGCAGGGCGACCCGCGAGCCCTTGCCTACGCCCAGCGCCAGCAGCCCGCGCGCCCACAGCGCCGATTCCTCTTCGGCCTGGGAATAGGTCACCCGCCGCTCGCCCAGCGCCGCCAGTTCGCGCGGGCCGTATTGGCGGGCGGCCGAACGGATCAGGTTGGGCAGCGTCGGCGCCCTGGCCTCGCCGTCGGGCATCGGAACGGTGGTGGCGATCTCCGCCGGGATCATCAGGTCAGGGCGGGATCGAGATGCCGCGCCATTCCCGGCGTCTTGGCCGCCCCGCCCTTGCGCCGCGCGGCCTCGCGCAACGCCGGCGTATCGGGCGTACGCGGCGCCTCCACCGGCCCCCACAGCAGGTCGGCGATCTCGTGCGCCGCGCCGTTGGCGCCGCCCAGTTCCGATTGCAGCGCCCGGAACCGGTAGGTCCAGAAGTGCAGCTTGTGCTCGTTGGTCACGCCCATGCCGCCGTTGAACTGGTGCAGGTCGAAGGTCAGCTTCTGGATGTGCTGCTGGGCGAAACAGGCGGCAGCCGAGGCGTCCATGGGGTCGCCGCTCCAGGCGGCCTTCATGGCCAGATAGTGGGTGGCCCTGGCGATCTGGTGGCACTGGGCGAGCCGGTGCTGCACCGCCTGATAGGTCCCAAGCGTGGTGCCGAACATGCGCCGCTGCTTCACATAGTCGACCGTGAAATCCACCGCCGTGCGCATCAGGCCCGCACATTCGGCGGCCAGCGCCACGCGCGACCACTGACGGAACGGCGCGACCGCCGCCTTGCCCAGCCGCTGCGCCTTCGACAGGTCGGGCGGGGTGATGAAGCGGCCGTAGGGGTAGGCATAGATGGTGTCGACCGCCTCGACGTTGGCGGCCTCGACCGCGATCACCAGGATGTCGTCGCCCACGTCCATCAGCGCGGTCTTGGCCACGTTCAGATACCGCTGCGCCTTGCCGAGATCACCGCTGATCAGGACGATCGGCCGGGGCAGGATGGCGTCGGTGATGTGGGGCGCGATCAAGGCCGAGGCGCCCACCTCCACGCTGACCGGCGCGGTCGCCGCCTCCGCGATCACCAGGGCGGCCTCCAGCGCGCCCATGCCCGGCGTGCGCACCGCGTCGAGGAAGCCGTTGGTCAGCAGCTGGTTGTCGAGGTCGAGCGAATAGAAGCTGCGGTCGCGGCGGTGCTCGCTGGGCAGTTCGCGATAGCGGTCCAGGATCGACTGCAGAGCCGAAATCAGCATGCTCTGGTCTTCGTTGAGTTCGAGATCCATCGTTCTACCTCCCGCGCGGCAGGGTGAGACCGCGTTGGGCGATCAGGTCGAGTTGCAGCTCATAGGTCCCCGCCGCGATCGTGGCCGGGATGTTGTGGCGGTAGAAGAGTTCCAGATACCGCTCGCCGCCCGACAGGCAGTCGGGCAGGTATTCCATCAGGAAGTTCATCAGCTCGCAGCAGGCGTCGGCCGCCGTGATGCGCTGGACATTGGGGTCGGTCGTATCGGGCGTGCGCTTCACCCGCTGGTCGACCACGAGGTAGGTCAGCACCCGCGCCGCCTCGAACTTCGAGACGATGCGGCCGGCATGGGCGCGTACCATCGGGTCGTCGAAGCGCCCCTCGGCCTGCAGCTGCGCCACCGCCGTATCGAGCACCTTGCGCCCCCAGTGGTAGCGCGGCAGACCGACCCGCTCGTAGCTGAGCGCGTAGGTGATCACCTCCCAGCCCTTGCCCTCCTCGCCGACCAGGTTGCCCAGCGGAACCTCGACGTCCTCGAAGAAGACCTCGTTTAAGTGCCCGTATTCGGGAAGCCCCGGGAAGGGCACGACGGAAACGCCCTTCGAATTCATCGGCACGAGGAAGCAGGAGATGGCCTTGCGTTCCGGCCCCGTGCGGGCCAGCAGGAAGCACCAGTCGGCCTTGTAGGAATAGGAGGTCCAGATCTTCATGCCGTTGATCAGGTAGTGGTCGCCGATCCGCTCGGCCTTTGTCTGCAGGGCGGCCAGGTCGGTGCCGGCCTGGGGCTCGGAGAAGCCCTGGCACCAGATCACCTCGCCCGTGGCGATGCGGCTCAAATGCTCGGCCTTCTGCTCGGCGGTGCCGAAGCGCATCAGGGCCGGGCCGATCCAGTTGACGTTCATGTACTGAGGGCCGCGCGGCTCGCCCCAGCTCCACAGCTCCTCGGCCAGGATGAACTGCTCCCAAGGCTCGCCGTCGCGCCCGCCGTATTCGGCCGGCCATTGCGGCGTCAGCAGGCCGGCCTTGGCCAGCTTGGGGCAGAAGATGCGCGCATAGTCGATCTGCTGGGGCGAGCCCAGCCCGTGACAGTAGGTGTCGAACCAGTCGTCGGGCAGGTTGTCTTCGAGGAAGGTCGCGACCTGCTCGCGGTAGCGCTGTTGCGATTCCGTCCAGGCGAATTCCATGGCGCGTCTCCCGGCTGACTGTCCGCCCTCGTTGGACGCGGGGCGGTATCGCAAGCTACGGCGAGGCCGGCCGGGGATCGTGATCGACTTTGTCGGTTCACATATCGGTTTTGATATGCAAGCGTGATGCATGTCCGGCGACCTGCAACTCTGGAAGGCCTTCCTGGCGGCGAGCCAGACCCTGTCCTTCACCCGCGCCGCCGAACGGCTGGGCATTTCCCAGCCACGCCTGTCGCTGCTGATCCGCCAATTGGAGGACCGGCTGGGCCTGCGCCTGTTCGAGCGCAGCCATCGCCGCGTCGAACTGACCAGCGAGGGCGAGCGGCTGCACGAGAAGGCCGAGGCCCTGGTCGGGGCCTATCGCGGCCTGGACGATACGGTCTGGGAGCTGCGCCAGATGGGCCGCACACGCCTGCGCCTGGGCTCGCCCCGCTATACGCTGGAGATCCCCGAGCGCCTGGACTTCATGGGCGACTTCCATGAGCAGCGGCCCTCGGTGAAGCTGGAGATCGACAGCAACGGCAACAGCCCGCCCCTGCTGGAGCGGCTGCGCGCAGGCGAACTCGACCTGGTGTTCGCCACCGAGCCCTTCGACGAGACCGGACTGATCACCGTGCCCTTCGCGGCCTGCCGCACCCTGGTGGTGATCCCCGCCGAGGACCCGGCCGCCTCCATGGTCCAGATCCCGTTGGCCATGGTGGCCGGCAAGACCATGGCCACCTACCCGGTCGACGTCGGCGCGGCCTACTACGAGGCCTGGTTCGGTCCGCTGGAGAAGGCGGGCGCCACCCTGGTCCAGGCCCACGACGATCATCCGGCCAGCCTGTTGAAGTTCGCCGCCCGTCACCGGTATTGGACGGTCGCCCACGAATGGGCCGGCCACGAGGTGCGCGTCGATCCGGAAGACCGCATGGTGCTGCGCCGGCTGGTGGCGGGCGAGGCCGCGCGGATCTCCATCCTGCTGACCCGGCGCGCCGGCCCCCTGCCCCCGGCCGCCCAGGCGCTGTGGGACATGGCCGTGGCGCGGCACGATCGCCGGGCGTCGGCCTAAGCGATTTGGGGAGCCGATCCTCAACCGCGAATGGGGCCTCACGTACGCATAGGCGCACTCGCGTAGTTATTCACCCCGCGAAGCATTCAATCACAACCAATACGTTTGGATTGTTTCGTAATCTACACGTAAGGGCACCGACCAACCACGACGACTTGACGAAAGCCCACTTCGGAGAGATTAATATTGCACGCGGCCGACCTGCAATTGAGCCGCATTGCCCATTTTCCGGTCAGCGGAAAGCGGGCGGAGGAGAATGAACATGGACCGTTTCAGCGAGATGGAAGTCTTCGCTCGGGTGGTGGAGGACGGCGCCTTTTCGTCGGCCGCTCGCACCCTCAACCTCACCCCCTCGGGCGTCAGCAAGCTGATCGCGCGGCTCGAAGACCGTCTGGGCACGCTGCTGTTCAAGCGCAATTCCCGCAGCATGGCGCTGACCGCCGAAGGCCAAGCCTACTATGAGCGGGTGCTGGAGGTGCTGGCCGCGCTCGGCGAGGCCGAGGCGAGCGTCAGCAGCGCGGCGAGAGACAGCTCCGGCGTGCTTCGCGTCTACACGACGCTGAGCCTGGCCTGCCATCAGATAGCGCCCCTAATGCCCGAATTTCATGAGCGTTTTCCGAATATGCAAGTGGAGTTCCACACCGGCTCCGGACCGCTGCGCAGCCTGGATAGCGCCATGGACCTGGCCATCTATCCCTATGACATGCAGGACTGCTCCATGGTCGCCCGGCGCATCGCCGCGACGCGGTGGCTGCTGGTCGCCTCGCCCGAATACCTGGCCAAGCACGGCACGCCCACCTCACCGGCTGAACTCGCCGACCACACCTGCATGAACTTCGCCATGGAAGTGCCCTGCAACAACTGGCCGGTCTGGGACGCCCAGGAAGAGAAGTTCACCCGCTTCCAGGCCACCCCCGCCACCGCCGCAACCGACGCGGAGATGCTGCTGCACATGGCCCGGGCCGGCGCCGGCATCGTAAGAATGCACGACTACCACGTCTCGCGAGATCTTGCGGAAGGCCGGCTGGTCAAGTTGTTCTTTAATGATCAGGACAATCACAAACAGAACATCTACGCCATCTACCAGAGCCGCCGTCACCTGGCGCCCCGCGCCCGGATCTTCCTCGACTTCCTGGAAGAAAAGTTCGCCCCCTTCCGGGATTCATGGGAACTGCCGGCCGTGACGCCGGAGCCCGCGCGGCGGCTGGCGCGGGTGGCTTAGGCCTCCTTAAACCGCTCGTCCCCACGCAGGCGGGGACGAGCGGAGTTAGGTTACCGGTCCCTCGGCAATCCCAGCACCCGTTCCCCGATGATGTTGCGGCGGATCTCCGACGTGCCGCCGCCGATCGTGGTCATGATCGAGCGGTGATATTCATAGACCCAGTTCTCGTCGGAACTGTCGCGGTCCAGCATCTCCGGTCCCAGCAGGTCGGCGGCCATGCGGAAGATGCGTTGCAGCATCTCGGAATTGTAGCAGCCGATGATGGTGCCTTCCGACCCGGGCACGAAGTTGCGCTGGGCCCGCGAGATCGAGGTGTAGCTCATCGCCTTCAGGGCCGCGACCTCGGCCCTCAGCGTCGCCAGGCGCGTGGCGATCTCGTCGTCCTGGATGGCCGGACGCACGCCGTCGGGGCCCAGCTCCGTGTGGGCCAGCTCGATCAGCCGCTCGACAACGCGTGACATCATGATCTGTTCTGCCAGGCTCGCCGTGCCCCGCTCGAAGCCCAGGGTAGCCATGGCGACGTTCCAGCCGTCGCCGATCTCGCCGACCACATGTTCCAATGGAATCCGTACGTTATCGTAGAAAACCTGACAGAAGTGCGAGGCTCCGTGCATGCACGGGATCGGCCGGATATCGATGCCCGGCAGGGTCATGTCCCCGATAACCCAGGTGATGCCGCTGTGCTTTGAGCCCGCGTCCGGATCGGTGCGCACCAGAAGCTCCTGGTACTTGGCGTGCTGGGCGCGGCTGGTCCAGATCTTTGAGCCGTTGACCACCAGATGGTCACCATCGACCACCGCGCGCGTGCGCAGGCCGGCCAGGTCCGACCCCGCGCCGGGCTCGGAGAAGCCCTGGCACCACACCGTCTCGCCGGTCAGGATCTTGGGCAGGAAGAAACTCTTCTGCCATTCGCTCCCGCGCGCGATCACCGTCGGGCCCGCGTGGCTCAAGGCCACGAAATAGGCGCTGGCCACCGGCAGGGGCGCGTCCGCGCGGGCGTATTCCTCATACCAGATCAGCTGCTGGATCAGCGACAGCCCGCGCCCGCCATACTCCACCGGCCATGACACGCCCGCCCAGCCGCCGGCGTACTGGCGCTGCTGCCATTCGCGGTCGAACTCCAGCATGTGCTCGCCGTCGGTGGCGCGCCCGCCACGCGGGACATTGTCCTGCAGCCAGGCGCGGGCCTCGGCCCGGAAGGCGCTCTCGTCGGGGGTAAAATCAAGGTTCATCGATGCCTACTCTCGCAATGTCATGTCATGCGGCGGCGGCGCGCGCGTCCGCCTCGTCCAGCATCCGGCGCTTCACGCGCGCGGCGATCCACAGCAGGCCCACGCCCACGGGGGCGCAGGCGGCCACGACGATGGCCATGGCCACGCCGATCTTCTGAGGATCATGGAAGACGAAGTCGGTCAGCGCCCCGACCGCCGTGGGGCCCACGGCCAGGCCCACGAGGTTCAGATAGGTGAAATAGAGGGACGACATCCGCCCGCGGAAATGGGCCGGCGTGACCAGCTGCAAGCCCGCGATCGAATAGCCCTGAAAGGCGTAGGTGAAGAGGTAGAAGAGCCCCATCAGCGCCAGGAAGGCGACGGGGCTGCCCACGAAGAAGGCGGCGATCACCGCCGGCAGGCTGATCGCCCAGGCCAGCATGTGGAAGCGCACATGGGCGTCGCGCACGCCGCGCGCATAGAGCCGGTCGACCACCAACGACCACAACACCTGGCCCACGCCCGTCGCCAGGAACATGGTCAGGCCATAGCCCGCGCCGACCTGGGCCATGGGCAGGCCGAAGTGGCGCGACATGTAGGTGGGGGTGAAGCTGGTCAGGGCGTAGACGGCGATCGAGGTCATGCCGAAGCCCGCGTAGTAGGGCGCCAGCAGCTTCCAGTGGCTGGCGATGAAGGCCCGGCCGCCGCCCATGGCCGCGCCCGCCCGGGCCTGTTTCTTGGAGCGGGTCTCGGTGATCAGGAAGACGCAGGGCGCCACCACGACGGTGGGCAGCGCCACCAGCAGGAAGACCACCTGCCAGGGCCGGAAGTGGCCGATGATGGGCGCGAGCTGGGTGGCGAGCCTGCCCGCGGTGTCGATCAACAGGCCGCTGAAGCCCAGGGCCAAGCCGGTGCCGAAAGTCACCCCCAGCATATAGACTGACATGGCCAGCGACAGCCGCTTGGGCGGGAACTGGTCGGCGATCATCGACTGGGCGGCCGGGGTCAGGGTCGCCTCCCCCACGCCCACCGAAAGCCGCGCCATCGCCAGCTGCGGGAAGGTGCCCGCCAGGCCGCTGCAGGCCGTGGCGATCGCCCACAGCACCGAGCCCACGAAGATCAAACCCTTCCTGCTGTAGCGGTCGGAGATCCAGCCCGCCGGGATGCCGAGCGTGGTGTAGAAGATGGCGAACACCGGCCCGATCAGCAGGCTGATGTCGAAGTCGGAGATGTGCAGGTCGGCCTTGATCGGCCCGACCATCATCGTCAGCACCTGCCGGTCCATGTAGGAGCAGATGTAGAGGGCCATCAGCACCACGACCGTGAACCAGGCCACGCGGGCCGGCGGGTAGGCGATGGCCGGGACCGCCTGGGCGGGTTCCGTCATGAAGCCACGGCGGGTTCTAGCCTGGCCTGCACGGTGCGCTTGGCGCCCTGGATGTCGGACTTGCCGTTGGGCGAGCGGGGGAAGTCGTCGGTGATGACGATGTGGCGCGGGACCTTGTAGCCGGCCAGCTCCGTGCGCACCCAGTCCTGGATGGCCTTGTGGGTGAGCTCCACGCCCTCAGCGGCCTTGACCACCGCCGCCACGCTCTCGCCGAACCGCTCGTCCGGCACGCCGACCACGATGGCGTCGGCCACCCCTGGCATGCGCAGGATCAGGTTCTCCACCTCCTCGGCGAACACCTTCTCCCCACCCGTGTTGATGCAGCTCGAGTCGCGCCCCAGGAACCGGATCGACCCGTCCGCCTCGATGGTCGCCCAGTCGCCCGCCATCACATAGTTGACGCCCCCGATCGCCTTGTAGGTCTTGGCGCTCTTCTCCGGATCCTTGTGATAGCCCGTGCCCGTGATCGGCCCGGCGCAGGCCAGCAATCCCCGCTCCCCCGACCCCGGCGCGATCTCGCTGCCGTCCGCCCGCAACACCTTGGTCGTGGCGTTGGGCGTGAAGACGCCCGTGTCCGGGATATTGTCCCGCGTGGCGAAGCTGGTCCCCACATGCCCTTCCGACGAGCCCACCACATCGATCAGGGTGGCGTCCGGCGCATATTTCAGGATCACGCGCTTGGTCGGCGCGGTCCAGATCATGCCCGCCGAATAGACCGCCCGCAGCGAGGATATGTCATAGGGCCGCCCCGCCGCCGCGGCCGCCTCCAGCTCGGCGCTGATCGGCCGCGCCATCACATCGCCGGCGATGGTCAGGCTGGTGGCCCGCTCGCGCTGGATCAGGCTCAGCGTCTCTTCCGCCGTGAACGACCAGTCGTCCAGCATCACGCAACAACCGCCCGCCATCATCGGCGCCATCGAGCCATAGACCATGCCCGTCGCGTGCATGAAGGGCGGGGTCACCACACTGACCGGCAACCGGCCCTCATCTCTCAACCGTTTCGCCAAATCGCCTGCTTGCGCGTGCGTCCGCGCCACCGCCGCACCCAGCCCGCCGGCGGCGATCATCATCACCCCGCCCGCCATCTTGCCGATGGCGTTGCGCACCCCCTTGGGCATGCCCGTGGTGCCGCCCGTGTAGGTCATGTGCAGATCGTCGGGCGAGCGCTCGATGCGCGCCATCTTGCCGTTGGCGGCGATCAGCTCTTCCAGGGTGTGGGAGCCCGGCGCCGCGCGGCTATCGCCCACCTCGATCAGCAGCTTCAGCTTCGGCAACTTCCCCGCCACCGCCGCCACGCGATCGGCCAGCTCCCCGTCGTAGATCACCGCCTCGGCGTCGCAGTTGTCGAGCAGATAGGCCAGCTCGTCGGCCACATAGCGGTAGTTGGCGTTGATCGGCGTGCCGCGGAACTTCAGCGTCGCGAACTGTCCCTCCAGATAGGCCGGGCTGTTGTGGAGGTAGAGGGCCACCACGCTGCCCCGCGTGAGCCCCGCCGCCGTCATCGCCTGGGCCAGCCGCGCCGCGCGGTCTTCGAACTCAGCCCAGGTGCGCTCCACGCCGCGCCAGGCCATCACCCGCGCATCGGGAATGGCGTCAGCCACCGCCTCATAGACGTCGGCCAGATGCAGCAGGGGGGCGCCCAGGGGCTTGTCCATCATCGTCCTCCGTCCGCGGCGGCTCTGATGGCCGCCTGCCCCATGCCGCCTCAGGCCGCCTTGTCGGCCGCGCGGCGCGCCGGCTCGGGCGCGGGCCCGCCCATCAGAACATCGAAGTTGCCGGTATAGAACTGCTCCTTCTCGGCCTCCGTGACCCCCGCCGCCTGCATGCTGGTCTCGAACCGGCCGATCGGATCGCGCCCGCCTTCCTTGTGGGGATAGTCGGAGGAAAACAGCACCACTTCGGCGCCGGCCTGTTTGATGATCCAGCCGGTGTCCTCGAAGTGGAAGGGCGCGAACTTCACCTGGCGTCGCACATAGTCGCTGAGCGGCATGGAGAGCAGCTGCAGCCGCTCCTCGGCCTTGCGATAGGCGGACATCGCCGAATCCAGGAACCGCATCCAGCCCGGCGCCCAGTTGGCCCCATACTCCACCACGCCGATCTGCAGGCTCGGGTGGCGGTCCAGGACCCCGTCGATGATCAGCACGTTCAGGGTCTCGATGAAGGGCAGCGGCGCGGCCAGATATTCCACCGAGGTGAACGACCCGTCGCCGCCGGCGTATCCCTTGTCCACCCGCCGCCCGGTCACCGAGAAGGCGGGGCTGGGTTTGCGCCCGCCGCCCAGGTGATACATGACCGGCACGCCGGCCTCCGCCGCCATCGCCCACATCGGCTCCAGCGCCTCGTGGCTGGGCGAATGCCGCCGCGGACAATCGACCGCCATGGTCACGGCCTTGCAGCCGCTCTCCAGCGCGAACTTCATCGCCTTTACCGACCGCGCCGGGTCGGCCAACGGCACATAGCCCGCCGCGATCAGCCGCTCGTCCTCCGAGCAGAAGTCGAGCATGGCCCGCACATGCGCCTCGGCCAGGCCGTAGAGGAAGTCCATGTCGTCGCCCTGCTCGTACTGGCGCAGTTGCAGACGCAGGAAGCTGTCGTAGACGATCTGGCGCTTGAACCCGAGCAGGTCGAGGGCCTTGGGCCGCTCATGCTTGTCGAAGGCGCCCCAGGCCTCCCACAGCTTGCGCTGCATCAGCTCCGGCTCGCGCGCGGCCACGAAGGCCGCATCGCCGTGGTGGGCCGTCATCTGGCCGAAGTCCTCGGCCGTGAAGCCGCTGGAGCCGGCGTAGAGGAACTCCCGCTTGGCCTTCACCGCCTCGCTCATGAAGGGCACGTAGAAGTCGGGCGTCTCGAAGATGTGGCTGTCGGCGTCCTGCATATCGCGGGTGGCGTAGGTCATGGTCTTACTCCGTGTCGCGGCGGACTCGGGCCGCCGGCGCGCCTTGCAAATCCGGTCGCGCCCGTCCTTCACATGGTCGGTTTCGCCCCCTGCCCGGTCAAGTAAATGAGGCCCGTTTCGCCATGACCGACAGTATAATCAGCTTGGACCGCCCGTCATCGCGGGCCCGAAGCATGTGCCCGCGCGTCACAAGCCAAAGCAGGGGCGAAGGATAGCCCTTCGCCCACCGCCCTCATCTCACCTACCGCGCCGCGCCTATCGGTCGCGCGGCAGTCCCAGCAGTCTTTCACCGATGATGTTGCGCCGGATTTCAGAGGTGCCGCCCGCGATCGTCTGCAAGGTCGAGCGGTAATACTCATAGGTCCAGCGGTCCTCGCTGGCATCCAGGTCCAGCATCTCGTCGCCCATCAGGTCGGCGCCCATGCGATAGACCCGCTGCAGCATCTCCGAATTATAGGTGGCGATCAGCGTCCCCTCCGCGCCGGGCACGAAGTCGCGCTGGGCCCGCGAAATCGACGCATAGCTCATCGCCTTCAGCGCCGCGCATTCGGCCCGCAGCGTGGCCAGGCGCGCGGCGATCAGATCGTCCTTGATTGCCGGCCTCACCCCGTCGGGCCCCAGCCGCGTCTTCGACAACTCGATCAGCCGCTCGATTTCCCGCGCCATGGCGATCTGTTCGGCCAGCGCCGCCGTGCCCCGCTCGAAGCCCAGCGTGGTCATCGCCACGCTCCAGCCAGCGTTCAGGTCGCCGACCACATTCTCCAACGGAATCCGCACGTTATCATAGAACACCTGACAGAAGTGCGAGGCCCCATCCATGCACGAGATCGGCCGCACATCGACGCCGGGCAGATGCATGTCGCCGATCACCCAGGTGATGCCGCTGTGCTTGGAGCCGGCGTCCGGATCGGTGCGCACCAGCAGTTCCTGATAGTCCGCATGCTGGGCGAAACTGGTCCAGATCTTCGACCCATTGACCACCAGATGCTCGCCGTCGACGTAGGCGCGCGTGCTCAGCGAGGCCAGGTCCGACCCCGAGTTGGGCTCGGAGAAGCCCTGGCACCAGGGGCTCTCACCTTTCAGGATACGCGGCAGGTGATAGGCCTTCTGCCGCTCCGTCCCCCGCGCGATCACCGTCGGTCCCGCATGGCTCAAGGCCACGAAGAAGTTGCCCAGATAGGGCGCCTGGGCCTTGGCATACTCCTCGAACCAGATCAGCTGCTGGATCAGCGACAGCCCCCGGCCGCCATACTCCACGGGCCAGGAAATCCCCGCCCAGCCGGCGTCATACTGCTTCTTCTGCCAGGCCTTGTCGTAGACCAGCGTCTCATCGCCGATGATCGGCCGCTTCTCCTTGGGCACATTGTCGTGCAGCCAGTCGCGGACCTCGGCGCGGAATACGTCCTGCTCGGCGGTGAAATCGAGGTTCATGATCGCCTTCTCACGCGGCCGGCTGGGCCAGCAGGTCCATCTGCTGGCGGCGCACCGCGCCCCCGAAATGGTCCAGCACATGGGCGCGCTTCAAAAACAGATGCGCCGGCAGGTCGGTGGTGAAGCCGATCGCCCCATGCACCTGGATATTCTCCTTGGCGTTCAGCAGCGCGTATTGCGCGCCCAGCAGCTTGGCCGCCGCCACCTGGAAGTCGGCGTCGGCGCGCCTGTCCCTCACCGTGATCGAGGCAAAGGCCACCAGGGCGTTCACCGCATCGGCCCGGATCGCCATGTCGGCGCACTTGTGCTTCACCGCCTGGAACTTGCCGATCGGTTGGCCGAACTGCTCGCGGATCTTGGCATAGGCCGAGGCCATGTCGCGGGTCGCCTCGCACATCCCGGCCAGCATGGCGGCGGCCAGCAGCAGGCCGTTGCGGCGGATGCCCGCGTCGGCCCCAACATAGGCCACGGTCGGCGCGCCGTTGAGGTCCGCCAGCTCCAGCGACAGCGCGTCATCGCCGCTGCGGCTCACCTTCAGGTCGTTCAACGCCCGGCGTTCGACCAGGGCCGCGCCGTCCGCCGACAGGAACAGCGCCAGGTCCGCCTCCGCCCCGTCGAACAGTTGATAGCGCCCGCTGACCCGCGGCCCGACCTCGCCCACGCTCGTCGCAATGGTGATGGCGGGGCGCACCTCGCCCGAGATGATCGCGGCGGCCAGCTCGCCATTGCCCGCGCCGGCGGCCACCCGCGCCCCCAGGCTGGCGGCGATGGCGCTGGGCGTCACCAGCAGCCGGCCCATCTCGCGATAGAGGAAGGCCTCCTCCACCTCGCTATAGCCGATGCCGCCCTGCTCCTCGGGCAGGCCCAGCCCGAACCAGCCCAGTTCGGCCATCGCCTTCCACTTGGCGTGGTCGGTGTCGGAGTTGGCCTTGCCCTTCTTGGTCAGGCGATCGAGCGGCAGTTCGGCGCGCAGATACTCCGCCACGCTGTTGGCGATCTGCTGTTGTTCGTCGGTGGCGACCAGGTCGACCATGCTCAGCGTCCCTCGAAATTGGGTTCGCGCTTCTCCAGGAAGGCGTTGGCCGCCTCCTCGTGATCGCGCGACAATTGACTGTAGGTTTCCAGGCCCATGTGGGCGTCCATCGCCCCTTGAGCCTGCTGGCGGATGGCCATGTTGAGCGCGCGCTTGGTGCCCGCGAGCGCCACCGTGGCGCCGGTCTCGAAGCGCTTGACCCATCCGTCGACGACGCCGTCGAGCTCCTCGGCGGTGCAGGACTGCGTCACCAGCCCGATCTCGGCCGCCTGCTTGCCGGTCAACAGGTCGCCGGTCAGCAGGTAGCGCCGCGCCAGGGTGATGCCGACCAGATGCGGCCACAGCAGCGCACCGCCGTCGCCGGCCACCAGGCCGATCTTCACATGGGTGTCGCCGATCTTGGCGGTGTCGACCATCACCGTGATGTCGCTGCACAGGGCGATGGTCGCGCCCACCCCCATGGCGTGGCCGTTGATGCGCGCCACCACCGGCTTGTCGCACTCCAGCATGTTGAGCACGACCTCACGGGCCTCTGTGGCGCCCTTCACCCACCGGGCGTGGTTTTTGATATTGTCCTTCATGCTCTGGATGTTGCCTCCGGCCGAGAAGGCGCGGTCGCCGGCCCCGGTGATCACCACCACCCGCACGGCCGGATCGCGCGAGATGGTGCGGAACACATGGCTCAGCTCGTGGTGGGCCTCGTCGTTCATCGCGTTCATCGGCGGATCGTTGAAGGTGATCCACAGGGCCGCGCCCCGCATCTCGATCTTCAACGCCTTATACTGGTCGTACATCGATAGCCTCCGTTGTTCGTCACCCGGGCCCGGCAAAGGGCGCGGTCAGGCGGCGGCCTCTTCGGCGCCGGGTGGAAAGAGATTGGGGTCGAGGGCCTGGGCCGGTTCGCGGGCGCGCAGGGCCAGGGTCTGGCGCGAGGCGATCCACAGCGACAGCATGCCGAGCGGTGCGCAGCAGAGGACGACGATGGTCAGGGACACGCCCAATTTAAGCGGGTCCTTAAATACATATTCGGTGAGGTAGCCGACGCTGGTCGGTCCCACCATCATGCCGATCAGCATGGTCCAGGCCAGGAAGGCGGCCGACATCCGGCCCCGGAACCGCGGCGGCGTCACCAGCTGCAGCCCGGCATTGGCATAGCCCTGGAAGGCGAAGGTGAAGAAGAAGAACAGCCCCGTCAGCACCAGGAAGGCCAGCGGCGTGCCCATCACGAAGGCGGCCGCGATGGCCGGCGCGCTGATCAGCCAGGTGAAGATGTGGAAGCGCGGGTGGATGTCCCTGGCCCCACCCGCATAGAGCTTGTCGACGATCACCGACCACAGCAGCTGGCCCGCCCCGGTGGCGATGAAGGTCATGGCGCCGTAGCCCAGCCCCACCTGCGCCATCGGCAGATGGAAGTGACGGCCCATATAGGTGGGGATCCAGGCGATCAGGGCGTTGACGGCGATGGAGGTGATGCCGAAGCCCAGGAAATAGGGAACCAGCAAACGCCAGTATTTGCTCAGGAAGGCGCTCAGCCGGAACGGCGCCTCGTCGGCAGCCGCCTCATGCACCCAGCCGCCCTTGGGCCGGTTGTCGCGCACGGTGAAGACCAGGGGCGCCAGCACCAGGGTCGGCGCGGCGACCATGAAGAACACCACCTGCCAGGGCCGCATGCCTTCCAGGAAGGGCAGCGCGCGGATGATCGCCCCCGCCCCATCGATCAGCAGGCCGACCCCGGCCAGCGCCATGCCGTTGCCGATGGTCACGCCCAGCATGTAGACCGAGATGGCCAGCGACAGCCGCTTGGGCGGAAACTGGTCGGCGATCATCGAATGCGCGGCGGGCGTCAGCGTCGCCTCCCCCACCCCGATCGACAGCCGCGCCAGCGCCATCTGGCCATAGTTGGCCGCCAGCCCGCTGCCCATGGTGGCCAGGCCCCACAGCACCGCGCCCACCGCCACCAGGATGCGGCGGCTGTAGCGGTCGGCGATCCAGCCGGCGGGAAGACCCAGCAGGGTGTAGAAGAGGGCGAAGGCCGGCCCCAGCAGCAGGCTCATGACGAAGTCGCCCGCGCCCATGTCCTTCTGGATGGTGGACACCAGCATGGTAAGCACCGTCCGGTCCGCGAAGGAACAGACGTAGAGCAGCGTCATGATGGCGACCGTGTACCAGGCCGTCAGCCGCGACGGATAGGCATGGCCCACCGCCCCGTTCATGGCGCCCACACGCTCATTGCGCCGCCACGGCTTCACGTGGGGCGGACCTGTCCTGGATCACCTGCTTGGCGCCGGCGATGTCGGACTTGCCGTTGGGCGAACGGGGGAAGTCGTCGGTGATGACGATGCGGCGCGGGATCTTGTAGCCGGCCAGTTCGGTGCGCACCCAATCCTGGATGGCGCGGTCGCTCAGGGTCACGCCGGGATGGGCCTTCACCACCGCCCCGACGCTCTCGCCCCAACGCTCGTCCGGCACGCCGACCACGATGGCGTCGGCCACGCCCGGCATGCGCAGGATCAGCTGCTCCACCTCCTCGGCGAACACCTTTTCCCCGCCCGTATTGATGCAGCTTGAATCGCGGCCCAGGAAACGGATCGAGCCGTCCACATCGATGGTCGCCCAGTCGCCGGCCATGGCATAGGGCACGCCGCCCAGCACCCGGTAGGTCTTGGCCGACTTGACCGGATCCTTGTGATAACCGGCGCCGACCGTGGCCCCGGCACAGGCCAGCATGCCCCGCTCACCGGAGCCCGGCGCCACTTCGCTGCCGTCCTCGCGCAGCACCTTGGTCGTCGCATTGGGGGTGAAGACGCCGGTGTCGGGAATGTTGTCGCGGGTCGCATAGCTGGTGCCCACATGGCCTTCCGACGAGCCCACCACATCGATCAGGGTGGCGTCGGGGGCATGGGTCAGCAGGATGCGCTTAGTCGGCGCGCTCCAGATCATGCCGGAGGAATAGACGGTCTTCAGCGAGGCGATGTCATAGGGCGTTCCCGCCGCCTGCGCCCGCTCCAGTTCGGCCGTCAGAGGCCGCGCCACCACGTCGCCGACGATGGTCAGGCTCGTCGCCTTCTCGCGCTCGATGGTGGCCAGGGTCTCGCCCGGATCGAAGGACCAGTTGTCCAGCATCACGCAGGCCCCGCCGCTCATCAGCGGCACCTGGGCGCCGTAGGCCAGGCCCGTCGAATGCATGAAGGGCGGCGCCACCACGCTGACCGGCGCGCGGCCCTCGTCGTGCAGCCGCCTGGCCTGCCCCGCCGCATCGGCGAGCGACACCGGCGCGCTCGCGCCCAGCGCCTGGGCCGCGATGTTCATGATGCCCCGCGCATAGGGGCCGATGGTGCGCATCACCCCCTTGGGCATGCCCGTGGTGCCGCCCGTATAGGTCAGCTGGCGGTCCAGCGGCGAGCGTTCGATGCGCGGCATCGGCTGATAGTTGGCCACCACATCGTCGAAGGTGATCGAGCCCGGCACGACGCGGCTGTCGCCGAACTCCACCATCAGCTTCAGGTTCGGCAGGCGGCCGGCCACGGCGGCCACGCGCGGCGCCATCTCCTCGTCGAAGATCACGGCTTCCGCGTCGGCATTGTCGAGCAGGTAGAGGAGCTCGTCCTCCACATAGCGGTAGTTGGCGTTGACCGGCACGCCGCGCATCTTCACCGCGGCCAGATGGCCCTCGAGATAGGCCGGGCTGTTGTGCAGATACAGCGCCACGCGGCTGCCTTCGGTCAGGCCCGCGTCGCTGAGCGCCTGGGCCAGGCGCGCGGCGCGGTCCACATACTCGCGCCACGGTCTGCGAACGTCGCGCCAGATCAGCGCCGGCGCGTCGGGAATGGCGTCGCTGATCGCCTCCAGGATATCGGCCACGTGCAGGAAGGCGGGCTCCGCCATGTATCCTCCGAGGGTAAGACGGCTTCTGGCGGCCGCCTTGGGTACTGTTGCTAGCTGGCCAGCGCGGTGATGCGGCGCGCGGATTCCGGAGCCGGTCCGCCCATCAGAACATCGAAGTTGCCGGTGTAGAACTTTTCCTTCTCGGCTTCCGTGACGCCCGCCGCCTGCATCGAGGACTCGAAGCGCGAGATCGGATCGCGCCCGCCCTCCTTGTGGGGATAGTCGGATGAAAACAGCACCACCTCGGCGCCCGCCTGTTTGATGATCCAGCCGGTGTCCTCGAAGTGGAAGGGGGCAAACTTGACCTGGCGGCGCACATAGTCGCTGAGCGGCATGGAGAGCAGCTGCAGCCGCTCTTCCGCCTTGCGGTAGGCGGCCATGGCCGAATCCAGGAACCGCATCCAACCGGGAACCCAGTTGGCCCCATATTCCACCACGCCCATCTGCAGCTTGGGGTGACGGTCCAGGACGCCGTCGATGATCAGCACGTTCAAGGTTTCGATGAAGGGCAACGGCGCGCCCAGATACTGGACGGAGGTGAAGGTGCCGTCGCCGCCGGCATAGCCCTTGTCCTGCCGCCGCCCGGTGACGCTGAACACATCGCTCGGCTTACGTCCGCCGCCCAGGTGATACATGATCGGGATGCCGGCCTCCGCCGCCATCGCCCACATGGGCTCCAGGCCCTCGTGGCTCGGCGAATGATGGCGCGGGCAATCCACCGCCATGGTCACCGCCCTGCAGCCGCTCTCGATGGCGAACTTCATCGCCTCCACCGAGCGCGCCGGATCGGCCAGGGGCACATAGCCCGCCGCGATCAGCCGCTCGTCCTCGGAACAGAAGTCCAGCATGGCGCGGACGTGGGCGCGGGCCAGGCCATAGAGGAAGTCCATGTCGTCGCCCTGCTCGTACTCGCGCAGCTGCAGGCGAAGGAAGCTGTCGTAGACGATCTGGCGCTTGAACCCGAGCAGGTCCATGGCCTTGACCCGGTCATGCTTGTCGAAGGCGCCCATGGCGTCCCACAGCTTGCGCTGCATCAGTTCCGGCTCGCGGGTGGCGACGAATTCCTCGGTCTTGTGGCGCGCCACCATCTCGCCGAAGTGGGCGGCGGTGAAGCCGCTGGAGGCGCCGTACAGGAACTGAGCCTTGTCCTTCACCGCCTTCTCCATGAAGGGGTGGTAGAACTCGGGCGTCTCGAAGATATGGCTGTCGGCGTCCTGCATGTCTCGGGTGGCGTAGGTCATCGTCTCACTCTCCGTTCCTGCCGGCGGGGCGCCCGCGCCTCCTGTCCGGTCCGATCCTTGGCGGCGGGCCAGCCGGTCTGCGCCTTCATCCTCATGGTGAGTTCGGCGCCCCCAAGGGTCAAGTAAATGAACCCCAACCGCGCATGACCCTGAGTATAACCAGCTTGGACACGGCGTCACCGCGCGTATGTATAGAGAGCCGTCCGGCGCGCGCCAAAGCCGGATATCCATGACCGGAAAGCCTGGACATGGCCGCTCCATATCATTGTTTTTTCTACCATTTTCCACGCCTCTGGGGCAAGATTGGCGACCGACGCCACCTGTGCCCACGCCGACATGATGGCCCTGCCCGAAGGCCTCGCCGCCTCGGAATGGGCCGAGCAGGCGTATTGACGCCAAATCATCAGCGTAGTGTCATGACCTCGGATAGGGCCAGGAAGGCGCCGGAACATTTCGGCGACCTGGACGAACAAATAAAAGAGCCGGGTTAGACGTAGCCAATACGTCACCCTTCAAGAAATCGGGAGGAGAAGCTGTGATTCTAGTTCAGAAGGCGAAGCGGGCCGCCACGACCAGGAATGCCCTGCTGGTGTCTACCGCCGTGCTGATGCTGGCGCCGACCCTGGCCCTGGCCGACGCGCCCCCGCCGGCGGCCGACGACAGCACGTCCGTCGGCGAAGTCATCATCACCGCCCAGCGCCGGGCGGAACGTCTGCAGGACGTGCCCCTGGCGGTGTCGGCCTTCACCGGCCAGCAGCTGGAGAAGATGAACATCAACGAGAGCGAGGATCTCACCAAGATCACGCCCGGCCTGTCGTTCGCCCAGACCGGCTACACGCCCCAGCCCACCATCCGCGGCGTCGGCACCCGCGGCGTCTCGGCCGGTGAAGAGTCCACCGTCTCCCTCTACATAGACGGCATCTACCAGCCCTACATGACCAACGGCTCGTTCAAGCTGAACAGCATCGAGCGCATCGAGGTGCTCAAGGGTCCGCAGAGCGCGCTGTACGGGCGCAACTCCACGGGCGGCGCCATCAACGTGATCACCCGCGATCCGCCGGTCGGCTTCGACGTCCGCGCCCAGGCCAGCTACGGCACCTTCAACGAGTCGACCGAGAAGCTCTATGTGGGCGGCGGCACCGAGAAGTTCGGGGCCGACATCTCCGCCGTGCTCTGGCACGCCGATGGCTATCTGAACGACATCGTCTCCCACACCACCCGCGGCGACCAGGACGACGCCACCGTGCGGGTGAAGTTCCAGTGGCGGCCCACCGAGGACCTGAAGTTCACCCTCTCGGCCGCGCACGACATGACCAAGGACTTCACGGCCAACCTCGGCCGGCCCTTGAACGGCAACACCATCTCCGCGCGCTACCTGCCCGCGCCGGTGCTGCCGACCGGCGACTATGACATCGCCACCGGCCATGACATCCCGTTCAAGACCATCACCGACAACCTGGCCCTGTCGGGGGCCTACAACTTCAGCGGCATGACCCTGAACTTCGTGACCAGCTACATGTCCACGGAGACCAAGCTGTTCGCCAACGACCCGTCGGCCACGGCGGCGCCGGTGTTCCGCAGCTATACGTCGGCCCGGCCGAAATCGCTCTACAACGAGGTCTATCTGCAATCGAGCGGCGACCACCGCTTCGACTGGATCGTCGGCGGCGTCTATTTCAAGGACAAGGCGCCCTACACCGACTACCGCATCTACACCTGGGCGCCGGCCTCCAACACCTTCACCTACACCCACCACGGCAACTCGGTCGGCACCGACTCCAAGGCCATCTACGGCCAGGGCAACTATGACTTCACCGACCACCTGTCGCTGACCGTCGGCGCCCGCTACACCGATGAAGAAAAGTGGATGAAACGGGTGGGCTACACCACCGGCCGGGTGTCGGGCATCGCCGACATCAACCAGCCCAACCTGCCCTACATCCTGCCGCCGACCATCTTCCCCGACGCCGAAGTCCACGTGAAGTTCACCAACTTCAGCCCCTCGGCCAGCCTTCAGTACAAGGTCGATCAGAACCTGAACTTCTATGTGAAGGCCGGACAGGGCTTCAAGAGCGGCATCTTCTCCGCCGGTTCCTCCAGCCTGGTCCCGGCCCAGCCGGAAAAGATCACCCAGTACGAGCTGGGCATGAAGTCCCAGCCGGCCAGCTGGCTAAGGGTCAACCTCGCCATCTACTACAGCGACTACAAGGGCCTGCAGGCGGTCTCGCGGGACCCGATCACCCTGGCTCCCGTGCTGCAGAACGCCGCCAATGCCACCATCAAGGGCGGTGAGCTGGAAGCCTGGATCCGTCCGGCCGATCACTTCAACCTGCATGCCGGCCTGGCGCTGGCCGACGGTCAGTACAAGAGCTGGCCCGCGGCTCAGGTGACCATCCCGCAGACCGCCGTCGATCCCCCGGCCGCCACCCCCTGCCAGATCGGCACGGGCGCGCTGCTGGGCGGCAACCGCTCTGTATTCTGCAACGTCTCGGGCCACTCGCTGCAGCGCCAGCCCAAGACCATGCTGATCTTCGGGGGCGACTATACCTGGCCCATGAGCACCGGCGACATCACCCTGGCCGCCAACGCGCAGTACCAGAGCTCCTTCTACTGGGAGCCCTCGGAACGGCTGCGTGAGCCTGGCCGCACTCTGGTCGACGCGGAACTGTCCTGGGCCTCGCCGGACCACCACTACCGGGTCAGCGTCTTCGGCCAGAACCTGACCGACAAACACTATGCCCAGGCGCTGTCGGCCGCGGCCACCTCGGATCTGGTGACGGAAGCCCGGCCCCGCGTGATCGGCGTCAAGCTGTCCTACAACTTGAACTAACCGGGACTCCCTCCCATTACTGGCCGCCGGTGCTCCCTGCACCGGCGGCCTTTTCTTTGTCAGCCATGGTGGATGTGATGCGCCTGTTGCGATTTGGGCCCGAGGGCCGCGAGAAGGTCGGCCTGCTGCACGACGGACAGGTGCGGGACCTGTCGGCCCATGTGCCGGTTCTGTCGGGCGCGGCGCTCAACCCCACCACCCTGGCCGGGCTGGCGGCCCTCGACCCCTTGGCCCTGCCCCTGGTCGAGAACCCCGGCCGCATCGGCGCCTGCATCGAGCCGAGCGGCAAGATCGTCTGCGTCGGCCTCAACTATGCCGACCACGCGCGCGAGGCCGGCATGACGCCGCCGCCCGAGCCCATCATCTTCATGAAGGGCTGCCGCCTCACCGGCCCCACCGACCCCATCTCCATGCCGCCGGGCGCGCAGACCGTGGACTGGGAAATCGAACTGACCGTGGTCATCGGCCGCCCGGTGCTGATGGCCGATCGCGAGCGCGCCCTGTCGGCCATCGCCGGCTACGCCGCCTTCGTCGACATGTCCGAGCGCGACTGGCAGATGAAGCGCCAGGGCCAGTGGGTAAAGGGCAAGAGCTGGCCCGGTTTCGCCCCCATCGGCCCCTGGCTGGTCACGCCCGACGAGATCGCCGATCCGCAAGACCTGCATATCTGGCTGGACGTGAACGGCCAGCGATTCCAGGACGGCAACACCCGCGACATGATCGCCGGCTGCGTCGATGTCGTGGCCTACATCAGCCAGTTCATGCAGCTCGATCCCGGCGACGTCATCGCCACCGGCACGCCCGCCGGCGTCGGCATGGGCCTGAAGCCGCCCCGCTACCTGGCCGCGGGCGATAGCCTGCGCGCCGGCATCCAGGGCCTGGGCGAACAGGCCCACGACTGCGTGGCCTGGACGCCCGCCTAGCGCCTAGTTGAGGGCGTCGCCCCCGAACGGATCGCCGATCGGCTGGTTGGCCGCATAGGACATGTCCGCCGCCGCCTGGGCCAGGATGACCGGCCCGCCCAGCTCGCCCTGCAGCTGGCGCAGCCGGTAGGTCCAGTAGTGCAGCGGATATTCCAGGGTCAGCCCGATGGCGCCGTGGAACTGCTGGCAGTCATAGACCACCTTGGCCGCCGCCTCCTGGGCATAGCTGGCCGCCAGCGCCGCGGCCTTGGGCTGGCCGCTCCACGCCGCCTCGCGCGTCAGCAGCCGCGCGCTGTTCAGCATCACCGCGCATTCCGACAGCCGATGCTGGATCGCCTGGAAGGCCCCCAGCGGCTGGTTGAAAGCCTTGCGCTCCTTCACATAGGCCACCGTCGTGGCGATCGAGACATCCATGGCCCCGACGATCTCCGCCGCCAGCCCCAGCCGCCAGCAGCGCCGGAACTCCTCCGGGTGCGCGCCTTCCAGCACCGGCGCCGTGCTCGGGTCGACGCCCACCAGCCGCCCATAGGGGAAGTTGTAGATGCTGGCGGCCGGCGCGACGTTCTCGCTCGTCAGGGCGATCACGCGGACATCCACGCCCGTATCCACCAGCAGCGTCCCGCCCGGCGCCAGGAACCGGATCGGCCCGCCCAGCGGCAGCCGCGTCAGCGCGACCGGCCCCGGCAACTCCCGCGCGGTAACGTTGGGCGCCACCAGCGCCGTTGCCGCCACCTCGCTGGCATAGGGAATCTTGGCGACCGCCTCGATCAGCATCACCGCCTCGAGATCGCCCAGCCCCTCTTCCCGGGCGATATTCAGGAACCCGCTGGCCTTCAGGTCTCGATCCAGCTCCGGGCTGGTCTTCACATAGGACGGGTCGCCCACCGGCAAAACGCTGTGACGCTCGACCATCTGGGCCAAGGCATCCTCGATTTGCTGCTGATCCTGGGTCAAATCGAAGTCCATCACGCATTCCCCCGGGGCATTTGAAGCAGGTTTCGGGACACCAGATTCAACTGAACCTCCGCCGCCCCCGCGCCGATGCCTATGGACGTGGCGCGCTTGTAGGCCGCCGTGACCACCGCATCGACGTCGTAGAAAAGTAGGTCGCCCGCGAAGTCGCCCAGGAACTCCACCACCTGCCGATCCGCCCACACCGCCGCATACCGCGCGACATTGACGCTCACATCCGCCGGCCGATGGTGAATGCGCGCATTGATCACCCCCAGCGCCGCCAGCCGCGCCGCCTTCAACGCCGCCTCGCACCGCGCCGCCCGGGCGCGGATGGCGGCGTTCTCGAGCCGGCCATCGAGGCGCAGGTGCTCCAGCGCCTTGTTGAACCCGCGCCAGGTCAGGGCATAGCGCGGCACGCCGATCCGCTCATTGGCCAGCACCTCGGTCGCGACCTTCCAGCCGCCATTCTCCGTCCCCAGCAGGCATTCGGGGCCCACCTCCACATCGTCAAAGAACACCTCATGCATGGCCCGTTCGCCCTGCATGCCGGGGATGACGCGCACGGTGATGCCCGGCAGGTCCATCGGTACGATGAACATCGAGATGCCTGCGTGGCGCTCAGCCCCCGTGCGGGCCAGCAGGATGCAGGCGTCGGCGAAGCTGGCGGCCGAGGTCCATATCTTCTGGCCGTTGACGATGTAGCGGCCGTCGCCGGTCGGCTCGGCGCGGGTGCGCAGGGCGGCGAGGTCGGAGCCGGCGCCGGGTTCGGAGAAGCCCTGGCAGTAGGAGATGGTCCCGCCGCAGATGCGCGGCAGATGCTCGGCCTGCTGCTCGGGGGTGCCGAACTTGATGATCGCCGGCCCGACCCAGTTGATGGACATGTACTGATAGGCGCGCGGCTCGCCCACGCCCCACATCTCTTCGCCCAGAATCCAGTGGTGGAAGGCGTCCAGCCCACCGCCGCCGTTCTCCTTCGGCCAGTGGGGGATCAGCAGCCCCTCTTCCGCCAGGATCGGGCAGAACTTGCGCGAGAAGGCCACCGAGGCGTCGGAGCCGTTGTCATAGCCGTTCGACACCACCGGCCAGTTGTCCGGCAGGTTGGCGGCCAGCACGTCGCGCAACCGCTGGCGGAAGGCCCGGTGTTCCGGCGTCCATGCGAATTCCAAGGCGTTTCTCCCGTCGTTTCTTGTTGTCAGATCGTCGCCACCGGCGTCACCGGAGAGCCCACCGCGCGCGGCAATCTCAAGGGCGGGGCCGTCAGCATGAAGCGGGTGCGCCCCCGCGCGGCCAGGGCGGCGGCGAGATCGCTCAGCCACCACAGCTCCCCCAGCGGCACCCCCAGCTTGAACAGGCAGTGTTCGTGCAGCGGCAGCAGGGGGCGGGGCTCACTCGGATCGGTGATCTTCTGGAACCACTCCACGGCGAAGTTGTCGGCCGCGATGGCGGCCACGCCGCTGTCGGTGATCCATTGCAGCAGGCGCGGATCGGAGCCGTCCAGTTCGGCGCCGAGATGGCGCATGACCGACAGGTCGGCCCCGCCGCCGCTCTCGACGATGGCGCGGCCGATGCCGCTGTGCAGGCACAGGATGTCGCCGGGCTCGACCGTGACGGCCTGGGCGGTCAGCGCCTCCGACAATTCCCCAAAGCCGATGCGCTTGCGGTCCGGCCCGAAATGGCGGTCGAGGTCGAGCATCACGCCGCGCGTCTGGATAGCCTTCTCGGCATAGGTCTGGATGCCCAGCCGGTGCGCGCCCGACGCCACGCCGGGCCGGCCCACCGGCACGATATGCTCTCCGGCCCGCCAGCCGTTGTAGTAGACGACCTCGTCCACCCCATCGCCGTCGGCGTCGAACGCCCGGCCGAAGTGGGAGAAGCCGTCCCACTGGGTGGAATACTGCAGGCAGAGCTCCACCGCGTCGTCGCAGGTGACGCCCGTCGCCCCCGGAAAGCGCAGGCCGAGCGGGCGGCTCATGTTGCAGCAGTCCTCGCCGGTCGGGAAAAGCCGGGGCGCGAAGCGCTCACCGCGCCTGCCGTTGGGCATGTCCAGCGGAAGGCTGAGGCAGAAGCTCAGGCCCTCGCGCACCTCGGCGGCGGCCTCCACCACCTTGGCCGGCGTGATCAGGTTCAGGCGGCCGAGTTCGTCGTCGGCCCCGAAATCACCCCAGGTCGAGCCGTCCGGCCGGTGTCGCCATCGCGCGTCCGGCGTGGTCATAGCGGCAAAAGCGAAGAGCGGCCCATGGCGCCACCATCGTCCGCCCGGTGAGCCGATCAAGGCAGCCCGCGTCCAACGTATTGTGACAAGGCCTCACAGAACCCGGATTCAGGCGCTCCGCCTTATGGCGGCCATACCGTTTTACCGCCGTGAAATCCGTACGAAGCCAGACCATGGAACAGTCAGGCTTTCCGCCCGTTATCGCCACGCCTTTTTGTGGTCGTGCGACCGAGGCGCGCCGGAGCCTGCATGAACGTACGCGACCAAGCTCGAAACATCTGGGCCGGAGGCGCGCGCCATCCTGTCCGCCGCATCCTGATCATCGTCCTGGTGCTGGTGGCCATCGCCGCCGCGATCTGGGGCGCGATCGCCCTGGCCCACCGCAGCAGCAACACGCCGGCGGGCGGCCCTGGCGGCGGCGGACGCGGCGGCGGGCGGGCGGCGACCACGGTGGGCGTGGCCACGGCGGTCAGGGCGGATGTTCCCATCACCCTGGACGCCCTGGGCACCGTGACCCCGGCGGCGACGGTCACCGTCACGCCGCAGGTCGGCGGCACCATCGTCCAGATCCTGTTCCGCGAAGGCCAGATGGTGAGGCGCGGCCAGGTGCTGGCGATCATCGATCCCCGCCCCCTGGAAATGGCGCTGATGCAGGCCAAGGGCACGCTGCAGCGCGACGAGGCCCAACTGGCCAATGCGCGGCTGCTGCTGCAGCGCGACCGCACCCTGCTGGCCCAGGATTCCATCGCCCGCCAGGACGTGGACACCCAGGCGGCCCTGGTCGGGCAGCTTGAAGGCACCGTGGTCACAGACCGCGCGGCGGTCGGCACGGCGCAGCTGAACCTCGGCTTCAGCCGCGTCATCGCGCCGGTCAGCGGCCGGGCCGGGCTGCGCGTCGTCGATGTCGGCAACAACATCCAGGCGGGCGCCGCCGGCGGCATCGTGGTGATCACCGAGATCAATCCCATCGACGTGGAGTTCACCGTCCCGCAGGACGACGTGCCGCGCATCCAGGCCCAGGCCGTGCAGGCGACCCTGCCGGTCACCGCCTTCGACCGCAGCAAGACCATCGTGCTGGACCGGGGGGCCTTCTCCACCCTCGACAATCAGGTCGACACCACCACCGGCACCGTCCGCGCCAAGGCCCGGTTCGGCAACGCGGCCGGGACCCTGTTCCCCAGCCAGTTCGTCAATGTGCGGCTGGAGCTGCAGACCCTTAAAGCCGTCGTGGTCGTGCCGATCACCGCCGTGCGGACGGGCGCCGACGGCGACTTCGTCTGGAAGCTGAACGCCGACAAGACGGTGACGAAGACCAAGGTCGTGCGCGGCCCCGGCACGGCCACCACCGTCAGCATCACCCAGGGCCTCACGGCCGGTGAGAAGGTGATCACCGAGGGCGGCGACCGGCTGACCGACGGCGGCCGGGTGCAGCTGCCCGGCGACAAGCCCGGCACGGGCGGCGGACGACGCGGCGGGC
>JAQGIP010000039.1 GCA_028291055.1 Caulobacter sp.
TCGTCGGGGCGTTCGTCAATCATGCCGCCAAGTTCCGCCGCCGTGATCGCCGCCATGTCGCCGTCCCTCGCGCCCAGCGGGACCGGGCCCGCCTTGTTGCTCTGTTACTAGCATGCTAGCATTTATAACATCAGGTTCAAGAGGGTGCGCCACGGCCGTGGGTTCGTCCGGCGCGCGATACAGGCTAAGGGGAGGCGTAGTGAATGTTGGCTAGCGAGATCCCCCTAATGGAAGGTGATATCCCGGCTTCGGGCCCGTCCCGCCGGCCATCAGCGCCTGGTGAGCGTCTGCGGTCCGGCTCCGCCCCATCCGGCAAGGCCGGCGAGATCGCCGAGGAGCTGGAGCGGCGGCTGATGCTGGGCGCCTACCGCTTTGGCGAATCGCTGTCGATCATCCAACTGGCCCAGCAGTTCGACGCCAGCCGCCAACCGGTCAGCATGGCGCTGTCCCATCTGCGCAGCATCGGCTACGTCGACATCATTCCCCAGGTCGGCTGCCGCGTGGTGTCGCCGAGCGTGGCGGAGATCAACGACTTCTTCCTGGCCATGGGCAGGATGGAAGGCGTCGTCGCCGGCTTCGCCGCCGAGCGTCACGAAGCCGATGAGGGCCGCGATCTGGCCAGCATCGCCAGCCGCGCCTCGGCCTCCAACCTGGACACGGCCGCCGGCCGCACCGCCTACATCCGCACGGTCAACCAGTTCCACGACCAGATCTGGCGGATGGCCCGTTCGCCGACGCTGGAGGGGCGGATCGCGCGGCTGCGCAAGCTGTCGATCTTCTACCTGTGGCAGGGCGCGCCGACGCTGGCGCCGGTGGCGGCCAGGCAGCTGAACCAGGAGCGGATGGAGATCGCCGTGGCCATCGTCGGACGCGAGGCCAGGCAGGCCGAGCAACTGATGGAAAGCCATATCGCCGGCAAGCCCGCCGTCAACGGGATGACCTAAAAGGCGCCTGGAGCGCTGTGAAGATCATATAGGGAAAACAGCGTGATAACTCTGGAAGGTAAGGTCGCCATCGTCACCGGCGGCGCGTCTGGCATCGGTCAGGCGACGGTTCGCATCATGTCCGGCCTGGGCGCCAGCGTGGTCATCGCCGACGTCGATGTGGCCGGGTCGGAAGCTCTGGCTTCGGAGCTGAACGCCGCCGGCGGCCAGGTCATCGCCTGCCGGACGGACATCCTCGTCGAGGACGATATCAAGGGCATGATCGAGACGGCCGTGGAGCGGTTCGGCGGCCTGGACATCCTGCACAACAACGCCGGCATTCCACGCACCATCGCGCCGGATTGCGAGATCCTCGACCTGCCGGTGGAGTGGTGGCGCATGACCATCGACGGCCACCTGACCAGCGCCATGCTGGGCTGCAAATACGCCATCCCCCACATGGCGGCGCGCGGCGGCGGCGCCATCGTCAACACCTCGTCCAGCTCCTCGCGCTACGCCACCGTCGACCTGCCGTCCTATGCGGTCGCCAAGGCCGGGCTGCATCAGCTGACCCGCGAGGTCGCCGCCACCTATGGCCGCGACAACATCCGCTGCAACGCGGTCGTCCCGGGCGCGGTGATGACGCCGAGGGGCAGGGCGACCCTGCCGCCGGAGATCTTCAAACTGTTCGCCACCAACACCGCCCTGCCGCGCCTGGCCCACGCCGAGGACATCGCCAATGTGGTGGTCTTCCTGGCCTCCGACATGGCTGGGATGATCACCGGCCAGGCCATCGAGGTGGACGGCATGATGATGCACAAGCTGCCCTATTGGCTGCCGAAGATGCAGGCCAGCCGCGGCGAGAAGTTCGAAGCCTCGACCTACAAGTACGAGGATCTGCCCAACCTCTGACCGGGCGCGGGAGCCGGAACACAGTCCCCGGCGCCGATCTGCGCGTTGCAACTAACATGCTACAATGTTATCAGCGACGGGAGGCCATCAGAGCTTCGGGGTTCATAACAACGCGCGGGGCGATGCCACGTGCGGCTAGGGAGGACAGGACATGGCTGCAGTCACCGAGCTGGGCTACGTGGGTTTGAACATCACCGACGCCGACGCCTGGCGGAAGTTCGCGGCCGATGTCGCGGGCCTGGAAGTGCTCGACGAGGGCGAGGCCGACCGCTTCTACCTGCGGATGGACTACTGGCATCACCGCTTCGTCATGCACATCAGTGACACCGACGACATCGCCTATAGCGGCTGGCGCGTCGACGACGAGGGCGCCTTGGAAGAGATCAAGGCCCAACTGACCGCCGCCGGCTTCGCCTTCCGGGAAGCGACCTTCGAGGAGGCGGCCGAGCGCCGCGTTCTCGGCCTGATCAAGCTGAATGATCCGTCGGGTAATTCCGTCGAGATCTTCTATGGCCCGCTGATCGACGCCCACATGCCCTTCCACCCGGGCCGCCGGATGCACGGCCGCTGGGTGACCGGCGCGCAGGGCCTCGGCCATGTGCTGATCCAAGCCGACGACTATGCCGAGACCCACCGCTTCTATTCGGCGATCGGCCTGAAAGGGAACATCCAGTACCACCTGAAGTCGCCCGCCGGCATGGTCCAGCCCGCCTTCATGTACTGCAACGACCGCCAGCATTCCCTGGCTTTCGGGGTCAACGGCCCCAAGCGCCTCAACCACATGATGCTGGAATATTCGGAGCTCAACGACCTGGGCAAGGCCCACGACATCGTGCGCCAGCAGGGCATCGACGTGGCCCTGCAGCTGGGCAAACACTCCAACGACGACGCCTTCACCTTCTACTTCGCGACGCCCTCGGGCTGGCTGATGGAGCTGGGCTGGGGCGGGGCCAAGGCCTTCCGCCAGCAGCAGTACCATCTGAACGACGTGTTCGGGCACGGCATCGAAGTGGCCGGCTCCCACGATGTCGAACTCTAGGACGCCCGCGCCAAACGCCGCCCCGAGGGCGCCATGTCCCTGATCCTGTCACGCAGGGACATGGACTTCCTGCTGTTCGAATGGCTGGACGTGGAGGGGCTGCTGACGCGGCCCCGATACGCCGAGCATGACCGCCAGACCTTGAACGCGGTGCTGGATCTGTCCCAGCAGCTGGCCGAGGACCTGTTCGCGCCGAGCAACAAGATGGCCGACAAGACCGAGCCCCGGATGCTGGCGCATGGCGCGGTGGCGATGCCGGCGGCCACCAAGACCGCGCTCGACGCCCTGTCGGCGTCCGGCCTGCTGGCGGCGTCGCAGTCGGCAGAGGTCGGCGGCATGCAACTGCCCTTCGTCATCGACAAGGCCGCCTTCGCCTGGCTGCAGGCGGCCAGCGCGGGCATCTCCGGCTATGCGCTGCTGACCATGGCGGCGGCCAACCTGCTGATCGAGCACGGCTCGGCCGAGCAGATCGAACGCTACGCCATGCCGCTGCTTCAGGGGCGCTTCTTCGGCACCATGTGCCTGTCCGAGCCCCAGGCCGGCTCGTCGCTGGCCGACATCCGCACCCGCGCCGAGCGGGATGGGGAGGGCGTCTTCCGCCTGTTCGGATCGAAGATGTGGATCTCGGGCGGCGAGCATTCGCTGTCGGAATCCATCATCCACCTGGTGCTGGCGCGCATCGACGGCGCCCCGCCGGGCGTGAAGGGGCTGTCGCTGTTCATCGTGCCGCGCGACCTGCCGACGGAAAGCTGTGGTTCGGAGCGCAACGACGTCGCGCTGGCGGGCCTGAACCACAAGATGGGCCAGCGGGGCACGGTCAACACCCTGCTCAATTTCGGCGAAGGGCGCAGCCGCCCGTGCGGCAAGCCCGGCGCGGTGGGCTATCTGGTCGGCAAGGAGGGCGCGGGGCTCTCGGCCATGTTCACCATGATGAACGAAGCGCGCATTTCGGTGGGCGCCAGCGCCGCGGCGCTGGGCTACACCGGCTATCTGCATTCCCTCGACTATGCGCGCCAGCGGCCGCAGGGCCGGCCCATCGGCGCCAAGGACCCGGCGTCGCCCCAGGTTGCGATCATCCGCCACGCCGACGTTCGCCGCATGCTGCTGACCCAGAAGGCCTATGCCGAGGGCGCGCTGGCGCTGAACCTCTATTGCGCGCGGCTGGTCGACGACCTGCGCACGGGGCCGGAGGCGGAGAAGGCCACGGTGTCGGGCCTGCTCGACCTGCTGACCCCCATCGCCAAGAGCTGGCCCTCCCAGTACTGCCTGGAGGCCAATGCCTTGGCGATCCAGGTGCACGGCGGTTACGGTTACACCCGCGACTACAACGTCGAGCAGTTCTACCGCGACAACCGGCTGAACCCGATCCATGAGGGCGCCCACGGCATCCAGGCGATCGACCTGCTGGGCCGCAAGGTGGTCATCGACCAGGGCGCGGCGCTGCTGGAATTCCAGCGCCGGGTCACGGCCAGCTGCGAGCGGGCCCAGGACCTGGGCGGCGAGGAGGCGGAACATGCCGGCGCGGTGCGCGCGCTTCTGGCGGCCGTGCTCGACACCACCGTCATCCTGCACGGGGCCGGCGATCCCGAAACCACCCTGGCCAATGCGTCCCTCTATCTGGAGGTGTTCGGCCACCTGACCATTGGCTGGATCTGGCTGGAACAACTGATCGCCGCCCACGGCAAGACCGGCGACTTCTACGACGGCAAGCGGCTGGCGGCGCGCTACTTCCGGCTTTGGGAAATGCCCCGCACCGGGCCGACGCTGAGCCTGCTCAATACCCTCGACCGCACCACCCTGGACCTTGAGCCGGCGTGGCTGTGACCCGCCGGGCGACGCTCGCGCGGCCGCATATGATGGAGACGTTCTGATGGATCTTGGTATCGCGGGCCGCACGGCGGTCGTCTGCGCCTCCAGCCGCGGGCTGGGCAGGGCATGCGCCGAATCCCTGGCCGAGGCCGGGGTCAACCTGGTGATCAACGGCCGCACTGAAGCCGATCTCGAGGCGACCGCCGCCGACCTGCGCGCGCGTTTCGGTGTGAGCGTCACCGCCGTAACCGCCGACGCCACCACCGACGAGGGGATCGCGGCCCTCCTAGCGGCCTGCGCAGCCCCTGACATCCTGATCAACAACGCCGGCGGGCCGCCCCCGGGGGACTGGCGCCAGTTCAGCCGCGAGGAGTGGCACAAGGCCATCGACTCCAACCTGCTGGCGGCCACCTTCCTGATCCGCGCCTATGCGGACGGCATGGGCGAGCGCGGTTTTGGGCGCATCGTCAATGTCACCTCGGCCATGGTGAAGATGCCCAACGAGGTGCTGAGCCTGTCGGTGGCCGCGCGCCTGGGCCTGACCGGCTTCGTGCGCGGCATCGCGGGGGGCTATTCGGCCAAGGGCGTGACCATCAACAACCTGCTGCCCGAGCAGTTCGAGACCGAGCGACTGCGCAAGAACCTGACCTTCATCGCCGACAAGAAGGGCGTGAGCCTGGAGCAGGAGATCGAGTCCCAGACTCAAAGCGCGCCCGCGCGCCGGTTCGGCCGGCCCGAGGAGTTCGGCGCCACCTGCGCCTTCATCTGCAGCGCTCACGCCGGCTACATGACCGGCCAGAACATCCTGCTCGATGGCGGCCGCTACCCCGGCGTCTTCTAGACCCGCCCCTTCAGGAGTCGCCGCATGCTGCAGGCCGTCACCCTCGACGACAAATACGCGCTGGAGAGCGGCCACGCCTTCATGTCGGGCGTCCAGGCCTTGGTGCGCCTGCCGCTGATGCAGGCGGCGCGCGACCGCCGCGCGGGGCTGAACACGGCCGGCTTCATCTCCGGCTACCGGGGCTCGCCGCTGGGGACCTACGACGACGCGCTGGGCAAGGCCAAACGCTTCCTGGACGCCGCCGGCATCCGCTTCCAGCCCGGCATCAACGAGGATCTCGCGGCCACGTCGCTATGGGGGACGCAGCAGGTTGAACTGTTGCCTGAGCGCACCGTCGAGGGTGTGTTCGGCATCTGGTACGGCAAGGGTCCGGGCGTCGACCGCAGCGCCGACGTCTTCAAGCACGCCAACGCGGCCGGGACCTCTCCGCACGGCGGTGTGCTGGCGGTGATGGGCGACGACCACGGCTGCCAGTCCTCGACCCTGCCGCATCAGAGCGAGCAGATCATGGCAGCGGCAATGATCCCGGTGCTCAACCCGGCCAGCGTGCAGGACCACCTGGACCTCGGCCTGCTGGGCTTTGCCCTGTCGCGGTTTTCCGGCTGCTGGGTTGGGCTGAAGGCGACGACCGAAGTGATCGAGGCCAGCGCCGTGGTCGACATCGACCCGATGCGCATCGAGATCGTGACGCCCGCCGACTTCGCGGCCCCGGCCGGAGGCCTCGGCCTGCGCTGGCCCGATACGCCGCTGGACCAGGAGCGGCGGCTGCACGGCCCGAAGATGGACGCGGTGCTGGCCTTCGCGCGGGCCAACATCATCGACAAGGTGATCTGGCGTCCGGCCGCCGCCCGGCTGGGCATCGTCGCCACCGGCAAGGCCTATATGGACGTGCGCCAGGCGCTGGACGAACTGGCCATCGGCGAGCACGAAGCGGCGGAATTGGGACTCGGCCTGTTCAAGGTCTCCATGTCCTGGCCGCTCGAGCCGACGGCGGTGGGCGCCTTCGCCACGGGGCTTCAGGCCATCCTGGTGGTCGAGGAGAAGCGCGGCCTGATCGAGGACCAGCTGGCGCTGCAGCTCTTCAATGCCGAGAGCCGGCCGATCCTGGTCGGCAAGCGCGACGAGCAGGGCGCCACCCTGTTGCCCAGCGCCGGCGAGATCGACCCGGTGACCATCGCCGCCGCCATCGTCCGGCGGCTGGTGGCGCTCAATGGGCCATTGCCCCGGCTCGAAGCGCGGGTCGAGGCCTTGCAGGCGGCCCGGCGCGTGGAGACGTCGAAGTCACGGCTGGCGCGCACGCCCTTCTTCTGCTCGGGCTGTCCGCACAACACCTCGACCAATGTGCCGGAAGGCAGCCGCGCCATGGCCGGCATCGGCTGTCACGGCATGGCCT
>JAQGIP010000047.1 GCA_028291055.1 Caulobacter sp.
AAAGCGGCGCCCAGGCAATCTGAGCGCTGTAAGAACAAGAGCAACCATCACCTTCCAAGGGGATTAGGGTTCATGACGACCGCCAAAGACATTCTCCAAAAGATCAAAGACGAAGACGTCAAATACGTCGACGTCCGCTTCACCGACATCAAAGGTCAGATGCAGCACGTGACCTTCGACATCGACCTGGTCGATGACGACTTCCTGGAAGACGGCACCATGTTCGACGGTTCGTCGATCGCGGGCTGGAAGGCCATCAACGAGTCCGACATGAAGCTGCGTCCCGACCTGGACAGCGCGATCATCGACCCCTTCTACCAGCAGACGACCATGGCGCTGTTCTGCGACGTGGTGAACCCTGACGACGGCACGCCCTATGACCGCGACCCGCGCTCGATCGCCAAGGCGGCCCTGGCGCATACCAAGTCCCTCGGCATCGGCGACACGGTCTATTTCGGCCCGGAAGCCGAGTTCTTCATCTTCGACGACGTGAAGTGGGGCACCGACCCCCACAACACCTTCTACTCCTACGAGTCGAGCGAACTGCCGGTCAGTTCGAAGAAGGAATACGCCGAAGGCAACATGGGCTACCGCCCGGGCCCCAAGGGCGGCTACTTCCCCGTCAACCCGGTGGACAGCTGCCAGGACCTGCGCGGCGAGATGCTGGCCGTGATGGGCGAGCTCGGCATGAAGCCGGAAAAGCACCACCACGAAGTGGCGCCCGCCCAGCACGAACTCGGCCTGAAGTTCGACACCATGATCGTCATGGCCGACCGCCTTCAGCTCTACAAGTACGTGATCCACAACGTCGCCGCGGCCTACGGCAAGACCGCCACCTTCATGGCCAAGCCGATGTTCGCCGACAACGGTTCGGGCATGCACGTGCACCAGTCGATCTGGAAGGACGGAAAGCCCATGTTCGCCGGCGACAAGTACGCTGGCTTGTCCGACATGTGCCTGTGGTACATCGGCTGCATCATCAAGCACGCCAAGGCCATCAACGCCTTCTCGAACTCGACCACCAACAGCTACAAGCGGCTGGTGCCGGGCTACGAGGCGCCGGTGAAACTGGCCTATTCGGCCCGCAACCGCTCGGCCTCCATCCGCATCCCGCACGTGGACAGCCCCAAGGGCAAGCGCATCGAGTGCCGCTTCCCCGACCCGATGGGCAACCCCTACCTGACTTTCACCGCCCTGCTGATGGCCGGCCTCGACGGCATCATCAACAAGATCGATCCGGGCGGCCCCCAGGACAAGAACCTCTACGACCTGCCGCCCCGCGAACAGAAGAAGGTGCCGGAAGTCTGCGGCAGCTTGCGTGAGGCCCTGGAAAACCTCGACAAGGACCGCGCCTTCCTGAAGGCCGGCGGCGTCATGGATGACGACTTCATCGACAGCTACATCGAGCTGAAGATGGAAGAAGTGATGCGTCTCCAACTCCACCCGCACCCCGTCGAATTCGAAATGTACTACAAGTGCTAGTCACCGGTTCCTGACCGGACCGGGGGGCCGCGGAGCAATCCGCGGCCCTTTTCGTTTGGCGCGGCGCCACTGGCGCAACGCCGCCACAGGCGAGCCGGAAGGTGAAAAGCCCCCACCGGTTGTGTGGCGCGCGGACGTCGCGCGCGCTAAGCACGCGTTTTCGCCGTCTTGTGAAATGCCGGCTGACGACAGCCGGGACCGACGGCGCCGGAGTTTGAATGTCACGCCACCGCACGGGTCTGCGACGCCTACGCAACTACAAGCCGGCCGCCCACGCCCTCTTCTCCCGGATCACTCGCGGCCGTCCGGCGCTGTCCGAAGCGCTGGACTTCTATCCTAATTTCGGCCCGCCCGACGGCATGACCGTCCTGCATGACGACCTCATCACCTCACCCATGGCGGCGCCGAAATACGCCGCCGAACTGGCCAAGATGCTGGAGCACAATTGCGAGGGAACGCAGACCGCGAAGGGCATTCCCCCGTTACCCCTGCTGCGGCGCGTGGTGTGGGAAGCGCCGGACATCTACATGCCCGGCCGCATCATCTATCCCGTGGATAGGCGCTCGGCGCGCATCGCCTCCTTCGAACTGGACGGCCCGACCAACTGGTCCAACACCCGGCCAAGGCCGTTCCGCAGCCCGCCGATCCAGATCCGCGGCCGCGCGGTGCTCGTGCCCAACATGCGCCACTACGGGCACCTGATGACCGACAAGCTGGCCCCCATCGCCTTTGCCGCCCACCTGGGGTTCATCACCCCGGCCAATCCGGTCACCCTGGTGCGCGCCCAGGGCGACAATGCCGTCTCGCGGGCTTTCGCCGACGGGATGGTGAAGCTTGGATTGGCCTCCAACATCGTCACCCTGACGCGGGGCCAGAGCGCGCTGGCCGAGAGCTATATTCAGTGCGAGGCGCTGACCAGCAGCGGCGAGCACAAGTACGCCATGCCGGAGGTGACGCCGCTGATCCGCGAGATTTTCGCGGCCGCCTACGGCGAACAGGCCCTGGCGTCGATCCCGACCTATCCGCGAGTCTACCTGACGCGGGGTTCGGCGAAACTGAGGCAGGTGGAGGGTGAGGCGGCCTTGATCGAGGCGCTGCGGGCCGATGGCGTCCACATCTTCGAATCACGATGGAGCAATCACGCCGAGCAGATGCAGGTCTTCTCCAACTGCGACGTCCAGGTGGGCGTGCACGGCGGCGGCTTGGTCAATGCGATCTTCGCCAAGCCCTCGTCGCGCCTGATCGAGATCTGCGCCTTCGACGCTCGCAAGACCACCGGCCTGTTCTGGACATCCTGCGCGGGGGCCGACTATTCCGCCCTGTTCGGCGGCCCGGACGGCCCGCTGCAGAGCTTCACCATCGACCCCGTCGAGATGCGGCGTGAGATCGAGGCCCTCATCACCTGAGGTCTGCCATGAGACCCTGCCTATTTAGGCGCCTTGCCACCTGAAGCGCCTTGGCTCTTGTCTGGGCCATGATTACGCTCACGCCGCGCGTCCGCACCGAAACCCTGGGGGCCCCTGTGAGCGTCGAGGCGACCCTGCTGCTGGTCGACGACCATCCCCTCTTCCATGCGGGCCTGGCCAGCATGCTGCGCACCGCGCGGCCGGGCTATAGCCTGCTCAGCGCCCATGACGCGGCCCAGGGGCTGGAGATGGTGCGCGCCGATCCGCGCATCGACCTGGTGCTGGTCGACATCGTGCTGCCCGGCATCGACGGCTTCGACGCCCTGGGCGAGTTCGGCAAGGCCTGTCCGCAGCTGCCCCGGGTGATGATCTCCGGCCGCGAGGATGCCGCCGCGCGCATGCGCGCGCGCCATTGCGGCGCCTCGGGCTTCATATCCAAGGCCTGGGCGCCCGAGCGGATCGCCGGGGTGCTGGACGCGGTGCTGGACGGCGGCTCCGGGTTTGACGAACAGGCCCCGGCGGCGCGCGACGATGGCGCGAACGCCGGCGCCTCCAACCTCACGCCGCGCCAGGTGGAGGTGCTCAGCCTGCTGGCCGAGGGTCACTCCAACAAGGAGATCGAATACCGGCTGGGCATCGCCGAGCGCACCGTGCGCGCCCACCTGACCGAGATCTTCCAGACGCTGGGGGCCCAGACCCGGGTCCAGGCCATCCTCCAGGCCCAGAAGCTGGGCCTCATCCCGTGAGCGTGGCGCAGAGTGTGGCGGGCGCCGGCGCGGCCGCCGACGCCCGGGTGCAGGCCGAATGCATCCGCACCCTCTACCGCCAGATCCCCAACAGCTTCGCCGCCGCCCTGGTGGTCACCGTCTACATGGTGGCGACCGCCCTGCCCTACAGTCCGCACCCGTGGGTCTGGGGCTGGCTGGCCGTCCAGCTGCTGGCCCAGGTCTATCGCGCCTGGATCTATTTCCGCTACCGGGCCAACCCGCCCGACGTGGCGCCGGCCGACGACCCGACCCTCAGCCGCTGGGGCCGGACCTACGCCAGCTACATGCTGGTCGCCGGCCTGGTCTGGGGCTCGACCATCTTCCTGTTCGCCCATGGCGACAAACCGATCACGCTCGCGCTCACCCTGTGCGGCCTTTACGGCATCGCCGGCGGGGCGGTGCCCGGCAACGCCTACCAGCCCTCCGCCATCTACGCCTTCGTAGGGGCCATCTTCGGGGCAGTGGCCCTGAAGATGGGTCTGGTCCATGACTTCGATCACATCGTCCTGGGCCTGGCCTCCTTCGCCTTCGCCGGCATCCTCTTCATGTTCTGCCGGGTGCAGCATCGCACCCTGATCGAAGGCTTCGCGATCCGGTTCGAGAACGCCGAACTGCTGGAAGCCCTGAAGGTCCAGACCGCGGAAGCCGAGGCCGCCCGCCAGCGGGCCGAGCAGGCCAACCTGGCCAAATCCCAGTTCCTGGCCGCCGCCAGCCACGATCTGCGCCAGCCCCTCTATGCCCTGGGCCTCTTCTCGGCCTCGCTCCAGTCGCTGAAGCTGGACGCCCAGGCCGACGACATCGTCCACCGCATCCAGGCCAACATCGAAGCGATGGAAGGCCTGTTCGAAGGCCTGCTCGACGTCTCCAAGCTGGACGCCGGGGTCATCAAGCCCCAGATCGCCGCCGTCCCGATCGCCGGCCTCTTCCAACGACTCGAGCAGTATTTCGCCGCCACCGCCGCCGACCGGGGCCTGAAGCTGCGGTTCACCGGCAGTGGCCTCTGGGCCCGGGGCGACACCATGCTGTTGGAGCGCATCGTCGGCAACCTGATCGCCAACGCCATCCGCTACACCGCCCGGGGCGGCATCGTGGTCGGCTGCCGGCGGATGGCGGACGACCGCGTGCGCGTGGAGGTCTGGGACACCGGCATCGGCATCAGCCAGGCCGACCAGGCGCGCATCTTCGAAGAGTTCGTCCAGATCGGAAATCCCGAGCGCGACCGCCGCAAGGGCCTGGGCCTGGGGCTGGCCATCGCCCAGCGCACCGCGGCCCTGATGGACGCCCGGGTCTCGGTCCGCTCCAGGCCCGGCAAGGGATCGGCCTTCTGCATCGACCTGCCCCGCGCCGAACCGGACACCACCTCCGTCGAGGCCGAGAGTCCCGCGGGCGAGGACCTGGTGCGGGGCCTGTCCGTCCTGGTGGTCGACGACGAACAGACGGTGCGCGAGGCGCTGGGCCTGCTCCTGGGGCGCTGGGGCGTGAAGGCCGACGTGGTCGAGTCCGGTGCGGAAGCCAAGGCCCTGCTGGCCACCGGCGCGCGCTACCGCATCCTGCTGGCCGACTATCGCCTGCGGGAGGGCGAGACCGGTTTCGACGTCATCGGCATCGTCCGCGCCGCCCAGGATCCGCCGCCCGTCTGCTGCCTGATCACCGGCGACATGGACCCCGACCTGTTGAGCGAGGCCCGCGCCTTGAACGTAGCCCTGCTGCACAAGCCCCTGCGCCCGGCCAAGCTGCGCGCGCTGCTCAACCACCTGGCCTCTCAGGCGCCGGTCCTGCCCCGTTCGCCCAAGGCGCTCAAAACTCCCGCCGAATGAGAAATACGCGCCATATCAGGCGCTTAGACCCTGCCTGAATAGGCAATTGCGGCGCTACCGGCGTTCGTGGAGCATGGGTTTCGACCGGCTAAAGGTCGTTATCAGTCACGGCAGAACGCTCCTCCGCGCGGGTGTGCGGCGTTGCGAGCGGCTGCGTCTCGGGAACCGCAAATGTCCAACACGACCCTGACTTTCGACGGGAGCCATTCCGGCGACATCTACGTCGAGAACGGTTATGTCTTCACGGCCACCTATCACGACAGCGACCCCCATCCGAGCATGCTGGGCGGCGTGGGCGCCCTCGACTTCGACTATCGCAACGTCACGGTGGAGGTGCACCGGCTCGACAGCGGGGTGTTCAACTTCGTCAGCGTCGATTTCGACGGCCGCGTCCCAGGCGGCGGTGGCGAGGGCCCGGGGCTCTACCAGACCGTCGATGTGATCGGGGCCTCCACGACCGGCCACGGCGGCGAACTCCTCGCCGCCTTCGACAACAATCTCGGCTTCCAGACCTTCACCCCCGCCGACGGCCTGTTCCAGATCGGCGGGCTCGATACGGACCCATCCTGGAGCGACGTGACGTCGATGACGATCACGAGCTACAGCGGCTTCGGCGTCAACGGCATCGTGATGGACAACTTCGTCGTCAGCCTGAGCCCGCCGCCCAGCACCACCTTCATCGACTTCGAGGACGGCTCACAGTTCGTCGACAACAACGGTATCGTGGCCCACGACACCTACCACCAGAACGGCTTCACCCTGAAGACGCCGAGCGATTCCGGCCGCACCGAGACCATGTCCGACCCGCTGGGCCACCCCAGCGGCCTGGCCGACGACTACATCCAGGTGTTCCACCTGGCCCTGGAACTGACCAAGGACGACGGCAGCGCCTTCGGCGTGAGCAGCGTCGACCTGGACGGCTTCGACAATGATCCGGGCAATCCCGCCAGCGTCACCTTCACGGGCACGTTGGCCGGTGGGAATACCGTCAGCTTCACCACGGTTCTGGATTCGGATACCGGCTTCCAGACGGTGGTCCTGCCGGGCAGCTTCGCCAGCGGGCTGATCGAACTCAGCTTCATCAGCCTGAACGACGACGCCCTCAACGTCGACAATATCCGCTTCGCCAACGGCCTGGCCCTCAACGGCACGAAGAACAACGACGTCATCAATGGCGTCCAGTCGGGCTCGACGACCATCGACGGCAAGCAGGGCGTCGACACCGTCGACTTCGGCGCCGCGACCGGCGGCGTCAACGCCAACCTGGCCACCGGCGTCGCGACCGGACCCGGCGTCAGCGACACCCTGGTCAATGTCGAGAACCTCACCGGCTCCGGCCATGACGACACCCTCACCGGCAGCGCCGCCAACAACGTGCTCGACGGTGGCGCCGGCGACGATGGCCTTTATGGCGGGGCCGGCAGGGACACGCTGCTGGGCGGCGCGGGCGCCGACATCCTGGATGGCGGGGTGGCCAATGACGTCATGGCCGGTGGCGCGGGCGACGACACCTACTACGTCGAAAACGCTGCCGACGTGGTCACCGAACTGCCCGGCGACGGCTACGACACCGTCTATGCGGCCACCACCTGGAAGGCCACGGCCGGCTCGGAGATCGAGAAGATCGTCCTGAGCGGATCGGCCGGCATCGGGGCTACCGGCAATGCCTTCACCGTCGAGATCGACGGCAATGGCGGCGCCAACAACCTCAACGACGGCGGCGGCGCGGCGGTGCTGAAGGGCGGCGCGGGCAACGATACCTATGTCGTCACCAACACCGGCACGACCGTGCAGGAAGACGCCGGCGCGGGCACGGACGCCATCAACACCAGCGTCGACACCTTCGTGCTCCCGGCCAATATCGAGAAGCTGACCTACACCGGAACGGACAACTTCCACGCCACCGGGACCTCGGGCGCCGAGACCATCATCGGCGGCGCGGGCAATGACGTCATCGACGGCGCCGGTGGGGCCGACCACCTGACCGGTGGCGGCGGAGCGGACACCTTCGTGTTCGACGCCGCCGCGGCGTCAGGGCTGGTAATCAACGATTTCCAGGCCGGCATCGACACCTTCGACCTCGACTTCGCCGGCTCCGCCACCGCCTTCCTCGTCGGCACGGCTTCCACCAACGGCGTGCTCAACCACGCTACCGTCGTCTATGACGCCGCTCACGGGAAACTCTACTGGGAGGCCGATGGCCTGGCCTCACACAAGGTCCTGCTGGCCAGCCTGACCGCCAACCTCGACCTCCACGCCGCGGACTTCATCTTCGGCGGGCCATAGACGGCGACCATCGCGACGTCAGGGGGTCCGGTTCGCCGGGCCCTTTTTCCTACAGCGGGGAAGCGCCGCCGCCTCACCCCCCGTTGACGCGAAAGCACGCTAAATCAGCGGGTTATGACATGCCTGTTTAGGCAATTGCGGCGCTCCGCCCCACGTTGGAGAACGGCGTTCTCGATAAGCGTCCCCTACCCGGCCCTCGGGCGCGTCCACGTCAACGGCGCGCGGCCACCATCAGGAACCCCTCATGCCCACTGTGATTGATTTCGAAATTCCCGAAGGCGGCATCGACGGCTTTGTCGCCGGCGACGCCTATCATCAACTCGGCTTCACGGTTGCCCGGGCTACCGGTTACGAAAACACCGGGGTGATGACCCAAAAGGTCGACGGCAACGCCAACACCTACCTCCAACTCGGCTACTCCGACGGGACGGTGGCCATCACCAAGGATGCGGGCGGCGGCTTCGGCCTGCACAGCATTGACCTCGACGGCGCCTTCAACTTCGGCGACGAGAGCGACGGCGGTGAGGATGGCCTGCAGGTCACCTTCGAGGCGACCTTCACCAACGGCCATACCGAGACCTTCACCTACACCATCAACACCTCGAACGGCTTCGAGACGGTCGTCTTCCCGGCCAGCTTCAGCGGTGGGCTGGCCTCGGTGGTGTTCCACGGCCCCGGGTACAACTTCGTCAACTTCGACAACATCACCACCGCCGACGGCCTGTCGCTGAGCGGCACGAAGTTCAACGACGTCATCACGGCGTGCAACCCGGCTCCACGACCATCGACGGCAAGCAGGGCGTCGACACCCTCGACTTCGGCGCCTCGACCGGCGCCGTCATCGCCAACCTGACGAACGGCCACGCCACCGGCCCCGGCTTCGACGACACCCTGCTCAACCTCGAGAATCTGACCGGCTCGATCTACGGCGACACCCTGACCGGCAGCACGGCCAACAATGTGCTGGACGGCGGCGACGGCGACGACGCCCTGTTCGGCGGCGCGGGCCGCGACACCCTGATCGGCGGCGCGGGTAACGACACCCTCGACGGCGGCGTGGCGGCCGATACCATGGCCGGCGGCCTGGGCGACGACACCTACTATGTCGACAACAGCGCCGACGTGGTCACCGAGCTGGCGGGCCAGGGCGCCGACACCGTCTATGCTTCCCTGAGTTGGGTCGCGACGGCGGGCTCGGAGATCGAGAAGATCGTGGCCACCGGTTCTGCCGGCATCAGCCTGACCGGCAACGCCTTCACCACCGAGATCGACGGCAACGCGGGCGCCAACAGCCTGAACGACGGCGGCGGCGCGGCCGTGCTGAAGGGCGGCGACGGCAACGACACCTACATCGTCGCCAACGCCGGCACGACGGTGGTGGAAGGCGTGGGCGGCGGGTCCGACTCCATCAAGGTCAGCGTCGACACCTTCGTCATGGGCGCCAACATCGAAAAGATGAGCTACACCGGGGCCGGCAACTTCCATGGCACGGGCACCTCCGGCGCCGAGACCATCATCGGCGGTGCGGGCGACGACGTGATCAATGGCGGAGGCGGCGCCGACCACCTGACCGGCGGCGCGGGGGCGGACACCTTCCTGCTCACCTCGGCGGTGGCGTCGGGCCTGGTGATCAACGACTTCCAGGCGGGCGTCGACAAGTTCGACCTCGATTTCGCCGGCTCATCCACCGCCTTCCTGATCGGCGCCGCGGGAACCAACGGCGTGCTCGGTCATGCGACGCTGGTTTACGACGCCAACGGCGGCAAGCTCTACTATGAGGCCGATGGCCTGGCGGCCCACAAGGTGCTGCTGGCCAGCCTGACCGCCCACCTCGACCTGCACGCCGCCGACTTCATCTTCGGTGGTCCCTAGCCTCTCGAGGCCCTTACACTGAGACCCACTGCGGCCCATCTTCCCTGGCGGAGGTGGGCCGCATGCATGTCTGGGCACAATGGTTGTTGGCGCTGGCGATCCTGATCGTGGCGGGCCTCGCCACCATCTGGGCGGCGCGCAACGGCGCCAAGATCCGGGGAACCCTGGGGCTGGGCGCCATCCTGCTGGGCTTCGGCCAGGCGATCGATCCGCCCAAGCGCCATATGCTTGAGGCGGCCGACCCCACCAAGCCCGCGCCCGGCAACGACGAACCGGTGCTCTAGGGGCTATGGATAGTTGCGGCGATTGCTGGCCGTCGCCACCCCATCCCCTACCGTCACCACCGGACTTGTTCCGGTGGCCCATGAACACCGTGTTTGATGGGGCGTAGCGCCAGCGGAGCCCTTGAGCCCACGTCGCCGGCGCCCTGCGGGAACGCCGCGCCGCGACGCTTCCACCTTCTCACCGGGCAAGGGATCGCCGGAACAAGTCCGGCGATGACGGTAGGTGGGGGGAAAGCCTAACTGTTCACCGCTCCTAGGGCTTGCAGGCCCCCGGCGCGGCGACGCTGGCGCTCTTGGCCGCGGCCTCGCAGGCGTTGGGATAGGTGTGGCCGTCCATGCCGCAGACGGGGTTGTAGATCTTGGGGCATATCTTGGGGATCGGCCGGCAGACACCGCTCTTGTCCGGATAAACCGGCGGCGTCATCTGGCAGTAGAAACCCTTGTCGCATTGGATGCCGCCGAAGCCCGCGCACATGGCGCCGGCCGTGCGTGGCGGCGGTCCGCCCGGGCCGTGGCCCCGCCCATGCCGGGGCGCGGCGTCGCTCTGGCAGGCGCCCAGGCTGCCCACAGCCAGCAGCGCCAGCGCTATCAAGGCGGACGATCGCGGCATGGCGTTCTCCCGAATTCGTTTCAGGCGTGAAATCTAACCCACAATGACAGAGGGCGTTGCGATTTTTCGACCGCTGTTCGGTCAAGCAGCGCTTGATAAGCGTTGCCAATTGGTCTGATCTGCGCGCCTCGCACGGGGCACTTCATGACCTTCAGACTAGGCGCGGCGCTGGCCGCAATCACCATGGGCGCGCTGCTTGCCAGCTGCGCCACGGATGGAACATCGCCGCCGCCCAAGCATGGCGACTCGGCCCAGGCCGACAAGCCGGCGGCCAAACCGCTGCCGGCCGGTCTCGATCCGACCACGGATATGAACCCCTTCCCCTCTACCTACCAGGCCCTGCCCTCGCGGCCGACGGCCATCATCCACGCCACGGTGCTGACCGGCGACGGCAAGGAGATCGCCGACGGCGTGGTGATCATGTCGGGCGGCAAGCTGGTGTCCGTAGGCGGTCCGGAGACGGCCATCCCCGCCGACGTCACCGTCATCGACGCCAAGGGCAAGTTCGTCACCCCCGGCATCATCGATCCCCACAGCCACCTGGGCGTCTATCCCTCGCCGGAAGTCAGCTCGCGCCAGGACGGCAATGAACTAACCGATCCCAATACGGCGGGCGTGTGGGCCGAGAATTCGGTGTGGCCGGGCGACCCCGGCTTCAACCGGGCGCGGGCCGGCGGCATCACCACCCTGGAAGTCCTGCCCGGCTCCGGCAACCTGTTCGGCGGCCGCGCGGCCATCCTGAAGAATGTGCCGGCGGTGACCATGCAGGGTATGAAGTTCCCCGGCGCCCCCTATGGCCTGAAGATGGCCTGCGGCGAAAACCCCAAGCGCGTTTATGGCTCCAAGGGCCGCTCGCCCTCGACCGCCATGGGCAATGTGTTCGGCTACCGGAAGGCCTGGATCGACGCGGTGGACTACAAGCGCCGCTGGGACGACTACCACGCCAAGGTCGCCCACGGCGACAAGGCCGACCCGCCCAAGCGCGACCTGACGCTGGATACCCTGATGGGCGTGCTGAACGGCGACATCCGCATCCAGAACCACTGCTACCGCGCCGATGAAATGGCCCAGATGATCGACATCAGCCACGAGTTCGGCTTTCACGTGACGATGTTCCACCACGCGTCGGAGGGCTACAAGGTCGCCGAGCTTCTGGCCAAGGAAGGGGTCTGCATGACCACCTGGGCCGACTGGTCGGGCTTCAAGATGGAAAGCTACGACGGCATTGAGGCCAACGCCGCCATCGCCTATCGCAAGGGCGCCTGCGTCTCGATCCACTCCGACGACCCGATCATCACCCAGCATCTGAACCAGGAGGCGGGGATAGCGATGGCGGCCGGCAACAGGATAGGCCTCAACATCACCCGGGCCGAAGCCATCGTCTGGATCACCGGCAACAGCGCCAAGGCGCTGGGCATCGACGGGATGACCGGCTCGCTCAACACCGGCAAGAACGCCGACGTGGTGATCTGGAGCGCCGATCCCTTCAGCGTCTACAGCGTCGCCGAACGCGTCTTCATCGACGGCGCGCTCGTCTATGACCGTCACGATCCGCGCTATCAGCCCAAGTCCGACTTCGAACTCGGCCAGCCCGGCGAAGGGGCCTTCCACCAATGAGAAACGCCCTGAAGAAGACCCTGCTGGCGGCCGCCGCCCTGCTCATCGCCACCCCGGCCTTCGCCGAGACCGTGGCCATCGTCAACGCCCGCGTCGAGACTGTGAGCGCCGCCGGTCCGATCGCGTCGGGCAGCGTGGTGATCAAGGACGGCAAGATCGTCGCGGTCGGCGCCAATGTGGCCGTGCCCGCCGGCGCGCGGGTGGTGGACGCCCATGGCGGCGTCGTCACGCCGGGCATGATCGCGCCCTCCTCCTCCATCTCGGTGGCCGAGGTCGATGGCCTGCGCGAGACCCGTGACGACCGGGCCGGCCAGTATGTGTCGGCCGGCTTCGACGTGCAGTACGGCGTCAACCCCGCCTCCGCCCTGATCCCCCTGGCCCGCCAGACCGGCATGACCCGCGCGGTCGTGACCCCGATCCTGGGCCGCGGCGGCTTCGGCGAAGACGAGGAGACCCGCACCGCCGACTACACCGCCGGCGGCGACGACAGCGGCCGCGACCCCGGCCTGTTCGCCGGCCAGGCCGCCATCGTGCGGCTGACCACCGGCGACCCCAACCCCGTGGTGCGCGCCCGCGTCGCCGTGGCGCTGGACATGGGCCAGGACGGCGCGCGCAACGCCGGCGGCGGACGCGGCGCCTCCATCGTACTGATCAAGGCCGCCTTCGCAGACGCCCGCAGCTATGCCGCCAACCGCGCGGCCTATGAGCGGGGCCAGACGCGCAGCTACGCCATGAGCAAGGTCGATCTCGAGGCGCTGGTCCCCGTGGTCCAGGGCAAGGTTCCGCTGCTGATCCGCGTCCACCGCGCCTCCGACATCCTCCAGGTCATCCGCCTGGCCCAGGAAGAGCATGTGACGGTGATCATCGAGGGCGCCGAAGAGGGCTGGATGGTGGCGCCCGATCTCGCCCGCGCCGGCATTCCGGTGATCATCGACAGCGAGGCCGACCTGCCCCGCGACTTCGAAACCCTGGGCTCGCGCCTGGACAACGCCACCCGGCTGCAGGCGGCCGGCGTGCTGGTGTCGATCACCGGCGCGCGCGACTTCACCAACCTGCGCCAGGAACGCTTCAACGCCGGCACGGCGGTGGCCAACGGCCTGCCCTACCAGGCGGCCCTGGCCTCGGTCACGCTGAACCCCGCCAAGATCTGGGGCATGGCCGACCGGGTGGGCTCCATCGAGGTGGGCAAGGACGCCGACCTGGTGATCTGGAGCGGCGACCCGTTGGAGTTGGCCAGCTGGCCGGTGTCGGTCTTCATCGGCGGCGTCGAACAGCCCAACACCTCGCGCGGCTTGCAGCTGCGCGACCGCTACATGCACCCCGCCGACGGCATGCCGCCGGCCTATCACTAGGGCCTGCAACGAGCGGGGGACATGTACGGTCTCAAACCAGTGTGGGTTCGTCCCGAGGCTCGACCGTACGTGTCCCCAAGTGCTTGGAGCCCCGGATCTGGGGACACGTACGGTCCGTCTTCCTGCCTCGCCGGGTCGATCTGAGAGCGTACATGGCCCCGGCCGAGGTTCAGCGCGCGCCGACCCGGTTCAGGACTTCCTTGGGGATGCCGTAGTGGGCGATGGCGCCACGCTGGTCCTTGATGCCGATCACCTCGCGCTGAACGAAATAGCGCCACACCGCGTCGGCCGCGCCGCGCAGCAGGGTGTCGCGCGCCTCGGGGTCGACCCCGTTCGCATCGCCTTCGCGCAGGAGCCTGAGGGCCGTCTCCACGCCCCGGCCCATGCGGCCCAGGTTGGCGGCCTGTTCGCCGGCCAGTTCGGAGGTCAGGTCGTCCGCGCCGGCCTGGAGCCGGGGGTCGGAGCTGGGCATCTGCGGCATTCGGAAGGACATCACGACAACATAGGTCGCACGTTCAGGATTTTCAGCCCTCGCGGCATCACGCCGCCCGCTTGGCCTCTTGCCGCCGGTCGAAATGACGCGCGATAGGAAGGTCGAGAATCCGCCTAGAGTCCCCGTGATGTCCAAGCCCGCCCCCGTTCCGAGCCTGTTTGACGACGACGCGTTGTCGCCCGTCCCCGCGCCCCCGTTGGCCGCCCACACCGAACCGCGTCCCGCGCCCAAGACGCCCGCCGCCACGCCCGCCGTCCCGGGCGGCTATACCGCCAGCGACATCGAGGTCCTCGAAGGCCTGGAACCCGTGCGCAAGCGCCCCGGCATGTACATCGGCGGCACCGACGAGCGCGCCCTGCACCACCTGTTCGCCGAGGTGCTCGATAACTCCATGGACGAGGCCGTCGCCGGCCACGCCAAGCTGATCGAGGTCTTCCTCGACGCCGACGGCGCCCTGACGGTCAAGGACGACGGGCGCGGCATGCCCGTGGACCCCCACCCCAAGCACCCGGGCAAGTCCGCCCTCGAAGTGATCATGACCATCCTTCACTCGGGGGGTAAGTTCTCCGGCAAGGCCTATGAGACCTCCGGCGGCCTGCACGGCGTCGGCGTCTCGGTGGTCAACGCGCTCTCCGAACGATGCGAGGTCACCGTCTGGCGCGACGGCTTCGAGCACCGCCAGGTCTTCTCGCGCGGTCACCCGATCAGCGCCCTGGAGCAGATCGGCCCGTCCCGCAAGAAGGGCACGGCCGTGAAGTTCACGCCCGACCCGGTGATCTTCGGCGACGCGGCCATCTTCAAGCCCGCGCGCCTCTACCGCATGGCCCGCTCCAAGGCCTATCTGTTCCGCGGCGTGCAGATCAAATGGAGCTGCGATCCCTCGCGCATCCACGACCAGACGCCCGCCGAGGCCACCTTCCACTTCCCCAACGGCCTGGCAGACTTCCTGGCCGAGCGCATCAAGGGCGTGGAGACCGTCACGCCCGAGCCCTTCAGTGGCCGCATCGAGCGCACCGGCGAGGCCGGGGCCGTGGAATGGGCCGTCACCTGGACCCCCGCCGGTTTCGGCGAGGCCGACGGCTTCATGCAGTCCTACTGCAACACCGTCCCCACCCCCGAGGGCGGCACCCATGAGGCCGGCTTCCGCGCCGCCCTGACCCGGGGCCTGAAGGCCTATGCCGAGATGGTCGGCGACAAGCGCGCCGGCATCATCACCGCCGACGACGTCATCGCCAACGCCGGCGCCCTGATCAGCGTCTTCGTCAAGAACCCCGAGTTCCAGGGCCAGACCAAGGAACGGCTGTCGTCCTCCGACGCCCAGCGCCTGGTCGAGGCCACGATGCGCGACCCCTTCGACCACTGGCTGACCGCCTCGCCCAAGACGGCGTCGCAGCTGCTGGAGTTCGTGGTCGAACGCGCCGAGGAGCGCCTGAAACGCCGCAAGGACAAGGACGTCGCCCGCGCCTCGGCGACCCGCAAGCTGCGCCTTCCCGGCAAGCTGGCGGATTGTTCCGCCAACGCCATCGACGGCGCGGAGCTCTTCCTGGTCGAAGGCGACTCCGCCGGCGGCTCGGCCAAGCAGGCGCGCAACCGCAAGAACCAGGCGATCCTGCCCCTGCGCGGCAAGATCCTCAACGTCGCCTCGGCCGGCGCCGACAAGCTGGTGGCCAACAAGGAGCTGAGCGACCTGATGCTGGCGCTCGGCGTCCAGGGCGGGGCCAAGTTCAAGGAAGAGGACCTGCGCTACGAGCGCATCGTCATCATGACCGACGCCGATGTGGACGGCGCCCACATCGCCAGCCTGTTGATCACCTTCTTCTACCGCCAGATGCCCGACATGATCCGCGCCGGGCGCCTCTACATGGCCCTGCCGCCCCTCTACCGGCTCAGCCACGGCGGCAAGACCGTCTATGCCCGCGACGACGCCCACAAGGACGAACTGCTGGCGACGGACTTCAAGGGCAAGAAGCCCGAGATCGGCCGCTTCAAGGGCCTGGGCGAGATGATGCCGGCCCAGCTGAAGGAGACCACCATGGATCCTTCCAAGCGCACCCTGGCCCGCATCACCCTGCCCCGCTCCGAGGAGATGGTGGAGGACCTGGTCGAACGCCTGATGGGCCGCAAGCCCGAGGCGCGCTTCCAGTTCATCCAGGAGAACGCGGAGTTCGCGGTGGACGATATCGACGTCTGAGAGCGGACCGCCCGCCTCGGCCGGGGACATGTACGCTCTCAAACACGGGTGACGACGCGAGGCGCCCAACCGTACGTGTCCCCCAAAGGTTGGCGCACGGCATTGGGGACACGCACGGTCCGCCATCGGAGCGAGCCGGCATCGGTTTGAGAGCGTACATGTCCCCGCCCTCAGCCCTTCAGGGGCCATCGCCCTCTGATGGCGTATCGCGTCTGCCCAACGAAGCTCTGGACCAGCACCAGGGACGCCGCCCGCCAGCGGATCGGCGTGATCGCGCGTTCCTCGACCGTGGTGCGGCTGTAGGCCACCGTCATGTGGGGCTCGAAGGTCCGCGCCGACCTCGGCTCCGCGCCCCTCATCAGGGCGTCAACGATCTGCTGCTGCAAAAGCCGAACGCCCATTACGCCGTCCTGGCCCAGCAGGACGACCGGCTGAGGGCCGCCGCCCCTGCCCTTTCCGAACGTCACGATCCGATCGAACGCGACGTCGAAGGCCGGCATGGTGACGGCCTTCACCAGCTCGCCGGCCTGCTCGAACAGGCTGTCTGGAATGGTATCCGCCGCCATGATCCCGGCCAGCGAGATGTGCCAGATTTCGTCAGGACGGCGTCCGTTGAAGATGCCCGCGGTATCGCAGAGACAATGGATATCCGGCGCGATCCGCAGCCTGTCCCGGTCATCCGGCATGAGCGCGAAGAAGGCGCGCTGCCCGGCTGGCGGATCACCCTTGCGTCGCCGGCGGCGGGGTGCGCCGGCGGTATAGCCGCCGCGCAGATCAAGGCTCAGCTGGCGCTCGTCTTGCGATGGCTGAGCCACGGGCCGTCCTCCACTGCGGCCAAACGACCGAACGCAGAGTTACCACAAACGAGAACAATACAAGAACATTTACGTGGCGTTGGGCGCGCCTTTACCGCCCCGGCTCCAATCGGTTCTTCAGCGGCTCGCCTTTGGGGCTCTTCGACGCCCAGGTCCCGCCCGGCCCGACGTTGGGGATCGACTGGCAAAAGGTGAACAGCGACGGCGTCGGATTGGTCTGCTTCAGGCAGACCTTCTCCCCCTTCAGCTTCCAGGTCCCGGCATAGTGGGCGCCCTTGGCTCCGATGCCCGTGTAGGTGCCGTCGCGATTGAGGAACAGCCTGGCGGAGCGGCCGCTGGGATAGGTCGAGACGATCGTACCCTTGAAGGCCGGCGTCAGGTCGGGGGCGGCAAGGGCGGACCCGGCCAGCAGGGACGCGGCAAGGACGAAGGCAGGCAGGGATCGGGTCATGTGGGCTCCAGGATATCCGACGATCTAACGCGCGGCGGGGCAAACCGTGACGTTGATAGCTCGCGCGTGAAGGCCAACATTGACTTGGCGGCCCCAACCTCTTGATCGGCAAGCGTTCGGCGCGTTTCGCCGCGCCCGGTTTACGTTGACTTGCCGCACGGTGCGCCTATGTATCGGCGCAATTCAGAGCAGGTCTGGCGAATCCGCGCCGCCCGTTCGCCCAACCCGGGCGGCTCTGGAATTTGTTCACAGCGAGATATGACTGAATTTTCCGATCTGGGCCTGAGCCCTACGACCCTTCAAGCGGTCATCGCGAGCGGTTACACCACCGCCACCCCCATTCAAGAGCAGGCCATCCCGGTGGCCCTGGCCGGGCAGGACGTGCTGGGCATCGCCCAGACCGGCACCGGCAAGACGGCGGCCTTCACCCTGCCGATGATCGACCGGCTGTCAGCCGGCCGCGCCAAGTCGCGCATGCCGCGCGCCCTGGTCATCGCGCCGACCCGTGAGCTGGCCGACCAGGTCGCCTCGTCCTTCGAGAAGTACGCCAAGGGCACCAAGCTGACCTGGGCTCTGCTGATCGGCGGCGTGTCCTTCTCCGACCAGGAAGCCAAGCTTAACCGCGGCGTCGATGTGCTGATCGCCACCCCCGGCCGGCTGCTCGACCATTTCGAGCGCGGCAAGCTGCTGATGACCGGCGTGCAGATCATGGTCGTCGATGAAGCCGACCGCATGCTCGACATGGGCTTCATTCCCGACATCGAGCGCATCTTCAAACTGACCCCGCCGAAGAAGCAGACGCTGTTCTTCTCCGCCACCATGCCGCCGGAAATCACCCGGCTGACCAAGCAGTTCCTGCGCGACCCCATCCGCATCGAGGCGACGCGTCCGGCCACCACCGCCGAGACCATCACCCAGGTGATCGTGCGCGTGCCGGTCAACTCGCCTTCGGCCAAGCGCATGGCGCTGCGCGCCCTGGTGGCGCGCGAGGACGTGCGCAACGGCATCGTCTTCTGTAACCGCAAGTCGGAAGTCGACATCGTCGCCAAGTCGCTGCGCGTGCACGGCTTCGACGCCGCCGCCATCCACGGCGACCTCGACCAGCAGACGCGCATGAAGACGCTGGAGAACTTCCGCAAGGGCGAGCTGAAGCTGCTCGTCGCCTCCGACGTGGCCGCGCGCGGCCTGGACGTGCCGGACGTCTCCCACGTGTTCAACTTCGATGTGCCCCACCACGCCGACGACTATGTCCACCGCATCGGCCGCACCGGCCGGGCCGGCAAGCTGGGCACCGCCTATATGCTGGTCACCGCCGGCGACGACCGCAACCTGGACAAGGTGCTGAAGCTGATCGGCCAGAAGCCGGAAGAGCTGGTGCTGGACCTCGACTGGAGCCTGGCCAAGGACGACCGCCGTCCGGCCGGCGGCGAACGCGGAGGCCGTGGCGAACGCGGCGCTTCGCCCTCGCGGTCCAGGAGCGACCGCCCCAGCCGTGGCCGCCCGGCCTCCGAAACCTCGGTGATGGGCATGGAGGCCGTCGAGGCCCCGCCGCCCCGCGCCGAACCGCGCGAGAAGCCCGCCGCCGTCGTGGCGCCCGAGGCTGACGCCGACGCCCCTGCCCCCGTCGCCGCCACCGAAGACGGCGCGCCCCGCGAGGAGCGTCCGCGCCGTGACCGGGGTCGTGGCCGAGGCCGTGATCGCGACCGCGCGCCCCGTGAAGCGTCCGCCGACGCGGTTGCCGAAGCGCCCCGCGAAGCCCGTGAGGAACCTGTCGCCGAGCGCGCCCCTCGCCAGGAACGTGCGCCCCATGAGGACCGCGCCCCGCGTGAAGAGCGTCCCCGGGAAGACCGTCCCCGTGGGGATCGGGCGCCCCGCGCCGATCGCGGCCGCCGCGACGAACGCCGCCCCGCCCGCGAACCGGAGAACCCCGGCCGTGGCGATGGCCTCGACCGTTCCAGCCGTGGCGGCGTGCGCCCGGTGGAGGACCGCGACGACGACGGCCGCCGCGTGAAGGGCTTCGGCTCCGACACCCCGGCCTTCCTGATGCAGGCCCCCCCGCGCGCCAAACCGGTCGCCGAGGACTAGACGCCGGGCGGCTGCCGACTGCGGGCGGACGTGCTAGCGTCCCGCCATGCGCGCCTTAGCCACGCTCCTCGCCTTGATGTTGATCTGCACCGGCCTCGCCGGCGCCGTGGAGGCGCGCGCCGGCGCGGGAGCGAACGAAGGCCTGCGGATTGCCCAGGCCTTTGAGCCGCTATTCGCCGCCGAGTTCGCCGATCCCGAGCCCGCCCGCCAGGCCTGGGAGACCCGAGGCGCTGTGGCCCTGGAGGTCGCGTCCGGCGGCATCTATCCCCGCCTCGATCCCAAGACCTTCAATGCCGCCGGATTGGCCGCCCTAAGAGCAGAGCGCGCGCGCAATCCGGCGGCCACGGTCGAGGACTTGATCGACGCCGTGCTTGCCGCCGAAGGCCGCCATCTCCGCCTGATCAGGCCGGAGTCCAATACCTGGCCGGAGTCCCGCCCCCGATGGGATGACCCCCGCCCTGGCCTGGACGCCACGCTGACCCTGGATTCGGACGGGCCGGCCGTGCTGCGCATTCCGACCTTCAAGACCGACGCCTCGCGCGATGCCTACGACGCCATCGCCCTGGCCATCGCGGATCGCACCCTGCCCGATCGCCTCATCATCGACCTGAGGGGCAATGACGGCGGCCTGGTCTTCAACGCGGCATCCGCGGCCTTCCTCTTCCTGCCCGGTGGCAAGACGTTCGCGATAGGCACGCGGACACGGGAAGGCATGGAACGCGATCATGTCGACAAGGCGCACAGGCCACTGCTTCCGCCGGGAACGCAGGTGATCGTGCTGATCGGCGCGGAGACCAACGGCGCCGCGCTGGCGTTCGCCATGGCCCTGGCCGACAACGGCCGCGCCCGCATCGCCGGAGTCGCCGCCGCTGAGGTGCGAGGGGGGGTGACCACGGCCTTCTATCTTGACCTGACGCCCATCCCCGCCGCGCCGCAGGAAAAGTGGCTGTTGATCAACCAGACCGGCATCCTCATCCGGCCAAACGGCCAGCCGTTGGGCGCCGGCGTCAGGGTCGATATCCCGATCGACGCCAAAGGCGACGAAGGCCTGAAGGCGGCGGGCCGCGCCTTTGGCGCGCCCCTGACCCCTAGCGCTTCAGCACGCTATCCAGATACTTGCGGATGCCCGGGCCATAGGGCGGGCGCAGCTGCAGCATCGGGCCCAGGTCCTTCTTCACCTGGGTGTAGATCGACTTCCTGTGGCTGAATTCCTTGAAGCCGTCGTGGCCGTGATAGCTGCCCATGCCGGACGGGCCGACGCCGCCGAACGGCAGGTCTTCCTGGGCCACGTGGAAGATGACGTCGTTGATGGTCACCCCGCCTGACGTGGTGCGCTCCAGCACCCGCTCCTTTTCCGCCTCGTCGGTCCCGAACCAATAGAGGCCCAGCGGCCGGTCGTGGCTGTTCACATAATCAACGGCCTCATCGACGGATTTGTAGGTCTTCACCGGCAGCACGGGCCCGAAGATCTCCTCCTGCATCACCTTCATGTCGTCGGTGGGGTTGAGGATCAGGGTGGGCGCGATCTTGCGGTGTTCCTGCTGGCTGAGATCCTCGCCCTCGGGCGTCATGTCGACGATCTCGGCGCCCTTGGCCCGCGCGTCCTCGATGTAGCCCATGATCCGGTCATAGTGCCGCTGAGCGACCACGGCGGTGTAGTCGGGGTTGTCCTTGAGGGTCGGGAACATCCGCTTCACCGACGCCTTGGCCTCGGTGACGAACGAGCCCACGTCGGCTTCCGGCAGCAGCACATAGTCGGGCGCCAGGCAGATCTGGCCGGCGTTCAGCGTCTTGCCGTTCATCACCCGCCCGGCCGTGATCGCCATGTCGGCGCTCTTGGAGATGATCACCGGGCTCTTGCCGCCCAACTCCAGGGTCAGCGGCACCAGGTTGTCGGCCGCCGCGCGCATCACATGGCGCGCGATCGAGGTGGCGCCCGTGAAGATCATGTGGTCGAAGGCCAGCCCCGCGAAGGCCTGGCCTACCTCGGGCCCGCCCACGACGACCGCGATCTCCTCGTCGGTGAAGACCTTGGCGAACATCGCCGCCATCAGGTCCGACGTCACCGGCGTGAATTCCGACGGCTTGATCATCGCCCGGTTGCCCGCAGCGATGATACCGGCCAGGGGGGCCATGGTCAGGTTGATGGGGAAGTTCCACGGGCTGATCACCCCGACCACGCCCTTGGGCTGGTAGACCAGCTGGGCCTTGGCGCCGAACAGGCCCAGGATCGCGGGCGTGGTCTTGCGCTTCTCCGGCCGCATCCACGTCTTCAGATTCTCCCTGGCGTACTTCAGCGGGCCGATCGAGCCGGCCACGTCGGTGATGCTGGACGCCTCCTTGGAGCGCGCGCCGAAGTCGGTATTCAGCGCGTCCTCGATCTCGCGGGCATGGTCCACCAGCAGGCCGATGCAGCGGTCGATCCACTCGATCCGCTTGTCCGCCGACAGCGGCCCGTCGCGCAGATGGGCGGCCTTCTGGCGGCTCAGGATATCCTGCATGGCGGCGCTGTGAGCGCCGTCTTGCGCTGTCGGGGCGCCCAGGTTGGCGGGTGCGTTCATGTCTTGCTCCTCCCGAGAGCAGGCCGGTCGCGTCCGGCTCATCTTAACGCCGTTCACAATGACCGGGAGGACGGCGGCCCGCAACACTCTCCCAACGTCATGCTCCAACGTCTTTCGCGGCCAAGACGGGCGCTCCGCCTCTGCTTCAGAACCGCAACAATTTGCTTTAAATCAGCAATATATGTGGCGGGTATCGGCATGCGTTATGTCGAAACCCGCCTTTCGCCACGTCCTTTAACGCCTTCTTTGAACTCTTCGCACTATGGTCACGCTACGAGCCGGCATCTCCAGAAGGGAGACTGCCGGAGCCGGGGGAGCGCCTATGGCCGTCGATGTGGAAACTGTCCTGCGGGGGCCTCAGGCCTACGACACCGCCCGCAAATCGCTGGAGCTGATGGAACGCCACCAGGTGTGGCCGACGCCCCTGAATTTCGAAATCTGGAACCATTTCGTCGCCGATCCCGAGGGGCCGCTGGCGCGCGAATTGTCGCGCCTGATCGCCATCGGCGAGCCGCTCACCGACAGCCTGTCGGAAGAACTGGCCTCCGTCTTCCTGCCCAAGACCCGTTTGAACGACCAGATCCGCGACGCCGGCGACCAGCTGAGCAAGGAACTCGTGTCCGTCTCGCGCGCCATCCAGGCCGCCCAGCGCTCCAACGAGGCCTATGGCCAGACCCTCCAAGGCGCCCACAAGGACCTCAACCCCGACGCCGACCGCGAGGTCGTGCGCAAGATGATCGAAGGCCTGGCCATGGCCACCAAGCGCGTCCAGCGCGAGAACCGCTCGCTGGAAAAGCGCCTGTCGGAAAGCTCCCAGGAGGTCACCCGCCTGCGCGAACACCTGGAGCAGGTGCGCCGCGACGCCACCACCGACGGCCTGACCAACCTGGCCAACCGCAAGGCCTTCGACGAGGAGTTGGAACGCGCCTGCGCGGAGTCTGACCAGAACGGCACGACCATCTGCCTGGCCGTCCTCGACATCGATCACTTCAAGAGCTTCAACGACACCTGGGGCCACCAGACCGGCGACCAGGTCATCCGCTACGTGGCCAGCGTCATCGGCCGCATCGGCGCCCTGCCGCGTTTCGCCGCCCGCTACGGCGGCGAGGAGTTCGCGATGATCTTCCCGGGCGAAAGCGTCGCCCAGGTGGAGGAGCGCCTGGAAGAGATCCGCGAAGAAGTTTCCTCGCGCATGCTCAAGCGCCGCTCGACCAACGAGGATCTCGGCACCGTCACCATCTCCGCCGGCATGGCCCTGCGCCGTCCCAACGAAGCCGGCACCTACTGCATGGAACGCGCCGACGCCGCCCTCTACGCCTCCAAGCGCACGGGCCGCAACCGGGTCACCAACGGCGAGGCCATCTCCAACGCGGCATAGGCCTCGGGAGCACTTTTCGCTTCCCTGCCCCCGCGTTATCCCGGCTTAAGGTTCATCCAAAGAGCCGCCGGGAGAGACGTCATGGACTACACCAAGGTCAAGGTCGCCGTTGAAGACGGCGTCGCCATCGTCACCCTGTCCGATCCCGGCACCATGAACGCCGCCGGCCTCGACCTGGCCGGCGAGCTGGCCCATGCGCTGAAGTCCATCGCCATCGGCAAGCCCGCCGCCCGCGCGGTCATCCTCACCGGCGAAGGCCGAGGCTTCTGCTCCGGGGCCAACCTCTCCGGCGGCGGCGCGACGACGCGCGAGGCCGACGTGGACGGCAAGCCGGACGCCGGCGCGGCGCTGGAAAGCGTCTACAACCCCCTCGTCACCGTCATGCGCGACTATCCGCTGCCCATCGTCACCGCCGTCAACGGCGCGGCCGCCGGCGTCGGCTGTTCGCTGGCGCTGCTGGGCGACATCATCGTGGCCGGCGAGAGCGCCTACTTCCTGCAGGCCTTCCGCCGTATCGGCCTGGTGCCGGACGGCGGCTCGACCTACCTGCTGCCGCGCATGGTCGGCCGCGCGCGGGCCATGGAGATGGCGCTGCTGGGCGACAAGATCTCCGCCGCCAAGGCCCTGGACTGGGGCCTGATCAACCGCTGCGTCCCCGACGCGGAGCTGATGGCCACCGCCACGGCCATCGCCAAGGAACTGGCCGCCGGCCCTGCATCGCTCGGCGCGATCCGCCGACTCATCTGGCAAAGTCTTGACGCCGCCTGGATCGATCAGCTCCACGCGGAGCGCCAGGCGCAACGGACCGCCGGCAAGAGCGACGATTTCGTCGAGGGCGTCACGGCCTTCCTGCAGAAGCGTCCAGCCGCCTTCACGGGCCGCTAGGGTCAAGCTAAACTACTGTAGTTTTTATACTTTTAAGGCCGACGCCGCGACGTCCTGTCGCGTTGGCGCGACGCCGGACCTGGCCCATCTAGCGGCTGCATCCGGGGGGATGACGGCGGCGCGTCTCCCTTTGCCCGGCGTTCATCTCTCTTGGCGTGAAATCGGACTAGGTTGCCGCCGGGCTTGCGCTCAGCGGCGTCGAGTCCATGTCGAGCGGGGTTGCCGTGTCCAAAGATGAAATCAGACTTGAGCAGATCACCAGCCTGAAAGCCGGCCTGTTCTCGGTTTTCGACAGCCAGCTCAGCGCGCTCTATCTGTCCCAGACGCCCGGCGCGGCCCACGACCTGGGATTGGGGATCGGGGGGCTGGGAAACGGCCTGCCGCTGACCGCGGCGGCGGCCATGGCGACCCAGTTCGCAGGCGCCGTGCAGGACGGCGGCAACGGCGTCACCTATGTGCTGATCGACGCCACGGCCAAGGACGGCGCCGGCCAGGACCTGCTCGACTCGCTCAATGCGCTGGGCCTGATGAACGGCTCGGCCTTCGGCGCCATGGCCTCGGGCTGGATGCCGGTCTCCGCCCTCGGTTCGATGATGGCGGTCTCAAGCCTGGCCTTCGCCCACGAGAACGCGGTGATCGCCAGCGCCGGGACCGTGTCGGCCCAGGCCGACGTCGCCCAGCACAACGACATTGCCCGCTCAACCTATGGCGTCGATGGAACCGGCCTGAAGATCGGCGTGCTGTCCGACAGCTTCAACACCCCCGGCCACAATGGCTTCGACGGCGCCGCCGACACCATGGCGATCGACATCGCCCGGGGCGACCTGCCCGCCAACACCACCGTCCTCCAGGACCAGGCGAGCGGCACCGACGAAGGCCGCGGCATGGCCCAGCTGATCCACGACCTGGCGCCCGGCGCGGCCATCGTCTTCGCCACCGCCTATAACGGCCAGGCCGGCTTCGCCAACAACATCCTCGCCCTGGCCAACGCCGGCGCCAAGGTCATCGTCGACGACGTCCGCTACTACAATGAACCCGCCTACCAGAACGGCGTCATCGCCCAGGCGGTCAACACGGTCACGGCCCAGGGGGTGACCTACTTCAGTTCGGCCGGCAATTCCGGCTTCGAGGGCTATGAGAGCGTCTGGCACGACGGCGCCATCGGCGGGTCCCAGTTCTTCGGCGACCGCATGCTCGCCTTCGGGCCGGGCCAGGACTACCTCACCTTCACGGCCACCGGGAAATCCGACGTCTTCACCCTGCAGTGGGATCAGCCGGCCGCCTCGGCGGGCGGCGCGGGCAGCGCCAGCGACGTCGACTTCTATCTTACCAACGCGGCGGGCACGGTCCTGGCGTCGTCGGAGAGCAACAACCTCGGCGGCGACCCGGTCGAAACCATCACCTTCAAGGGCACGGCGGGCACGACCTACTACCTGCGCGTCGGCCTGTTCGACGGCCCGACCCCGGGCGATGTGAAGGTCGTCTCCTTCAGCGCGCCGCTGGCCACCACCACCTACAACTACAACGACGGCACCACCTACGGTCACAATGCCGCCGAGGGCGCGATCGCCGTGGGTGCAGCGGATTACCGCGGCACACCCGCCTACGGCGTCAGCCCGCCGCAGCTGGAGTACTTCTCCTCCGGCGGTCCGACCTATCACCTGTTCGACGACCTCGGGAACCGCCTGGCGAACCGCGTCGTGGCGGGCGCGGTCGAGTTCGTGGCCGCCGACGGCTCCGACACCAGCTTCTTCGGCAGCGGCGACAACGACGGCAACGGCCGCCCAAACTTCTTCGGCACCTCGGCCGCCGCGCCCGACGCGGCGGCCACCGCCATCCTGATGCTGCAGGCCAATCCCCTGCTGACCCCCGCCGACATCCGCGCCCTGATGGGCGACACCGCCATCGACATGGACAACCCCGACACCGCCGGCTTCGACGTCGGCGTGGACGCCGGCAGCGGCGCGGGCTTCATCCAGGCCGACGCGGCGGTGGCGGCGGCGCTGACCCTGACCATCAACAACAGCTACCTGGCCACCGTCACCGGCACCCATCTGAACGACGCAATCACCGCCGGGGCCGGCGCCAACACCCTCCTGGGCCTCGACGGCAACGACCGCCTGACCGGCGGCGCGGGCAACGACATCCTGGACGGCGGCCTGGGCGCGGACATCGCCGTCTTCTCCGGCGTCCGGGCCAACTACACCATCACCGCCGTCGCCGGTGGCTTCACCGTCACCGACAACCGCGCCGGCTCGCCCAACGGCAGCGACACCCTGAAGGCCATCGAGCAGGCCCAGTTTTCCGACGGCCTGTTCGTTCTCACGGCCGGCGGCAATCAGGCGCCCGTGGTGGCCCACGCCATTCTGGATCAGCCGGCCGGCGAGGACGCGGCCTTCAGCTTCGTCGTCCCCGCCAACACCTTCGCCGACCCGGACGCGGGCGACACCCTGACGCTGAGCGCCACCCTGGCCAACGGCGCTCCCCTGCCCACGTGGCTGAGCTTCAACGCCGCGACACGCACCTTCTCCGGCACGCCCGCCAACGGCGACGTCGGCGTGATCTCGGTCAAGGTCACCGCTACCGATCCCGGCGCGGCCAGCGTCTCCGACGTGTTCGACATCACCGTCGCCAACACCAACGACGCACCCACGCTCGCCACGCCCCTGGCCGACCAGGCCGCGAGCGAAGACGCCGCCTTCAGCTTCACCGTTCCCGCGAACGCCTTCGCCGACGTCGACGTCGGCGACAGCCTGACCTACGCCGCCACCCTGGCCAACGGATCGGCCCTGCCCTCCTGGCTGAGCTTCAACGCCGCCACCAGAACCTTCTCCGGCACGCCGCTCAACGCCAATGTCGGCGTCATCTCCGTCAAGGTCACCGCCACCGACGGCGCCGCCGCAAGCGCCTCCGACCTCTTCAACATCACCGTCGCCAATACCAATGACGCGCCGACGCTCGCCAACGCCATCGCCCCCCAGAGCGTCAACGAGGATGCGGCGTTCAGCTTCACGGTCCCGGCCAATACCTTCGCCGACGTCGATGTGGGCGACACCCTGACCTACACGGCCACGCTGGCCAATGGTTCGGCCCTGCCCGTCTGGCTCACCTTCAATGCCGCCGCCCACAGCTTCTCCGGCACGCCCGCCAACGGCGACGTCGGCGCGATCTCGGTCAAGGTCACGGCGACTGACAGCGGCGCGGCCAGCGCTTCCAGCGTCTTCGCCCTGAACGTGGTCAACACCAACGACGCGCCCACCCTGGCCCATGCCCTGGCCGACCAGAGCGCCACCACCAATACCGCCTTCAGCTTCCTGGTCCCGGCCAACAGCTTCGCGGACGTGGATGTCGGCGACACGCTGACCTATTCCGCCACCCTGGCCAACGGCGCGGCCTTGCCTGGCTGGCTAAGCTTCAACGCGGCCACCCATAGCTTCTCGGGCACGCCCGGCGCCGGCAACGTCGGCACGGTCTCGATCAAGGTGATCGCCACCGATGGTGGTGCGGCCAGCGCCTCCGACATCTTTGACATCGCCGTCTCCGCGCCCTCCAACCATGCGCCCACGGTGGCCAACCCTCTCACCGCCCAAACAGCCAGCGAGGACGCGGCCTTCGGCTTCACCGTGCCCGCCAACACCTTCGCCGACGCCGACGTCGGCGACACCCTGACCTATTCGGCCACCCTGGCCAGCGGCGCGGCCCTGCCCACCTGGTTGAGCTTCAACGCCGCCACCCACAGCTTCTCCGGCACGCCGGCCAACGGCGATGTGGGCAGCCTGTCGATCAAGGTCACCGCCACCGACAGCGCCTCGGCCAGCGTCTCGAGCGTCTTCAGCCTGGGCGTCGCCAACACCAACGACGCGCCCCTGCTGTCGGGGCCTGTCGTCGGCCAGGTCACCGAGGACGCCGCCCTGACGGTCTCCGGCCAGCTCGTCGCCAACGACCCGGACGCCGCCGCGACGGCCGCCTGGAGCATCGTGGGATCCGCCACCGGGACCTATGGCAGCTTCGGCGTGAACAGCGCCGGCCTGTGGACCTATACCCTGAACAACGCCGCGGCCCAGGTGCTGACCGCGGCCGACCACCCCACCGAGACCTATACGGTGAAGGTCGACGACGGCCTGGGGGGCGTCGACACGCGCCTGGTGACCATCACCATCAACGGCGCGGACGAAGGCAGCGCGCCGCTCACGGGCACGCCCGGTAACGACACCCTCACCGGAACGACCGGCGACGACACGCTGAACGGCCTGGCCGGCAACGACATCCTGAACGGCGGCAACGGCAATGACCTGCTGAACGGCGGCGCGGGCAGCGATACCCTGAACGGCGGCGCGGGCATCGACACGGCGGTCTATTCGGATGCGACCGCAGCCGTGAAGCTGAGCCTGGCCCTGGTCACGGGCCAGGTCACCGGGGGGTCGGGCACGGATATCGTCACCGGCGTCGAAAACATCACCGGCTCGGACTTCAACGACACCCTGACCGGCGACGCCGGCGTCAATGTCCTGATCGGCGGCGCGGGCAATGACACCCTCGACGGCGGCATGGGCGCGGACGTGATGGACGGCGGCGCGGGGACGGACGTCTTCCTGGTCGACAACGCCGCCGACGTGGTCATCGAGGCGGCCGGCGGCGGGACCGACACCGTCAAGGCCACCGCCGCCAGCTATGTGCTGAGCGCGGAGGTGGAGATCCTCACCTATGTGGGCGCGGGAGGCTTCACGGGCGCGGGCAACGACCTGGCCAACACCATCACCGGCGGCGGCGGCGCCGACGCCCTCTCGGGCATAGCGGGCGACGACAAGCTCTATGGCGGCCTCGGCGCGGATCACCTCTATGGCGGCGACGGCGCGGATACGCTGGACGGCGGGGCGGGCGACGACGTCATGGACGGTGGCGCGGGCAACGACGTCTATACCGCGGACTCAAGCGCCGATGTGATCGTCGAAGCGGCCGGCGGCGGCGTGGACACCGTCAAGGCCAGTTCTGCCGCCTACACCCTGTCCGACGAGATCGAGACCCTCAGCTTCTCGGGCTCGGGAGACTTCACCGGAACCGGCAATGCCGCCGCCAACACCATCACCGGCGGCCTGGGGAACGACACCCTCTACGGCATGGACGGCGACGACAAGCTGACCGGCCTGGCGGGCGCCGACACCCTTTACGGCGGCGACGGCAAGGACACCCTCGATGGCGGCGCGGGCGCCGACACCATGGTCGGTGGCGCGGGCGACGACACCTATACGGTCGAAAGCGCCGGCGACGTGGTCATCGAAGCGGCCGGCGGCGGCGCCGACACCGTCAAGACCGGCCTGGCCGCCTGGACCCTGTCCAGCGAGGTGGAAATCCTGTCCTACACCGGCTCGACGGCCTTCGTCGGGACCGGCAATGCCTCGGCCAACACCATCACCGGCGGCGGCGGCGCCGACACGCTTGCGGGCCTCGACGGCGCCGACAAGCTGAACGGCGGCGCGGGCAACGATGTCCTCAACGGCGGAGTCGGGGCCGACCTGCTCACCGGTGGCGCGGGCGCGGACACCTTCCTCTACACGGGCGTCGACAATTCGACCGCGACGGTGTTCGACACCATCGCCGATTTCAGCAGCGCTCAGGGCGATGTCCTCGACCTGGCCGGCGTGGACGCCAATAGCGTCGTGGCGGGCGACCAGGCCTTCGCCTTCATCGGCACGGCGGCCTTCAGCCATGCGGCCGGCGAACTGCGCTACGTGGTGTCCGGCGGGACCGCGACCCTTCAGGGCGATGTGGACGGCGACGGGCTGGCGGATCTGGTGGTTCGCCTGACGGGCGTCAGCACACTCTCGGCCACGGATTTTCATCCCTGACGCGACGGCGCCGGAACGGGTTCAGTGGTGTGCGGCGGCCGACCCAGGGCGTTGCGCCGACTGCGCGGTCCCAAAGATCGCGTTCCGCCGAAAAAGTATTCATTTTGTCCCTGCCAAGTTTTCACACATCACTCGCCTTCCAGGCGAAATGACCTCGCGTCGACGGCGGCGCCCACATTGAATAGCTTGCGCTTTTTGGGATGATTGCTGCGCTGCAGCGAAAGATTTTTGCGCCGAAGCGGCACTATTGCACCGTGCAGACCCCAAAATAGCATCTTCACGCGCGCATTTTGCCGGTCTAGCGTCAGTTACGATCCGGTAACTTTATCGGCAAATCGAAGATTTTGTACGCGCGGGCCCGTGGGCATCGCGCCAAAGGCTTGGGGGATTCAATATGTCTGAAGAAATCGAAGACGGCGGCGCGTCCGTCTCCTTGACGTCGATCCGCGGCACCGCGCTCAGCGCATTCGACACCCGCCTGGCGTCGCTCTACCTCTCCACCGACGCCAACGCCGCCGCCACCTTCGGCACGATCGGCGTGGAAAGCTTCACCGGCTCGCTGACGCAGGCCACGAACGGCGCCCCCGGCGATCCCAATGGTCAGTATGTGCTGATCGACGCCACCGCCAAGGACGGCAACGGCGCGTCCCTGCTGGCCGAACTGAACGCGCTGGGCATCCAGGGCGGCTCCACCTACGGCGGCCTGGTCTCTGGCTGGATCGCGGTTTCGCAACTGGGCGCTCTGCTGGACGTCGACAACCTGCGCTTCGCGCGCCAGGACGCCACCTCCGCCAGCGCCGGTCTCGTGACCACGCAAGCTGACCACGCCCAGCATGACGACACGGCCCGCGCGACCTTCGGCATCGACGGCACGGGCCTGAAGATCGGCGTCATTTCCGACAGCTTCGACACCGCCACCGTGAACGGCGCCAACGGCCTGCCCGACACCATGGCCACCAACATCGCCAGCGGCGACCTGGGCGCCGACACCGTCGTCCTGCAGGACTATGGCGTGCGTGGCACCGCCACTCACGGCACCGACGAAGGCCGCGGCATGGCCCAGCTGGTGCATGACATCGCGCCGGGCGCGCAGGTCATGTTCGCCACCGGCAACCTGGGTGAAGCGGGCTTCGCCAACAACATCATCGCCCTGGCCAACGCCGGCGCGAAGGTCATCGTCGACGACCTGCAGTACTATTTCGAACCCGCCTTCCAGAACGGCGTCATCGCCCAGGCCGTCAACACGGTCGCCGCGGCCGGCGTCACCTACATGAGCTCGGCCGGCAACCAGGGCGTGGAAGGCTGGGAAGGCGCGTTTGTCGACGGCGGCGTGCTGACGGGCGCGGCGGGTAACAACACCTTCCACGAACACATGATGCAATTCGCCCCCGGTCAGACCTACCTGACCTTCACGGCGACCGGCGCCGGCGACATCTTCATCCTGCAATGGGACCAGCCCAACGCCTCGGCCGGCGGCGCCGGCTCGGCCAGCGACCTCGACTTCTTCATCACCAACGTTACGGGCGCGACGCTGCGCGCCTACTCGGCCGATGACAACATCACCTCGGGCGAATCGTCGGAAGGCATCCAGTTCACCGGTGTCGCCGGCACCACCTACTACCTGCGCGTCGGCTCCTATTCGGGCGTGCTGCCGAGCGACCTGAAGATCATCTCCTTCTCCGCGCCGCTGTCGACCACGGCCTCCAACATCAACGACGGCACCATGTACGGCCACAACTCGGCCGAAGGCGCCATGGCCATCGGTGCGGCCGACTACCGCTCGACCCCCGCCTACGGCACTTCGCCGCCTCAGGTGGAAACCTATTCGTCCGGCGGCCCCTCGATCCACTTCTTCGACGATGCCGGCAACCGGCTGGCCACCCCGGTCGTCACCGGCGCCATTGCGTTCACGGCCGTCGACGGCGGCGACACCACCTTCTTCGGCGGCGCGGACAACGACTCCACCGGCTACTGGAACTTCTTCGGCACCTCCGCGGCGGCTCCCGATGCGGCGGCCACCGCGATCCTGATGCTGTCGGCCAACTCGCAACTGACCAACGACGACATCTTCGCGCTGCTGTTCGACACCGCGCGTGACATGGACAACCCCGACACCGTCGGCGCCGATATCGGCTACGACAACGTCACCGGCGCCGGCCTGATCCAGGCCGACCAGGCGATCACCGCAGCCAAGACGCTGTCGATCACCAACACCGTCATCGACCAGCTGTACGGCACCCACTTCGGCGACACGATCACCGCGGGTGACGGCAACAACCTGATCCTCGGCCAGGGCGGCGACGACCTGATCGACGGCGCGGCCGGCAACGACACCATCTACGGCGGCGACGGCGCCGACCAGGCGGGCGGCGGGTCAGGCAACGACACCGTCTATGGCGATGCCGGCAACGACACGGTCTACGGCGATCTGGGCGACGACAACCTCTACGGCGGCGACGGCAACGACATCCTGCGCGGCGACGCCGGCAATGATCGGATGGACGGCGGCAACGGCACGGATACGGCCCTCTTCTCCTTCTTCTCCACCGCCGTGACGGTCGACCTCAACCAGCAGGGCGTGGCCCAGAACACCGGCGCCGGAAGCGACACCCTGGTCAGCATCGAGAACCTGACCGGTTCGAACTTCAACGACGTGCTGACCGGCGACGCCAACGACAACTACCTCAACGGCTCGCGCGGCAACGACACGCTGAACGGCGGCGACGGCAACGACCTGCTGGACGGGGGCAACACCGGCAACGACATCATGAACGGCGGCAACGGTATCGACACCGTGACCTACGCTCAGGTCGCGGCCAACCCCAACCTCGGCGGCGTTAGCGTCAACCTGTCGCTGACCACGCCCCAGAACACCGGCAACACCAGCGGCGGCACCGACACCATCACCAATGTCGAGAACCTGATCGGTTCGGCTTTCAACGACACCCTGCAAGGCAACGCCGGCAACAACGTGCTGAACGGCGACGGCGGGATCGACACCGTCAGCTACTCCTCGGCCGCGGCCGGGGTGACGGTGAGCCTCAGCCTGCAGGGCACGCCCCAGAACACCATCGGGGCCGGCATCGACACGCTGATCGGCTTTGAGAACCTGACCGGCTCGGCCTTCAACGACACCCTGTCGGGCGACGCCGGCAACAACGTGCTGAACGGCGGCGCGGGCACGGGGGACACCCTCTCCTACGCCAACGCCACGGGCGGCGTGACGGTCAGCCTGGCGCTTGCCACGGCCCAGAACACCGTCTCGGCCGGCACCGACACCATCAGCCTGTTTGAGAACCTGACCGGGTCGGACTTCAACGACACCCTGACCGGCAGCATCGGCGCCAACACCCTCAAGGGCGGCCTTGGCAACGACACGCTGAACGGCAACGACGGCGACGACATCCTCGACGGCGGCCCGGGCGACGACACCCTGGATGGCGGCAATGGCGTCGACACCGCCACCTACGCGGCGGCCCTCTCGGGCGTCACGGTCGACCTCTACAACACCTCCGCCCAGAACACCGGCGGCGGCGGTACGGAGACGATCAGCAACGTCGAGAACGTCATCGGCACCGACTTCGACGACACCATCTCCGGCAACGGCGGCGACAACACCCTGACCGCCGGCGCGGGCGTGGACACCCTGTCCTACGCCAACGCCACGGGCGGCGTGACCATCAGCCTCGCCAGCGGCGCGGCCCAGGTGACCGGCGGCGCCGGGACGGACACTGTGTCCGGCTTCGAGAACCTGACGGGCTCGGCCTACGCCGACACCCTGAGCGGCGACACCAGCGCCAACGTCATCCACGGCGGCGACGGCGGCGACACTCTCAACGGCGACGCGGGCGCCGACACCCTCTACGGCGACGCCGGCAACGACATCGTCAATGGCGGCGCCGGAACCGACACCCTGTACGGTGGCGCGGACAACGACACCCTGAGCGGTGGCGACGACGCCGACATGCTGTTCGGCGGCCTCGGCAACGACGTCATGGACGGCGGCAACGGCATCGACACCGCCAACTACAGCGACGCCACGGCAGGCGTGAAGGTGAACCTGGCGACCCTGGTCGCTCAGAACACCCTCGGCGCGGGCGCCGACACCCTCAGCAACATCGAAAACCTGATCGGGTCGGCCTTCAACGACACCCTGACGGGCGATGCGGGCGTCAACGTCATCGACGGCGGCCTCGGCAATGACATCATGGATGGGGCCGGCGGCATCGACACCGTCACCTACGCCAGCGCCGGCTCGGCGGTGAGCGTGGACCTCACCATCGTCGTGGCCCAGAACACCGTGGGCGCCGGCATCGACACCGTGAAGAACTTCGAGAACGTCACGGGTTCGGACTTCAACGACACCATCACCGGCAACAGCGCGGTCAACCTGCTGACCGGTGGCCTGGGCGGTGACAGCCTCTACGGCGGCGGCAACAACGACACCCTCGACGGTGGCGACGGCGCCGACCTGCTGGACGGCGGCGTCGGCAACGACACCCTCTATGGCGGCGCGGGCATCGACAGCCTGGTCGGCGGCGACGGCAAGGACATCCTTGACGGCGGCGCGGGCGCCGACACCATGGACGGCGGCATCGGCGACGACACCTACTACGTCGACGACGCCGGCGACGTGATCACCGAAGGCGTGGGCGCCGGTGGCGACACCGTCATGGCCACCTCGGTCAGCTATACCCTCGGCGACAACGTCGAGAACCTGACCAACGCCGGTTCGGGCGACTTCACCGGTACGGGCAACGCCCTGATCAACATCATGACGGGCAGCGGCGGCGCCGACACCTTCTACGGCATGGACGGCAACGATAAGCTCAACGGCGGTGCGGGTAACGACGTCCTGGTCGGCGGCAACGGCGCCGACACGCTCACCGGTGGCCTCGGTGCGGACGCCTTCGTCTTCAACTCGACGGCGGAGAGCCTGACCACGGGCGCCGACACCATCGCCGACTTCAGTCACGCCCAGGGCGACTACATCGACCTGAGCGCCATCGACGCCAACACCACGACCGGCGCCGACGACGCCTTCAGCTTCATCGGCACGGCGAACTTCAGCCACCACGCCGGCGAGCTGCGCTACCAGACGGCCAACGGCACGACCATCGTCTACGGCGATACCGACGGTAACGGCGTGGCCGACTTCGCGATCAAGCTGCTGGGCGGACCCGTCCTCTCGGCCGACGACTTCCACCCGTAGGAAGCCGCCCGAACTCAACAGGCTGGGGCCCGCTTCCGAAAGGAGGCGGGCCTTTTGCTGTCGGCTCCCGAATGGCGCAAGATCGCGGGAACAAGAACACTTCGGGAGACGCCGCCATGGCCGACATCAATCGCCAGATCGTCCTGGCCGAACTGCCCCAGGGCAAGCTCACGCCCGCCAACTTCAGAGCGACGGAAGGGTCTATTCCCTCCCCCGCCGACGGCGAGGTGCTGCTGCGCACCCTCTATGTCTCCCTCGACGCCGCCAACCGCGCCTGGATGCAGGGCGCCACCTACCGCGCCGCCATCAACGCCGGCGACGTCATGGCCGGCGGGGCCCTGGCCGAGGTGGTCGAGAGCAAGGCTGCCAACCTCGCCCCCGGCGACCTGGTCTTCGCCGACACCGGCTGGCAGGACTATGCCGCCGTGAAGGGCAAACACCTGACTAAGCTGCCCCGCATCGAACCCCTGCCCCATCTGCTCAGCGTCTATGGCGTGGCGGGCCTCACCGCCTACTTCGGCCTGCTCGAGTGCGGCCTGCCCAAGGCCGGCGAGACGGTGGTGGTCTCCGCGGCCGCCGGCTCGGTGGGCTCCCTCGTCGGCCAGATCGCGAAAATTAAGGGTTGCCGGACCGTGGGCATCGCCGGCGGCCCCGTCAAATGCGCCCTGCTGGTCAGGGAGCTGGGCTTCGACGAGGCCGTCGACTACAAGGCCGGCGACACGCGCCGCCAGCTGAAGGCCGCCTGCCCCGACGGCATCGACGTCTATTTCGACAACGTCGGCGGCGAGATCCTCGAAGCCGCCCTCTTCAACATGAACACCCACGGCCGCATCGCCTGCTGCGGCGCGGTTTCCCAGTATGACGGCGCCGCGCCGTCCCACGGCCCGCGCGGCATCCCGGGCCTGATCGTCACCAAACGCCTGGTCATGCGCGGCTTCATCGTCAGCGACTTCGCCGAACACAACGCCAAGGCCATGGCCGACCTGCAAGGCTGGGTCGCCGACGGCAGCCTGAAAGTCCGCGAGGACATCATCGACGGCTTCGAATACCTGCCCACCGCCCTCGTCGGCCTGCTGGCCGGCGACAACATCGGCAAGCGGATGGTCAAGGTCCGCTAGTCAAAGCGTCTCGCGCAGCAGGTCGGTCGTGGAGTCTCCCCCTGACGGCAGACGGCTTTGCCGCGAATAGTTCGCAAGCCAATTACGTGAGTGAATACTCACTTGCATTATTCCGCATGCCTGCTAGGGTATCTTCATGACCCGCACCGCCCCGACCCTGAAACCCCGTATCGAGCGCGCCGCCCTCGAGGTCTTTGTCCGGGAGGGCTTCGACGCCTCGACCACCAAGCTTATCGCCCAGCAGGCGCAGGTCTCGGAGGGAGCCCTCTACAGACATTATCGCAGCAAGGATGAACTTGCCGTGAGTCTGTTCATGGGGGTCCACAGACGGCTGTCGACCCTAATCCGCGAAGAGGCCGGCAAGGCCGCGGGAATCCGCGACAAGGTCAGCGCTATCGTCCGCGCCTATTGCGAGGTCGCCGACGAGGACTGGCTGCTGTTCTCCTTCCACCTGCTGCATATCCACCGCTTCCTGCCCTACTACCAGGAAGACGGCCGCGATCCGGTCTCTACCGCCGAGATCGTCATCAAGCACGCCATGCGCAACCGCGAACTGCCGCCCGGCGATTGGCGCCTGCTGGCCGCCATGGCTATCGGCGCCATTTCCCAGGTCGCGCAGAACCGCGCCTACGGCCGCTTCGGCGAGGACAAGCTTTCGTCCCATGCGCCCATCATGGCCGCCGCCGTCCAGGCCATCCTCTTCGCCCGCTAACCCAAAGCCTACTCAAAGGACTGAACGCGCCATGCGCAGTTTCCTGTTCTCCATCGCCTACTGGGTGTTGTCGGCCTTCTACGCCAGCCTGGTCGCCATCCTCTCCATGCTGCCCGGCCGCAAGCCCATGGCCTTCGCGTTGCGCCTCTACACCTGGCGCATGCTGTGGGCGATGCACTGGATCGCCGGCATCAAGGTGGAGGTGAAGGGCAAGGAGCGGCTACCGCCAGGCGCCTTCATCATCGCCGCCAAACACCACAGCTGGGGCGACGGCTTCGTGATGTTCGCCCACGTCGAGAACCTGTCCTTCGTGACCAACAACCAGTTGGAGAAGATCCCGCTGCTGAAGGGCATCCTGCGCAAATTCGGCGCCATCGTGGTCGACAACTGCGGCGGGCCCGAAGCGCGCCGCGCGCTCAGCCGCTCCGCCGCCCAGGCCAATGCCGAGGGCCGGCGCATCCTGATCTATCCGGAGGGCCACCTGGCCAAGCCGGGCGAGCATTTCCGCTACCGCACCGGCGTCTATCACATGGCCCGCGACTTCAACCTGCCCGTGGTGCCGGTAGCCACCAACCTCGGCTGCTTCTGGCAGCAGATGGATTTCGCCAAGAAGCCGGGCGTGGCGACGGTCGAATTCCTGGACCCCATCCAGCCCGGCCTGACCAAGGACGCCTTCCTGGCTCAGCTGGAAGCCGTGGTCGAGGCCCGCAGCCAGGAGTTGATCGCCCAGGCCAAGGGCGAGCCGGTCAGGCCCTCGCTACTGGTCGCCAATCCGGACGAGGTGAAGAAGGCGGCTCTGGTGGCCGAGGCGGCCTAGCCCTGCCCCTTAACCATGCGGATGGTGATGCGCTCACCCGTCACCGCCTTGCCCTGCCAGCTGGCGCCGACCTTGGCCGCGCCGAATGGGGTGCAGTAGGTGAAGGGCGCGCCGAAGGGCTTCTGCTGCTTTAGGCAAACCTTGGCGCCCTTGATGCTCCAGCGTCCGCTGGACGGATCGCCGCGGCGCCCCTTGGCCGAATAGCTGCCGTCGGCGTGCAGCCAAAGCCGCGCGGTGCGACCGTCGGGATAGGTGGAGATGATGGTGTTGCCGAAGGCCTGGTCCACGGGCGAGGCGGCGGCGGGCAGCGCCGCGGCCCCCAATCCCAGAGCGGCGGCGAGAGACAGGATGATCAGGGGACGCATGGAAGCTCCGAAAAGGGTTCGCGCCATCAACGCGCATCAAGCGCTGCCGTTGCCTAAGGGCCGTCAGATGGGCCGAAACGGTGACGCACTGCGCGCCGACAGCCCCACCCCTCCCCTGCGGCGGGAACCCCGGTTGGCGCCGGCCGCCCGCGGTGCTTGACTAGGCTCATGACCGACCGTGATCGCCTGGCCCGACTGATCGATGACGCCCGGCGGGTGGTGTTCTTCACCGGCGCGGGCATCTCCACCGAATCCGGCATCCCCGATTTCCGCAGCCCCGGCGGGGTGTGGAGCAGGATGAAGCCGATCTATTTCGACGACTTCGTGCGCAGCGAGGACAAGCGGCGCGAGGCCTGGACCCGGACCTTCGCCGGGACCGCCGGCTGGACGGGCCGCCAGCCCAACGACGGCCACCACGCGGTGGCGCGGCTGGTCGGTTCCGGCAAGGCCTCCAGCGTCATCACCCAGAATGTCGACAACCTGCACCAGGACAGCGGCCTGCCCGATCACCAGGTGATCGAGCTGCACGGCAACGCCAGCTACGCCACCTGCCTGGAATGCGGCCTGCGCCACGAGCTCCCGGTGCTGAAGCAGAGCTTCCTGGGCACGGGCGAAATTCCCCACTGCCGCGAATGCGCGGGCCTGGTGAAGACCGCCACCATCTCCTTCGGCCAGCCGATGCCGCCGGAGCCGATGATGCGGGCGGAGGACGAGACCCTGGGCTGCGACCTGATGCTGGTGCTGGGCTCGTCGCTGGTGGTCTATCCGGCGGCGGGCTTCCCGCTGATGGCCAAGCGCAATGGCGCGAAACTGGCCATCGTCAACCGCCAGGCCACCGACCAGGACGTCTATGCCGACCTCGTCGTGCACGACGACATAGGGCCGACGATGAGCGAGGTGGTCGAGGCCCTGGCCCTGAAAAGTTAGGCGGCGCGGTATTCGCCGGCGAACTGGGTGAAGGACATGCTGTCTTCGAAGTCGAGGTAGATATCCATCAGCTCTTCGGGGCTGATCATCTTCGGCATGCCGCGCGCGAAGCGGTAGCCCCAGAAGCTGACCACATGCTGGACCGCGCCCAGTTGCTCGCCCAGCTGGGTGAACATGTTGGGGGCCGACAACAGGAAGGTGCGGAAGGCGGAGGGATTGCCCTGTTTGGTCAGGGACTCGTAGGCCACGTCGTAGGTCCCCAACAGCCGCCCGACACCGTCGCAGCAGCGCTGGATCGCCTTTTGGATGCGGATCTTGGCGGGGCCTATATAGGCCGTGGATTCCGGATCGCGCGGCCCGCGCGGCTGCAGGTCTTCGATGTCGACCATGACCCGCCCGACGTCCTGCATCAGGTCGGTCATCAGCCATTTGTAGTAGAGGAAGCCGCGCCAGGAGAAGATGCCGTCCTGATACTCCTGGTCGTTCAGACGCAGGGTTTCGCGCAGCGGGCCAAGATCGGCATCGGGCGAATTGGACAGCAGCTTGGTCACCAGCTTGGCCGCCTGGGCCTGGGCGCCGTACTCGCTGTTGAGCGACAGCTGCACCAGCTGGCCGATCTCGCCCTGGACGAAGTCGAACATCCGCTGGGTGTCGGCGTCGGAGATGTTGAAATAGGCGCGCGCCGGTTCGTGACCGTGGCGCTTCAAGTGCTCGCGCAGCAGGAAGGGATCCAGCGACGGCAGCACGTCGATCAGATCCAGCAGCTGTCGATCCGGCTCGCCGGCCTTCAACGCGCCGCCGAAGGCGTGGGCCGTGACCGCGTCGAAATCCTTCTGGCCCACGAAGAAGTAGTGGGCGCCCAGCTTCAGATCGCGGGAATCGATCGGGATCAGCACCTTGGTGGCGTTGGGCCGGGGGCTGTTGAAGGCCTCATATTCGTTGGGGCGCAGCCGGTGCTTGACGATGATGGAGCGGTTGAGGCCGGGGTGTTTGAAGAAGGGCGCGCGCTGGAGTTCCGGGTCGCCCTTGGATTGGGTCAGGTTGAGGTTCAGCACCCGCGCCGTCGATGCCGACGTCTGCAGGGCGGTGAGCCGCCGAACCGAACGATCCTTGACCTGCAACGGCCTGTCCTCGCACCGATACGGCGGGCGCTGACCCGGCGTTCCATGCAACGCGGAAAGCGCTACCTTGGCGGCAAGGCCGTAACCTGGACCCGCTGGCTTAATTTTCGCCGAATAGACCCCGGTTTGGGGCGTCACGCCGCAGTGCAATATTCGGGACGGCGTAAGGCGTTGCGGGGGTTTTTGGCTTTGATCGCGGCCTAGAGCGTAGTCCGCTCATATTGATTCAAGGTTCCGCTCTTCCCCGCGCAGGCGGGGATCCAGGCGGCTTTCGGGATTGTCCTGGATGTCTCTGCCGGACGCTGCGTCTGGCGCCTTCGGCCGCGCCTCTCCCCCAGATCCAGCTTGGATCCCCGCCTGCGCGGGGAAGAGCGGGGTGGAGAGGGAGGCCATGATCCAGTGTGAATGGACTTGGCTCTAATCGGCGGCGGCTGCCGGAATGATGGTCACGCTCTCGCCGCAGCCGCAGGCGTCGGTCTCGTTGGGATTGCGGAACACGAACTTCGACGACAGCCGGGTGGTCTCGTAGTCGATGGTGGTGCCGATCAGGAACAGGATGGCCTTGGGTTCGATCAGGATGGTGACGCCGTGGTCCTCGACCACCTCGTCCAGCGGGTCGGCCTTGGCGGCATATTCCAGGACATACTCCTGGCCCGCGCAGCCGCCGTTCTTCACGCCCACGCGCAGTCCCGCATAGGGCTGTTCGGCCTTGTCCATGATCTCGCGCACGCGCTCGGCGGCGGCGTCGCTGAGGGTCACGACCTTGGGACGGGGACGGCGGACACGGGGGGTGACGACTGAGGTTTCCATTGGGCTAGAACATATTCAGCTGCAATTTGGCTTCGTCCGACATCCGCGACGGGTCCCACGGCGGCTCGAACACCAGGTCCACGTGACAGGACTTGATGCCGGGAACGGCCATGATCGCGTCCTGAACCCAGCCCGGCATCTCGCCGGCCACCGGGCAGCCCGGCGCGGTCAGCGTCATGTCGATGGCCACGTCCTTGGTGTCGGAAACGTCGACCTTGTAGATTAGCCCCAGCTCATAGATGTCGACCGGGATTTCCGGGTCGAACACTGTCTTCAACTGCTCGACCAGCTGGTCGGTCAGCCGGTCGAGTTCCGCCTGCGTCAGCGGCGTGGCGGCAATCTCGGTCGGGGCGGAAGCTGCGTCGTCCATGCTCGTCAATCTACCATTCGTCAGGCGAAGAAACCGTGCGCCTTGACCAGCGCGTCGGCAAAGGCGTCGGCGTCGGCCTGCGTGTTATATAGGGCGAAGGAAGCCCGCGCGCTTGAGGTTATGCCAAAGCGCTTCATCAAAGGCTCCGCGCAATGGGTCCCGGCGCGCACCGCGACGCCATAGCGGTCCAGCAACTGGGCGATATCGTGGGCGTGGGCGCCTTCGACGGTGAAGGAGAGGATGGCCCCCTTCCCCGGCGCCGTGCCGATCTCGCGCAGCCAGTTGTGGCCGGACAGGCGCTCGCGGGCACGCTCATAAAGCGCGTGTTCGTGGGCTGAAATCGCGGCGCGGTCATACTGCGCCAGCCAGTCGATGGCGGCGCCCAGCCCGATCGCCTCCAGGATCGGCGGCGTGCCGGCCTCGAAACGGTGCGGCGGGTCGGCATAGGTGATGGTTTCCAGCGATACCGATCCGATCATCTCGCCCCCGCCCTGATACGGCGGCAGGGCGGCCAGGCGCTCGGCCTTGCCATAGAGGATGCCGATGCCGGTGGGGCCATAGAGCTTGTGGCCGGAGAAGACGTAGAAGTCGGCGTCCAGCGCCTTCACATCCACCGCCTGGTGGACGATGGCCTGGCAGCCGTCGACCAGGGTGATCGCCCCCGCCGCATGGGCCTGGCGGATGATCTCCGCCACGTCGTTGACCGTGCCCAGGACGTTGGACATGTGGCTGACCGCAACGACCTTCGTCCTGTCGTTCAGCAGGCCCTTGAACGCCTCCATATCCAGCCGCCCATCGTCGGTGACCGGGATAAAGCGCAGCACGATCCCCTGCCGCTCGCGCAGGAAGTGCCAGGGAATGATGTTGGCGTGGTGCTCCATCTGCGAGATCACGATCTCGTCGCCGGCCTTCAGGCTCTGGCCCAGGCCCGAGGCGACCAGGTTGATGGCCTCCGTAGCCCCCTTGGTGAAGACCACTTCCGTCTCCGCCGCGTTGATCAGCCGGGCGGCGGATTGACGGGCCTTTTCATAGGCTTCCGTGGTTTCGTTGGCGAGCGTGTGGAGACCCCGGTGCACGTTGGCGTACGAATGTTCCATGGAATGGACCATGGCGTCGATCACCGCGCGGGGCTTTTGAGCCGAGGCGGCCGAGTCCAGATAGACCAGCGGCTTGCCGTTCACCTGCCGCGACAGGATCGGAAACTGCGCGCGGGCCGCTTCGGCGTCGAAGGCCATTAGCCCACACCCAGCCGTCCCGCCGCCCAGGCGCGGGCGACGTCGCGCGCGCCCTCATGGCCGATGCGGTCAATCACCTCGCCGATGAAGGCTTCCGTCAGCATGGCCTTGGCGGCCAACTCGGGAATGCCACGCTGGCGGGCGTAGAACAGCGCGTCATCGTCCAGCGAGCCCACGGTGTTGCCGTGGGCGCAGGAGACGTCGTCGGCGAAGATCAGCAGTTCGGGCTTCGCGTCGACTTCGGCGCGGTCGCTGAGCAGCAGAGCGTGATGGCCCATCCGCGCGTCGGTCTGGTCCGCGCCTTCTTCCACGACGATGCGCCCCTGGAAAACACCCCTGCCCTGATCGGACACAACGCCCTTGATCAACTGGCTTGTCGTGCCGTCCACGCCACCATGGGTGACGACGGTGGTGATGTCGGCATGCCGCTGGCCGGCGACCAGATACACGCCATCAAGCCGCACCGAGGCATGGGCGCCAGGATGCGCGACGCGGGTCTCAAGACGCTGACGTTTGGCGCCGGTGGTTAGCACGGTCTGTGCGAGCGAAGCGCCGGGCGAGAGCGTGACCTCGGCCTGACTGATCGACACTGCATCGGCGGCATCGGCAGCCAGCACGATCCGTTCAAGCGACGCCCCTTTGGCCAGCCGGATATCGATATCGGCCTCGACCACATAGCCCGCGCCTTGCCCCTCGTAGCTTTCGAGCAGGACCAGGCGCGCACCCTCGCCCACCTCGATCGACAGCCGCGCGGCGTGAGCCGTCTCGCTGGCGGCGGCGACGAAGCGCAGCGCCACAGTGCGGGTCAGACCGGCGGCAAGCTCAAACCGCGTGTCGCCTCGACCGTTGACCACGGCCAGCACGCCATCGGCCAAGCCGTCGAACGGCCCCGCGCCCAGCGCGCCCTCGAAGACGGGCGAGACCGGCGGCAACACGCGGATCAGCGCGCGCAGATCGGTCCAGCGCCAATCCTCGTCGCGCCGCGAGGGCAGCTCGGTGACGTCACCGGTCTTGAGGGCGGACGCCAGGCTCATGCGGCGGCCTTCTCGTACTTCTCGTAGCCCTCGGCTTCCAACTGCAGAGCCAGCTCCGGCCCGCCGGACGCCACGATCCGCCCCGCCGCCAGCACATGCACGCGGTCTGGTTTGATATAGTCGAGCAGGCGCTGATAGTGGGTGATGACCAGCATGGCGCGGTCGGGCCCGCGCATCGCATTGACGCCTTCCGACACGATCTTCAGCGCGTCGATGTCCAGGCCGCTGTCGGTCTCATCCAGGATCAGCAGCTTGGGCTGCAGCATGGCCATCTGCAGGATTTCCATCCGCTTCTTCTCGCCGCCCGAGAAGCCGACGTTGAGCGGCCGCTTCAGCATCTCGAAGTCGATCTTCAGCTCGCCGGCCTTCAGCTTCGCCAGCTTCAGGAAGGCCGGCGCGGCCATCTCGGCCTCGCCGCGGGCCTTCAGCTGGGCGTTGACCGCCGTGCGGATGAAGGTCAGCGCGGGTACGCCGGGGATTTCGAGCGGATACTGGAAGGACAGGAAGACGCCCCGCGCGGCCCGTTCTTCCGGCGCCAGGCTCAGCAGGTCCTCCCCGTTCAGGGTGGCCGTTCCGCCGGTGACCTCATAGCCGTCACGCCCGGCGAGCGTGTAGCTCAGCGTCGACTTACCGGCCCCGTTCGGGCCCATGACCGCGTGCACTTCGCCGGCCGGCACATCGAGGCTAAGGCCCTTGAGGATAGGCTTGTCGCCGACGGAGACTTGGAGATTATTGACGCTAAGCATTGATTAGACGGACCATCTTGTGTGACGCCAGGACAGGATGAAATAGACGATCAGGGTCACGGCAGGGACAACAAGGATCGTCAGGAACGGCAGGTGAAAGTGCAGGCGCGTGACGACGAAAACCCAGGGGAATGGACTCGTTACGACTATTGCCCCCACTATCGCGAATAGCGCCCAACCCTTCCAATGAACCGGCCAGAAGCCGCCACCGGCGACGCGCGAGCCTTTGAACCAGATTTCTGCGCGGCTCATCCTACGAACTCCGAAACTGGCTTCAGGAATTCCAGCCTGTTGCCGAAGGGGTCGTAGATGAAGACGCGCTCGACGCCGTCGATCTCGTCGTTCGCCTTGGTCTGATAGCCGCCGGCCTGGGCGCGCGCCGCGATCGCGGCCACATCATCGACCACGAAGGCCACATGCGCCTTCTGGCTGACGTGGAAGTCGGCCTCCGCGCCGAGATGCAACTTGAACGCGCCGCCCTCGAACCAGCACCCGCCCCGCTTGGCGAGCTCGGGCGGCTTGGGAACCTCGGTCAGGCCAAGCAGGTCGCGATAGAAGGGCCGCGCGGCGTCTTCGCCGCCGACCGGGATGGCGATCTGAACGTGATCGATGGCCTCAAGCACTAGCCCACGCTCCCTTCGAGCGAGATGGCCACCAGCTTCTGCGCCTCGACCGCGAACTCCATCGGCAGCGTCTGCAGCACGTCGCGCACGAAGCCGTTGACCAGCAGGGCCACGGCCTCTTCCTGGTTCAGGCCGCGCTGGCGGGCGTAGAAGAGCTGGTCTTCGGACAGGCGCGTCGTGGTCGCCTCATGCTCGAACTTGGCCGAGCCGTTGCGCGCCTCGATATAGGGCGTGGTGTGGGCCGCGCAGTGCTTGCCGATCAGCAGGCTGTCGCACTGGGTGAAGTTGCGCGCGCCCTTGGCCTTGGGGTGGGCCGAGACCAGGCCGCGATAGGTGTTGGAGCTATACCCCGCGCTGATGCCCTTGGAGATGATCCGCGAGCGGGTGTTGGCCCCCAGGTGGATCATCTTGGTGCCGGTGTCGGCCTGTTGCCGGCCGTTGGTGATGGCGATGGAATAGAACTCGCCGCTGGAGCCTTCGCCGCGCAGCACGCACGACGGATATTTCCAGGTGATCGCCGAGCCGGTTTCCACCTGCGTCCACGACACCTTTGAGCGGTCGCCCCGGCAGTCGGCGCGCTTGGTGACGAAGTTGTAGATGCCGCCCCTCCCCGTCACCGGGTCGCCCGGATACCAGTTCTGGACCGTGGAATATTTGATCTCCGCATCATCCATCGCCACCAGCTCGACCACCGCCGCATGCAGCTGGTTCTCATCCCGCATCGGGGCCGTGCAGCCCTCCAGATAGGAGACGTAGGCGCCCGCATCAGCGATCAGCAGGGTGCGTTCGAACTGCCCCGACTGCGCCGCGTTGATGCGGAAATAGGTCGACAGCTCCATCGGGCAGCGCACGCCCGGCGGTACATAAACGAAGCTGCCGTCGCTGAAGACGGCGCTGTTTAAACAGGCGAAATAGTTGTCGCTGACCGGCACGACGGAGCCGAGATATTTGCGCACCAGCTCCGGATGTTCGCGGATCGCCTCGCTCATCGAGCAGAAGATGACGCCGACCTGCGACAGCTCCTTCTTGAAGGTGGTCACCACCGAGACGCTGTCGAACACCGCGTCCACCGCATAGCGCGGCGCGCCGGCGACCCCGGCCAATACCTCCTGTTCGCGCAGGGGAATCCCCAGCTTCGCATAGACGGCCAGCAGCTCCGGATCGACTTCGTCCAGGCTCGCTAGTTCCGCCTTCTCCTTGGGCGCGGCGTAGTAGTAGCTGTCTTGGTAGTCGATGCGCGGGAAGTTCACGCGCGCCCACTCGGGCTCCTCCAGGGCCAGCCAGCGCTCATAGGCCTCCAGGCGCCAATCCAGCATCCACTGGGGCTCGCCCTTCTTGGCCGAGATGAAGCGCACGATGTCGGCGCTCAATCCCTTCGGCGCGAACTCCTGGTCGATGTCGGTGATGAAGCCGTGCTTATAGGCCTCAAGGCCCGCGACCTGCTCGACGGTCTGTTTGACAGCAGCCATTACGCAACCTCTCGCCGGCGGGCCGTGTGGCGCTCGTAGGCCGCCACCCAGGCATCGCCGCATGCAATCCAGTCGGCCTCGCTCGAGGCCCAGCCGCCACTCACTCGCAGGGCATAGGGGGCCAGGTCGGCCAGGGCCATGGCCTGAACCACCCGGCTGGCCTTGACCTTGCCCGACGAGCAGGCCGCCCCGGCGCTGACCATGATCCCGGCCAGATCCAGGCCCATGACCTGCAACTCCGAACTGTAGCCCGGCGCCGCGAAGCCCAGGGTCTGGGGCAGCCGCGCCGCGCCTTCGCCCAGCACCGTGGCGCCGGCCTCGGCGACCCGCGCCGCCAGCCGGTCGCGCCAGACGGCCTGGGCGGCCATAACGTCCAGGCCCTCGCGGGCTGCCCGGGCGGCAACGCCGAAGGCGGCGATGCCGGGGACATTCTCCGTGCCGGCGCGGCGGCCGCGTTCCTGGCCTCCGCCGTGGAGGCGGCGCGCCAGGGTGGCGCGGGGGCCGGCGGCCAGGGCGCCGACGCCCTGCATGCCGCCGAGTTTGTGAGCCGACAGCGCAAGGGTATCCGCGCCCAGGGCGTTGAAATCGATGGCGATCTTGCCGGCGGCCTGGACGGCGTCCACGTGCAGCCAGCCGTCGGCGGCGCGGACCAGCTCAGAGGCCTGGGCGGCCGGCTGGATCACGCCCGTCTCGTTGTTGGCCAGCATCAGGCAAACCAGCGCCCGGCCCTCGCCCGCCAGCGCCTTCGCCAGCCAGGCCAGGTCCGCCACACCCTCGCCGTCCACCGGCAGGATTTCCACGCAAAGGCCCGTGGCGTTGGCGTTTTCGATGACGGCGTCATGCTCGACGGCGCTCACGATGATGCGGGCGAACCCCGCCGCCCTGGCGCTTTCGATGGCCAGCGCATTGGCTTCGGTGCCGCCGCTGGTGAAGACGATGGAGCCCACCTTCACGCCGGCCAACTCGGCCACCTCGGCGCGGGCGTCCTCCACCAGCACGCGCGCGGCGCGGCCGGCGGCATGCACCGACGAGGGATTACCCGCCGACACAAGCGCGACCGCGACCGCCTCGGCGGCCTCAGGGCGCACCGGCGCGGTGGCGTTGTAATCCAGGTAGATGCTCACGCCGCCTCCGCCAGATCGGGACTGAGGCGGCCGGCCAGCACGTCGGCCAGGGAGACCGACGCGAGGTAGGCGTGCATGCGCCGGCCCATCTCGGCCCACAGGTCGTGGGTCAGGCATTTGGCGCCGCCGGCCATGCAGCCGTGCTTGGCCACGCCGGCCCCGCAGCGGGTGGCGCGCAGCGGTTCGTCGACGGCGGCGACGATGTCGGCGATGGAGGTGGCTTCCGGCTCGAGCGCCAGGCGATAGCCGCCGCCCGGACCGCGCGCACTGTTGACCAGGCCCTTGCGGCGCAGGCGCGCGAACAGCTGCTCGAGGTAGGACAGGCTGATTTCCTGGCGCGCGGCGATCTCCGCCAGCGCCACGCCGCGCGGACCATCATCGCCCAGCGCCGCCTGCTGGCGGGCCAGGTCGGTCATCGCCATGACGGCATAGCGGCCCTTGGTGCCGAGATGCATGGGCTGTTCCCTTGCTCAGAATCCTCGCATCCGGCGAGCCGCCTGTGCTAAGGGCCGCCAAACGCTCGTGGATACGCAGGGCGGACATAGGAAGACCAAGCTGCGCGGTCAAGTATTCCGCGCGCTGGAACAGTGGATGGAATTGGTATGCCAGAAGTCGTCCTGACCGGCGCAGCCGGACGGATTGAAGCGCGTTATTCGCCGGGCAAGCGCGAGACCGCGCCCATTGCCCTGATCCTCCACCCCCACCCCCGCGCCGGCGGTCACATGAACCACCCGGTGGCGGTGCAGCTCTATCACCTGTTCATGAAGCGCGGCTTCGCGGTCCTGCGCTTCAACTTCCGGGGTGTAGGCCGATCGCAAGGCGAGTTCGACCAGGGCATCGGCGAGCTGGCCGACGCCGCCACGGCGCTGGACTGGCTGCAGGCCATGAACCCGGCCGCGTCGCAGACCTGGGTCGCGGGCTACAGCTTCGGCGCCTGGGTCGGCATGCAGCTGCTGATGCGCCGCCCTGAGACGGACGGCTTCATCTCGGTGTCGCCGCCGACCAACATGTACGACTTCTCCTTCCTGGCCCCCTGCCCGGCGTCGGGCCTGATGCTGCACGGCGGGTCGGACACCATCGTGCCGCCGGTCGAGGTGGAGCGCGTGGTCTCCAAGCTGCGCACCCAGAAGGGCATCACCATCGATCACGAGGTGGTTGAGGGCGCGACCCACTTCTGGGCCGAAAACCTGCCCGACGTGGAAAAGCGCGTCGCCGCCTATCTCGACATGCGCCTGGCGGCCAACCCCGCCTAACGATCTACGCCTTAGAGTCCGGAGCTTTCCCGATGAACCTCGAAGCCGTCTCCATCGGCATTGATCCCCCGCGCGACGTCAACGTCGTCATCGAAGTGCCCATCGGCGGCGAGCCCATCAAGTATGAGATGGACAAGGCCTCGGGCGCGCTGAAGGTCGACCGCTTCCTCTATACGTCGATGCGCTATCCCGGGAATTACGGCTTCATCCCCCACACCCTGTCGGGCGACGGCGACCCGGTGGACGTGATCGTGGCCAACACCCGGGCCATCATCCCGGGCGCGATCATGAGCTGCAAGATCGTGGGCGTGCTGGTCATGGAAGACGAGGCCGGCGGCGACGAGAAGCTGATCGCCGTGCCCTCGGCCAAGCTGACCGCGCGCTATGCGGGCGTGGAGACCTATACCGACCTGCCCCAGATCACGCTCGACCAGATCGAGCACTTCTTCAAGCATTACAAGGACCTGGAGCCCAACAAGTGGGTGAAGGTGATCCGCTGGGGTGACGCCGCGGAAGCGCAAAAGATGGTCATCGAGGGGATTGAGCGGGCCAAGGCGGCGAAATAGCCTCTTCCCAAATGGGAGAGACAAATGGCCAGCCTCAACGAGACGATCCTCGAGCCCGATCTCCCCATCGTCGATCCCCACCATCACCTGTGGGACCGCACCGCGCTGCTGGCCGCCCTGCCGGCGCCGAAGCACGGCTTCGAGCACATGCTGCGGCGCGTGCCCCGCTATCTGTTCGACGACCTGCTGGCGGACATGAAGCGCGGCCATAACGTGGTGGCCACCGTCTATATGGAATGCGGCGCCTTCTACCGCGCCTCCGCCGAGCCGGCCTTCAAGCCGGTGGGCGAGGTGGAGTTCGTCAATGGCGTGGCCGCCCAGGGGGCCAGCGGCGTCTACGGCGACGTGCGGCCCTGCGCCGGGATCGTCGGCCACGCCGACTGCACCATCGGCGACGGCGTGGCCGCCGTGCTGGTCGCCCTGATGGCCGCCGGCAACGGACGCTTCCGGGGCATCCGCCAGAGCTGCTCGGCGGACGCCGACCCCGATGTGCTGGGCCCGCTCAACCGCCAGAAGCCCGGCCTCTACCACTCCAACGCCTTCCGCGAGGGCTTCCGGCATCTGGGACCGCTCGGCCTGTCCTTCGACGCCTGGCTGCTGGAGCCGCAGCTTCCCGACCTGATCGACCTGGCCCGCGCCTTCCCCGACACCCAGATCATCCTGGACCATGTGGGCACGCCGCTGGGCATCGGCGCCTACAAAGGCCGGCGCGACGAGCGCTATCCGATCTGGCGCGACAACATCCAGACGCTGGCCAAGCTGCCCAATGTCTCGGTGAAGGTCGGCGGCCTGGCCATGGTCTTCCCCGGCTTCGACAGCTTCATGAGCGATCCGCCGACGCCCTCCGCCGCCCTGGCCGAGGAATGGCGCCCCTACGTCGAACCGGTGATCGAGGCCTTCGGGGCGGAGCGCTGCATGTTCGAAAGCAACTTCCCCGTCGATATCGGCAGCTGCGACTACGACGTGCTGTGGAACACGTTCAAGGTGCTGGCCAAGGGCGCGTCGGCGGAGGAGAAGACCGCCCTGTTCAGCGGCACGGCGACGAAGGTCTACCGGCTGGATTTGACCTGACCAGGGGACATGTTCGCTCTCAAACGCCGCGCGGGTTGCCCCCTCGCCTGACCGTACGTGTCCCCGATTTGCACCAGGGCGGCGGGGGACACGTACGGTCAGGCCGCGCTTCGTAGTCCCGTTGGTCTGAGAGCGTACATGTCCCCGGTACGTCGCCGACTTGACGCCGCAGCGCCCCGCCCGCTATCCAGAGCCCCATGATCGCCCGCCGCGCCACCACCGGCCTCTATTACCGCTCGTATCGTTAGACGAGCGGCTGCGATCGCATGCCGCCCACGCCGGCGGCATGAACACTCCACGACACGCTCAGCATCGCCTCCGGCTTCTCAACCCTCCCGAGGAGCCCTTCCCCATGCTAGAGCCCGCGCTTCGACTTCAAGAGACCACCATGACCGACCAACCCACCTTCAAGTCCGAGTTCCTGCAGGTGATGCAGGCGCGGGACTACATCCACCAGATCACCCATCCGGCCGAGCTGGATGAGGCGGGCGTCAACGGCGTGGTCACCGCCTACATCGGCTTCGACGCCACGGCCTCCAGCCTGCATGTGGGCAGCCTGATCCAGATCATGATGCTGCGCCGGCTTCAGCAGGCCGGCGGCAAGCCCATCGTGGTCATGGGCGGCGGCACCACCAAGGTCGGCGATCCCTCGGACAAGGACACCCAGCGCCCGCTGCTGACCGAGGCTCAGATCCAGGCCAACATCAGCTCGATCAAGACCGTGTTCGAGAAATTCCTGACCTTCGGCGACGGGCCCACCGACGCCATCATCGTCGACAACGCCGAGTGGCTGGACAAGCTGGGCTACGTCCAGTTCCTGCGCGACTACGGCGTGCATTTCACCATCAACCGCATGCTGGCGTTTGATTCCGTGAAGCTGCGGCTGGACCGCGAACAGCCGCTGACCTTCCTCGAATTCAACTACATGCTGATGCAGGCGACCGACTTCCTGGAGCTGAACCGCCGCTACGGCTGCACCCTCCAGATGGGCGGCTCCGACCAGTGGGGCAACATCCTGAACGGGGTGGAGCTGATCCGTCGCGTGGATCAGAAGCCCGCGTTCGGCCTGACCACGCCGCTGCTGTCGACGGCGTCGGGCGCCAAGATGGGCAAGACGGCGAGTGGCGCGGTGTGGCTGAACGCCGACCTGCTTAGCCCCTACGACTACTGGCAGTTCTGGCGCAACACCGAGGACGCCGATGTGGGGCGCTTCCTGCGCAAGTTCACCGACCTGCCGATGGACGAGATCGCCCGGCTGGAGGCCCTGCCGGGGGCCGAGATCAACGACGCCAAGAAGGTCCTGGCCGACGAATGCACCCGGATGCTGCATGGGGCGGCGGCGGCCAAGGCGGCGGCGGGCGCGGCCAAGGCGGCGTTCGAGGAGGGCAAACTCTCGGCCGACCTGCCGACCTTCGAGGTCCCCAAGGCCGATCTGGCGGCGGGCATAGCGCTGGCCGCGCTGGCCACCGACGTGGGCCTGGCCTCGTCGCGCGGCGAAGCCCGCCGGCTGGCTCAGGGCGGCGGGTTGCGGGTCAATGATGCGGCCATCACCGATGGCGCGCGGATGGTGACCGAGGCCGATCTGGTGGACGGCGTCGTCAAGCTGGCGGCCGGCAAGAAGAAGATCGTGCTGGTGAAGCCGGTTTAGGAGGCGGGGACATGCGCCACTGGTGCGTGTCCCCAAGGCCGGGCGAATCCGCCCGCCTCACCCACTCCGCTCATCCCGACGAAAGTCGGGACCCATAGGGCTTGTCAGAGCTGGCCCTTCAAGCGATGGCGGGCGCGGGCGTCCCACGGGGGTCAGACTCCTCCCGCGAGTCAGTATGGGTCCCGACTTTCGTCGGGATGAGCGGATGAATTTAGGGTAGCGCTGCCATTTGGACACTGACCCTAAGGCGTTCCCGCCGCATCCCCGCCGCGAGGCGGCGCCGCGCCGCCGGCGGGGCGGTGGATGGGTTCGAACATCCGCCTCAATATCCCCGGCGCCGCCAACGAGAAGGGATTGACCGAGACCTTGGGGGTCTTCACCGAGCCCTTGGCGGAGTAGGTCAGGCCGACCACGCCCTCGCCCTTGCGCGAAGTCAGCAGGGCGCCGAGCACCGGCAGGTTGCCGATGGCGGAGTTCAGCGCATAGGCGGGCGCGACGGCGCCCGACAGTTCCAGCGTGCGCTCATCGAGATCGATCATCCCCTTGGCGGTGATGCCCATGGCCGAGCCGGTGGCGCGCGCGTCGTCCAGATAGACCTTGGAGCCGCGCACCCGGATCGGCGCGACCACGTGGGAGAATTCGATACCGTCGCCGTTCAAGGTGTCGCCCAGGCCGCGCAGGGAGGCCAGGGTCAGCAGCTGGGCCAGCACCGGCACCTTCACCGCGCGCACGTTCTGCATCTCGACCACGGCGTCGAAGCCGTCGGGGGCCAGCCGGCCCTTGGCGGTGGCCTGGCCGCCGCGCAGGGGGATGGGGCCGAAGAAGGCCTCGCCCGCCTGGGACACGTCGCTGAGCCGGCCGGTGAAGGCGGTGCCGCCGGCTTCCGGATAGAGCTTCAGACTGAGGGTCGAGCCGCCGGCGGTGGCGGCGGTGACGTCCATCTTGCCGGCAATGCCGCTGACCTTCACGTCGCGCAGCACGCCCACGTCGGTGATCCGCGCCTCGCCGAACTGAGCCTCCACGCGCCAGACCTGGGCGGGGGCGCCGTCGCCCCCTGCCCCATCTCCGCCCGCCGGGCGGTTGGACAGCTTGTGCAGGATCGGCCGGGTGTCGATGAAGCGCCCGCTGGCGCGCACCAGGACGCCGGCGCCGTCCTCGGTCACCTGCAGGCCGCCGTCGAAGACGCCGTCGATGCGGGCGGTCTTGGTGGTGAAGCTGACCAGGCGGCCATGGGCGATGCTGGCCTGGGCCTGGACGTCGAGGCCCGGCCCCTCGGCGACGATGTGGTCGAGGCTGGTCGTGCCGTCAGGACGCGCGGTGATGTCGACATAGAAGCGCGCGGCCTTGCCGCCGGCCTTGCGCCAGTCGGTGTCGGCGATGGACAGGGCCAGGCGGGTGAGGTCGGCTTCGATCCGCCCGCTCCAGCGGCCGTCCGGCCCGCGATCGAGGCGCGCGCCGATGCCGGCGACACCGTTGGCCATGCCGTCGGGTATCAATCCAAGCCGCTCCAGGGCGCCGTCGCTGGGCGCCCCACTGACGGTCAGGGTGCGCCGCTCGCCGGCTCCGGCCAGGCTGAACTTGAAGGGCGTGCCGCCGAAGTTGGCCTCGCCGGTGATGCCGCCCCCCGCCGCCGTCATGGTGGCGTCCACCGGCACGGCGCCGTTGGGCGCGATCAGGCTGGGAACGCCCATGGCCGCCAGGTCGCCCCGGCTCAGCAAGGCCTTCCAATGCCACACTGTGGTGGTCGGCCCCATCACCCAGTCGACCCGCCCGGTCATCGGCCCGATCGCGTAGGTGGCGCCGCCGGTGGGGGCCAGGGCCACGTCGGCGGAGACCTGCTGGTTGCGGGCGAAGGCCGGCGATCCGGCGAAGCCCAGGCGCCGCGCCTCGTCCGGGGTGATCTCGGCGGTATAGTGGAGGTGGGCGACGTCGCCGCCGGTCCACACCACATTGCCGCTGTAGGCGTCGGCCTCCAGCCGCCCCACCCAGCTGTTGGCGCCGCTGTGATCGAGGATCAGGCGCAGGGGCATGTTGGCGGGGATGCCGGCGGAGATGGGCACGCCCGCCTGACGCCAGCCGGCGTATTGCGACATGCCCTCCAGCAGGACGTGCTTGTTGTCGGACCAGGTGACCCGGCCTTCTAGCGGCCGCGAATGGATCACACCGACGCCCTCGCCGTGGAAGGCGGCGAAGTGGGCCTTGATGGGCGCGCCGCCATCGTTGCCGCCCGACGCCGCGCCGCCCACGTCCAACATCCCGTCGAGATCGACGACGACGCCCTTCTTGCCGGTGAAGTCGGCGGTGAAGTCCACGCCGCCGCGATAGGGGCCGGCCTGCCCCGGTCCCTTGACGGTCAGGCCCAGGGCGGAGCCGTCCACGGCCAGGTCGCCGTCATGCAGGTCCAGCCCGATGGCCGCCTGCTTCAGGCCCGCCTGACGCACGCGGCCCACATAGCGGACGCCATAGTCCTTGGGCTGCACGTCCGACAGCATCGGCCGGGTGATCTCGATATTCACATCGGCCTGGCCGCTGACCCGGGCCGGATCGAACCCCGCGCTGGAGATCAGCCGCGCCTTGGGCTGATCGACGATCTGGAGGATTTCACGCGCGTCGCCGATCGCGCGGGCCTTGAACACCGCGACGCCGCCCTTGGGCGCGAAGCGCGGCAGGATCACCGTGCCCTCGCTCAGCGCCACATGCTGGATATGGCCGGAACTGACCTTGATCTCCAGGCTGTTGCCGCGCAGCACGCCGACCCCCACCAGGTCCTGCAGGTGGGCCAGGTCGTCGAGGATGCGGATCTCCAGCCCCTCGCCCACGAAGTCGACGCGCAGCGCCTTGTCCTCGAGATGCTTGCCGGGGCCGAAGGCGCCGGGTGGGATGTCGCCGGTGAACTTCACGTCGTGCACGCGGCCGGCCTTCAGCGAGGCCTTCAGCCAGTTGCGCGCACCCTCGCCAAGGCCCTCCGGCCAGAAGGCCAGGATCTGGTCGGGGCCGACCGTGCCGCCGACCGAGGCGGTCGACTGGATGCCCCACGATTCACCGTCGCGTTTGCCGCGCTGGAGGACGACATGGCCGGCGATCGGCGCGCCCGCCAGCTTCAGCCGCGCCTCGTCGATCGCCAGGCGGCCGCGTTCCGGTGCGAAGTCGCCCCGGATGAAGAGGTCCTGCACCGGCTGGGGCGTGGCGGAGGGCGCGAGCGTCATCAGCCCGTCGGGGCCGTTCAGTTCGAAGGCCACATGGGCCGGCTGGTCCTTGCCGTGCTCCGGGATCAGCTTGAGCTTGCCGGAGACGTCGAGGCGGGTACGTTCGGCGGCGACCTTGAAGCGGGCCAGCTTCACCTCGCCGGTGGCGGGGTCATAGCCGCCGGCGACCTCGGCGCTGTCGAAGCGCTGGAAGGCCGTGCCGAAGCGCAGGCGTCCGGCCCCGGCGGTGAAGACCACATCGGCGGCGGTGACGCCTCGGCTGGCGGCGTAGTCCAGCGCGCCGTGTCCCTGGACCAGGGCGTCGAGGGCCGACAGCGGCCGCGTGGCGCCCACCGAGGGGAAGACGCGGGCGGGCGTCAGGTCGCTCATGGCGCCGGTCAGGCGGGCCTCCTTGAGGCCGACCGAGGCCTTGGCCTGCACGGCCAGGGTGGACTTGCGCTGGCCGTCGTCGATGACCAGGCGGCAGTCGCTGACGATGCGGCCGTTGGCCTTGTGGAAGGAGACGCGGTCGATGCGGCTGGTCCAGTTGACCGGGCCGGCGACCTCTCGGAAGGCCAGGGTCCCGTTGACCAGGTCGAGGTCCCTGAGGAAGCTGACGGGACGCCCGACGCGGGCCTCGCCCGTCAGTTCGGCCAGGGTGCGGTCCAGTCCCCCCACCCGCTCGGGCGCGCCCTTGGCGTCATAGCCCAGGCCGTATTTGCCCTGGGGCGAGATGGAGACGGCGGCGAAGAAGTCGCTGGCGGTGAGGCGTCCCGGCGCGGGCGATAGCAGCAGGGTGGCGTCCAGGGCGGCGGCGCCTTCCACGGCGGCGGCGCGCAGCACCAGCCGGCCCTTGCCGTCCGTCAGCCGGACGTTCTTGAGGCGCACGCCGAGCGCCTGGGTGTCGGGGAACCAGACCAGGGTGGCCTCGCCCACGGTCGCCTTGCCGCCCTCGACCTGCTTGGCCAGAGCGTGTTCGACGGCGGGCCGCAGTCCGGGCAGCTCGATGGGCCCGCGCGACAGGCGCAGGGCGAGCGCGGCGGCCACCACGACCACCAAGCCCATAAGGACGAGCAGGGCCTCCAGCGTATGCTTGAGAGCCGGCTTCACCATGCGGGACGGCTCTGGACGAGGATCGGGCGGGCTCCAGGGTTGAACGGGCGAGCATGCGGCGCGCCAAACGGGCTGGACGGCGGCTCCAACAGCCAGCACTTTCCGGCGCGAACATGGCGGCGCCCCGCCGTGCGATGGAGAAAGACATTATGGCGCAGGCGCCGCAAGCCGGGGACACGGCCCCCGCGTTCGACATGGCCACCGACACCGGCAACGTCAGCCTGGCCGGCCTGAAGGGCCGCGCCGTGCTGCTGTATTTCTATCCCAAGGACGACACCACCGGCTGCACCAACGAGGCCAATGCCTTCACCGCGGCCCAGGCCGACTTCGACAAGGCAGGCGCCGTCATCGTCGGCGTGTCCAAGGACAGCGCCGCCAGTCACGCGAAATTCCGCAAGAAATATGGCCTGACCATCGAGCTCGGTTCGGATCCTGAGGGCGCCGTCGTCGAATCCTACGGCGTCTGGGTGAGCAAGAGCATGTACGGAAGGTCTTACATGGGAATTGAGCGCGCCACCTTTCTCATCGACGGCGAAGGGATTGTCCGGCGCGTCTGGCACAAGGTGAAGGTTCCGGGCCACGCCGCCGAGGTGTTGGCGGCGGTCCAGGCGCTGAACGGCGGCTGATCGCGCCGCGACCGGTTGCCGCGCCGGCGCGCTTGCTATCGGCGCGGCCATCCCAGTCATCGACAGTGTTGTAGGATTGTCGCGCCCCACGCGAATACTGCGCCGCGCGCGTGAGTCCCTGCGCCTAACCGCTGGCGGGCGCGTTCACATATAGTTAACGATTGGGGTGAGATCATCCGTTGATACGCCTTGCGCCATACTTGCGGCGCGAGCCCCCTTGCCTGTTTTCAAAACATCATAGCATATCCCCCGGTAACCAGTTTTCGGGTGGGTGGTTGTATGGGCATCGGACGCATTGGCCGACTTCGGCGCGCGCTCGAGGACCTGTTTCCAGAGCGGCATCTCTACATTCGTTCTGGCGGGGAAATGCGTGGGGTCGTGCTGTCGACCGGCCGTCAACTGGCCGGCGCGGGACTGATCGCCGCCGCCGCCCTGTGGATGGGCGTGTGCACCGCCGCGATGATGGTCAGCGCCATGTCGCTGTCGGCCAACGACCAGGAAGTCGCGCGCACCACCGCCAAATATGAACGCTGGATCGCCGACCGCCAGGCGCGCCTGAACAGCGCCGTCGCCCAGCTCAACGCCACCAACGGCTCCATCGACGAACTGGCCGCCGGGGTCGAAAAGCGCCACGCGGCGCTGGCCCTGCTGATGGGCGACTTCAAGGACGTGCCGGGCGCCGCCCAGGCCATGGAGCCGATGAAGCCCCGGCTGGCCGTCAACGAAAGCCCGCTCGACCGCGTGCGCGCCATCCGCATGGACCAGGACCGCCTGATCGATGTGGCCGAGACCTTCTCCAAGAGCCGGGCCGAGCGCCTGCGCATCGCCATCCGCCTGGCTGGGCTTAGTCCTGAAGGCATCAGCGCCTCGGCCGGCAACGGCCTGGGCGGCCCGCTGATCGAGGCCAAGGATCCCCGCGCGCTGGCCGCCATCCTGGACGTGGACGAGGACTTCGCGCTGCGCATCCATCATGCGGCGAGCGACCTGTCGGACATGCGCACCCTGGGCGCCGCCGCCCAGCGCCTGCCGCTGGCCCACCCCACCACGGTGGCCGCGGAGAGCTCCAGCTTCGGCGTGCGCTTCGACCCCTTTACCGGCCGGCCGGCCTTCCATGCGGGCCTGGACTTCCCCGGCGCCTTCTCCACGCCGATTTATTCTACCGCGCCGGGAATTGTATCCTTCACGGGTGTACGTTCGGGCTATGGCAATACGATTGAGATAGACCATGGGGGCGGGTTCAAGACGCGCTACGCCCACCTCCAGGCGATCGGCGTGACTGTCGGACAGCGGGTTGGCGTGGGGCAGCGTATCGGCGCCATGGGATCCACTGGCCGCTCAACGGGCCCGCACCTGCACTACGAAGTGTGGGCGGATGGTCGCCCGCAGAACCCGAACCGCTTTTTGAAGGCCGGCGATTATGTTCAGCAAGCCAACTAAGCCCGCTCCCGCGCCGACCAATGCGCCGAAGCCCGGCGCTCCCGTCCAGACCGCCGGCGCCCCGGCGACCCCGGCCGAGCCCCCGCGCAAGCCCAAGGTGGCGTCGCTGATCTCCAGCGACATCACGCTCGAAGGCGGCATCAGCGGCGACGGCGAACTGCAGATCGACGGCGTGGTGCGCGGCGACGTGAAGGTGGGCCGCCTGACGGTGGGCGAAACCGGCCATGTGGAAGGCTCCGTCTTTGCCGAAGTGGCCGAAGTGCGCGGCCGCGTGGTCGGCTCGGTGACGGCCAAGCAGGTGCGCCTCTACGGCACCGCCTATATCGACGGCGACATCACCCATGAGCAGCTGGCCATGGAAACCGGCGCCTTCTTCCAGGGCCGCAGCCTGAAGTTCCAGCGCCCCGCGGCGCCGGCCCAACCGGCCCCTGCCCCTGCCCCCGCGCCCGCCCCGGCTCCCTCGAGCGTCAACGTCGCGGCGCCCCGTCCGGCCGAAGGCTGATCCCCGACCGGGGACATGTACGCTCTCAGAAGCCGGACGCACCTGGCGCGGGCGCCCAACCGTACGTGTCCCCTTCCGGCCGCGATACAGTCGACCTCCGGCATACCCGATCGGGGGACACGTACGGTCCGCCCTAGCGGCCGCGGCCGTCTGTTCTGAGAGCGTACATGTCCCCGGCCGCGGCGGCGGCCTAACCCGCCGCTGCCTTTGGCGGCGCACGCACTTCAAGCGCCACATGCGGCGGCGCGGCGTCTTCCGATGACCCCAGCCCGATCTCGAAGTCGCGCAGCAGGTCGAAGGCGTCCGGGCCGGTGGCCTTGAGTTTGGCGCCCTTGGGAAAGCGGTAGCGCCAGAAGGAGACGATGTGGGCGATGGCGCCCATCTTGTCGCCCAGCGAAATGAACATCTCCGGAGCGTTGATCAGGAATTCGCGGAAGGCGCGCGGGTTGCCGTTCAGGGTCAGGTCGCGGAAGGCGGCGTTGTAGACGCCCAGGGCGGCGATCACCATCTGGTGCTGCTGGGCCAGTTCGCGGCGCAGACGCCGGCGCGAGCGCTCGATGCTGTGAGCGGTGTCCGCATCGCAGGGCTCGATGATCTCCAGCCTGCCGATCTCGGCCAGGGTGTCGGCCAGGCGCGGACGCAGGTCGTCCATCGACCATTTGTAATAGAGAAACCCCTTCCAGCTGAACACGCCCTCGGTGAAGGCCGCCTCGTCCATGCCGAAGGTCAGGCGCAGGGGCTCCAGCTTGGAGTCGATGCGGGTGGACAGCAGGGTGGTGACCAGGCGCGCGGTCTGGTTCAGCTCGTCCGACGCCATGCCGCCATAGGCCAGCAGGATCAGCTGGACCACCTCGCTGGCCACGAAGGCGCGCATCTTCTCCACGTCGGCGGTGGAGATGGCGAAGTAGCAGGCGGCGACGTCGACGCCCCGGCGCTTGAGATGCTCACGCAGCAGGAAGGGGTCGAGCGACGGCAGCTCGTTGAGGATTTCCAGGACGTGGGTGTCACGCAGGTAGGCGGCCTCGTTGGACCCGCAGATCTCGCGCAGGGTGTCCTTCCAGCCCCGCTGCCCCACCAGCAGCGACTGGCCGCCCAGGCCCAGTTCGCCGCGGTTTAAGGGGAAGATGATCTTGGTGGTGATCTGGCCCAGGCCCTGGACCATATAGGCCTCGTCGCGCCGCAGCCGGTGCTTGAGGATCAGCGCGGTGTTCAGCGCGCGGGTTAGGAAGAAGGGCTGCTTGCGGTAGTCGGCCTCGCCTTCGGACTCTCGCGCCACCGCCAGCAGGTTGAGCACGCGGGCCGTCGATGCGCTGTCCTCAAGATTGCTGAGGTTGCGCACGCCGTTGCCTGACCCGGCGACGATTACGGAACTGACTTCGGGCATGGACACTCGGAAACTGGAAACCCACAATGGGGCGTAATGCGTTTCCTTAGGGTTTACAGGCCTCTAGCTTGACCGTGTCAGGCGAAGACGCGCGGGGCCCGGGTTTTCAGGGGTTCGATGGCGCCGCCCTCCTCGCGCACGCCCATGCTGACCTCGAAGTCGCGCAGCAGGTCGAAGGCGCCCGGCCCGTCGGCCACCAGCTTGGAGCCCGGCGGGAAGCGATAGCGCCAGAAGCTGGTGATGTGCGACAGCGCCCCCAGCTTTTCGCCCAGCTCCATGAACATCTCCGGCGCCTTCATCAGGAATTCCCGGAAGGCGCGCGGATTGCCGTTGACGGTGAGGTCGCGGAAGGCGGCGTTGTAGACGCTCAGCGCACGCAGGATGGACTCATGCTGGGGCGGGATATCGCGCCGCAGCCGCCGACGGGCGCGCTCCACGATCTGGGCGGTGTCGGGGTCGCAGGGCTCGACGATCTCCAGCCTGCCGATCTCGCGCAGGGTCTCGGCCAGCTGGGTGCGCATGTCGGCCACCGACCATTTGTAATAGAGGAAGCCCTTCCAGCTGAAGACGCCCTCGCGGAAGCTGTCCTCGTCCATGCCGAAGGTCAGGCGCAGGGGCTCCAGCTTGGAATCGATGCGGGTCGACAGCAGGGTGGAGACCAGCTTGGCGGTCTGGTCCAGGTCGCTGGTGTCGGCGCCGCCATAGGCCAGCATGATCAGCTGGCTGAGCTCCTCGGCCACGAAGCCGCGCATCTTCTCCACATCGGCCCGCGACAGGGCGAAGTAGCAGGGGGCGACGTCGATCTGGCGCCGCCGCAGGTGCTCGCGCAGCAGGAAGGGGTCGAAGGAGGGCAGGTCGTTGAGCAGTTCCAGCACGTGGATGTCGCGCTCGTACATCTCCTCGTCGCCCGCGCACAGGTCGCGGATGGCCTCACGCCAGCCCCGTTGCCCGACCAGCAGCGACTGGCCGCCCAGGCCCAGCTCGTCGCGGTTCAGGGGCAGGATGATCTTGGTGGTGATCTGGCCCGCCGCCTGGACCATATAGGCCTCGTCGCGGCGCAGGCGGTGCTTGACCAGCAGGGCGGTGTTGAGCTGGCGCGACAGGAAGAAGGGCCGGTTGCGGTAGTCGCCGGTCTGATCCGACTCCCGGGCCACGGCGACCAGGTTCAGCACGCGCGCCGTCGCCGCCGACTCTTCGAGGTTGGCCAGGTTGCGGACGCCGAACCCGACCCCGGAAAAGCGTGCGAAATTCGTCTTGGCCATGACCGCCGTGCTTCTAGGAAGCCACACCATGCCCCAATCAGGGTATCTGGCCGGTTTACGCTGACGAAGATTCCTTACGCCCCCCGGTCAGGCCGGTGTCGCATCCCGTGTCGCACCCACCCGCTGGGCCAGGGAAGCGCCCATGAAGTCGTCCAGGTCGCCGTCGAGCACGCCGGCCGTATCGGAGGTCTCCAGGTCGGTGCGCAGGTCCTTGACCATCTGATAGGGCTGCAGGACGTAGGAGCGGATCTGGTGGCCCCAGCCGATGTCGGTCTTGGCGTCCTCGACGGCCTGGGCGGCCGCCTCGCGTTCCTGCAGGGCCTTTTCGTAGAGCCGCGCGCGCAGCATCTTCCAGGCCCGGTCGCGGTTCTGGTGCTGCGAGCGTTCGGTCTGGCAGGCCACGGCGATGCCGGTGGGAATGTGGGTCAGGCGCACGGCCGAGTCGGTCTTGTTGACGTGCTGGCCGCCGGAGCCCGACGC
>JAQGIP010000091.1 GCA_028291055.1 Caulobacter sp.
CGCCCCCGCCGATGCCGCCCCGCCGCCCCCGGCCGTCCAGCCGCCGGCGCCGGAACAGCCCGCCGCCGCCCCGCCGCCGAAGGCCTAAAGGATGCGCGTCTCCGGGTTCGTCTCCGCCCTCATGGGCCTGATGGCGCTGGCCCTGTCGGCCTGCGCCATGGCGCCCCTGCCGCCGCCCCAGGCCACCCTGGACAACATCCAGGCGGTGCGCGCCGCCAACCTGCCGCTGATGGCCATCGGCAGCTTCACGCCGGCGCCGGGCCATCCGACCCAGATGGACAGGGCGGTGGTCATCCGTGCGGGGTCGCAAGCCGCGCCGGGCGGCTCCTATGCCCGCTATCTCGGCGACACCATCGCCGCCGAGCTCAGCGGCGCGGGCCGCCTCGACCCGACCTCGGGCCTGGTGGTGTCCGGCGTGATCACCGACACCTACCTCGACAGCAACATGTCCACGGCCCGCGCGGCGCTCTCGGCCCGTATCACCCTGACGCGGGCGGGCCGGGTGGTCTATGACAAGACCCTGTCGGCGCAGTCCTCCTGGGAGGGCAACTTCATGGGCGCCGTGGCCATTCCCGACGCCTTCAACCACTACACCGGCCTGTTCCAGGACCTGGCCGGCAAGCTGCTGGCCGACCCGGAGTTCCAGAAGGCCGCGCGCGGGGAATAGGGGCGGGGAGAATAGCAGCGCGGGCCTCCCCAGGGCCGCGAGGTCCGGCGCTGGCGCGCCTGGGGAGGCCCGCGCATTTTTCGACATCCCTATACCAACGGTCGCCCCCGGCGCCGCCTCCTCCCCGTGCTCAAGGCCAGGGAGGAACGGCATGGAATCACCGATGAATACCGCCAATGCGGCGGCGCTGGAGCTGGAGGCGGCGTTGCTGGGGGCCGTGCTGGCCCACCCGCCGACCGCCCTGCCGCTCATCGACCATCTGAAGGGCGAGGATTTTCTCGAAGGGGAGGGGGGCGTCAACGCCCAGATTCTGGAGGACGTGCGCCGCACCGCCGAGCGGGGCGAGGTCAGCCTGCCGGCGCTCGCCGCGCGCTTCGCCGGCTGCGAGATGAACCGCTATGTGATCGACTGCTATGAGAAGTCCGGCCCGGCCACCGGCGCGGCCGAGCTGGGGGCCCAGGTGGCGGCCTCGGGCGTGCAGCGGCGCGTGTTCGCCCTGACCAGCCGGGTGGGCATGGCGCCCGACGTGCTGCGCCGCGCGCTGGAGGCCGAGCAGGCGCGGCTGGAGGCGCTCGACACCACCTCGACCCTGCCGACGCCGACCCCGTTCGTGTGGTGCGACCCGGCCCTCGTGCCGATGCGCGACTGGCTCTATGGCCGCCATCTGATCCGGCGTTTCGTATCCTGCACCGTCGCGCCGGGCGGGCTGGGCAAGTCGGCGCTGCTGATCAGCGAGGCGTTGGCGATGATCACCGGCAAATCCCTGCTGGGGGTCAAGCCGCGCCAGCCGCTGAAGGTCTGGCTGTTCAATGGCGAGGACCCGCTGGAGGAGATGCAGCGCCGGGTGCTGGCCGCCTGCCTGCATTTCCGGCTGACGCGGAAGGACGTGGAGGGACCCCTGTTCCTCGACAGCGGCCGTGACCGCGAGCTCACCCTGGCCAGCCAGGACCGCAACGGCCTGACGATCCACCGGCCCCTGGCCCGCCACCTGGTCGCGGAGATCAAGCGCCGGGGCGTCGATGTGCTGGTGGTCGATCCCTTCGCCTCCAGCCATGAGGTGAACGAGAACGACAACATGGCCATCAACAAGGTGGTCGGCGAATGGGGCGTCATCGCCCAACAGGCCGGCTGCGCCATCGAACTGGTCCACCACACCCGCAAGGGCGGCCCCGGCCAGACCGAGAGCAGGGTGGAGGACGCGCGCGGCGCCACCTCCCTGCCCGCCGCCACCCGCGACACCCGCGTGCTCAATGCCATGACCAAGAGCCAGGGCGAGCAGTGGGACATCGACATCCCCCGCGCCTACTTCCGGGTCGACTACGGCAAGGCCAACATGAGCCCGCCCGGCCGCCTCGCCACCTGGCGGCGCCTGGTGTCGGTGGACCTGGAGAACGGCCCCGTGGGCGAGAGCGACGAGGTCGGCGTGGTCGAGGCCTGGTCGCCGCCCTCGGTGTTCCAGAACGTGACCCCGGCCGACACATTGGCGGTGCAGCAGAAGGTGGCGGCGGGCGATTGGCGCTCCTCCCACCAGTGCGCCAACTGGGTCGGCGTGGCGGTGGCCGAGGTGCTGGGCCTGGACCTGCGCAAGACCAGCTCCAAGGCGCGCATCAAGGCGATGATCGAGGAGTGGCTGCGGACCGGGGCGCTGGTCGAAGAGGAGCGGGCCGACGGCAAGCGGATGATGCGCATGTTCGTCACCGTCGGCGTCTGGCTCGTCCTGTGAATCCGCTGCTCCGCCGCCCCACCTGCCCCACCCCTGAAGGGGTGGTGGGGCAGTGGGGCATGGTCGGGAAGCTGAGAACTAAAGGCGCTGCAATCGGGCTCGCCATCCCCACCCACTCCGCTCATCCCGGCGAAAGCCGGGATCCATAGGGTCTGTCAGAGATGGCCCTTTCGCCGAAAGCGGGCGCGGGCGTCACATGGGCTCAGACCGTTCCTGAAAGTCACCATGGATCCCGGCTTTCGCCGGGATGAGCAGAGGTTTTGGGTAGCTCAGCGCTCCTCAATCCAGCCGATCCGCCTTGCGCAGCGCCGGGAACATCGTCGCCCACAGCCCGGTGACGATCAGCGAGCCCACGCCGCCGAACACCGCCGCGCCGACGGGGCCCAGGAAGCGCGCCACCACGCCGCTCTCGAATTCGCCGAGTTCGTTGGAGGCGCCGATGAACAGGGAGGAGACCGCGCCGACGCGGCCGCGCATGTGGTCGGGGGTGGCCAGCTGGACCAGGGTCTGGCGCACATAGACGCTGACCATGTCGGCGCCGCCGAGGATGGCGAGGGCGATGACCGAGACCCAGACGATCTTGGAGACGCCGAACACGATGGTGGCCGCGCCGAACACGCCCACGGCGATGAACATCGACATCCCCGCGCGCCGGTGCAGCGGATTGCTGGCCAGGTAGGCCGCCACCAGGGTGGCCCCCACCGCCGGTCCGGCGCGCAGCAGCCCGAACCCCCAGGCGCCCACATGCAGCACGTCGCGGGCGAACACCGGCAGCAGCGCCGTGGCCCCGCCCAGCAGCACGGCGAACAGGTCCAGGCTGATCGAGCCGAAGACGATCTTGTTGTTCCAGACGTAGGCCAGCCCCTCCTTGACCAGGGCCCAGCGCGAGCCGACCTGGACGTTGGGCTTGGTGTTGGTCCGGATCATCGACACCCCCGCGATGGCGATCAGGTAGAGGACCGCCGCCGTGGCGAACGACAGGGCCGGCGAGATGGCCACCAGCACCCCGCCGATGGCCGGACCCAGGATGGAGCCGCTCTGCCAGGCCAGGGAATTCCAGGCGATGGCCCGGGGCAGCAGCTCGCGCGGCACCAGCATCGGGCCCATGGCCGTGCTGGCCGGGGAGAAGAAGGTGCGCAGGGAGCCGAACACGAAGGCGGTGCCCAGCAGCAGCGGGATGGAGGAGCGGTGGGTGAAGGCCGCCACGGCCAGCACGATCACCGTCATCACCTCGCCCGCGTAGCAGACCATCAGGATCCGGCGCCGGTCGTGGCGGTCGGCGTTCTCGCCGGCGGGCAGGGTCAGGAACAGCACCGGCACGAAGGCCACCAGGCCCAGCAGGCTGACCTCGAAGGCGGCGTGCCGCACGTCCATCGTCTTGCGCGCCAGGTCGTAGATCTGCCAGCCCAGCGCCACGCCCTCGATCTGCACCGCCAGGGTGGCCGTCCAGCGGCTGATCCAGAAGCGCATGAAGTCGCGCTGGCCCAGGAGGGCGCGGGTGGTGGAGACGGGCGGTGCTGGCGTGTCTGGCGTTGGGTCGGGCATCGTGGGGCGCCTTAGCGTGCGGGGGCCAGCGCTGCAATGCGCCCCGTGATGCGCCCCGTGGTGCGCGGCCCTAGGCAGGCGCCCGCGATTATGCGGAAATGGGCGGCGACGTTGGGCAGGGGCGGCCAGATGAGCTTGGACTATGGAACGGCCAAACGCCGCCACACGCCGATGGGCCTGTGGATCACGGCGGTGCTGGTGATGGTCGCCATCGTCGCGGCGACCCACTACTTCCTCGACCGGCGCGACAGGCAGATGGCGGCCGAGGCCAAGGCCTGGATCGTGACGGGCCCGCCCTGTCCGCAGGTGACGAAGGAGGTGTTCGCCGCCCAGCCCTTCGAGGCGGCCCAGGTGACCAACCTGGCCGGCGTGCGCTGGGCGCGGTCTTCGGCCACGGTGGTCTGCCACGGGACCGATACCGGCGGCGGCCAGGGCCAGGTCGCCGACCCGGTCTGCCAGTTCTCCGGCCCCCGCGTGCTTCGGATCACCACGGCCAAGGGCGACTTCTACTTCGTGCCCGGCCTGGGCAACCGGGCCACGGTGAGCGTCCACGACGGCGTGGCCAGCTGCGTGATCGGCGCCAGCGTCCGGTTCTAGGGTCATCGCTTCGGCCGTGGTCGCGTTGGCAGCCTGAAGATCGACCACGAAGGCGCGAAGGACACGAAGGTCACGAAGAAGGGGTTCTTTCCCGGCCTTCCAACCAACACCGCCCGCAAAGCGGGCCTTCGCGTCTGTGATGACGCCTGACCTCGCCGCGGACCCTTCGCGCCCTTCGTGAACTTCGTGCCTTCGTGGTCAAACTTGGGGCCGCGACACATCGCCGGCGATTGACGGGCAAGCTCCAGCGCCCTAATCCCCGCCCCCTCTGAAGCGGGCGGCAAGATGCGACGGCAGCGACGAACCTCGGCCCCCAGGGCCCACAGCGTCTGACACGCCCGCGCCACGAGCATGCGGGAGCCTTTCCGCATTCTCAGAGTTCACACCCCCCAATGACCGACATCACGCTGCGGCCCGAGACGCCGGACGACCATCCCGCCATCGACCAGATGATCGCGCGCGCCTTCGGCCCCGGCCGCTACGCCAAGGCCTCCGAGCGCCTGCGGGAAGGCAACACCCCCCTGGCCGGCATCGGCATGGTGGCGGCGACCGCCGAGGGCCCGGTCGGCTGCGCGCGCATGTGGCCGGTGAAGATCGGCGAGGCGAGCGTGGCCTTCCTGGGCCCCCTGGCCGTGGAGGCCGGCGCCCGGCGCGCGGGCCTGGGCGCGGAGCTGGTGGAGGCGGCCTGCCGCGCGGCCCAGGCGGCGGGCTTCACCGCCGTGCTGCTGGTCGGCGACCTGCCCTTCTTCGAACGCGTGGGCTTCGACATCGCGCCCGGCGTGAAGATGCCCGGCCCCACCGACCCGCGCCGCATCCTGGTGCGCCCTCTGGTCCCCGGCGGGGCCGAGGGGCTGGAAGGCACGGCGCGGGTTCCGTGACCCGGCGTCACGGGGCTACAATGGCCTCATGAGTTCGAAGATCGAAGCCACCAATGGGCTGGACGGGGTGATCGCGGCGGCCAAACAGGCGCCGGGTCGCGGCCTGCCGCCCGTGCATCTGTGGAACCCCACCCACTGCGGCGACATCGACATCGTCATCAAGAAGAACGGCCTGTGGTTCCACGAGGGCACGCCGATCGGGCGCGAGGCCCTGGTGCGGCTGTTTTCCACCGTGCTGCGCAAGGACCCGGACGGCTTCCACCTGGTCACCCCCGTCGAGAAGATGAGGATCACGGTGGAGGACGCCCCCTTCATCGCCGTGCGCGTGGACCAGGTGGGCGACACCCTGAAATTCCTGACCAACGTCGGCGACGAGGTCGAGGCGGGGCCCGACAACGCGATCCGCGTCGAGATGGACGCCACGACCGGCGAGCCGCGCCCCTATCTGCATGTGCGCCGGGGCCTGGAGGCGCTGATCGCGCGGCCGGTCTTCTATGAGCTGGTGGAACTGGCGCAGGAACGGATGACGCCTCAGGGCCCGCAGATGGGCGTCAGTTCCAACGGCGCCTGGTTCCCGGTCGGGCCCGTGGGGGCGCACGCCCAGTGATCCGTTCCGCCACCCCCGCCGAGTTGCGGGCCTGGATTTCCAGCCACCTCGACCCCCTCGACGATCATCCCCATCCCGACCGCCTGGTGCGCTCCGACTTCGACCTGAACCCAGCCATGAAGGGCGAGGAGGGCAAGGACACGCTCGCCGCCGTGCTGGTGGCCCTGGTCGAGCGCGAGCAGGGGCTGTCGGTGATCCTGACGCGCCGGGCCGACGCCATGCGCCGCCACTCGGGCCAGGTGGCCTTCCCCGGGGGGCGCACCGATCCGGGCGAGACGCCGCCGGTCACCGCGTTGCGTGAGGCGCATGAGGAGATCGGCCTGTTGCCGGAACTGGTCACCCTGGCCGGCCTGTCGACTCCCTACCGCACCGGCACCGGCTATCTGGTCACCCCGGTGGTCGGCTTCGTGGAGCCCGGCTTCACCCTGACCGCCAATCCCGATGAGGTCGCCGACATCTTCGAGACCCCCTTCGGCTTCCTGATGAACCCGGCCAACCACGAGGAACGCTTCTACGACCTCCCCGACGGCGGCCGCCGGCGCTTCTACGCGATGAGCTACGAGGACCGCCTGATCTGGGGCGCCACGGCGGGCATGCTGCGGGCCCTCTACGACCGGCTCTACGGCGCGGCGCTGGGGTAGGCCCGGGGACATGTTCGCTCTCAGACCCGTGCCCGTTCGGCGCGGCGGCGGGCCGTACGTGTCCCCTGAAGGTTCGCCGCGGCATCTGGGGACATGTACGGTCGGGCAATGGCTCAACCCGTCGCGGGTCTGAGAGCGTACATGTCCCCGGTCGGGCGCCGCGTACCCTCAACGCATCCGCCGCACCGTCTAGCCCCTTCACCCACCCCCGCGCCTGTGTTTCATAGGCCGCTTCAAAAGAGGCGAGTGGCGAAGCGTGAGTAACGACAGCATCGGCGTGCAGCCCTGGATGGCCACGCCGGCGACCTTGGCGGTGATCGCGGCCCTGGAGGCGCGCGGGTTTTCCGGCTGCGCGCGGTTCGTGGGCGGCTGCGTGCGCAACACCCTCATGGGCCAGGCCATCGACGACATCGACATCGCCACCACCCTGGAGCCCGACCACATCATCGAGGCGCTCGAGCAGGCGGGCATCCGCTCGGTGCCCACCGGCGTCGAGCACGGCACGGTGACCGCCATCTCCGGCGGCCTGCCCTATGAGATCACCACCCTGCGCCGCGACGTGACCACTGATGGTCGGCGCGCCACTGTGGCCTTCACCGCCGACTGGACCCAGGACGCCCAGCGCCGCGACTTCCGCCTGAACGCCCTCTACGCCGACCCGCAAGGGCGCCTCTACGACCCCACGGGCGAGGGGGTGGCCGACGCCAAGGCCGGGCGCATCGTCTTCGTGGGCGACGCCATGACCCGCATCCGCGAGGACTACCTGCGCATCCTGCGCTTCTTCCGGTTCTTCGCCTGGTACGGCAAGGGCGAGGCCGATCCGGCCGGGCTGGCCGCCTGCAAGGCGCTGAAGGGCATGCTGTCGGGCCGCTCGGCCGAGCGCACCCAGAAGGAGCTGCTGAAGCTGCTGGCGGCGGAGGACCCGCGCCCCACGCTGCGGCTGATGGCGGCCACCGGCGTGCTGCCGGCCATCCTGCCCCAGGTGAAGTCCCTGGCCCGCTTCGACGGCCTGATCGCCATCGAGACCGACCAGATGTTCGAGAACGATCCGGAGCTGCGCCTGGCCGCCCTGATCCCCTGCGAGCCCCAGGTGGCGGCCGACACCGCCGAGCGGCTTCGCCTCTCCAACACGCTGAAGGACCGCATGGTCGCCGCCGCCGGCAAGGAGCCGCGCATCGTCTCGTGGATGAGCCCGCGCGAGGCCCGGCGCGGCGTCTATCGCATCGGCATCCGCGCCTTCTGCGACCGCGTGCGCCTGGCCTGGGCGTCGGACCCGCGCACCGCCACCACGCCGCAATGGCGCGCCCTGCTGGCGCTCGCCGACAGCTGGACCCCGCCGCCCTTCCCCCTGACCGGCGATGAGGTCATCGCGGCGGGCGTCCCCAAGGGCCCGATGGTCGGTCAGGTGATGCGCGAGGTCGAGGAATGGTGGATCGACCAGGACTTCATCGAAGACAAGTTCTCCGCCATCGAGCGGCTGAAGGCGGTGGCCCAGGGCATGGCCTACTGAGGCGCGCGCCAATGAAGCTCGGCATCCTCGAAACCGGCCTGCCGCCACGGGCGCTGATCCCGGCCTACGGGACCTATGGCGACATGTTCCGCGCCCTGTTGGGGCCGGACGCCCACGCCTACGCCAGCTATGACGTGGCCGCCGGCGTGCTGCCGGCCACGCCCACCGAATGCGACGCCTGGCTGATCACCGGCGCCTCGGCCGGCGTCTATGACCCGCTGCCCTGGATCGAGCCGCTGAAGGATTTCCTGCGCGCCGCCAAGGGCCAGGCCCCGATGGTCGGCGTCTGCTTCGGCCACCAGATCATGGCCGAGGCCTTCGGCGGCCGGGCCGAGAAGTCCGAGCGCGGCTGGGGCGTGGGGTTGCAGACCTATGGCATGCAGGACCATCCCGGGTGGACGGACGACGTGGCCCAGGTGGCGGCGCCCGGCTCGCACCAGGATCAGGTCACCATCGTGCCGCCCGGCGCCCGCGTCGTGGCCGGCAACGCCCACTGTCCCAACGGCCTGATCGTCTATGGCGACCAGCCGGCCATCTCCATCCAGCTGCATCCGGAGTTCGAACCGGCCTATGCCGCCGCCCTGATCGAATACCGCCGCGCCGACCGCTACGGCGACGAGATGGCCGACGCCGCGATCGCCTCCCTGAGCCAGCCCAACGACCGCGCCCGGCTCGGCGGCTGGATCGACCGCTTTCTGGCAAACCCGCGTTAGGCCACGCGCGCAACCAACGGCCCAGCTCGCCCGTTGAAGGGCCATGCGCGCGACCCTCCTCACTCTGATCCTCGCCGGCGCCGCCGCCGCGACCGCCACGGTGGCCAGCGCGCCCGTCAATTCCCCGGCCGCGATGGTCACGCTGAAACCGGCGTCCGAGTTTGCCTCGATCGCTGATCCCAAGGCCCGTTCGCTCGCCCTCTACGGCGAGATGACCAAGGTGATCTCCAGCCCCCGCTGCCAGAACTGCCACCCGGCCACGCCGCTCCCGACCCAGGGCGACGACCGCCATCCGCACAATCCGCGCATCTGGAGCGACGCCGACGGCCACGGCGTGGCGGGCCTGCATTGCAACGGCTGCCACCAGGCGGTGAACTCCGCCTCCTGGGGCGTGAACATCAAGAGCGTGCCCGGCGACCCCAAATGGGGCCTGGCCCCGGCCTCCATGGCCTGGCAGGGCAAGACCCCCGGCCAGATCTGCCGCCAGATCAAGGACAGGTCCGCCAACGGCGGCCGCGACTTGAAGGCGCTGCACGAACACATGGCCTCCGACCACCTGGTCGGCTGGGCCTGGAACCCCGGCGAGGGCCGCAAGCCGGCGCCAGGGACGCAAGGACAGTTCGGTGAGCTGGCGCAGGGCTGGATCGATACCGGCGCGGCGTGTCCGGCTTAGCAGCGGGGGACATGCACGCTCTCAGCCGCCCGACGATTCGTCTCTGTGCCGGACCGTGCGTGTCCCCTGAACGAGGGCGCCGTCGCACGGGGACACGTACGCCGATGCTCCGCGGAAGGCTTTCAGCGACGGTGAGCGTACATGTCCCCAAACACGCTCACGGCCACTTCACCATCGGCGGCATGGAACTGAGGATGGTGTCCACGTTCCCGCCCGTCTTCAGCCCGAAGGTCGTGCCCCGGTCGTAGAGCAGGTTGAACTCCACATAGCGGCCCCGGCGGATCAGCTGTTCGTCGCGTTCCTCCGGCGTCCAGGCCTCACCCATGCGGCGCGCGATGATCGCGGGATAGCTGGCCAGGAAGGCCTCGCCCACGTCGCGGGCGAAGGCGAAGTCGGCCTCGAAGTCGCCGGTGTCGTGGTGGTCGAAGAAGATGCCGCCGACGCCGCGCGTCTCGTTTCGGTGGGGCAGGAAGAAGTACTCGTCGCACCAGGCCTTGTATTTGGGGTGGAAGGCCGGATCGTGGGCGTCGCACGCCGCCTGCAGCGCGGCATGAAAGGCCGCCGCGTCCGGCGCGTCCTGGCTGCGCTGGTCGGCCAGCAGGGGCGTCAGGTCCGCGCCGCCGCCGAACCAGGTCTTGGCGGTGGAGAAGAAGCGCGTGTTCATATGCACCGCCGGCACGCGCGGGTTCCACATATGGGCGATCAGGCTGATGCTTGTGGCGAAATAGCGCGGGTCTTCGTCGGCGCCCGGCATGGTCTTGGCCATCTCCGGACTGAAGGTCCCGTTGACGGTCGAGGTATGGACCCCGACCTTTTCGAACAGCCGGCCATGCATCATCGACATCACCCCGCCGCCGCTGCCTGTGGGCCGGGTCCATGGCGTCTTCTCAAACCGCCCCGGCGCGCCCTCATAGAGATCGGGCGAGGCCTGATCCTCCAGGGTTTCGAAGGCGGCGATAATCCGATCGCGGAGGCTTTCGAACCAGTCGCGGGCGCGGGCTTTGCGGTCATCGGCGGCGCTATTTTCGGTCATGAGGGGGCTTTTAGCGCCTCCGGGCCCCACGTCCAATTTGAGCGCGGCGACGCTTTTCCGGAATGGCCGGTTGAAAAACCTCCAGCGCTCTTCTAAGCGATCCGCACAGGACTTCGCAGGGGCGATCCGTTTCGAGTCGCGGCGCGCAAGCGCGCCGGCCCCCCGCGCCGTATCCTGATGGTTCAAGCCGCGTTCCCTTTGGCGCGCGGCAGTTAGACGAGGGTGATCTCAAGGTGGCCGAAACCGCCGCGGACGCAACCGCTTCGACGCCGGGTCAGGACCCGAACCGTCGCGACTTCATCTATATCGCCGCCGTGGCTGCCGCCGCGGGCGGCGCCGCTGCCGTGGCGTGGCCCTTCATCGACCAGATGAACCCGGCCGCCGACACCCTGGCCGCTGCTTCCGTGGAATACGACCTGTCGAAGGTCGAGCCCGGCGCCCAGGTGGTGATCACCTGGCGCAAGCAGCCGCTGTTCATCCGCAACCGCACGGCGGCGCAGATCGCCTCGGCGGTGAAGGACGACCACGCCGACATGAAGGACCCGGCCACCGACGCCTCGCGCGTCAAGCCCGGTCACGCGCAATGGCTTATTCTATTGGGAAGTTGCACCCACCTGGGCTGCGTACCCACCGAGGGCGGCGGCAAGTACGGCGGCTGGCTCTGCCCCTGCCACGGTTCGGTGTACGACACCGCCGGCCGGATCCGCAGCGGTCCCGCGCCGAAGAACCTTGAGCTTCCCGAATACACCTTCCTTACCGACACCAAGGTCAAGATCGGCTGACGATGAGCGGACAATCGACCTACGAACCGAAGAGCGCCATCACCCGTTGGATGGATAAGCGCCTGCCTGTGAGCCGGCTGGTCTGGGACAGCTTCGTCGACTATCCGACGCCGCGGAACCTGAACTACTGGTGGACCTTCGGGGGCATCTTGAGCCTCTGCCTGGGCGTCCAGATCATCACCGGCATCATCCTGGCGATGCATTATCAGGTGGGCCCGGGGGCTTTCGCCTCCGTCGAGCACATCATGCGCGACGTCAACTACGGCTGGATGATCCGCTACATCCACGCCAATGGCGCCTCGATGTTCTTCGTGGCCGTCTATGTGCACATGCTGCGCGGCCTCTACTACGGCTCCTATAAGGCGCCGCGTGAAGTGCTGTGGCTGCTGGGCTGCGTGATCTACCTGCTGATGATGGCCACGGCCTTCATGGGTTACGTGCTGCCCTGGGGCCAGATGTCCTTCTGGGGCGCCAAGGTGATCACCAACCTGTTCGGCGCGCTGCCGCTGGTCGGCAAGCCCATCACCATCTGGCTGTGGGGCGGCTATGCCGTCGACTATCCCACCCTGAACCGCTTCTTCTCGCTGCACTATCTGCTGCCCTTCATGATCGCGGGCGTCGTGATCCTGCACATCTGGGCGCTGCACGTGGCCGGCCAGAACAACCCCACGGGCGTGGAGCCCAAGAGCAAGGCCGACACGGTCGCCTTCACCCCCTATGCGACGGTGAAAGACGGCTTCGCGATGAGCCTCTTCCTCATCATGTTCGCCCTGTTCGTCTTCTATCTGCCCAACGCGCTTGGCCACGCGGACAACTACACCGAGGCCAACCCGCTGAAGACCCCGCCGCACATCGTGCCGGAGTGGTACTTCCTGCCCTTCTACGCGATCCTGCGGGCCATCCCCGACAAGCTGACCGGCGTGCTGGCCATGTTCGGCGCCATCGCCTGCCTGTTCGCCCTGCCGTGGCTGGACACCTCCAAGGTCAAGTCGATGCGCTATCGCCCGCAGGCGAAGCTCTACTTCGTGATCTTCATCGTGGCCTGCGTCGTGCTGGGCTTCTGCGGCGCGCATGCTCCGGATGACCAGGTGATCCCGGGTCTGTCGGCCTTCCAGCTGCTGGACTCCAACATCAACAGCTTCGTGTGGCTGTCGCGCATCGCCGCCCTCTACTACTTCGCCTACTTCCTGGTGATCACGCCGCTGCTGGGCCTCAGGGAGACGCCGCTGGCCGTCCCTGAGTCCATCGCCGCTCCGGCGCTGTCCCACCCGGCCGAATAAGAAGGACCCGCCTGATGCTGCGCAAAGTCACCGTCTGGGCGGCGGCGCTCGGGGTCCTGGGGGCTCTGGCCGTGACGCCCGTCATCGCCGCCACCACCCACGAGGAGCCGGCCAAGGTCCATTGGTCGTTCGAAGGTCCGTTCGGCACGTTCGATCAGCAACAGCTGCAACGGGGCCTGAAGGTCTATCGCGAAGTCTGCTCGGCCTGCCACTCCATGAACCTGGTCAGCTTCCAGGCCCTGGGTGATCCGGGCGGTCCCTTCTTCGAGGCGAAGTACAAGAAGTCGTCGGAAAACCCCTATGTGAAGGCCTTCGCCAAGGACTTCCAGATCGACGACGTCGACACGGACACGGGCGACAAGATCAAGCGCCCGGGCACCCCGGCCGACCACTTCCCCGCGCCCTTCGCCAACGAGTACGCGGCCAAGGCCAGCAATGGCGGGGCCATCCCGCCGGACATGTCGCTGCTGGCCAAGGCCCGCGAAGGCGGCCCGGCCTACATCTATTCGATCGTCTCCGCCGAGGGCTACAAGGCCCCGCCCGCCGGCCTGACGCTCACGCCCGGCCAGCACTACAACATCTACATGCCGGGCGACCTGTCCGGTGCGTGGACCGGCGATCCCAACAAGGTCCCGATCGGCGGCGTCATCGCCATGCCCCCGCCCCTGGCCGACAACAAGGTGACCTACGACGACGGCACCAAGGCGACGCAGGACCAGGAAGCCAAGGACGTGGCTGCCTTCCTCTACTGGGCCGCCGAGCCCAAGCAGGACCAGCGCAAGCAGATCGGCCTGGCCGTGATGATCTATCTGCTGGTCTTCACCGGCCTGCTCTACGCCGTCTATCGCAAGGTGTGGAAGAACGAGTCGCACTGATCGCGGCCGTCATTTCCGAGAGTTCGAAAGGCCCGCAGGCGACTGCGGGCCTTTTGTCTATCTGGGCGACGCCGGCGCCAGGATCAGCCGGTTGGTCTCCAGGTCCAGCCGCAGGCGCCAGCGCACCCAGATGCCGTTGCCGATGGCCCCGCTCAGGGCGGGATCCAGCCCGCTCACCAATCCCGCCGTGGCGCGCGGACTGACCACGCCGGCGAAGGACAGGGCGGCGATGAAGGCCCGCGCCCGGGTGCGGTCGGCGGTGTCGCTGAGCGGCGGCACGGCCACGGCCAGGCGGTCGGACAGGCGCACCATGGCCGCCGAGCCGGTGTCGATGGCGAACAGGCCCAGCCCGCCCATACGGTTGTCGGTGACGGTCGCGGCCACGGCGGGCAGGCCGCCGATGGTCGTCACGCTGAGCGTCTGGCCCCGCGGGAAGGGCGGCGCCTCGCCCGGCGCATAGAAGCCCAGGCGGCAGGGCATGAGCTGCAGGTCGAGGATGCGCCCCTTCAGCGCGTCGGCGCCGATCACCCCGGCGATGGGGGTGGAAAAGCCCCAGGAGCGGCTGTCCAGGTCCGCCACCACCACCGGCCGGGCCGCCAGCGTCACCCCGGCCAACTGGATGTCGGCGTTCAGCGCGGTGTCGGCGATGCCGGCCTCCTGGGCGCGGGTCTCGTGCAGCTGCGTCTGCGCGGTGGACGGATCGAGGATGTAGTCGCCGGTCATCCCCGCCACCGTGGCGGCCACCACCACCCCGCCGTTCTCGAACCGGCAGGCGATCTGGCCGGCCCGCGCCAAGCCGGGCGCGGCGCTCAGCGCGAGGGCGATCACGGACAGGAGGGGGCGAAGCGGGGCCATGACCCCACGATAGCGCGTTACGGCCAGTTCATGACCAAAAGCTAAGTTGCCCCGCGCGCCGTTCCGCCCGATCACCCCGCCCGCGATCGGGGCTGATCGGGGATGACCCCATCGGCCTGACCTATGGGGTCATCTGGGCGCGCACCCGCAACCTGTGGCTCCTGGTCGCCCTGCACGCCACCGTGGACTTCCTGCCCAATCTGGCCGACTTCATCAAAGTCTGGAGCTAGCGCGGGAGGCAAACCATGGCCGGCTGGATGTTGGGCGTCATCGGCGGTTCGGGCGTCTATGAGATCGAGGGGCTGGAGGACCGGCGCTGGACGAGCGTGGAGAGCCCCTTCGGCGAGCCCTCCGACCAGCTGCTGTTGGGCCGACTCGGCGACGTGCGCCTGGCCTTCCTGCCCCGCCACGGACGCGGCCACCGCATCCCGCCCACCGACGTCAACAGCCGCGCCAACATCGATGCGCTCAAGCGCGCCGGCTGCACCGACATCCTGGCCCTGTCGGCCGTGGGCTCCCTGCGCGAGGAACTCGAGCCCGGCGCCTTCGTGGTCGTCGACCAGTATATCGACCGCACCTTCGCGCGGCCGAAGACCTTCTTCGGTCCCGGCCTGGTCGGCCATGTGTCGATGGCTGAGCCCGTCTGCCCGCGCCTGTCGGCCTATGCCGCGCAAGCCGGCCGCGCCGCCGGCGCCCGCATCGTCGAGGGCGGGACCTACGTCTGCATGGAGGGCCCCCAGTTCTCCACCCGCGCCGAGAGCGAGCTGCACCGCGCCTGGGGCGCCCAGCTGATCGGCATGACCGGCTTGCCCGAGGCCAAGCTGGCCCGCGAGGCCGAGCTGCCCTACGCCTGCGTCGCCATGGTCACCGACTACGACAGCTGGCGCGACGACCATGCCGCCGTCGATGTGGCCGAGGTGGTGGCCTGCATGCAGGGCAACGCCGGCAAGGCCCGCGAACTGATCCGCCACCTGGCGGCGTCCCTGCCGCCGGAACGGACGCCCTCGCCCATCGACACCTGCCTGGACGGGGCGATCATGACCGCCAAAGCACAGTGGGATCCGGCGCTTATGGCGAAGCTGGACGCCGTCGCGGGGCGGGCGCTGAGAGCCTAGGCCTCGCCCCTGAGCCCGCCGCCCCGCGAGAACAGTTGCAGGCTGCGTAGGCGGCCCAGCCGGGCGGCGTCCTGATTGTAGTCGCTGCGGCGGTCCGAGACGAAGCCGTGGCCCGCGTCATACAGATAGATCGGCACATCCGGATGTTTGGCCCCTATGGCTTCCACCGTCTCCATGGGGATCGAGGCGTCGGTCTTGCCGAAGTGCAGGATGGTCGGACACTGCGGAACCTCATCCACCAGTTCGGTGATCCGCCGGCCATAGAAGGCCGAGGCGGCGGTGACGCCTTCACAACGGCATGCGGCCAGCCATGCGGCCGCTCCGCCCCAGCAGAAGCCGGTGACGAACACCTTGCCCTTGGGGGTCAGCACGTCGATGGCGGTCTGCAGGTCGCCCGCCACCTGATCCCAGGGCGTGGCCTGCGAGTATTGCACGCCCTTGGCGATCGCCTCGGGGCTGTAGTCGGCCGCGAAGCCCGGCTCCAGGCGGTCATAGAGGCTGGGCGCGATCACCTCATAGCCATCGGCCGCGAAGCCGTCGGCCAGCTCGCGGATGTGGTCGGTGACCCCGAAGATCTCCTGGATCAGGATCAGCCCGCCCCGCCGCGCGTCGGTGGGCTCCACGTGATAGGCGTCCACGACGATCCCGTCGAAGAGGCTGATCAGGCCGATGTCCTGGCCGCGCCGGCTCATCGCGCGCCGTTGGCCTCGAACAGCGCCAGGGTCCGCTGGCGGGCCAACTTCGCATCATCCAGGTCGGAATCGGGCCGCCCGTCGTTGTTGAAGCCGTGTCCGGCGTTCTCATAGATGAAGACCGCGACCTCCGGATGGGCCTGCGTGACCTTGGCCTTCACCTCGTCGGCGGGGATGTGGCCGTCCTTGCGCCCCAGGTGCAGCTCCACGGGGCAGGAGAGGGCCAAGGCGGCCATCCCGGCCACCTGACCGCCATAGTAGCTGGACCCGGCGGCGAGGCCCTTGGTGCGGCTCGCCGCCAGCCAGACCATGGTGCCGCCGTAACAGTAGCCGACGATGAACACCGGCCCGCGCGGGCTCAGATAGTCGATGCAGGCCTGGATATCGCTCATGGCGTTGTCCGACCCGTTGGCCATGGCGTATTTCACGCCCGACTGCATGCCCGCGTCGTCATGCCCGGCGGTGAAGCCCACCTCCTGGCGGTCGAACATCGACGGCGCTACGGCCTCGAACCCCAACGCCGCCCAGCGGGCCACGTCCTCATGGACATATTTGTCGAGCCCGAAGATCTCCTGGATGACGATCACCCCGCCCTTGCGCGCGCCGGTCGGCCCGGCATGCAGCGCGGTGAACTCAAAGCCGTCATGGCCGGATTTGATCTTGATGATGTCGGCCATGGGCGTTCCTCCGTTGCGTTGAAGGATTATCGCATGCGGCCTTCCCCGAGCGCTACGGGCAACCGGGGACATGTACGCTCTCAGACCCCCAAGATTAGGCGCCGACGCCCAACCGTACGTGTCCCCAGCCCTGGATTGGGGGGACACGTACGCGGCCACGCCAAGCCTCACCCCAAGCGTCGGCGAGCGAACATGTCCCCGGCGCTCGGCGGCTAGACGTTGAACCGGAAGTGCATCACGTCGCCGTCCTTGACGATGTATTCCTTGCCTTCCGCCTTCATCTTGCCGGCGTCCTTGGCCCCGTTCTCGCCGCCCAGGGCGACATAGTCGTCATAGGCGATGGTCTCGGCGCGGATGAAGCCCTTCTCGAAGTCGGTGTGGATCACGCCGGCTGCCTGCGGCGCCGTGTCGCCCACATGGATGGTCCAGGCGCGGGCTTCCTTGGGGCCGACCGTGAAGTAGGTCTGCAGGCCCAGCAGCTTGTAGGCCTCATGGATCAGGCGGTTGAGGCCCGGCTCTTCCAGCCCCAGCGTCTCCAGGAACTCGGTGCGCTCGGCGGGATCGAGCATGGCGATCTCGCTCTCGATCTGGGCGGAGATGACCACGGAGTTGGCGTTGTCGCGCGCCGCGCGCTGCGCCACCAGGTCGCTCATGGCGTTGCCCTTGTCGGCCGAGGCCTCCTCGACGTTGCAGACATAGAGGGCCGGCTGGGCGGTCAGCAGCTGCAGCATGCGCCAGGCCTTGTCGTCGTCCTTGGAGATGTCGGCGGCCCGCGCCGGGCGCCCCGCATTCAGCTGTTCCAGGGCGATGTTGACCAGGCGCAGCGTGTTGGCGCTCTCCTTGTCCTGCCGCGCGCGCTTCTCCAGGTTGGGCACGCGCTTTTCCAGGCTCTCCAGGTCGGCCAGCATCAGCTCGGTCTCGATGATCTCCAGGTCGGAGATGGGGTCGATGCGGCCTTCCACATGGGTGATGTCGTCATCGACGAAGCAGCGCGACACATAGGCCACGGCATCGCAGTCGCGGATGTTGGCCAGGAACTGGTTGCCCAGGCCCTCGCCCTTCGACGCGCCCTTCACGAGCCCGGCCACGTCCACGAAGTTGATGCGCGCGGGGATGATCTCCTTCGACCCCGCGATCTTCGCCAGCGCATCGAGGCGCGACTCCGGCACCGCCACGTCGCCGACGTTGGGCTCGATGGTGCAGAAGGGATAGTTGGCCGCCTGGGCCTGCGCCGTCTGGGTCAGCGCGTTGAACAGGGTCGACTTGCCCACGTTGGGCATGCCGACGATGGCGACTTTAAGGGCCATGGGGTCTCGAAGTTCTCTAGGTCAAATGGGAAGCGCGCGACCTAGCACGTCTGGGCCCCGAGGCGAAATGGGCGTCGCGCCCTTCCCTCCCCGTCTGGGGAGGGACAGACCGCGAAGCGGTCAGGGTGGGGCAGGTGATTATGCGTCCACCGACGTGCGGTGAGGAAGCGCCCCTTTGTGCAAAGCGGGGCCTGTCTCTGAGTCAGAAGGGCGCACAGTCCTTCATCAGCGGGCGCTTCGCCTTTTGGCGTGGGGAGCCGCATAGCCGCTTGCCCCACCCTGACGACTTCGTCGTCTGTCCCTCCCCAGACGGGGAGGGAAGGGGCCTACGCCGGCCCGATCTTCTCCGCCGCATAATCACGCCACTGCCTGGCCTCGCGACGGAAGTGGGCGGTGGCGCGGCTGGCGCGCTTGTCGATCTCCGCCAGAGCGGCGCGGGCGTCATCCATGCGCCCGGCCTGAGCCAGGAAGGCGGCCTGACGCGCCGGGGCTTCCAGGCCCGGCAGGCGGTCGGCGGCCTCCTGGAAGGCGCTCTCGGCCTCGCGCATGCGGCCCACGCCCTGGTATGCCCGCGCGAAGGCCAGCACGGCGGGGGCCTGGCGGCCCTCCTCGCCCTGGGCGCGAAGGCGTTCCAGAGCCGTCAGCGCCTCGGCTGGGCGGTTCAGTTCGAGCAGGGCGCGGGCGTGGCCCAGCAGCGCCGTGGGATCGTCGGCGTGGATGCCCTGGGCGGCCTCGCTGTAGAGTCGTTCGGCCTCCTCGAAGCGCCCGAGATTGAAGGCGGCGGCGGCCAGGCGCATGCGCGCGCCGGCGGTGGCCACCTCGTCCATGGCCCGCTGGGCCTCGCGGTATTCCCGGCCGGGGTCCAGCGCGCCCAGTGCATTCTGGCCCAGGCGACGGGCGCGGGCCCCGCCGAACAGGTCGGGCAGGACGATGGCGACCAGATAGATGAAGGGGCCGATCGGCTGCAGGAAGATGATCACCGCCAGCCAGAACATCTCGCGGTGCGAGCGGATCACATGCACGCACAGGCCCACGATCACGCCGCCCCAGACCAGGGTCAGCGGCAGCGACAGATATTGCAGCAGTACGAACAGTCCGGACATTCAGGCCCCCGCCGAAACGCTATCCACGCGCGAGCATGGGGCGTCAATCACCCTGCTGCGCGGCCTTACGCGGATCGGCCTTGGCGGAGGGGGCCAGACGCAGCACCTCGGCCTGGTAGCGCTCGTCGTCGCCGACAGCGGCGAAGGGCAGGGCGTCGACCAGGGCCTCGATCAGCGGGTCGAGCCAGACCTTGTCGGCCTTGTGGAAGTCGCTCAGCACATAGCCATGCACCAGGGCCTTGTCGCCCGGGTGGCCGGCGCCGATGCGCGCGCGGCGGAAGTCGTCGCCGATCTGGGCGGTGGTGGAGCGCACGCCGTTGTTGCCCGCCGCCCCGCCGCCGCGCTTCATGCGGAAACGCCCCGGCGCGAGATCGATCTCGTCATGGAAGACGATGACCTCGGCGGGCGTGGACTTGAAGAAGCGCATCATCTCGCCGATGGCGCGGCCGCTCTCATTGTAGAAGGTCTGAGGCTTGATCAGCGCGGCGCGCACGACGCCGTCCGCTGTCTTGATGCCGGCCTCGCAGACCAGCCCCTGGAACTTGGAGCGCCACGGCGACACGCCCCAGCGATTGGCGATGGCGTCCAGCGCCATGAAGCCCAGGTTGTGGCGGTTCTTGGAGTAGGTGGGCCCGGGATTTCCCAGACCGGCCAGGATCAGCATGGCGCGGTATCCTTCAGGCTACCGCGCCCGCCAATGGCCCAGAGCATGGCAGGGCGAAGTGTAGGCGGTTCGCCCGCTCGGCCATGCTCTAACTCTTTGAAGATAGACCCTTTTTGTCAGGTTTTGATGATCTATCAAAACCTGAAAGGGTCTAGCCTTCGGTGGAGTCGCCGGCGGCGGCGGCTTCAGCGATTTCCGACATGGCGGCCGAGGACACCTTGATGGTGGCGATCACGAAGTCGCGGTCGGCCATGGCCGGGGTCACGCCTTCCGGCAGCTTGATGTCCGACATGCGGATGGTGTCGCCCATCGCCTTGCCGGTCAGGTCGAAGATCAGGTCTTCCGGAATGTGGTCGGCCGGGCAGGACAGCTCGACGGTGTGACGCACGATTTCCAGCGAACCGCCGGCCTTCATGCCGGGCGAATCTTCGTGGTTCTTGAAGTGAACCGGCACTTCGATCTTGATCTGCTGGTGCGCGTCGACGCGGTAGAGGTCGAAGTGCAACGGATCTTCGTTCACCGGGTGGAACTGGATGTCCTTGGCGATGACCGGCTGGGTCTCGTCGCCGTACTTCAGGGTCACCAGGTGGCCCAGCAGCTTGCCCGTGTAGAGCGCCTTGCGGAACTCGTTGGACTTCACCGCGATGTTCACGGGCGCCTTGCCGCCGCCGTACAGCACGCCGGGGACCATGCCCGCGCGGCGGGTTTCACGGGCGCCGCCGGTGCCGCTGCGGTCGCGCACTTCGACGTTCAGGATGATATCGGCCATGGCCATCAGCTCTCAGAAACAAAACCGCCGCGCGAGAGTCTCCGCGCGGCGACGGTCGGTGTGAACCCCACGGATGGGGCGAATTCAGGGTGCGGCTAGATACACGCTTGAGCGGCCGGATGCAACGGCGCGCGGCGCGGGGTTTTCAGACGCCCCGCGCCGGGGTCGGCCGCCGGGCCGGATTCAGTGATGGCCACCCTTGGCCGCGCCCTTCGTGGAGCCCTTGGCGGCGCCCTTCGGCGCGGCCTTTGGGGCGCCCTTGCCGGGGCCCTTGGTCTTGGTCACCACCGGCAGCGCGACGGGCAACACCTTGGGCGGCTTGGGCAGCAGTTCGGCCGGCAGCGGCGCGCCCGAGGCGCGGATCAGGCACTGGCCGGTGTCCATCATGATGTGCTGGCCCAGGCAGAAGACGTCCTCATAGTGGGGCTTGGCCACCGCCAGGCACTGGAAGAGGTTCAGCTTGGCCATGTTCAGGCAGGTCCCCGAGGCCGGGTCCGACAGCAGCGGCAGCAGCAACTCATAATTCTCGTCGCCGGCTTCCCCCAGCGCGGCCAGGGCGGCCACGGCCAGGGAGCGCAGCACCACGGCCGTATAGGGCGGCGGCGCGGGCGAGCCGGTCAGGCCCATGGGCCCGCCGGCGTTGGCGGCGCGCACCAGCCGGCCGGTCTCGGCCTCCTCGGGCGCCAGCGGGGTGCGGCTCAGCACCTTGGCGTCTTCCAGCCGCGCCGGGCGGCCGGGAATGTCGGCCTTGGACCAAGCCGAGTGCTGGACATCATAGGCCGACTGCTTGACCGCCTTGCCGGCGTTGAACAGGGCCAGGCCCTCGTTGCCCAGAGCGGCCATCACCAGGCCGGCGGCGCTGTCGGCGCCCTTGAACACCCCCGCATAGGCCGGGTCGGCGCGCAGCTGGGCGGCGATGGCGCGGCGCTGGCCGGGATCGCCGGCGAAGGTGCGCACATTGGCCATGAAGGTCGGGTCCTGCATGGCCGCCACGGCGCCATAGGCCACCGCGCCGCGCAGGAACTGCACCGGCTCATAGGATGCCCCGATCCGCAGCGAGCGGGCCACGGAGGCGCCGTCGGTGAAGGCCGGGCTGATGGTCATCGCGCGGATCATATAGCCGCGATAGGCGCTGGCCTGCTCGATCACCCGGCCCGACAGCACCACGGGCGGCGGCGGGGCCGGAACTTCGATCACCGGCGCGGGGGGCGGCTTCTTGGGCTTGGAGACGGCCGACTGCGGTCCGGCGATCAGGCAGGCCAGCAGCAGGACGAAGCCGGCAGGCGTGGTGGCGGCGCGCAAAAAGGATTTCATTCCGACGATAAGCCCTCTGACCGATGAGCCCCCGCTACCCGAAGGCGCGGGCGATATTATGGCTCATCCTATCCCGGCCTTGGCCCGATCCGGAAGGGCTGACCGGCCGGCCTCCCCAGGATCGCCCAAGCGATCCGGCCGGGGAGGTGGTCCGAAGGACCGGAGGGGCTTACCGACTCGGCGACTATTCTCGTTCTGGCGCGGGGATTGGTGACGGCATCGGCTTGGGCGCCACAACACGCCCAACCTTCGGCTCGGTAAGCCCCTCCGTCTGCTTCGCAGACACCTCCCCGGCCGGGCTGCTGCATGCAGCCCTGGGGAGGCCCGCGGATCAGTCGAACAGCTTGGAGACCGATTCTTCGTTGGCGATCCGCCGGATCGCCTCGCCGATCAGCGGCGCGCAGGAGACGATGCGGACCTTGGCGCAGGCCTTGACCACGTCGGAGGCCTCGATGGAATCGGTGACCACCAGCTCGGTCATCACCGAATTCGCCACCCGCTCGGAGGCCGCGCCCGACATCACCCCGTGGGTGACATAGGCAGAGACCTGGGTGGCGCCGGCGTCCATCAGCGCCTTGGCGGCGTTGCAGAGCGTACCGGCGGAATCGACGATGTCGTCATAGAGGATGCAGGCGCGGCCGCTGACGTCGCCGATGATGTTCATCACCTCGCTCTCGCCGGGCCCCGACCGGCGCTTGTCGACGATGGCCAGGTCGGCATCGATGCGTTTGGCCAGCGCGCGGGCGCGCACCACCCCGCCCACGTCGGGCGAGACGACCATCAGGTCCTTCTTGCGACCATAGGTCTCGCGGATGTCCTGGGCCAGCAGCAGGGCCGGCAGCAGGTTGTCGGTGGGGATGTCGAAGAAGCCCTGAATCTGGCCCGCGTGCAGGTCCATGGTCAGCACCCGGTCGGCGCCGGCCCGGGTGATCAGGTTGGCCACCAGCTTGGCGGAGATGGGCGTTCGCCCGCCGGTCTTCCTGTCCTGACGCGCATAGCCGAAGTAGGGCAGCACCGCCGTGATCCGCCGGCCCGACGCGCGCTTCAGCGCATCGATGCAGATCAGCAGCTCCATCAGGTTGTCGTTGGCGGGGTAGCTGGTCGACTGAATGACGAAGACATCCTCGCCGCGCACATTCTCGTCGATGGTGACGAAGACCTCATTGTCGGCGAAGCGCCGGACCTGGGCCTTGGTCAGGGGGGTGTCCAGATATTCCGCGATCGCCTGCGCGAGCGTGCGGTTGGAGTTGCCGGCGAGCAGCTTCATGGGGACATCGCAGTGCTAGAGGGCGTTTGGCGGCTTCTAGCAGGGGTGGCCGAGTCGGCAATGGGGATTCGTCGTCCCGGGGCGGGGACATGTACGCTCCCCAACGTCTCGTCGATGGCGCGAACGCCCGACCGTACGTGTCCCGCGAAGGTTGGCGCACAGCATCTGGGGACACGTACGGTCCGCCGCCGGCAGAGGCCTTTGAGGCCTGAGAGCGTACATGTCCCCGGTATTTAATCGAGCATGATCGCCGACAGCAGGCGTCCGTAGTCCGGCTCGCCGCGCTTGAAGGCCCGACGGTTGGAGAAGAACAGATCCTCCTCCGCGCAGGTGTCGTGGCCGACCCATTCGCGGGTCTCGACGCCCGCCTCGGCCAGGCGCTGAAGGACGAAGGCGGGCAGGTCGAACATGCGCTTGTCGGCGCTGGCGGCCTCGCCGAAGAAGCGGCCCGATCCAGGCGCGCCGGCCTCGAAGGCTTCCAGGAATTCCAGGCCCACTTCGTAGGAGCCCGGCCCGATGCAGGGGCCGACGGCGGCGACGATGCGCGAGGCCTTGGCGCCGTGCCGTTCCATCATCTCCACGGTCGAGGCCACGATGCCGCCCAGCGCGCCCTTCCACCCGGCATGGGCGGAGGCCACGATCCTGGCGTCGGGATCGGCCAGCAGGATCGGCGCGCAGTCGGCGGCCAGCGCTCCGCAGGCGATGGAGGGCCAGGCGGTGACCACCGCGTCGCCCTTGGGCAGGTAGGCGCCCCACGGCGCGTCGGCCAGCAGGGCGGTGTCCGAATGGATCTGGTAGCAGCAGTTGAGCGCATCCGGCATCAGCCCGAAATGCTCGGCCGCGCGGCGGCGATTCTCCGCCACATGCGCCTTGTCGTCGTCTGAGCCGCGCCCGACGTTGAGGCTGGCGTAGATGCCCTCCGATACCCCGCCCTGGCGCGTGAAGAAGGCGTGGCGGATGCCGGGCAGGGCGGCCAGCAGCGGCGACTGGATGACCGGAAGGTCCGTCATACCGGCGTCTCGGACCCCGGCGGTTCCAGCCCGGCGCTGTGGATGCAGACCACCTTGAACAGCTCGCCCATCTCGGTGGGTGCGGCCAGGCGCAGGAACTGGCGATGGATCAGTTCGGCCTTGTCGGGCCGCGCGGCCTGAAGCGCCTGCACGCGCGCCTCGATGCCGAGGCGCCCCAGGAAGGCCCCCTGCGGCAGGATCGGCCCCACCGCCGCGCCCACCGACTGGGCGGCGGTCAGCACGGTCGGGAAGTCGGCATGCACGGTCAGGTCGGAATGGCCCGGCCGCGCCAGCGGATCGACCTTCTCGTGCTTCTCCAGCGCCTGCAGGGTGTCGCCGAACTCGGCCTCGGCGCGCCCATAGTCGATCAGCAGGGCGGCGCCGCCGTCACGCACGACCATGGCGCCGAGCTCCGCGCCCAGCGCTTCCTGGGCGGCGGAAACCTCCAGGATCATGCCGGAGCCCGGCTCGCCTTGAGAGCCCTTAGCGGTGCCGACGGGGGCCAGGCCGAAGATCAGTGAGCCGTCCTCGTCGAGGCCGACCAGCCGTTCGACCCAGCCGTCATCGGTATGGACGAACTGGCGCACGGGCAGGCAGTCCAGCAGCTCGTTGGCCACCAGGATGACGGGGAAACCGCCCGGCACCTGGGACAGCGACCAGGCCCACTGCGGATGCACGGGGCCATCCGCCAGCCGCTCGGCCTGGCGCTCGCGCAGGGGCTCGGAGGTCTCCACCAGCCATAGCTCGGCCGCCGGCAGGAAGCCGGGGTCGGCCTGGCCGGCTCGCAGCAGGTCGCTCATCAGCGTGCCGTCGCCGGGGCCCACCTCGACCAGGTGGAACTTTTCCGGCCGCCCCAGCCGGATCCAGATCTCCACGCACCACAGGCCGATCAGTTCGCCGAACATCTGGCTGACCAGGGGCGCGGTGATGAAGTCGCCATCGGGGCCCAGGGCGGGCCGCGTGGCATAGTAGCCGTCCTGCGGGTCATGCAGGCAGCGGCTCATGTAGTCGGCGACGCTGATCGGGCCGGTGGCGGCGATCTCGGCCTTCAGGCGCTCAAGCAGGCTCATGAGACTTTAGGCCGCCGGCGTGTCGAGCACGGGTTGCGGCGGGTTTTTCAGCCCCTGCCACAGCAGCCACAAGCCGGCCAGCAGCATGGGCAGCGACAGCATCATCCCCATGGTCAGGCCCAGCGGAAACTCCGGCATGTTGGCGTCGGGGCTGCGCACATTCTCCAGCGCGATCCGCGCCAGGCCGTAGCCGGTGAGGAAGAGGCCGGTGATGGCCCCGTTGCGCTGCAGCCAGCCCAGCCGGTGGGTGGCGACGCGCAGCAGCACGAACAGCACGACGCCCTCCAGCAGCGCCTCGTAGATCTGGCTGGGATGGCGCGGGAAGATGCCGGCCGGACAGCCGCCCTGGTTATATTTGCGGATGGTGTCGTTGCAGAAGATCACGCCCCACGGCGCGTCGGTGCCGCGGCCCCACAGCTCGCCGTTGATGAAGTTGGCGATGCGCCCGAAGAACAGCCCGATGGGCACGGCCGGCGCCACCAGGTCGGCCAGCTTGCGGATGCCGATGCCATTGGCCCGGGCGAACAGCGCCATGGCCACGGCCACCCCGATCAGGCCGCCGTGGAAGCTCATGCCGCCATGCCAGATCTGCAGGATGACCAGCGGGTTGGAGAACAGCTCGCCCCGCTGCGACGGATCCAGCAGCATGTAGAAGAGCACATAGCCGATGCGCCCGCCGAGGATGACGCCCAGCGTGATCCACAGCACCAGGTCGTCGATCTGGACCTCGCTCAGGGTCGGCGGCTGGCCGCCCCACAGCTTGGCGTTGCGGACCAGCCGGATGGCATAGCGCCACCCCAGCAGGATGCCGGCCACATAGGCGAGCGCATACCAGCGCACGCCGAAATCGCCCCAATGGAGGAAGGGCAGATAGGGGTCGAAGTCGGGAAAGGGCACGGCGGGGTCTAAAGCCTCTTGCGGCGAATGCGCGCGGTTACACGCATGGCGCAGGTGTAGCGCGTCTGGCGAAACTGGCCACCGGCTTTTGCTGGCCCTTCGCAAACGCCCGCCGTTTCCCATATAGAGAAGGTCGGCGCGGCGTTTTGTGCGCCCACCCAAGGTAGACAATGCAGACCCAGAACCCCTTCTTCGACGAAGTCGCCAAGCTGACCACGGCCGCCATGGGCCTGGCTCAGGCCGCCGGTGAGGAGGCCAAGACCGCCTTCCGCGCCCAGGCCGACAAGTTCGCCGCGGATATGGACCTCATCCGGCGCGATGAGTTCGAGGCCTTGAAGGCCGAAATCGCCGCCCTGCGCGCCGAAGTGGCCGCGCTCAAGGGCGACGCCTGAAAAGTAGCTGGGCGGCGAATTCCGCCGTCTAGGGCTCGCGCCCTGCAAGAAGCGGTTGTGTAGAGCCCCGCGAACCGGTCTAGGCTCGATTCTCAAGGCCGCGATTCATCCGGGCTCCCACCCGGGCCGCGACCGGCAAAGGACCCTGAAGGTCATGGATACCCCTCAATCGGAAGAAGACGACGTCCTGCTCGCCCTCGATCCGCTCGAGGTCGTGGAGCATGTGCTCTCCGCCGAAAATCTGACCTTCGACCGCACCGAGGACGGCGATCTCGCCTTCGCACTCACCGGTGACTGGAAGGACTATGAGCTCTGGTTCGCCTGGCGGCCGGAAGCCGATTGCCTGCAGCTGTGCCTGTCCCTCGACCTGCGGGCCGCCAAGGATATGCGCGGTTCGGCCTGCGAACTGGTCAACCTGATCAACCAGCGGGTCTGGCTGGGCCACTACGAAGTGTGGGCCGAGGACGGCGAGATCGTCTTCCGCCATGCGCTGAGCCTGCCCGACGGCGAACGCCCGACCCTGGCTCAGACCGCCTCGATGATCGATGCGGCGGTGGAGGCGGCCGACCGCTTCTACCCGGCCTTCGACTTCCTCATCCGCGGCGCGAAGTCGCCCGAGGACGCCATGGCCGCCTGCATGTTCGAGACGGTGGGCTCGGCCTAGCTTTCGCGCTAGGGATCGGGTCATGACCCCGATCCTCCTCCTGGGCGCCGGCCGTATGGGCTCAGCCCTGATCGCCGGCTGGGAAGCCGCCGGCGCCTTTGCGCCGTCCGAGCTGATGGTCCGCGACCCCCACCCCAGCGCCGACCTCATCGCCCAAAGCCTGGCGCTCAATCCGCCGGACGAAGACCTGTCGCGGGCCAAGACGGTGCTGCTGGCCGTCAAGCCCCAGCTCTGGCGCCAGGCCGCCGCCGAGGTCTCAGCCCTGCTGGCCCCCGACGCGGTGATCGTCTCCATCGCCGCCGGCGTCTCCAGCCACGACATCGCCGAGGCCTTCGGAGGCCGCCGCGTGGCTCGCGTCATGCCGACCACCGCCGTGGCCATCCGCCGGGGCACGGCCAGCATCTACAGCCCCGACCCCCTGGCCCGCGCCCGCGCGCACGCCCTGTTCGCGCCGGTGGCCCAGGTGGTGGACCTGGAGGACGAGGAACTGATGCACGCGGCCACGGCGGTCTCGGGTTCGGGCCCGGCCTATCTCTATGCCTTCGTGGAGGCGCTGGAGGCGGCGGGCCTCAAGGCGGGGCTCGATGCGGAGGCGGCGGCGCGACTGGCGCGCTCGACTGTGATCGGGGCGGCGGCCCTGCTGGAACAGGGCGGCGAACCGGCGGAGTTGCGCCGGCAGGTGACCTCGCCTGGCGGCACCACGCAGGCAGCGTTGGAGGTGTTGATCGGCCAGGGGGCGCTGGTTGATTTGATGGTTGGGTCCGTGGCCGCGGCGATTGCGCGCTCCCGGGAGCTCGGCGGCTAGATTTCCTCGACAGGGCGTTATCGGACTGATAATCATTCGCAAGTTACTTGCGGGACGTCGATGACCGATTTTGCCTTCCCCCTTGCTGAAGCCGTGGCCGCCGATCCGGCTGCCCGCATCGCCGTACGTCCGCTGAGCGAAGCGCGGCGAGGTGATCGCGGCGTCATCTCCTATGTGGGTTTCACGGGCGAGGCGGAGGCGGGCGACGAGGACCTGGAGCGCCGGCTGCTGGAGCTGGGCTTCGTGGAAGGCGCCAATATCGAACTTCTGCACGAAGGCGCCTTCGGGCGCGATCCGATCGCGGTGCGGCTCGACGACATGCGCGTTGCCCTGCGTCGGCGCGAGGCGCGGGTGATCGCCGTGCGCTTCGAGGACGGGATTTGACCGACGTGACGTTAGGCCGGCCCTCGCGGCTGGCCCTGGTAGGCAATCCCAATTCCGGCAAGACCGCCCTCTTCAACGCCCTGACCGGCAGCCGCCAGAAGGTGGCCAACTACGCCGGCGTCACCGTCGAACGCAAAGAGGGGACAGTCACCACCGCCGACGGCCGCGTGCTGTCGGTGCTCGACCTGCCCGGCACCTATTCCCTGCGCGCCCGCAGCCCCGACGAGGCCGTCACCCGCGACGCGGTGCTGGGCAGGCTGGTGGGCGAGACCCCGCCCGACGTGATCATCTGCGTGGCCGACGCCACCAACCTGCGCCTGGTGCTGCGCCTGATCCTGGAGCTGAAGCAGGTCGGCCGCCCGATGGTGCTGGCGCTCAACATGTACGACATCGCCCAGCGCCAGGGCCTGAGGATCGACCTGGAAGGCCTGAAGGCCGACCTAGGGATTCCCATTGTCACCACGGTCGCCACCCGCAAGCGCGGCATCGAGGACCTGGTGGCCCAGGCCGACGCCCTGGCCGGCGACAAGATCACCACCGAGAGCGCCTGGCGCGAACCCTCCGCCGCCGAGATCCGCCACGCCCACCGCGAGGCCCAACGGGTGATGAAGGCCTATGTGAAGGCGCCTGAGCGGCCCGACACCTTCACCGGCAAGCTGGACGCCGTGCTGCTGCACCCGGTCGCCGGCATCCTGATCCTGTTCACCATCCTATTCGTGATGTTCCAGGCGGTGTTCACCTGGGCCACGCCGGTGATGGAGGGGATCGACTGGAGCTTCGGCCAGGTCGGCGCCTTCGTGGCCGCGCATCTTCCGGACGGGCTCATCAAGAGCTTCATCGCCGACGGCCTGATCGCCGGGGTGGGCAGCGTGCTGGTCTTCCTGCCCCAGATCCTGATCCTGTTCTTCTTCATCATCCTGCTGGAAGACTTCGGCTACATGGCCCGCGCGGCCTTCCTGATGGACAAGATCATGGGCGGCGCCGGCCTGCACGGGCGCGCCTTCATCCCGCTGCTGTCCAGCTTCGCCTGCGCCATCCCCGGCATCATGTCGACGCGGGTCATCGACAACAAGCGCGACCGCCTGACCACCATATTGGTCGCCCCGCTGATGACCTGCTCGGCGCGCATCCCGGTCTACACCCTGATCATCGCGGCCTTCATTCCCAACACCTCGGTGGCGGGTTTCCTCAGCCTGCCGGGCCTGGTGATGTTCGGCCTCTATGCCTCGGGCATCGTCAGCGCGCTGGCCGTCTCCTTCGTGATCCGCTCCGTCTTCTGGCGCGGCCGGGTCGAGCCCTTCATGATGGAGCTGCCGACCTACAAGGCGCCCGATCCGAAGAACGTGGCGCGCAACGTGCTGCTGCGCGGCCAGATCTTCCTGAAGCGCGCGGGCACGACGATCCTGGGCATGATGGTGCTGATCTGGATCCTGAGCACCATTCCCGGGCCGCCTCCGGGCGCCACGGGCCCGGCCATCGACTACAGCTTCGCGGGCATGATCGGCCACTTCATGGAGCCGGTGATGGCCCCCATCGGCTTCAACTGGCAGATGTCGGTGGCCCTGATCCCCGGCATGGCGGCCCGTGAGGTGGCGGTGGCCGCGCTCGGCACCGTCTACGCCATCGGCGGCTCCGGCGACGCCGCCACGGCCTCCCTGGGCCACGCCCTGGCCCACCAGTGGTCGCTGGCCTCGGCCCTGGCCTTCCTGGCCTGGTACGTCTTCGCGCCCCAGTGCGCGGCGACCCTGGGCGTGGTCAAGCGCGAGACCAACAGCTGGCGCTGGCCGATCGTGATGTTCGTCTACATGACGGCGTTGGCCTATGGGGCGGCGTTTATCGTCTACCATTTGGCGGTGATGGCCGGGTTGGGCGTGGCGCCTTAGCGAGGCCTCCCCACTCTTCCGGCCCTCCCCACAGACGGGCGTCGCCCGTCGCTGGGGGGAGGTGTCGGCGTCAGCCGACGGAGGGGGGCTTTCAGCCGCTGAGTCTCTCCTTGCGGCGTTTGAGTGGCCGCCACCGCTGGACGGCTGACACGCCGGCGCACCTGGCCCCCCTCCGGCCCGCTGCGCGGGCCACCTCCCCCCAGCGGCGCTCGCGCGCCTGTGGGGAGGGAAAGAGGAGCGCTGGTCGCGCCGCCTAGCGCGTCGGGATCGGGACTTCGCCGCGGTAGTCGTAGAAGCCGCGGCCGGCCTTGCGGCCCAGCCAGCCGGCTTCGACGTATTTCACCAGCAGCGGGCAGGGGCGGTACTTGGAGTCCGCCAGGCCCTCGTAGAGCACGTTCATGATGCTCAGGACGGTGTCCAGGCCGATGAAGTCGCCCAGTTCGAGGGGGCCCATCGGGTGGTTGGCGCCCAGCTTCATGGCGGTGTCGATGGCGTCGACGGTGCCGACCCCTTCATACAGGGTGTAGATGGCCTCGTTGATCATCGGCACCAGTACGCGGTTGACGATGAAGGCCGGGAAATCCTCGGCGTTGGTGGTGGTCTTGCCCAGGGACTGGGCGAAGGTCACGGCCTGCTCGTAGGTGGCCACGTCGGTGGCGATGCCGCGGATCACCTCGACCAGCTTCATCAGCGGGGCCGGGTTCATGAAGTGCAGGCCGATGAAACGCTCCGGCCGGTCGGTGACCGAGGCCAGGCGCGTGATCGAGATCGACGAGGTGTTGGAGGCCAGCAGGGTGTCGGGCTTTAAGTGCTCGTGCAGGTCGCGGAAGATCTGCTTCTTGACCTCCTCGTTCTCCGAGGCGGCCTCGATGGCGATGTCCGTGGCGCCGATGTCGGCCAGGCCGGCGGCCGGCTTGATGCGGGCCAGCGCGGCCTTCATGGCCTCGTCGTCGATGATGCCCCGGCCGACCTGGCGGGCCATGTTGCGCTCGATGAGCACCAGGCCGGCGTCGATCTTCTCCGCGCTCAGATCGGCCAGCAGGACATCGTAGCCCGCCAGCGCGCATACATGCGCGATCCCCGACCCCATCTGGCCCGCGCCGATGACGCCGACCGTCTTAATCTCTGCCATGCCTATGCAGCCTTCGCGACTTGCGGGGCGCGTGCGTCCGAAACCCCTTGAGGCCATGGCCGCCGCGCCATCATTTTCGTGACGGGTTTGTAGCACGGAGATGGCGGGCCCCCGCAAGCTTTTGCTGCGATGCAGCGAGAGGGGGTCCAGCGGCCTGATTTGGGCATGGCGCCGACTGCTGTAGGATCGGCTTGGGTGTTGGGGGCGATAGAGGGCTTAGGCGATGTCGATCGCGGCGGGCGAGCTTGAAGTGCGCAAGACGGCCAGCCGTGCGGCCGCGCGGCCGCCGCAGACCCAGGTGGACTTCCAGCGCCTGCTGGGCCCGGCCGCATGGGCCGCGCTGCCGGCCGCCGTCCAGGCCCGCTTCGGGCTGCACGCCGAAAGCTACCGCTGCCGCTACGACGGCGAGATGGTGGTGCGGGCCTCGCCGGCCGGATGGCTGCTGGCCCAGCTCTGCCGGCTGATCGGCACGCCGCTGGCCCCCTGGACCGGCGGGGCCGTGCCCACGGGCGTCGATGTGTGGCTGGATGAGGAGGGCGCCCTGGTCTGGGACCGCCTCTACCGCTTCATCGGCCACCCGCCGGTGCTGGTGTCGTCGCGCAAGATGGCCAGTGAGACGGGCGGCCTGCTGGAGGTGGTGCGAGGCGGCTTCGGCATGGCGCTGGATGTGAGCGTGGAGGAGGGTGAGCTGCATTTCCGCAGCAGCCGCTATTTCGTCAGCCTGGGGCGGCGGCGCCTGACCATCCCCGCTCTGATCACGCCCGGCCAGGCCCATGTCATCCATCGCGACGAGGGCGGCGGGCGGTTCCGCTTCACCCTGAGCTTCCACCACCCGCTGCTGCGCCGGACGTTTTATCAGGACGGGGTGTTCTCCGATCCGCCGGAGGGGTGAGAGGTGGCCCGGCCTCCCCAGGGCTGCCGTCAGCAGCCCGGCCGGGGAGGTGTCGCGTAAGCGACGGAGGGGCTTACTGAGCCGAAGGGTGGGCGTGTTCTGGCGGCTGGGCCGATGCCGTCACCGAGGCCGGCGCCGGAAAGCGAATAGTCGGACGCTCGGTAAGCCCCTCCGGTCGCTGCGCGACCACCTCCCCGGCCGGATCGCCTGGGCGATCCTGGGGAGGCTCGCCGGCTCCACACAGCAAAACGCCCCGGAGGTCATCCGGGGCGCTCGCAACTCAAGTCCGGTCGCTGGGGTCTAGAGGCCGGCGGCGGTCAGGGCGTCCATCAGTTCGGGGACGGCGGCCTTGTAGTCGGCCACCAGGCCGAAGTCGGCGACCTGGAAGATCGGCGCGTCGGCGTCCTTGTTGATGGCTACGATGACCTTGGAGTCCTTCATGCCGGCGAGATGCTGGATGGCGCCGGAGATGCCGATGGCGATGTAGAGACCCGGCGCCACGACCTTGCCGGTCTGGCCGACCTGGTAGTCGTTGGGGGCGTAGCCCGCATCGACGGCCGCGCGCGAGGCGCCGACGGCGGCGCCCAGCTTGTCGGCCAGGGGCTCGATCACCCGGTGGAACTCTTCGGCCGAACCCATGGCGCGGCCGCCCGACACCACGATCTTGGCGGCGGTCAGTTCCGGACGGTCCGACTTGACCATCTCTTCGGAGACGAAGTGGGTCTTGGCCGCCGTGCCGCCGGAAATCTTCTCGACCGAGGCCGAGCCGCCTTCGCCCGCCGCCTTGAAGGCGGTGGGACGCACGGTGATCACCTTCTTGGCGTCCGACGACTGGACGGTCTCCAGCGCGTTGCCGGCATAGATCGGGCGCACGAAGGTGTTGGCGTCGACCACTTCGATGATCTCCGAGATCGGCGCCACGTCCAGGGCGGCGGCGACGCGCGGGGCGAAGTTCTTGCCGGCCGAGGTGGCGGGCACGAGCACGGCGTCATAGCCGCCCATCAGGCCCACGATGACGTCGGCTTCCGCTTCGGCGATGCCGTGGCCCAGGTCGGGACCTTCGGCCAGGATGACCTTGCGCACGCCGTCGATCTTGCCGGCGGCGGCCGCGACCGCATCAGCGCCCTGGCCCAGCACCAGCACGTCCACGTCGGACGAGATGGCCAGGGCGGCGGTGACGGTCTTGTTGGTGTTGTCGCGCAGGTGGGTGTTGTCGCTGTCGGCGACGACGAGAACGGCCATCTAGAGGACCCCCGCTTCTTTGAGTTTGGAGACCAGGTCGGCGGCGGTTTCCACCTTGATGCCGGCCGTGCGCTTTGCGGGCTCGGTGACCTTGATGACCTTCAGGCGCGGCGCGATGTCGACGCCGTAGTCGTCGGCGGTCTTGATCGCGATCTCCTTCTTCTTGGCCTTCATGATGTTGGGCAGCGAGGCGTAGCGCGGCTCATTGAGGCGAAGGTCGGCGGTGATCACGGCGGGCAGGTCGACGTCCAGGACCTGGAGGCCGCCGTCGACTTCGCGGGTCACGGTGGCCTTGGAGCCGGCGATCTCGATCTTGGAGGCGAAGGTGGCCTGCGGCCAGCCCAGCAGGGCCGAGAGCATCTGGCCCACAGCGTTGTTGTCGCCGTCGATGGCCTGCTTGCCCATCAGCACCAGGTCGGCGGCCTCATTGGCCGCGACGGCCTTGAGCATCTTGGCCACGGCCAGGGGCTCGGGGTCGATGTCGGTCTGGATCAGGATGCCGCGGTCGCCGCCCATGGCCAGCGCCGTGCGGATGGTTTCCTGGGCCTGGATCGGGCCGATGGAGACGATGACCACCTCGGTGGCGACGCCCTTTTCCTTCAGCCGCACGGCCTCTTCCACGGCGATTTCGCAGAAGGGGTTCATGGACATCTTGACGTTGGCGAGATCAACGCCGGTTTGGTCGGGTTTGACCCGAGCCTTGACGTTATAATCGATCACCCGTTTGACCGGGACCAGGACCTTCATGGGTGTTGCAACGCCCCTTGTGGTTGGAAGAAAATCTTGCGCGGTGAGGGCTTTAGCGCACCCTCCGCGCAATGCAAGTTTCCCTAAGGGTTACTTTGGACGCATTTCCGTCCCGTGCATGCTCTAGGCGCCGCACGGGCCCATCGTCTAAGGGAGCGCGCATGAAAAGTTTCATCGATCGGCTGAAGCTGGTGTTCCTGGCGCTCTTCGCCGTCAGCTGTGCGGGGGTATGGACCTACCAGCTGATGTACGCCCGCCCGCAGGCGCTGTGCGAGGGCCATCGCGGCTGGTGGGACTGGCGCACCCGCGTCTGCGCCCAGCCGATCCCGCTGTATCAGCTGATCGAGCAGGGCAAGCGCATGGAGGCCCTGCAGATGAAGCCGGGCCAGAAGACGCCGAAGGGCGCGCCGCTGTCCAAGGACGCGATGGCGCCAGCGGTTGCTCCCGCGCCCGCTCCGGCCGGCGCGGCCAAGCCCTAGGTCGGATCGGCAATCAGCGATTGGGCGCAATCCCAAACGCGGGCGCCGGGATTTGGCTCAGCTTTGGATTCGGAAGGACGAGAAGGAAAGGGAAGACGTGGAAGAGGTCGGCGCTTCGCACGCCCCGCGGCCTGAAGTTCGTTTTCTTTCAGAGGCGCTGCGCGCCGCGACAGCGCCGGGACGCCGGCGGCCTATGCGCCGGCCTTGCCGCAGCCACGGCTTCTTCCGTTTCTTGCCTTCCCTTCTCGTCCTTCCAAGCCCAATGCGACGTCAGAGCCGTCCTAGGCGCGGCCGGATTGCCTCGCCGCCGATGCATCCATGAATGTTGATGGGCCCTAGCCCACGTCGCGCGTTCCGCCGGGGGTCCACAGGACGTCGCCGGCGCCTTTGTCGTTGGCGTAGCGGGCGGCGACGAAGAGCAGGTCGGAGAGGCGGTTCAGATATTTGAGCGCGGCCGGGCTGACGATCTCGCCATCCACGCCCATCAGGGCGACGCAGAGGCGCTCGGCGCGGCGGCAGACGGTGCGGCCCACATGCAGGGCGGCGGCGGCGGGCGTGCCGCCGGGCAGCACGAACGAGGTCAGCGGCGACAGCTCGCCATTGAGCAGGTCGATCTCGCGCTCCAGGCGGTCGACCTGGCTCTCGATGATTCGCAGCGGTTCCCAGGCCGGCTTGCCGTGCTGTTCGGGCGTGGAGAGGTCGGCCCCCAGATCGAAGAGGTCGTTCTGGATTCGCGCGAGGATGTCATCCAGCGGCGGATTGTCGCGGGTGTGCAGCCGCACCATCCCTAGGCAGGCGTTGGTTTCATCCACCGCGCCATAGGTCTCCACGCGCAGCGAGGCCTTGCTGACGGGCTCGCCCGTCGCCAGCCGCGTCAGGCCGGCATCCCCGGTCCGGGTATAGATGCGGTTGAGCGTGACCACTAGTGGTGCGACCGCCACCAGAAGGCGGCCACGAGCACCAGGATCGCCACGAACTGCAGCAGAATCCTGAGCCGCATCAACTTGTTGGAGTTGGAGCGGCCGAAGTCGCCGCCGCGGAAGAGGGCGTAGAGGCCGAAGCCCAGGGTCGTCACCACGGCGAACAGGGACAGCGGGATGAGGATGTCGAAGAGCGTTTTCACACCCCGACCTTAGCCGCCTGCGAGGAGCCCTTCCAGCCACATCGAACCGTTTTGATTGAGCATGCTCAACGACCATGTTATGCGGTCCTTATGTCGCATGGGTAACAGTGATGCGGCGCGATATAGACCCAATCTGGGTTTAGTCTGTCGGGAGCCCCCAAAACTTGGGCTTGCATCTTGATCATAATGGGCCTAGACGGCCCGCCCCTTGGCAAACCAAGCCAGGGTTCGCCGAACATGATCGACCCCTTACCGCGGATCGTTCGGTGCATAGAGCGGGAAGGCTGGAGACGGAACCCATGGTCGATATGACCGGTCCCGCGCTCGTGGCCGCCTCGACGGACACGCGTGAGGACACCCTGGCGGAAACCCGCCAACTGATCGCCGACCTGCGCAATGCCGCGCAGGACGCGCCCCAACTCGCCCGCCAGTTCGCAGAGACCCTGCAGACCGTGGTCGAGGACTACGCCAGCGAATTCGAACAGCGCGCCGAGGCCCTCCTCGCCCGCCTGGAGGCCCGTCAATGAACCACGTTCCCATGCGCATCCTGGCTGCCTCGGCCGCTCCCGTGCGCACCACCCGCCGCGCGCTCGCCAAGCAGAAGACCCGTGAAAAGGTGCTGGCCGCCGCGCGCCAGCTGTTCGTGGAGCACGGCTATGAAGCCGCCACCATCCGCGACATCGCCAAGGCCGCCGGCATGTCCACCGGCGCCGTGTTCGCCAGCTTCAGCGACAAGGCCGAGCTGTTCGACGAGATTCTGATCGAGGACTTCAACGCCGTCTATGAGCCGATGACCCAGGCCGTCGCGGTGGCCGCCAACGTGGATGACGCCATTCGCGGCATCTTCACCGTGGCCTATGACTACTGCACCGCCCAGCTGCCGCTGCTGCGCGCCGGCATCGCGGTGTCCTGGACCCGGGGCGACGTCGCCGAGCATCGCAACCGCTCGGCGCTGAAGCCGATCTTCAACCGGCTCAATATCGCATTGAAAGAAGGCGTCGAGCGCGGCGAATTGCTGGCGGACAGCGATACATTACTGATAAGTAATATTCTGTGGGACGTCTATCTCGCGGGATATCGCGGCGCGCTTTACGATGGTCTGTCATCCGGCGACCTGATCGCGCGCATGGTCGAAAAGACCAATGTCATCCTCGCGGGTTTCAGACAGCGTCCCTAGGTCGGTGCGACGGACCGGGGCCGAGACCCCCGGGGCGCGTGATGCTGAAGCGTGGGGACCAGTGACGTTGAGGGTGAGGGAAGCTCAGAAGCAGGCCACGCGTCGCCGCGTCCTCGGCGCCGCGCGCGACCTGTTCGACAGCGTCGGCTTCGACGCCACCACCGTGCGGGGCATCGCCCAGCAGGCGGGCGTGTCCGTGGGCAGCGTCTTCACCACCTTCAGCTCCAAGGCCGACATCCTGTCGGAGGTGATGCAGGACCGCCTCGACGACCTCTATGCGGAGCTGGAGCGGGTCACGCCCATGCTGCGCGGGTCGACCGCCGACCGGGTGCGTTCGCTCTATGCGCTGCACTGCGACTTCGAGATGCGCCGGCCCAAGCTGTTTTTGGCCCACATCGCGGCGGCCTATTCCACCGAGCTTGAGCCCTCCACCATTCCGGCGGGCCGTAATCTGCGCCTGCGCGACATGGTCATCGAACTGATGCGCCAGGGCGTGGAGCGCGGCGACGTCTGCCCCAAGGCCGACCTCGAACTGGCCATGGAACTGCTGCACGGCTGCTACATGTGGAACTACACCGCCGTCGCCGCCAAGGGTGCGAAGGTGGAGGATCTGACCGCCGCCATGGACCGCCAGATCGGCATGCTCTTCGACGGGCTGACGCCGAGGGGGTAACGTGGCGGGGCCTCCCCAGGGCTGCTTGCGGCAGCCCGGCCGGGGAGGTGTCTGCGAAGCAGACGGAGGGGCTTGCCGAGCTCAAGGTTGGGCGTGTTCTGGCGCTTGCGACCGATGCCATCACCAACGCCTGCGCCAAAACGCGATTGGCCGATGACTCAGTAAGCCCCTCCGTCGCTTCGCGACACCTCCCCGGCCGGATCGCGTTGGGCGATCCTGGGGAGGCCGGCGCCCGCTTAAGCGTTCGGCCCGTCCTCCAGCAAACGCCGCGCGATGACCTGGGCCTGGATCTCGCCGGCGCCTTCGAAGATGTTGAGGATGCGCGCGTCGGCCAGCAGGCGGCTGACCCGGTATTCCATCGCAAACCCATTGCCGCCGTGGATCTGCAGGGCGTTGTCGGCGGCGGCCCAGGCGACGCGCGCGGCGATCAGCTTGGCCATGCCGGCTTCCAGGTCGCAGCGCTTGCCCCCGTCCTTCTGGCGTGCGGCGTAGTAGCTGAGCTGACGCACGCCCATGATCTCCGCCGCCATCATCGCCAGCTTGTTGGACACGCGCGGGAAGTCGAAGATCGGGCCGCCGAACTGCTTGCGGTCCAGCGCATAGGCCAGGCCGGTTTCCAGCGAGGCCTGGGCCACGCCGATGGCGCGCGCGGCGGTCTGAATCCTGGCGCTCTCAAAGGTGGCCATCAGCTGCTTGAAGCCCTGGCCCTCGACGCCGCCCAGCAGGTTGTCCTTGGCCACGGTGAAGCCGTCGAAGGCGATCTCGTATTCCTTCATGCCGCGATAGCCGATGACGCCGATCTCGCCGCCGCTCATGCCGGGGGTGGGGAAGGGGTTCGTATCGTCGCCGCGCAGCTTGGGCGCCAGCAGCATGGAAAGGCCGCGATAGTCGGTGGTGGCCGGGTCGGTGCGCACCAGCAGGGTCATGACGTCGGCGCGGGCCGCGTGGGTGATCCAGGTCTTGTTTCCGGTGACCACGTATTGGTCGCCGGTCAGGGCGCCGCGCGTACGCAGACTGCCGAGGTCGGAGCCTGTGTTGGGTTCGGTGAAGACGGCGGTGGGCAGGATTTCGGCCGAGGCGATCTTGGGCAGCCACTCTTGTTTCTGGGCGTCGGTACCGCCGGTCATGATCAGCTCGGCGGCGATCTCGGAGCGCGTGGCCAGCGAGCCGACGCCGATCCAGGCGCGCGACAGTTCTTCCGACACCACGCACATGGCCAGCTTGCCCATGCCCGAGCCGCCGTATTCCTCGGGGATGGTCAGGCCGAACACGCCCAGGTCGCCCAGTTCCTTGACCAGCTCCATGGGGATCAGCTGATCCTTCAGGTGCCAGTCGTGGGCGAAGGGCACGACCTTCTCCTCGGCGAAGGCGTGGAACTGGTCGCGGATCATCTCGAAGGTTTCGTCGAGGCTGGTGTTTTCCAGCGTCGCGCGGCCGCGCGCTTCGGCCAGGCGCTTGGCGATGGCGGTCTTGACGGCCTGCGTGCCGCCTTCGCTCATCAGCTGGACGAGGGCCGGGGCGAACAGCCGGTTCATGGTCTCGCGGCTGGCGGTCAGGTCGGCGGGGCGCACGATCTCGCCCTGGTTCATGGGGATGCCGCCGATCAGCTGGGCGGCGTATTCGGCGAACAGCAGCTGGGCCAACAGGGCCTCGATCTCGCCGAACTGGCCGGCGGCTTCCAGGCGCTGCGCCCAGCCGGCCACCTGGTTCATCAGCTCGGCGTAGGCGCAATACCAGCCGAAGCCGTGGACGCTGTGCTGTTGAAGGTCGGCCAGCTTGCGGTCGATCTTGCCCGCGGGGCCCGCGATCTTGGCCTTCACGGCCGATTTGGCGTCGTCGACGAAGGCCTGGGCCGCATCGGCGGCGGCGCGCAGCAGGCCGGTGAGGCTGGCCAGGACCAAACTCTGGGCGTCTTCCTTCAGCGCTGCGTCGGACATCGCTTGCTTCCCCACATCAAACAGTTGTTTTCTGACTTATAGAGCCATTTCGCAGATGCGAACACCATAGCGCGGCGCAACATAGACCGACGCGGCCCGGAGGGAAGTCCATGCTGGTTGTCCACCACCTGAACGAGTCGCGCTCTCAGCGCATCCTGTGGCTGCTCGAGGAACTGAACGTTCCCTACGAGATCAAGTTCTACAACCGCGACCCGGAAACCCGGCTGGCGCCCCCCGAACTGAAGGCCATCCATCCGCTGGGCAAGAGCCCGGTGGTCACCGAGGGCGACCTGACCATCTTCGAGTCCGGGGCGATCATCTCCTACATCATCCGCCGTCACGGCGGCGGCCACCTGGCGCCGGATCCCTCCACGCCTGACTACGACCGCTATGTGAGCTGGCTGCACTATGCGGAGGGTTCGGCCATGCTGCCGCTGATGCTGAACATGTATGTGATGCGCCTGGGCGAGGGCGGCGCGCCGCTGCAGCCGCGCATCCAGAGCGAGATCGACAACCACATCGGCTATGTGAACGGCGCGCTTGACGGCCGCGAGTATCTGGTCGGCGACAGCCTGACCGGCGCCGACATCAACGCCAGCTTCGTGGCCGAGGTCACCAAGGCCTTCGGCAAACTGCCCGACTATCCCAACCTCAAGGCCTGGATCGAACGGCTGCACGCCCGGCCGGCGTGGAAGAAGGCGCTGGAGAAGGGCGGGCCCTACGCCCTGGGCAAGTAGCGCTCACATCTCCTCCAGCCAGCCGTCGAGGAAGTCGAAGGCGCTGGCTTTGAGCAGCCCGTGGGTGATCAGGGCGAAGTGGTCGCAGCCGGGCACGGCGACGGACCTTGCGCCCGGTATGGCTTCGGCCAGGCCGCGAGGGTCGCCGGCCAATTCGTCGCGCATGCCGGCGATGACCAGGGTGGGGGCGGTGACGGCGTAGAGGTCGTCGACCGTGATCGGGTCGCGCTGGCCGCGCGAGCAGGCGGCGAGCGCCAGCCGATCCTCGCCCTGTTCGTCGGCGAAATAGCGGAAGCTCTGCAGCAGGGGCTCACTGATCGTGGCCGGATCGTCGGCCTCCATGGCCCGCGCCATGGCTCCGTCGTCGGTCGAGGGCTTGAACCAGCGGTCGCCGACCCCCGACAGGATCAGGTTCGACACCCGGCGCGGGCTGTTCATGGCCACGGTGGCCGCGACCCGTGAGCCCAGAGAAAAGCCGATCACGTCGGCGGTCTCGATGCCCAGGTGGTCCATCAGCGCGATGACGTCGCCGGCCAGGGCCTGGCGGCCATACAGCGCCGGGTCGTGCGGCTTGTCGCTTTCACCGTGGCCGCGCAAATCCAGCGCCACCGCGCGTTGGCCCCGCTGCGCGCAGGCGGCGAACCAGCCGGTGCGCTTCCAGCCCTCCGCCCGGTTGGACGAGAAGCCGTGGATCATCAGCAGGGGCCGGGCGGTCTCGGGGCCGGTGTCGTCATAGGCGATGGAGAGGCGCTCGGGATTGGTGAAGGTGGGCATGGTTTCCTCTTATCCGCCCAGCGTGGCGGCGATGGCGGGCGGCATCAAGCCTGAGTTAGAGGCCGGCCTCGAAAGTCGCGGCATCTTCGTGCAGGCCGGTGAGATGGCTGGGCAGGTCCATGGCGTCGTGGAGGATGCGCAGGATGTCGATCCGCCGCCCCTTGGCGGTCCGGCACGCCAGGTAGTGACGGGCGGAAGCGCCGCGTCTGCGAACCGGCATCAGAAATATCCCGTCCGGCAGATCGTCGCGACGCCGGATCAAGGGGTGATCGGGCCCGTCCTCCAGATCGAACAGGGCGGCATTGATGAGCAACCCATAGCGATTGGCCTGATCCCGGCCAAACATCGTGAGCGTCTCATCCAGGATGTTGCGCAAATCGCGGCGAGCGGGCTCCGTGACGAAGACACCCCAGGCCGGTCCGTTCATTTCCGGTTGGCCACGTCGGCCACCGCTTCCTCGAAGACTTCATTCATGAAGGCCTCGATGTCCTCGCGGCTTTCCAGCAGCGTCCCTTCACCCCGGTCGGCGGCGTCGATGCCCACCTGGATTTCCTTGCGCAGCCAAGCCGAGTAGTCCGCCTCGCGCTTGCGCCGCGCCTCGACCAGCCGCAGGCCTTCGCGCAGCACTTCGCTGGCGTTCTGGTATTCGCCGCCGGCGACGAGGTCGTCGACCATCTGGCTCTGGCGGTCGGTCAGCACGACGTTGCGGGTGGGCATGGTGGGGCTCCGGGGGTGCGTTGGCATATTATGCCATAACCCGGATTTGGCTAGGGGCGCGCTCAGCCGGGGACATATACCTTTGGTAGGTGTCCCCGGCTGTGGATCAGCTCCGCCAGCGCAACGTCACCGGCTCGACGGGATTCTCAAACGGCCGGCCCTCCCGGCGGCTGGCGGTCCATTCGCGCTTCAGCTGCTGGTACCACTTGGCCTGGCGGTCGGCGTCGTCGACCCACAGCAGGGACGGGTCATATTTCAGGCCCTCGTTCTGCAGGTTCACCATGTCGCCGTCCTGGCGCAGGAAGGCTCGCGCCCCGGCGGCGATGAAGGGCTTGAAGATCAGGAAGGCCGGGTGGTCGGACCAGACGATCTGGGTGATGCGGGTCTGCTTGTCCGAGACCGGGGTCAGGCAGGTCAGCGACAGCACCTGGCGCTTGCCCACGGTGACATGCTCCCAGCGCAGGCCGGGGATGCGGATGGTGATCTCGGTCAGGTGCTCGCCGCCCAGGATGGCGTAGGCGCGGGAGTTCTTCGACGGCTCGTGGCGCAGCATGGCGAAGCCGGCCTCGGTGGGCCCGAAGTTCTTGGCCTTCTCGTGCTGGCTGCCCTTGGAACGCCACCACCATTGCTGGTGGACGTAGGGGCCGTGGGCCGGGTCCATCAGCCCCACGACGGCATGGTCGATGTGGGCGTCGAACACCATCCGGTCGACCAGCTTGGGCCCGCCGCCGACCACGCCGGGGAAGACCGGCGGCGGCTCGGGCGGGGCGCCGTCAAAGCGAGGGTCGCTGCTGATCCAGACGAAGACCAGGCCCTGGCTCTCGGCGGCGGCGTAGCGCTTGACGCGGATCTTGGAGACGTCGGTGTCCTGGCCGTCGACCAGGGAGGGGATGGCGGCGCACTGGCCGTCGGTGCGGAATCGCCAGCCGTGATAGGGGCATTCGACGCTCTCGCCGCCACCGGCTTCGGCGACCAGCTTGCCGGCCGACAGGGGCGCGGCGCGGTGAGGGCAGATGTCGCGCAGGGCATAGACGCCGCCGGCCCGGGTGCGGCCGAGCAGGACGGGTTCGCCCAGCAGTTCGTAGCGTTGCAGGGCGCCGGGCTTCAGCTCGCTGGACAGGGCGACGAAATACCAGATGTCCGCCAGGAAGCCGGTCCCGAACTTCTGGGCCGCGCCTGCCTTCAAGGATTTGCTGTCGCCGTCGGCCATGGCCCGTCATAGCGCGTGGCGGGCGGACCTCAAACTCCCCCCTTTCGTCATCCCCGGAACAAGTCCGGGGATGACGGAGCGAGGGGGAGAGGGCCGCGCTTTCCTTATCCGCAGGCGGTCTCCACCAGCCGCTCGTAGAAGCGCACCATGCGGGTCAGGTTCTCCAGGGTCATGTGCTCGTTGGTCCCGTGGATCATCTCGCTGTCGGTGAGGCTCATCCAGGTCGGCGCGAAGCGGTAGACGTCGTTGGCCACGCCGGAGAGGTAGCGGCTGTCGGTGCCGCCCAGCACCAGGCTGGGGGCGACGGGCGCGCCCGCCTCATTGCCGGCCAGGGCGGCGATCAGCTTCCAGCCCTCCGACGAGGTGGAGGAGACGGGCGAAGGCTCCTCCGGCGGCTTCACCCAGGAGAGTTTGACGGGCAGCTTGCCGACGGCGGCCTGGGCGCGGGCCATCACCGAAGCGGAGCTGTCATCGGGCGAGATGCGGTAGTTGATCCAGGCGGTGGCGTCCTGGGGCAGGACGTTTTCCTTGGGGCTGCCCTTGAGCATGGTCGGCGCGATGGTGGTGTGCAGCATGGCCGCGCCGGCCGGACTGGCGGAGAATTGCGAGATCAGCAGGGGGCCGAACAGCCACTCGTTGGCCACCGCCATCTTCACCGGACCACCGGCGCCGGGGGCCAGGGTGCGCAGCATGTCGGCGCCGGGCCCGGAGAACTTCATCGGGAAGGGCTTGCCGGCCACGGCCAGCACCGCGCGCGACAGGGTGGTGACGCCGGTATCCTTCGGCGGTGTCGAGCTATGGCCGCCGGGCGCGGGGGCGGTGATCTGAAGGGTGGCGTAACCCTTCTCGGCCACGCCGATGAGGGCGACGGGCTTGTGGGTGACGGGGTTGTCGGTGATGACGGCCAGGCCTTCGTCCAGCACGAACAGCGCCTTCACGCCCCGCGCCTTGAGCGCGGCGGCGGCGGCCCGCGCACCCGTGCCGCGCACCTCCTCGTCCTCGCCGCTGACCAGGATGATGCTGCGTTTGGGCTTGAAGCCCTGGGCGGCCAGGCTGTCCAGCGCCTCGAACAGGGTGATCAGCGTGCCCTTGTCGTCCACCGAGCCCCGGCCCCAGACGGCGCCGTCGGCGATCTCGCCGGAGAAGGGCGGGTGCTTCCAACTGCCTTCCGTGCCGGGCGTCACCGGCACCACGTCCTGGTGGGCCATCAGGATGATGGGCGCGAGGGCCGGGTCCGAGCCCGCCCAGGTGTAGATCAGGGTCTGCTTGCCGACGATCTCGCGGGTCATCGCCGCGTGGGCGGCCGGATAGGCGCTCTGCAGGAAGGCGTGCAGCCTGTCCCATTCGCCCGGCTGGTCCTCGGCCGGGTCCTGGTGGGTGACGGTGTTGAAGCGGATGGCCTGGGACAGGTTGCGGGCGGCCTTGGCGGTATCGACCGGCCGCGCGGCCGCCAGCTTCACGCCGGACAGGTCGGCGGCGCCCGGCGGCTCGTAGGTGGCGGTGCGCAAGGCGACGACGCCGGCCCCGATCACCACGACGCCCAGCGCCCCCAGCGCCAGATTGCGCACCATCCCCATGACCGTCTCCCGCCGTGTTTTGCGCACAAGCTTAGGCAGATCAGCGGACACCCACCAAGAGGCGCGTGTTCCCGGCCTCTTCCCGCCCGGTCATCGCCGGACCTGTTCCGGCGACCCAGGAACATCGCGCCCGGTGAAGAACGCGCCGACGTTCAGCGGGTCATCTTCGCTGCCCGTGTGCATGGGTTGCCGGAACAGGTCCGGCAATGACGGAAGGGGGATGGGGCGCGTCTTGCCAATCCTTCATTTGCCTTGCGCCGCCGGGTGGGGTGCAAAGGAGGCCTGAACGCGGGGACGACCATGACCTTCCATCGCCGAGACCTCCTGGCCGCCGCCGTAGCCCTGCCGACGCTCGGTCTAGGCGGGGGCGTCCGGGCCGCCGATCCCGCCGCGCCGGATCTTCACCTGGACGCGCTGCTGGCCGACACCGGGGCGCCGGCCCTGGCCTTCGCGGTGGTGACCAGGAAGGGCGTGCAGCGACAGGCGGCGGCGGGCGTGCGCCGCCTGGGCGCGCCGGACAAGGTGACGACCAATGACCTCTGGCACATCGGGTCCAACACCAAGGCCATGACGGCGGCGCTGTACGGCCGGCTGGTGGAGAAGAAGCGCGCGGCCTGGGGCGCGACGGTCCCCATGCTGTTTCCCGACCTGAAGCTGGACCCGGCCTGGAGCCGCACCACCGTCGAAGACCTGATGAGCCACCGCTCCGGCATATTGGACGCGCCGGTGATGGCCGGCGGCTGGCTGATGCGCTCCCACGCGGACAAGCGGCCGTTGACGCTCCAGCGGACGGAACTCGCCGCCCAGGTGTTCAGCGCCCCGCCGGCCGGAAAGCCGGGCGATTTCAGCTACAGCAATGTGGGCTTCATCCTGGTGGGCGCGGCCATCGAACGGATCGCCCGGGCCGGCTGGGAAGAGACGATCACGGCGGAGCTGTTCAAGCCGCTGGGCATGGCCAGCGCCGGCTTCGGCGCGCCGACGGGCGCGCAGCCCTGGGGACACCAGGGCGATGTCCCCGGCCACCTGACGCCGGTGGATCCTGCCGGCTTCTCCGATAATCCCGCAGCCCTCGGCCCCGCCGGGCGGGTCAGGCTAGGGCTGGCGGACTATGCGAAGTTCGCGCGCCTGTTCCTGACGGATGGCGGCGGCTATCTGACCCCGGACACCATCACCCACCTGACGACGCCCCGCCCCGGCGAGGGCTCCCCCTATGCCTTGGGCTGGGCGGAAGCCGACCGGCCTTGGGCGGGGGGGCTGGTGCTGGCTCACGAAGGCTCCAACACCATGTGGCATGCGGTCACCATCATCGCTCCCGCCCGCGGTGTCGCCTTCCTCACCGCCTGCAACGCTGGGCCCGAGGGTTCCAAACGGGCCGCCTACACCCTCGCCCACCAGCTGCAGCTGGCCTACGCTCCCGCATGACTCGGCGAGGGACGGACATGCGCGCCATCATCGGGCTTGCGGCGGCCGTCCTGGCTCTCGCGACGGCCGCGGCCCACGCGGACGACAAGCTGCGCGACCTCTGCCCCGACCGGCCCGGCAAGGGGACCTCGGCCTGCACGCTCGACAAGGGCCACTGGCAGCTGGAGGTCGATGCGGTGGACGTCACCCGCGACCGCAGCGATGGGCTGACCACCGACAGCTGGATCGTGGCGGCGCCGACGCTGAAGTACGGGCTCACCGACACCCTCGACGTGGAGGCCTCGCTCAATCCGTATCAGCTGGTGCGCACCAAGGACCGGGCCACCGGCGTGACGACGAGCGACAGCGGCGTGGGCGATCTCTATCTGCATCTGAAGGCCATGGTGGCCCAGGGCCCGCTGACCGTGGCGCTCGATCCCTATGTGAAACTGCCCACCGCCACCCACAACCTGGGCAACGGCAAGGTGGAGGCTGGGCTGATCGTGCCGATGTCGGCCAACCTGCCAGCCGGGTGGGCGTTGGGGGTGACCGCCGAGGGCGATGCGCTGGAAAACAGCGCCGGCGACGGCCATCACGGGGCGGACTCGCTGACCGTGGGGCTGAGCCATGCGGCGCCGGGCGGCTTCAATCTCGGCGTGGAACTGTGGGGCGGCTGGGACTTCGATCCGGCCGGCCATAGCCGCCAGACCTCGTTCGACCTCTCCGCCGCCTGGATCCCGGCGGCCGATGCGGACCTGCAACTGGATGGCGGCGTGAACTTCGGGCTGAACAGCAGCACGCCGCAGGTGCAGCTCTATGCGGGCGTGTCCCGGCGGTTCTGAGGGGGGCGGAGGCAACGCGGGAAATGGGGACATGATCCTATTTCCGGGCGCGGCCTGACCGTCTTACGGAGTGTTGGCGGGAAATGGGTTCGTGTCCCCAATTCCTGCCGCCCACGACCTTTAAGCGCCGCGCCCGCAAATGGGGACACGAACCCATTTCCGTTTGATGGCGTGGCGCGGAGAGGTCGTGGCCGGAAATCGGATCATGTCCCCATTTGCGGCATCGCATCACTTAGTCTTCCCGTGATCCCGGCGAGGGGATAAGCGTTAGCCGCTGATGCCTTCCGCCCCGACCCCCGCCCAAACCGACACCGACGCCCATACGCCCGCGCTCCAGGACGGGCTGCCGGCGCCGCGGCGCTACTGGGCGGTGCTGGCCATCTGGCTGGGCCTGACCCTGGCGGTGCTGGACGGGGCCATCGCCAACGTGGCGCTGCCCACCATCGCGGTGGACCTGCATACCTCCGCCGCCTCCTCCATCTGGATCGTCAACGCCTACCAGCTGGCCATCACCGTCTGTCTGCTGCCGCTGGCGGCGCTCGGCGACAGGCTGGGCTACCGGCGGGTCTATGTGGCGGGGATGATCGTCTTCACCCTCGGCTCGCTGGGCTGCGTCTTCTCCCACACCCTGACCGAGCTGACGGCGGCGCGGGTGTTCCAGGGGCTCGGCGGCGCGGGCATCATGAGCATCAACAGCGCGCTGGTGCGCTTCACCTATCCCCAGCGGCTGCTGGGCCAGGGGATCGGGCTCAACGCCGTGGTCATCTCGGTGGCGGCGGCTGTTGGACCAACAGTGGCCTCGGCCGTCCTTGCGGTGGGGGCCTGGCAGTGGCTGTTCGCCATCAACCTGCCGATCGGCCTGCTGGCCATAGTGGTGGCCAGCCGCGCCCTGCCGGTGACGGTGGGCTCGCAGAAGCGGTTCGACTGGATCGCGGCTGGACTGAACGCTGTGGCCCTGGGCTTCCTGATCATGGGGGCCGAGAGCCTGGCGCGCGACGGCCTGGCCATCGGCTTCGCCAAGCTGGCCGTGGCGGCGGTGGCCGGCGTGGCGCTGGTCTGGCACGAGCGGGGCAAGCCCGCGCCGCTGGTGCCCACCGACCTGCTGGCCATCCCCATCTTCGGCCTGTCGATCGTGACCTCGATCATCTCCTTCGCCGCCCAGATGATGGCCTATGTGGTGCTGCCCTTCTACTTCCAGGGCCAGCTGGGCCTGAGCGCGGTGCAGACCGGGCTGCTGATCACCCCCTGGCCGCTGGCGGTGGGGCTGGCCGCGCCCCTGGCCGGGCGCCTGGCGGACCGCTATCCCGCCGGCATGCTGGGCGGCATCGGCCTGGGGATCTTCGCGCTCGGCTTGGCGGCGCTGTCGCAACTGCATTCCGGCGCGAGCCATCTCGACATCATCTGGCGCATGGCCCTGTGCGGCGCCGGCTTCGGCTTCTTCCAGTCGCCCAACAACCGCGCCCTGGTCTCGTCGGCGCCCATGCACCGCTCCGGCGCGGCGGGGGGCATGCTGGCTACGGCCCGGCTGCTGGGCCAGACGGGCGGGGCGGTCACGGCGGCGGTCTTCTTCCACCTGGCCGGGACGCACGCCAGCTCGGCGGCGCTGGCGACGGCGGCCGGGGTCGCGGCCCTGGCGGGGGTGGTCAGCCTCTCGCGCCTGAGGATCGGCGCGGGGCCGGCGGCGGCCAAGCCGGCCTAGAGCGTTGTCCGCTCCGATCGCATCGGAGCGGCGCTCTAGCTATTTGTTTTGTCGCGCTTTTTCGGCGGCGAACCGGTTTCCACTTCGCCGGAAAGCGCTCTAGGCGCGCGCACCCTCGTGGGCCAGCAGCCACTGCTTGCGGTGCAGCCCGCCGCCGTAGCCGGTCAGCGTTCCGTTGCTGCCCAGCACCCGATGACAGGGCAGGACCAGGCTGATGGGGTTGGCGCCGTTTGCCGCGCCCACGGCGCGGATGGCGGTGGGGTTGCCGATGCGGGCGGCCTGGGCCGCATAGGTGCGGATTTCACCGGGCGGGATGTCATGGAGCGCGGTCCAGACGGTGCGCTGGAAGGCGGTGCCGCCGATGCGCCAGGGGGTGTCGGCCAGGCGGGCGAGCGCGCCCCCGAAATAGTCGGCGATCGGCCGGCGGACCTGATCAGGGGCCGCGCCCGGTTCGAGCGGAACGCCCGGATGCATGCGCCGCACCGTGGCGGTGAAGCGTTCTTCGAAGTCCTCCCAGTGCAGGGCGCGCAGATAGCCCGCCTCGTCGGTGAACAGCAGCGCATGGCCGATGGGGCTGGGCAGCTTGTCGACGATCAGCCGTTGCGGGCGGGGGTGTTCAGGCGGCGCGTTGGTCATCGGTCGCGGTCGCGGTCGTGAGCGGCGTCTTGGTCTTTTGCGGGGGAATGGGGTCGGAGGCCCACAGGTGCTGGGCCGCATAGGCGCGCCAGGGCCGCCAGGCCTCGGCGCGGGCCAGCAGTTCGGTGGGCGTGGGGCGCAGGCCTTCGGCGTCGGCCAGGGCCCGCATCAGCCCGATGTCGGCGGCGGGGAAGGCGTCGGGCTCGCGCAGCTCGCGCATGGCGATGTATTGCGCCGTCCATTCGCCGATGCCCGACAGGGATTTCAGCTGGGCGATGGCCTCGTCCAGCCCGCGCTTGGGGCCGAAGATCAGCGGGTCGGCGACCACGGCGGCGGCCAGGCCGTTGATGGCGCGCGCCCGGGCGCCGGGCATCAGGCCGTGGCCGGCGATGTCGGCGGCGGCGAGGCGTTCGGGGGTGGGGAAGACGTGGGTCAGACCGTCGGTGGTCGCGAGGTCGACGGGCAACGGCTCGCCATAGGCGGCGGTCAGCTTGCCGGCGATGACGATGGCCGCGCCGACCGTGATCTGCTGGCCCAGCACGGCGCGCACGGCCAGCTCGAAACCGTCCCAGGCGCCCGGCACGCGCAGGCCCGGGCGGGCGGCGACCAGCTTGGCCAGGTGCGGATCGTTGCTGAGCTGGCCTCCGATCACCAGCGGGTCGGCGGCGAGGTCGAAGACGCGCCGGATGCGCGCGATGATGGCCGGCAGGGCCTTCAGCCTGGGGAAGCGCACGGTGACGTCGAGGCGGTTTCCGGCCCCGGGCTCGACGGTGATCATGCCCACCTCGCCTCCGAGTGCGATGGTGCGCTGATAGCGCCGGCCGCTGACCTGCTCGACGCCGGGGATGGCGCGCACGGCCAGGAAGCTCAGCATCGTCTCCCAGTCATACGGCGGCTTGTAGGGCAGCCGCACCTTAACGGCGCCGGCCGCCGGATCGGTCGCCGTGGCGCCTCGGCGCAGACTGGCCGGTGGGCGGTTGAACAGCTGCTGGAAGGTCTCGTTGAAGCGCCGCACGCTGCCGAAGCCCGACGCCTCCGCCACCTCGGCCATGGAGAGCTGGGTCTCATGGATCAGCTGCTTGGCCAGCAGCACGCGCCGGGTCTGGGCGACGGCCACGGGCGAGGCGCCCAGGTGCTGGCGGAACAGGCGGCGCAGCTGGCGTTCGCCCACGCCCAGGCGGCCGGCCAGGGCCTCCACGTCGCCGAGATCGAGCGCCCCATCCTCGATCAGGCTGAGGGCGCGCGAGACGGTGTTGGAGGTGCCGCGCCAGGCGGCAAGGTCGGGCGAGGTCTCGGGCCGGCAACGCAGGCAGGGGCGGAAGCCGGCCTCCTGGGCCGCCGCGGCGGTGGCGTAGAAGTCGACGTTCTCGCGCTTGGGGGTGCGGGCCGGGCAGATAGGGCGGCAGTAGATGCCGGTGGTGTGGACGGCGATGAACAGCCGGCCGTCGAAACGGGCGTCGCGCGTCTGGATGGCGCGGTAACAGGCGTCGGGTTCGAGATCCATGAGCCCATGATCGGCCTTCGCGGGCCGCAAGTCTCGCGGTTTTCGGACATCACCGTCCGCCGAAGAATCTTCGCGGGAACGAACCGGACCTTCACCATGGCGGGCGCAGGGTGTGCGGGCTGGCGGCGCCTCCGCCGGCGATCCGCCGGCTGCGCGCGCAGTCGCCGCCCGGGATGGACGATGCCGATCTCCCTGTTGTCAGCGGCCCAGATCGGAGGCCTGTCGGCCGCCCAGATCGGCGTGCTGTCGACCAGCGACGTGGCTTCGCTCAGCCGCACCCAGGTCGGCGCGCTCAGCGCCACGGCCCTGGAGGCGCTGAACCCGGCCCAGGCCGGCGCGCTGAGCGGCGAGCAGGTGCGCGGCCTGACCGCCGCGCAGATTCCGCACCTGCAGGCGCTGAGCTTCAACGCCGGCCAGCTGATGGTGCTGAACGGCACGCAGCTGAAAGGCCTTTCCGCCGTCCAGGTCGCCTCGTTCGACGCCGCCCAGCTGGACGTGCTGGCCGCGACCCAGATCGCCGGCCTCGGCGCGACCAACTTCCAGGCCCTGTCGGCCACCCAGATCGCGGGCCTCGCCGACACCCAGATCCAGGCCATCGGCCTGCCCGAGATGCGCGGCCTCACCGCCGGCGACATGGGCGAATTCTCCGACGCCCAGCTTTCCCTGCTGTCGTCGACCCAGCTCGCCGGCCTGACGGGGACGGCGCTGGGGGCCCTGAGCGCGACCCAGTGGAGCGCGCTCTCCGTCGACCAGGTGGCCGGGCTGTCGGCGGCGGCGCTGGGCTCCTTCACCCAGGTGGGCCGGATCGGCACGACCCAGCTGGCCGGGTTGGGCGCCAGCCAGATCCGCGCGCTGAGCGCCACGGCGGCGGGCGCTCTCGACGCCGGCCAGATCGGCGCCCTGTCGGCGACCCAGGTCTCGGCTCTGACCGCGACCAGCCTGGGGGCCTTGAGCGGCACGACGCTCGGCCTGCTCAGCACGACCCAGGTCCAGGCCCTGACCGGCGCCCAGCTTCGCGCCCTGAGCACGGACAAGGTGGCGGGCCTGTCGTCCACCCAGGTGGCGGCCTTCAGCGCCGTCCAGATCGGCGGCCTGTCGATCGACAATTTCGCGGCCCTTGGCTCGACCCTGATCGCGGGACTGAGCACCACCCAGATCGGCGGGCTGACGGGCGCGCAGCTCGGCCGTTCGACGGTGAGCGCGATCGCGGCCCTGACCACGACCCAGATCGGCGCGCTCAGCGCCGGCCAGGCGGGGCTGATCTCCGATGCGGGGCTGGCGGCCTTCGCGGCGAGCCAGCTGCAGGCCCTGAGCGCCACCCAGTTCACAGGCTTCACCGCCACCCAGATGCGCGGTCTGAGCGCGACCAGCCTCGGCGGGCTGACCACGACCCAGGTCGGCGGTCTCGCGCCCCTGCAGATCGGCCGGCTCTCGTCCACGGCCCTGGGCGCGCTGAGCGCCGGCCAGGCGGGCGTGCTGTCGGCCAGCCAGCTCGCCGCCCTGACCACCCGCCAGACGCAAGGACTGTCGGCCACCGCCGTGGGGGCGCTGAGCACCACCCAGCTGGGCGCCCTGTCGGCGTCGCAGCTCGGCGCCGTCTCCGGCGAGGCGCTCAGCGGTCTGGACGCCGCCCATATGTCCTCGCTCAGCGGCTATCAGCTGGGCGGCCTGACCACCACCCAGCTGTCGGGCCTCAGCGGCGCCGACTTCGCGGAGCTGACCGCCTCTCAGATCGGCGGCCTGGCCTCCAGCCAGATCGGCGCGCTGTCGACCACGGTGATCGCCGCCCTGACCGCCACCGAGCTCGGCGCGCTCACCACCAGCCAGATCCCGGGGCTGACCACCAGCCAGGTCGAGGCCCTGACCACCACCTCCCTGGCCGCGCTGACCCCGGACCAGCTGGGCGCCTTCACCCCGGCCCAGGCGCTGCACTTCCAGGCCTAGCCTTGTGACAGGGCGCGGCTCGCCCTAGACCGGCCGGGCCCATTTCCGGCCGGGAGCGCCACCATGATCGTCCGCGACAGCAACGGCGCCGAACTGGCCGACGGCGACAACGTCACCCTGATCAAGGACCTGAAGGTCAAGGGCACGACGGTGACCCTGAAACGCGGGACCCTGATCAAGGGCATCCGCCTGACCGGCGATGAAGGCGAGATCGAATGCCGCGCCGAAAAGGTGCGCGACCTGGTGCTGAAGACCGAGTTCGTGAAGAAGGCCTGATAGGGCTCAGCGCAGGCGGGTCAGTTCGGCGACCGCGCCGCTCCACTCGCTGTACTCCATGGGGCAGGTGGCTTTCGCCGCGCGGAAGAGCGTCCGCGCCCGGGCCCTGTCTCCAGCGGCCAGCGCGGCCTCCCCGACATAGTAGGACGCCTCGCAGCGTTGTTCGGGTCTGTCGAGGGACAGGTCGGCCGTGGCCATGGCGAGCAAGACCTCGCCGGAGAGCCGCCCCTGGTAGAAGGCGATGATCGGCCCTGGCCAGCGGTTCATGTCGAAGCGCGTGGTGTCGCGGGCGAAGGCCTCGCCGTCATCCTGCCCCATGCGGAGCCGGGCGATATGAAGCTCAAGGGCGACGAACGGCAAGTCCGGATTGACCGTGAGAGCCTGCCGCAGGTCGTCGGCGGCCTCCTGAAAGCGCAAGAGGTGCAACAGGGCCAGGCCCCGAGCGCGGTGGGGTTGCCAGGCGTCGGGCCGCAAAGCGATCGCACGGTTGAAGTCGACGAGGGCCAGGGCCGGCTGCCCCGCCGAGGAGCGGTAGGCGCCGCGATAGATCAGCCAGTCGGCGTTGTCCGGAAAGAGGGCGAGCGCCGCGTCCATGTCGGCAATGGCGCCCGCCGGGTCGTGCTTGTTCAGGAACCGGATATTGGCCCGGAATTGCAGGGCCGCGGCCCTTTGCTCGGCAGTGGCGTCCGGCGCGGCCAGCAACCGATCCAGGGCCGCGATCGCCGCGTCATAGTCGTGATGCGCGTAGGCCTGGTCCGCCACAGCGGCTTCGACTTGGACATTGTTGCCGGGCTGTGCGGCGATCGCGGACGCGGTCACGCCCAGCGACAGGGCCATCAGCGCGGCCGCCAGACGAATGAACACGGTGCTTTCCCCTTCGAGAGCCCAGTTGAACAGGTTGTGGCTTCGTCGCAAGCCCGCCGTTGGCGAAGCCCGTCTTTCGGGAAGACCGGAAGGGTGCGTGCGGGTGCGGTGCGTGCGAATGTCCTTTGTGGATCGGGGAATCGGGCGATGTCGAATTGGTTGTGGGCTGCGGTGTTGGCGGTTGCGGCGCTCGGTCTGGGCGCGGCGGCCAAGCCCGCGCCGACGGTGAAGGCGGAGCTGCGGCCGGCGGCCTGCGCCATCGACGTCAGCGGCCTGCCCAACAGGATCGACTGCTACACCCTGATCGTGCCGGAGGCGCGCGGCACGGCCAGCCGCCGGATGGTGGCGATGCCGGTGGCGGTGATCCGCGCGGCCCATCCCAAGGCCGGGCTGCCGCCGGTCATCTATCTGCACGGCGGGCCGGGCGGCGGGGCGGTCGGCGGGATGGCGGGGCGGCTGAAGGGCGTGGCCGGGCGCGAGCTGATCGCCCAGGACCAGGACTGGATCTATTTCGACCAGCGCGGCGGCTATCTGTCCGTGCCGTCGCTGGATTGCGGCGAGCTGGCCCTGACCGACGCGGGGCCGCTCTCGGAGGGTACGGCCCAGGCGCTGATCGCCTGCGGCCAGAGGCACAGGGCGGCGGGGGTGGACCTGTCGCGCTACAACGCCGTGGAGATCGTCAAGGATATCCAGGACCTGCGCCGCCTGCTGGGCCTGAAGCAGGTGGACCTGTTCGGGGTGTCCTACGGCACCCGCATCGCGCTGGCGGTGCTCAAACATGACCCGCGCGGCATCCGCGCCGTGGTGCTGGATTCGCCCTGGCCGCCGGAAGCCGACTGGGCGGCGGGCGGGCCGAAGCTGGTCTCCGACGCGGTGGCGGCCATCTTCGCGCGCTGCCGGGCCGATACGGCCTGCGCGGCCAAATACCCGACGGCGGAGGCCGGGCTGAATGCCCTGGCCGTCAAGCTGCTGGCCGGGCCGCTCACCGTGGGCGGACGCAGCTATACGGCCGAAGACCTCGGCAACTTCCTGATGGACCAGACCTATAGCGGGCAGGGCGCGCGCGCCCTGCCGCGCGACGTGGCCAGGATCGTGGGCGGCGACTATGGCCCGCTGGACGAGAACATCACTGAGCGCAGCGGCTACAACGAAGCCCAGCACCTGACCCACCTGTGCAAGGAGGAGTTCCCCTTCGAAAAGCCCGCCGACGTGCTGAAGGGCGCCGAGCATGATCCGATATCGCAGCTGCTGGGCCGTTCGATGCTGCGCTATTTCGAGGTCTGCAAGGCCTTCCCCGTGGGCCGGCCCGACCCGTCGGAAGCCAGGCCCGTGGTCAGCGCCGTGCCCACCCTGTGGCTGGCCGCCGAGATCGACCCCGGCTGTCCGCCCCAGTTCGCCCGCGCGGCCGCCAGGCGGTTCAAGAACGGCCAGTTCGTGGTCATCCCCAACACCACCCACGGCGTCTCGGGCGGCAGCGTCTGCGCGCGCAGGATGATCCGCGCCTTCCTCGCCGATCCGGACAAGCCGGTCGATCCGGGCTGCCTGAGCCCCGAGCACGACAGGTTCGTGTTCACGCTGGAGTAGGGGGCCTCTTGCCCCTCCCCACAGACGCGCTCGCGCGCGTCGTTGGGGGGAGGTGTCGGCGCCAGCCGACGGAGGGGGGCGGGCCGCGCGCAGGCGTATCTTCTTCGGGCGTTGGCGCTGGCGCGAACTCGGCGGGTTTGACTCAGCGGGCGGCATGCCCCCCTCCGACCCGCTGCGCGGCCCACCTCCCCCCAACGACGCTGAATGCGTCTGTGGGGAGGGGAAGAAGGCCTACAGCTTGGCGATCCTGACCGCATAGGGGCCCAGGCTGCGGGGTCCGATCTCGCCGGTCTGCAGCAGTGTATTGCCCATGTGCAGGCCCGCGCCGGTGAGGCCCTGGCTCTCGCCGCTCATGTTGAAGACGCAGAGGATCACGCTCTCGCCGAGCTCGCGGGTGAAGGCGAGGACGGGCTCGGGGGCGTCCTGGAACTCGATGTCGCCCAGGCGCAGCGTGGGTTCGGCGGCGCGCAGGGCGATGAGGGCGCGCGCGAAGGTCAGGGGAGACTCGGCGTCGGCGTCTTGAACATCGGCGGTCAGGTGGGCGTGTTCGGGGGCGGCGGGCAGCCAGGTCGCGCCGGTGGAGAAGCCGAGGTTGGGGGTGTTTGCCTCCCACGGCATCGGCGTGCGGCAGCCGTCGCGGCCCTTGTGGGCCGGCCAGTAAAGGTCGCCGACGGGGTCGCGCAGCTGGTCGCGGGTGAGGTCGGCCTCCGGCAGGCCCAGTTCCTCGCCCTGGTAGATCAGGATGGTCCCGCGCACGGCCAGCAGCAGCGCCAGCATCAATTTCGCCAGGCCCGGCTCATGGCCGTCGCCGCCGAAACGCGAGACGGTGCGCGGCACGTCGTGGTTGGAAAACGAGATGCAGGGCCAATGCGCCGGGTGGTCGGCCAGGGCCGCGAAATGCTTGCGGATGAAGGCGGGCGACAGTTTGGAGGCGTGCAGCAGGGGGAAGCTGTAGCCGGCGTGCAGACCCTCGTCGGGGGCGGCGAAACCGCCGGAGCGGGCGGCTTCCTCGGAGAATTCGCCGAACACGAAGCGGTCGGGGTGGGCGTCCACCGTGCGCCGCACGTCGGCCAGGGTCTCGATATTCTCCACCAGATTGGAGTCGTTCCAGTGCTTCTGGAAGTTGGCCGCCGCCGACCAGCGCCAGCCCGCGTCGGCGGGCTCCACCGGGTTGTCGGTCAGGGTGTCGTCGTGGAGGAAGGCGTTGGCCACGTCGAGGCGGAAGCCGTCGACGCCCTTGCTGAGCCAGTGATCCAGCACATTGAGCGCCGCGGCCCGCGCATCGGGATGACGCCAGTTGAGCTTGGGCTGAACCCGCAGGAACTTGTGGTGATAGGCCTGCCGGCGCAGGGGCTGATAGGCCCAGGCCGGGCCGCCGAAGGCCGAGAGCCAGTTGTTGGGCGCCGTGCCGTCGTCCTTCAGCGGCGCCCAGACGTACCAGTCCTTCTTGTCGCCCCCATCACGGCTGTCGGCGAACCAGGCGTGCTCGTCGCTGGTGTGGGCCAGCACCTCGTCCATCAGGATCTTGATCCCCTTGCCGTGGGCGGCGTCGATCAGGGCTTCCAGGTCGGCGGTGGTCCCGTAGTCGGGGTGGACGCCTTCATAATCGGAGACGTCATAGCCCCAGTCGCGGTTGGGGCTGGGGTGGACGGGGGAGAGCCAGATGGCGTCGACGCCGAGCGCCTTGATGTAGTCGAGCTTGGCCAGCACGCCGGGCAGGTCGCCATGGCCGTCGCCGTCGCTGTCGAAGAAGCTGCGGACATAGATGTGATAGACGACCGCGCCGCGCCACCAGGGCGTCCCATCACTCATCCGCGCTCTCCCTTGGATAGGGGCTTATTGAGCACAGGCGGGGCGGGCTCCACACCCAATTTCCGTCATTGCCGGACTTGTTCCGGCAACCCATGAACACGGGCAGCGACGGTTAAGCCGCTGAACGTCGGCGCGTTATTCTCTTGGGGCGGTGTGCATGGGTCCCCGGAACAAGTCCGGGGATGACGAGTGGGGGAGGATCGCGCAGCGGCCTATTCGGCGGGGATGGCCGACAGCGCCTCTTCCAGTTCCAGGAAGCTGGGCTGGGCGCCGGAGGGGACGTCGCCGCGGCCGATCTCGACGGAGATCTGGGCGGCGTTGCCGTGCAGGTGGGCGACCAGGACGGACTGGATGATGCGGTAGAAGGCCGCTTCCTCTTCCACGACTTCCTTCAGGCGCGTGGCCAGCGGGCCGACCATGCCATAGGCCAGGAAGACGCCCAGGAAGGTGCCCACAAGCGCCCCGCCGATCATGCGGCCGAGGACTTCGGGGGGCTCGGTGATGGAGCCCATGGTCTTGATGACGCCCAGCACGGCGGCGACGATGCCCAAGGCGGGCAGGGCGTCGGCCATGTTCTGAAGCGCGCCGGCCGGCGCCATGGCCTCGTGGTGATGCTTCTCGAGCAGCTTCTCCATGGCGTCTTCCACCTGGTGGGGATCTTCCAGGTTCATGGTCATCATGCGCAGCGTGTCGCAGATGAAGTCGACCGCGAAATGGTCCTTCATGATTTTGGGGAAGCGCGAGAAGATCGAGCTCTCGGTGGGCTTTTCGATGTGGCTTTCGAGCGCGATGACGCCCTTGGACTTCATGGTCTTGGTCAGCAGGAACAGCAGGCTGAGCAGGTCGCGATAGTCGCTGGCCTTCCACTTGGGCCCCTTGAAAGCCTTGCCCAGGCCGCCGCCGGTGGCCTTGATCACGGTCAGGGAGTTGCCGATCAAGAAGGCGGCGACGCCGGCCCCGAGGATGGCCATCAGTTCGTGGGGCGCGGCCTCCATGATCACGGCCATCTTGCCGCCGGACATCAGGAAGCTGCCGAACACGCAGCCGAACAGCAGCACAAATCCGATGATCTGGAACATGGTGGTCCGGTCGCCCCGTCGCGTGAATCACCCAGACCGTCGCCGTTAATGCTTAATTCGAGGTGAGCGGCCCCGTGCTGTGTGGCCCGTTGCACGCTCCGGCGACGCGGCCTAACACCGGCATATGGCCGCCGCCCGCCCCTCCGAGACGCTTAGCCGCACCTCCTTCGGCATCCTGTTTTCGGTGTCGATCGTGGTGGCCATCGGCAATACCGGCATGCAGTCGGTGCTGCCGGCCATCGGGCGCAAGCTGCATATCGCCGACTGGATGGTGGCGGGCATCTTCTCGCTGTCGGCCATCCTGTGGGCGGTGATGAGCCCGATCTGGGCCCAGGAGTCCGACGCCCGGGGGCGCAAGCCCCTGATCCTGCTGGGGCTGATCGGCTTCATCATCTCCATGGTGCTGTGCGGGGCGGTGGTTTCGCTGGGCATCCACACGGCCATCGCGCCGGTGCTGATCTTCGTGCTGTTCCTGATCGCGCGCTCCACCTTCGGGCTGATCGGCTCGGCCTCCAACCCGGCCACCCAGGCCTATGTGGCCGAGCACACCAGCCGCGAGCAGCGCACCGAACATATGGCGGGCCTGGCCAGCGCCTTTGGCCTGGGCACCATCGTGGGCCCCGTGCTGGCGCCCATCTTCGTGCTGCCGGTGATCTCCCTGGCCGGCCCGATGTTCGGGTTTTCGATCATCGCGGCGGTGATGCTGGCGGTGGTGTGGCGCTATCTGCCGGAGAGCCACGCCTTCGCGGGGGGGCGAGACGCCAGGCCCTTCGCCCGGGCGGGGCGGCGCGAGCGCGACTCCATGGGCGACTTCCTGAAGAACCTGGCCCGGCTGCTGCGCGATCCGCGCCTGGTCCACTTCCTGGTGTTCGGCTTCCTGGTGGCCAGCTGCCAGACCGCCCAGCTTCAGATCCTGGGCTTCATGATCATCGACAAGCTGCACATCTCGCCCGAGCAGGCCCAGCCCTATACGGCCACCGCCATGATGGCCGGCGCCATGGCCGGCCTGCTGGCCCAGCTGGCCTTCATCCGGCTGTTCAAGATGACGCCCAAGACCCTGATGCGCTGGGGCGTGGGGCTGGCGGCGATCGCCAACCTGATGACGGCGTTTGCGCCCAACTTCCATACGGTGGTGGTGGGCTATGCCCTGGGCAGCCTCGGCTACGGCTTTGCCCGGCCCGGGTTCACGGCCGGCGCCTCGCTGACCATGAACAGCGGCGAGCAGGCCAAGGCGGCGGGCGCCATCGCCATGGTCAATGGCCTGAACGTGGTGCTCGGCCCGGCCTTCGTCCTGCTCTACGGCTTTTCACACCCCGCGCCCTTCCTGCTGAACACGATCGTGCTGGGCGGACTGCTGGTCTACGCCTTCGCCAATTCGGTGCTGCGCAAGGCCGGCGAAAACGCCCCCACCGACGACGAGGCGCCCGACACGCCCGAGGAACAGGCGACCCTGGCCCTGCTGGAACGCAGCGACGAGGGGTAGGCCGGTCCTAGGGCGATCTCCCTGCGTCCGGGGTGGCGCAGGCTTCCTATTGGACTCGGAAGGAAGGGAAGGGAGAAAAGAAGGGCAAGATGCAGCGGCTCCGAAAAGCCTGCGCATACTCCGCGTCTTTCTGGCCTTACCGAGGCGCGCAGCGCCTCTGAAGACGAAAGCGGCATAGGCCGATCAAACGCGCAAAACGTCGACTCCTTCCGCTTCTTTTCTCCCTTCCCTTCCTTCCAAGTCCAAAGCTGAGCTGGACTCGGCAATGACGCTCGGGGATGGCCTAGGGCTGCGGCGGCGTGACCGGCGCCGGGGCCGGACCGTCCGGAATACCCGCCGCCAGTTCCGCCTTCAGGGCGACCACCATCTCCGGCGACAGGTAGCCGTCGGGCGTATAGCCCCGCGCCTTCTGCCAGAGCCTGAGCGCCGCGCGTCCGCCGGTCCCGAAGGCGCCGTCGATATCGCCCTTGTAGAAGCCCGCTGCCTGCAGCGCCCGTTGTGAAGCCAGGCGGTCGGCCAGCAGCAGGCCGGTCTCCGGCGGCCAGGCCTTGATCAGCGGACCCTCGCCGCCGAAGCGGTCGGCCAGCAGACCCACGGCCAGGGCATAGGTGGCGGCGTTGTTGTATTTGCGGATCACGAAGTGGTTGGGAAACAGCAGGAAGGCCGGCCCTCGGGCTCCCGTGGGCAGGAAGAGGGTGGCGCCAACCGCCGCGTCCGCCCCGCTCCAGGGCAGTCCGTCGGCTCGGGTGACGCCCATGGTCGCCCATTCGATCGGCGTGTTCTTCGGGCCCTCGGCGACCGAATAGTCGAAACTCGCGGGTAGGGTGACTTCGCGCGCCCAGCTCTGGCCCGGCGCCCAGCCGGCCTTGAGCATGTAGTTGGCGGTGGAGGCCAGCGCATCGTCGGACGAGCCCCAGATGTCGCGCTTGCCGTCGTGATCGCCGTCCACGGCGGTGGACAGATAGACGGACGGCAGGAACTGGGTCTGGCCCATGGCCCCGGCCCAGCTGCCCTTCAGCCGCTCGCGCGGCGCCTCTCCGGAGGAGATGATCCGCAGGCAGGCGCGCAGCTCGTCCTCGGCCCAGGCGCGGCGGCGCCCCTGCCAGGCCAGGGTGGCGAAGGCGCGCAGCACGTCGTGGTCGCCCTGCACCTTGCCGAAGGCCGATTCCATGGCCCAGACGGCGAGCACCAGATCGCGCGGCACGCCATATTGGCTCTCGATGACGGGAAGGATCGGTTGGCTGACATGCATCTGCCGGCCGATGGCGATGCGCGCGTCGCTGACGGTGTCGATGATGTATTTGCTGAACGGCTTGGACAGCTCCGGCTGGCCCTTGTCGGAGACCAGGATCGAGGCCTCGGGCGTCAGCCCGGCAAGCTCGCGGTCGAGCAGGGTGGAGGGGAAGCCCTCCGTGACCATCTTTTGATAGAAGCCGTTCAGCCAGGCGTCGAAGGTCGCATCGCCCGACGCCGGCAGCGGCTGCACCGGCGCGGGCTGCTGCGGCGTCGGCGCGGGCGGGGCGATGCCCGGAAGGCCCACGGCGACCCGGTTGGACGGATCGGCGCAGCCGGCGAGGGTCAAGACGAGGAAGGCGCGACGGTCCATGGGATGGAAGCTAGAGCCGCATTGGCGGAAGCCCAATCAAACTCGCGTCATAGCCGTTAACGCCGGGCGGGGTGAGGCGCCCACCCCAACCCCTCCGTCATCGTCGGAACAAGTCCGACGATGACGAAGGGGGGATTGGCGCTTCTCATTGACTCATCGGGGTGCGGCGCCTATACCCCCGCGCTCTGGAACAACCCGGCTGCCCGCCGGCGCGTCTTTCGCGCGTGTGTGGGCCGTCCGCTGACGAGATTTAGTGATGAAGGTTCGTAGCTCGCTCAAGTCGCTGAAGAATCGCCACCGCGATTGCAAGCTCGTGCGCCGTAAGGGCCGCATGTACGTGATCAACAAGACCGATCCGCGCTTCAAAGCCAAGCAAGGCTAGTCAGCGTGCCGGTCGTTGGCGTCCTGTGGGACGTCGGCAATGTGATCGTTCGCTGGGATCCGGCGAACCTCTATTCCAAGATCTTCCAGGAGCCGGCCGTTCGCGACCGGTTCCTTTCGTCTGTCTGTACCCTGGCCTGGCACCTGGAGCATGACCGGGGCGTGTCCTTCGAGGACAACCGCCGCCCGCTGATCGAGAAGCACCCCGAGCACGCCGAGGCCATCACGGCCTGGGGCGAGCGCTTCATCGAGATGATCGACGGGCTGATTCCCGAGACGGTCGAGGCGATGCATGCTCTGGCCGCGCGCGCCGTTCCCCAGTTCGGCCTGACCAACATGCCGTCTGCCGCCTGGCCCAACACCACGCCGCTGTCGCCGGTGTTCGGCTACCTGAAGGACACGGTGGTGTCGGGCGACGAGGGCTTGGTGAAGCCCGACCCGGCCATCTTCCTGATGGCGGCCGAGCGTGCGGGCCTGAACCCCGAGCAACTGCTGTTCATCGACGACAGCCCCGTCAACACCGGCGCGGCGGCCGCGCTGGGGTTCCAGGTGCTGACCTTCACCGACCCCGCGAGCTTGCGACCCACATTGGAATCGCACGGGCTGTTGTGACTCTCGCGCTGGAGGGCTAGATACCGCGCCTTCCCGCCTCCCCGAACTTGTGAGAGCCTTCCCCCATGGCCGACGACGCCTCCAACATCGACGTTCTGAACTCCACCGCTCAGACGCAGCTGAAGACCATCATCGAGCGCATCGAGCGTCTGGAAGAGGACAAGGCCGCCGTGATGGCCGACCTCAAGGAAGTGTTCGCCGAAGCCAAGGGCAACGGCTTCGATGTGAAGATCATCCGCAAGGTGGTGCGCATCCGCAAGCAGGACACCGCCAAGCGCCAGGAAGAAGAAGCACTGGTCGACCTCTACATGTCCGCCATCGGGGGGCTGTGAAGCCGGGCCCTAAAAAGGGGCTTACCAGAAAGGGGCTTCTGAACAGGAAGCCCCTCAAGACCGGTTCGGCCAAGACGGGCCTGGCCAGGACGGGGCCGCCCAAATCCAACGATCCGCCCAAGAGCGCCTTCGCCGAGCAGAAGGCCCAGGCCCAGCGCGCGGCCCTCAACGCCCTCAATCGCGCCCGGCGCACCGCGGAGAAGGCCGGCATCGAACTCTCCGACTGGGAAGGTGAATTCCTGGGCTCGGTGACTGAACGGGTAAAGACCTATGGCCGCGCCTTCGGCGACCCGGAAAAGGGCGGCCGCGATCAGGCCCTGTCGGTCAACCAGCACATCAAGCTCAAAGAGATCGCCGCCAAGGCCAAGGGCGAGAAGCGCGCGTTCAAACCGCGCGGGGGGTTTAAGAAGCGAGCCCCAAAAATGGGGACATGATCGTGGACCGCACCCCTTTGGTGAGACAGCGTAATTAGGGGACAGTGGTTGTTGCTGTCGCGCCTGTGGGCGGCGCTAGCGCCGTCCACAGGCGGGTTTCTTCGAACTCCA
>JAQGIP010000094.1 GCA_028291055.1 Caulobacter sp.
AGGCGTTCACCCGCCCCGCGCCGCCGGTCCTGCTGATCGACGAGATCGACAAGGCCGATATCGAGTTCCCCAACGACCTGTTGCAGGAACTCGATCGCATGGAGTTCTACGTCTACGAGACCAATGAAACCATCAGGGCCAAGGTGCGCCCGGTGGTGATCATCACTTCAAACAACGAGAAGGAGCTGCCCGACGCCTTCCTGCGTCGCTGCTTCTTCCACTACATCAAGTTCCCCGAGGAAGAGACGATGAACGCCATCGTCGACGTCCACTTCCCCGACATCAAGAAGAAGCTGGTCGCCGAAGCGCTGAAGGTCTTCTACGACATGCGCAAGGTGCCGGGCCTGAAGAAGAAGCCCTCGACGTCGGAGCTGCTCGACTGGCTGAAGCTGCTGATGATCGAGGACATCGACGAGGCGACCCTGCGCGAGAAGGATCCCACCAAGCTGATCCCGCCGCTGCACGGCGCCCTGCTGAAGAACGAGCAGGACGTGCATCTGTTCGAGCGCCTGGCCTTCCTGGCGCGGCGTGAAGGCTCGGGCGCCCGTCCGGGGCAATAGGCCCACACAGGGGCTTCACGCCCACACGCCCCACTAAGGGCAAGGGCCGAAGGACAGCGACAAGGTCCGCGACGTCGCCACCGCCATCTGTCGCCTGGTCCATGAGGGGGGAAGGCGTCGCCGATCCGATGAGGCTAGCGGCGGATTGCCCTGAGCGTGCAATGCGTTACCGCGATTTCATTGGATTCGCGGGGCTCCAGGCCGCACCCTGGGGTCAAGCTCTGGAGACACCCCGCATGATCCGCACCCTGGCCCTTCTCGCCCTCGGCTCGAGCGCCATCGCGCTCGCCGGCTGCGGCCCGAATGTCCATTTCGGTCCGGCGGTGGATGTGAAGTCGCGCGGCGCCATGAAGGTGATCAGCAAGCTGACCTGTCCCAAGGAACAGGGCGACCTGACCCTGGTGCTGGCGGCCCCCGATGGCCTGTCATGCCAGTACAAGGGCGAGGACAGCGAAGTGACACTGAGGCTGGTCGCGCTCAATGGCGATACGCCGCGCAGCGCGCTCACGCCCATCGAGACCGAGCTCAAGGCGCTGATGCCGGAGATGAAGACGCCAGCCAATACCGAGGACGTTTCCGGCTCCGACGACGAACAGACCGTCGACCTGCCCGGCGTGCATATCCGCGCCGGCGACCACGGCGCCAAGGTGCGGGTGGCGGGCGTCAACATCGACGCCAACGACGACAGCTCGGAAATCCGCATCGAACGCAACACCGGCGGCGACGCGGACGACACCCACAAGACCGTCAGCATCCACAGCGGCGACACGGGCAATGTCGAGGTCGCCGCCGACAATGACGGCGACAGCCGCCAGGACCGCCGCGAGCGCCGCCGGCGCCGCCGCGACGGCGACAACGTCACCGCGCTCTACATGCTGGCCAGCGACAAGCCGACCAGCGGCTATCGCCTGGTGGGCTACAATGCCGGCGGGCCGAAGAACGGCCCCCTGGCCGTGGCCATCGTCAAGTCGAAGTCCAGCGAGGACGACGAGCACCACGTCTTCTCCGACGCCAAGGCCCTGGTGCGCGTCAACGTCGGCGGCGACCGCTCGCACATCACCATCGACTAAAGCGTTGTCCGCTCCGATGGAATCGGAGCGGCGCTCTAGCTTTTTGTTTTGTCGCGCTTTTCGGCGGCGAACCGGTTTCCACTTCGCCGGAAAGCGCTCCAGGCCTGTTCGTCGCCGTCAGTGCGACAGGAATAGCGACGGCCCGTCGGCCTGCAGCAGGGTGCGCGTCGTGCCGCCGAAGATGAATTCCTGCAAGCGCGGGTGACCGAAGGCCCCGGCCACCAGCAGGTCCGCGCCGGCGGCCTTCGAGGCCTTCAACAGCAGCGGCCCGGCGTCGCCGCCCTCCGGCATCACCTCCAGATCCGCCTTCACGCCGCGCGCCGCGAAAAAGGCCTGCAGTCCGGCCGGGTCGAAGTTGCGCGAGGTGGCGGCCGGGGCCGACAGGATCACCACGCGCGAGGCGATCTCCAGCAACGGCAGCGCCGTGCGGGCCGCCCGGGTCGCCTCCTTGCCGCCGTCCCAGGCCACGGCCACCACGCCGCCGGCCTTCAGCCCCGGCCGCGCCACAATGGTCGGACGCTGCTCGTCGGCCACGATCTGCTGGAAGGCCTCGGCCAGAGGCCCCTTGCCCCGCGCCGCCTGGTCGTCGAACACCACCACGTCGGAGAGGCGGCTTTCCATCGCCAGGCCGGCCCAGACCGGCGAATGCAGGGAGATCACCGTCTTGGCGGCGTAGGGGCAGGCCTCGACCATGCCGCGCACGGAGCGCTCGCCCTCCTGGGCGGCCTCCTTGAGGCTTTCGATGGCCGTGACCTGGACCCCGCCCATGAAGCCTTCGCCCATCCAGGGCATCAGGTCGGCGACGTCGGCCGGCGCGTGGACGCAGGCCAGTTCCGCCTTGAAGGCCGCCGCGATCTGCGCGCCCGCCGCCACCATCGCCGCGTCCGCCTCGCCGCCCGAAAGCGGAACCATGATCCGAGCCCAATTCATTTCGCCGGTCTCCTCGAAGTCATTCGCGTCCGCTGGTCCCGCGGCGCATTGATCTTTATCGAACCATGGGTCACTGGAAGCGCCCTCATCACTCAAGGAAACGTGGCTGTGGCGAAAGGGCTGCGCGGCGCCAACAATACACCGAGAGCATGGCAGCGGATGCTGTCTGGGAGAAGGCTCGACCTGCTCGACCCCTCGCCCATGGATATCGAGATCGAGGACATCGCGCACGGCTTGGCGCGGGTCGCCCGCTGGAACGGCCAGACCATCGGCGAGCACGGCTTTTCGGTCGCCCAGCACTCCATCGTGGTGGAGGAGATCACCGCGCACTTAAAGCCCGGCATCGAGCCCAAATGGCGGCTGGCGGCCCTGCTGCACGATGCATCGGAATATGTGATCGGCGACATGATCTCGCCCTTCAAGGCGGCGCTCGGCGTCTCCTACAAGGACTTCGAGGAGCGGCTGGAGAACGCCATCCACGTACGCTTCGGCCTGCCGCCCAAGAGCCCGCCGGCCATCAAGAAGCTGATCAAGCAGGCCGACCGCGCCTGCGCCTTCTTCGAGGCCACCCAGCTGGCCGGGTTCAACCACGACGAATCGCTGGCCATCTTCGGCGCGCCGCCCGCCGGCTATAACCTGACGATTCATCCTCTGGCGCCCCAGCAGGCCCAGGAACGCTACGTTCAACGCTTCCACGTATTGTCCGAAGCGGCGGGCTTTGAGCGCTCCCCCAATCAGGCCTTCGACACCGAATGACCACCCTCATCGTCTGCCCTCTGCGCCTGGTGCCCCAGATCGTGGCCAACCGCTCGCCCTCGCACCTGATCACCCTGCTGGGGCCGGAGGAGATGATCGAGACGCCCGCCGGGATCGAGGCGGAGCGGCATCTGAAGCTCGGGATCAATGACATAGACGAAGTGGTCGAAGGCATGGTCGCCCCCAGCGAAGAGACGGTCGCTAACCTGCTGGCATTCGGAAAGACGTGGGATGCGACCGCGCCCCTGCTGATCCACTGCTGGGCGGGCATCAGCCGCTCGAGCGCCAGCGCCTATATCCTGGCCGTGGAGCGCAATCCGCACGCCGACGAGGCCGCCGTCGCCCGGGCGCTGCGCGCGGCCTCGCCCTATGTGCAGCCCAATCGGCGGATGATCGCGCTGGCCGACGACATCATGGGCCGGCAAGGGCGGATGGTGGACGCGGTGGCGGCCATGACGCCCAACCAGATCACCTATGAGAACGTGCCGTTCGAGTTCTCCCACCGCTACTAACCGCGGCTAAAACGATGCTAGGACCTTGGCCATGAATTCCTCGGTGGTCATCGGGCTGTCCGCCGTCGTCGTCGCCATGCGCGACGGCGAGGCCGTGGTGCTGACCGTGCGCCCGCACGACGCGCGCACCCACGCCCCCTCGACCCTGGCGGGCCTGCCGTTCGGGCCGTTCGATCCGGAGGGCCACCGCACCTTCGAGCTGGCGATGCGCGAGTTCGTCACCCAGCAGACCGCCTTCGACCTGGGCTATGTCGAACAGCTCTACACCTTCGGCGACAAGGGCCGCGACGCCCCGCGCGCCGAGGTCGGCGCCGGCGCCGCGCGGGTGGTTTCGGTGGGCTATCTGGGGCTGACGCCGACGGCCGTCGATACGGACGCTCCCGACACAGGCTGGACCCCCTGGACTCGCTTCTTCCCCTGGGAGGATTGGCGCCAGGGCCGCCCCGCCCTGCTGGACGACTATCTCGCGCCGGAACTGCGCGCTTGGGCCGGCAAGGACGAGGATCGCCTGGCCCGCATCCGCCTGTCCTTCGCCCTGGACGGCGCGCGCTGGAACGAGGAGCGGGTGCTGGAGCGCTATGAACTGCTCTATGAGGCCGGCCTGGCCCCCGAGGCCGCTCGCGACCTGTCACGCTCCCTCGGCGGCGAACCGGATGAACCCCGCGCCCTGTCGCCGGCCTTCGGCGAGCCGATGATCTCCGACCACCGCCGCATCCTGGCCACCGGCCTGGGGCGGTTAAGGGGCAAGCTCAAGTACCGTCCCGTGGTCTTCCTGCTGATGCCCAACGAATTCACGCTGTCGGCCCTCCAGAAGGCCGTGGAGGCCATCGCCGGCGTGCCCCTGCACAAGCAGAACTTCCGCCGCGTGGTCGAGCGCACCGACCTCGTCGAGGGCCTGGGCCGTCAGGACGTGGAGACCGGCGGGCGGCCCGCGGAACTGTTCCGCTTCCGCCGCGAGGTGCTGACTCAGCGCCCGGCGTCCGGACTGTCCCTGCCCCTGCTCAGGGAATAGCGGCTACTTCGCGTGCTTGACGATCTCGGCGATGCCGTCGGGAAACAGCTCGTAGCCCATCTTTTCCTGGCCGGGGTTCAGCACCACGCCGGCGTGCGCGCGCATGGCGATCAGGAAATCCAGCATCCGCACCTGGATCATGTGGCTGAAATGGCCGCGGTAGTTTTCCGCGCGCTCGGGCGAAGAGAAGCAGGCCGCCATCAGCATGTCGCCGCGCGGGAACAGCAGCGGCTCGAAGGCCTCCCAGCTGGTCACGGCGCTCTTGGATGGCAGCTGGATCTGGGCGGCCAGCAGGATGGGCAGGAACCTGTTCAGCGGCAGCGTCAGCGCGCGGAACTCGACCAGCGCCGTTTCCAGTTCGTTGGTCGGGACAAAGGACACCAGAGACTCCGGGCTGGTCGGCAACTGCCGCCTCTCTAGCCGCTCCCACGCCTGGCCGCTACTCCGCCGCCATCGGCGCGGACTCGGCCGACGCTTGCGCTTGCGCCGCCTGCCGGGCCTGCCACTTGGCCTTCAACGTGTGTGAGGTGTCGCGCGACCCATCCGGGCTCCAGCCCGGCGGGCCGAACAGGTAGCCCAGCACTTCGCGCGGCGAGCGGGAACGGGCCAAATCCTGGCCGATGCCGATCCACTCGTGGAAGGCGACGCGCAGCAGGTTGAAGTCGCCGAGGTTCTTGACCGTGCCATAGCGGCAGGGCTCGGCGTCATCTTCCGGGATGAAGGTGCCGAACAGGCGGTCCCAGATGATCAGGATGCCGGCGTAGTTGGCGTCGAGGTAGCGGGGGTTGCGGGCATGGTGGACGCGATGGTGCGAGGGGGTGTTGAACACCGCCTCGATGGGGCCGGGCAGCCGGCGGATCACCTCGGTATGGATCCAGTACTGATAGACGAGGCTGATGCCCTTCTGGATGGCCACCATGGCCGGCGGGAAGCCGATGAAGGACAGCGGCAGCCACAGCAGCCAGGTTCCCGACACGCCGCCCGTCCAGGTTTGCCTGAGCGCCGTGGAGAGGTTGTAGTGCTGGCTGGTGTGGTGGTTGACGTGAGCGGCCCACCAGAAGCGGCGCTCGTGGCTGAGCCGGTGGAACCAGTAGTAGGTCAGGTCCTCCAGCAGGAACAATGCCGCCCAGGCCCCGACGCCGAGCAGGCCGACCATGGGGATGTCGAGCAGGCGGTATTTGTAGACCCAGACCGAAACGCCGAAGATGGCGGCGGCCGGGATGGCCCCGATGATACTGCTGAAGAAGCCCATCATCAGCGAGGTGGCGGTGTCGCGCACCTCGTAGTTGGCCTTGGTCACGCCCAGGCGCGACAGCAGGATTTCCAGCAGGATGCTGATGATGAAGAAGGGAATGGCCAGGGTGACGGGGTCGAGTTTCATGCGGCCAGCCCTGCTTGATGACCCTGCGGCGGCCAGGGGTTGATGCCGCTGACCGCCAGGCTGGCGCGGGGCGCGGCGAAGTCGCCGAAGCGGAAGCGCACATGGCCGCTCTGCACCGGCGCGATCAGGGCGTCGGCCCACGACAGGCTACGCGCCACATAGCCGTCGCCGGCCCGGTAGACGACCAGCGCCTCCGTGCCCGAGCGCGCCACGGCGCCGGCGCCGTCCGAGGCGATCCACAGGTCGTTGATGGGATTGTCGGGGAATTCCACGGCCAGCAGGTCGCGGGCGCGGGCCGGATCGAGTTCGGGGGTCGGACGGGGAATCTTGGCCCACCAGGCAGCGGCGATCATCGCCACGACGCCGGCCACGGACACAATTTGAATGATCTGCGCCCAGGTCACCCGGACTGTTCCTCCCCGATTTGCCGGGGAAAGTCGGGCCGAGGGGCATGGGCGTCAACCCCTTCGCGCCAACACGCCGCATCGGCGGCGATAGCCCCTCCCCCGCCCGACCGACGAGGGAGGGTCGCAATCAGCGTCTAGAACTTGCGGACGTAGGAGACGCCCCAGACGTCGGCATTGTCGCCGCCGTCGGTGAAGTCATGGCGGGTGTAGTCGACCCGCACCCCGTCCTTATCGGTGAAGAAGTACTGGCCGCCGACGCCATAGTTCCAGCTTTGGCCGCTGTCGCTGACCGAGGTCCCGGCGGCGGACGCCTTGATGTCGCTGTTGCCGTAGCCGACCCGCGCGAACAGGTCGAACTTGGGGCCCAGCGGCAGGAAGCCGACGCCGTATATGGCTTCCTCATGGCGCAGCTTGACGTTGACGGTGGTGGCGCCGACCTGGACGTTGTCGTCCTTGACCCCGCCGGCCAGTTCGCCTTCGACGCCGAAGTGGTTCCAGCGAGCCCCGAGCCGGCCCTGGATGGCGCCGAGATCGACGTCGTCCTCGCTGGCCTGGGAATAGCCGATGGTGCCGTAGACTTGCGGAGAGGCGGTGTCTTGGGCCTGGGCCAGGGCGGGAACGGCGGCGCAGGCGATGACGGCCGAGGCCGCGACGATGAGAGACTTCATTTTCTTATACTCCGTGACGCGTAGAGGCAGCTCCCACAGCCCAACCTTCCGGTTAGGCCCCAAACGCGGCGGTCAGCGGGCGGTTCATTGTCGAGTTTCCGACCGTCTTATGGCGTTGCCGCAATGCCACAGCGGGTGACGCGGGCGCCGGGCGTGCTATCTATCGGGCCAGAAACAACATGCGCCGCGGCCCGAGGGTCCAGACGGCGCGGTCATCGGGACGCCGTCAGTGCATCAAGCCGTCATCGCCGCCACGGGGCTCTACACCCCGCCCTTCAGCGTCTCCAACGCCGAGCTGGTCGAGACCTTCAACACCTATGTGGCGCGCTTCAACGTCACCCACGCCGCCGAGATCGAGGCGGGCGTGGTCGAGGCGCTGGCCCCTTCTTCGCCGGAGTTCGTGGAGAAGGCGTCGGGCATCAAGAGCCGCTTCGTGATGAACAAATCCGGCATCGTCGATCCGGAGATCATGCGGCCGGAACTTCCCGAACGCTCCAACGAGGAGATCTCCATCCTGGCGGAGATGGCCGTGGCCGCCGCCAAACAGGCCATCGAGGCCTGGGGCAAGCCGGCCGGCCAGATCGACGCCGTGCTCTGCGCCGCCTCCAACATGCAGCGCGCCTACCCCGCCATGGCTATCGAGGTGCAGCAGGCGCTGGGCATCGGCGGCTTTGCCTTCGACATGAATGTGGCCTGTTCCTCCGCTACCTTCGGCATCAAGACGGCGGCTGACTTCATCGCGGCGGGTGGGGCGCGCGCGGTGCTGATGGTCAATCCGGAAATCTGCTCCGGCCACCTGAACTTCCGCGACCGCGACAGCCACTTCATCTTCGGCGATGTGGCCACCGCCGTGATCATCGAGCGGGCGGAAGACGCGCCCAAGACAGGTCCTGGCGCTGGCTGGGAGATCCTCGGCACCCGGCTGAAGACCCAGTTCTCCAACAACATCAGGAACAATTTCGGCTTCCTGAACCGCACGGCGCCGCAGGGCGAGGGCGCGCGAGACAAGCTGTTCGTGCAGGAAGGCCGCAAGGTGTTCCGCGAGGTCGTGCCCATGGTCAGCGAGATGATCGGCGAGCACGCCGCCGACATCGGCATCGACACCACCAGCCTGAAGCGGATGTGGCTGCACCAGGCCAACATCAACATGAACGAGATGATCGGCCGCCGCGTGCTGGGCCGCGACCCGGAGCCGGGCGAGAACGTCATCATCCTGGACGAATACGCCAACACCTCCTCGGCCGGCTCGATCATCGCCTTCCACAAGACCAACGACGACTTCGCCCCGGGCGAGACCGGCCTGATCTGCAGCTTCGGCGCCGGCTATTCCGCCGGCACGGTGTTCGTCAGGAAGCGGTAGCCGACGGATGCAGGACGGGGCGGTAGCCCGCGCTCAGCACCGAGAGCATGGACGGCGGCGTCACCGGCAGGACAGTCTCGTCCGGGTCCAGGCGCGCGCCGTCCCGGTAGCCCTCCTGTGACCATCGTAGCAGGCGCCCCTCCGCCTTCAGCCAAGCCTCCCCTGTCCGCCCGTCGCGTTCGACCAGGGCGCCGTCAGGCAGATCGCCCAGCCGCGTCGGGGCCGGCGTGCGCGCCGTGCGCTCCGGATGCAGCACGGCGTCCACGGTCGCCGCGCGCCATTTGTCGGGTTGAGGATGCGTCTCAGCCCAAGCCGCCATGAAGGCGTTGTAGTCGGCCCGCCGGCAGTAGGCGCAGGGCCGATGGCCCGCCGCGAGCGCGGTAGCTTCATCCAGGAAATAGAGGTTGGTCCAAACGCCCGGCTGCATCTGAGGCCGTTTGCGACCGCGCCAGTCCGTTACGCAGCAGATCCAGGCCTTGGTCCGCCAGCCCTGGGTCGCCAGCCGCCTGGGTTCGGCGACCAGGCAGCCGCGGTTACCGGTGAAGAGGCCGCGTCCGGGTGACGCCTCGATCGCCGACCATGGCGTCACCCGGTTCTGTAGCGGCAAGGGACTACTTCTTCTTCGGCTTCGGCTGCTCGAAGGTGATGTTGCCCACCTCCACGTTGGAAGGCACCGTCTCCATCTGCGACCCCTTCGGCGCGGCCATCCCGACCACCCCGATGTCGTCCGCCGCCGCGGGCTTGGGCGCGGTCGCCAACGCGCCCGTAGCAGGCGCAGCAGCGGCCTCCGGCGGCATGTGGGCCGCCTTCCACTCCATCGCCTTGCGCACCCGGTTCTCGACGCTCGGGTGGTCGTAGAAGAGGATTTCTTCCAGGGCCGAGGGCGAGGAGGCGCGGTACTCGATGGTCTTCACCAGCGCCTTGGACAGGCCGTCAGGCTCATTGAAATTGACCACCGAGAAGTGGTCGGCGTCGGATTCCATGGTCCGCGTGATGGTCATGCTGAGCGGCGTGCCCAGCAGGCCCAACACCGCCAGGATGATGCCCAGCACCGGCAGGCCCGCCGGATCGGCGATGCCAGTGATGCCCTTGGCGCCCGTCAGCCTCAACACCGGCATGAACAGGCGGTCGGCGAGGAAGAAGGCCAGCATGGCCAGGACCGCCTGCGCCAGCGAACCCCACAGGCCGTGCTGATGCACATAGTGGCCCATCTCATGGCCGACCACGCCGCGCACCTCGGCGATGTCCGCGTCTTTCTTGAACATCACGTCGCTCATGGCGACCCGTGCGGAACCGGCCAGGCCGGCGACGTTGGCGGTGTAACGATTGGACTGCTTGGAGCCGTCGTAGATGTAGATCTTGTCGGACGGCACGCCCACCTGCTTGGCCATGGCCACCACGGTGTCGCGCACCGCGCCGGGCGGGGCCGGAGTGTATTTGTTGAAGATCGGCTGGATCAACGGCACCAGCACCACCTGGGCCACGACCAGCAGGGCGCCGACGCCGGCGCCGCACCACAGCCACCAGGTCTTGGGCGCTCGGCGGATGACCAGGTAGAGCAGGCTGAGGATGATCAGGCTGAAGAGGAAGCCGATACCGGCTCCTTTGAAATGGTCGGCAAGCCAGCCGCCGAACGGCTGGCTGGTCAGGCCGTAGCTCTTCTCCCGCCACCAGCCGGCATAGGCGGACCACGGCAGGTCGGCGATCATGCCGATGATCCCATCCACGGCCACCACCGCCAGCACGGCCAGCCAGGCGGCCTTGATGCCCGCGCGCGTGCGTTGAAGCACGCCGCTACGCAGCACGAGCCACGAGATCAGGATCGAGATCACCGTGCTCCAGAGCATGACCCACTCACCGCCGTGGGTGTAGGCCGTCGCCTTGGCGTGCGCCTCCGGCGACAGGGTCGCCATATATTGCGCGGTCGCAGCCGCTACATCGAACTTGGACATGTGGGAGTTTCCCCCTTCCCTGTGAGGGGGGAGGATCACCCCGTTCTGGCCCCGCTGTCAGGTGAATAATTGGTCAGGGCCCGGCGCAAACGGAAAGGGCCGCCCCCTTGCGAGAGCGGCAGTCATTCAAAAAGGAAAGGGCCGCCCTCTTGCGAGAGCGGCCCCGGCCGTATGGTTGGATTGCCTGGACTAGAAGCGGTAGCGGCCGCCCAGGGAGATGCTCGGCGAGGAGTATTCGTCGTTGAACATCCAGGCGCCGTTGGCGAAGCCGGACCAGCCGCCCTTGCCTTGGAAGGTCAGGCCCGCGCCCACCTCGCCGAAGCCGCCGTCGAAGTGGTCGGTCAGGGTCAGGTTGGCGCCCTGGCCGGAGAACAGCACGGTGTTGTCGCCGCGCAGCTCATCCACCGCCTTGGCCGAGAAGGTGTAGCCCATGCGCCAGTTGTCGCCGCCGCTGAACTGGCCGGAGATGCGCACGCCCATGCCCGCCCGGATCGAGGTGGCGTCGTCGAAGTGGAGCGTTTCGCCGCCGGCGGCCAGGTCGTCGATGCTGGAGCGCACATAGGTCAGCGACAGGGTGGGTTCGATCACCGACCCGCCCACGAAGGGCTTGCGGATGCCGACCTGGACCAGGCCGCCGTTGGAGGTGACGTCCGGCTTGCCGGCCAGGCCCGCCAGGTTGGGAGCCGTGACCTTGCCCTTCAGGAAGTCGCCCGAGTAGGCGGCGTCGACGAAGATGTCGCCGTTGACGTAGCTGGCGTGTGCGCTGAGCGCGACGCCCTCCAACTTGGCCCGCGTCGAGGATGAGTCGAACTTGGTGTTGGAGGTCACATAGGAGGCCGACAGGCCGAACTGCCAGCTGCCCGAGGCTTCCTGGTCACCGCGCCAGCCGCCGTCGGCCCCGAAGGTCACCGCGCCGATGTCCTGACGGTAGGAGGTGTCGTAGTCGTAGGACTGGTTGAAGTCGATGTAGTGCTGGTTGTGGTCGCGCTGGGCGAAGGCGCCCGTCGCATTGACCCACACGGCCGGACCTTGGCCGCCGGTTTCACCGCCGAAGAAGACGTCGCGGCGGCCCGAGAAGCTCTCGCCGGTCGGCGCCGTGGCGTACCACAGGCCTTGGGCGGAGGAGCCGAGGGTGGTCAGCTGCTGGGCTTCACGCTTGGGCGCGGAGATGATCACCGCGGCCCCGGCATTGTTGACGGCCAGGTCGTAGAAGAACATGCCCGGCTTATCGAGCGCGCCTCCGAACAGGCTGGCGTTGTAGAAGCCCGAGGCCGGATCGAAGGTGAAGTCGCCGTCGTGGGTCGTGCCGTTGACCACCACGATGCCCGTCGGGTTGTAGGCCCCGAAGGCGCCGCCGGTGTCGTGCACCAGCAGTTTCGTGGTTCCGGCGCTGGAGGCCACCGTCAGGGTGTCGGACAGAGCGCCCGGGCCACCCAGGTTGGTGTCGATATCCAGGCGCGAGGCGCCCGAGCCGGTGAAGGCCGCGCCGGTGGCGACGATGGAGTCGCCGACCACGCCGTTATGCATCTGCAGCGTGCCGGAGTTGGCGAACTGGCTGACCCCCACCAGGCGGAAGCTGGAGGCCGCCACCGGGTTGAAGCCGACGCGGATCGTGCCCGAGTTGGACACGTGGTTCACGCCGCCCAGGAAGTCGAAGGTGGTCAGCGCGCCGGCGGTGTCGATCTGGCCTGCGTTGACGAAGTTGTCGTCGCCCACGTTGAACAGCGAGGTGCCGCCGGTGATGAAGACGGTGCCCGGGGCGTTGTTCAGCGCGCCCGAATTGGCCCCGGTCAGGTGGGAGAAGTCCACCTGGCCCGTGATCGTGCCGCTGTTGTTGACCGTCACCGAACCGCCGTGAGCCTCGACGGCCACGTTGAAGGCCGATCCGGCCGCCGCCGCGATGGTGGCCCCCGACGAAACGTTGAGGGTGGTGCTCGAGCCGGACGCCGAGTTGATGTTGATGACGCCGGTGTTGGCCGCCGACACCAGGCCGGTGAGGTGCGAACCCGAGGCGATGGTGATCACGCCGCCCGCCGCCGAGGTGGCGTCGATGGCCGCCGCGCCGGTGGAGGTGACGTTGCCGTTGACGGTCAGGGCCAGGCCGCCCGTGCCCGAGGTGATGGCGATGCCCGCGCCCGTGCCGCCGCTGACGGCGCCGTTGGTGACCAGGCTGGTCGAGCCCGCGCCGGTGGAGGTGGCGATGATGCCGTTGGTGGTGCCGGTGACCGGGCCGGTCAGGGTGGCGCTGACCGCCCCGCCCGCGCCCTGGGCGACGACGCCCGCGCCGTTGAAGCCGGTGATCGGCGTGCCGCCGGTGGAGGTGAGCGTCACCGCCCCTGCCCCGGTCGATTCGATGAACACACCCGTGTCGCCCTCAACCGCGCCGCCGGAAGCGGTGTAGCTGACCGGACCGGCGCCCTGGATGAACGCCCCGTAGGCGCCCGGGTCGATGACGCCGGTGGAGGTGACCACCACCGCGCCCGTGCCCAGGTTGACGGCATAGATGCCGGCGTTCTCCGGGCCGCTGCCGGCCGTGACGTAGATATGGCCGGTGGAATGGACCGTCAGCGCGCCCGTCCCGCCGTCGATAAGGGCGTGGATGCCTTCGCCAACGGTGTTGCCCGCACCTGTCAGGCCGATGTCGCCGGCCTGGTTGATGGTGATGGCGCCGCTGGTGGAGTGGGCGCTGATGCCGATGGCCGCGCCGGGCGAGATGGTTCCGCCGGCCGCCGTGGTGATGGCGATGTTGCCCGACACCGTGGAGGCGGAGATGCCGACGCCGGTGGTGTTGATGGCGCTGGAAATGCCGCCCGAGGTGGCGCCGATGTCCACCGAGCCCGAGCCGCTGTTGACGGCCAGGATCCCAGTGCCGGTGGCGTAGATGGCACCGGTGTTGGAGGCGATGGTGATCGAGCCCGCGTTGCCGGCCGCGACGCTGGCGGCGATGCCGGTCACGGTTTGGTTGACGCCCGCGCCGCCGATCTGGGCCGCGTTGGTCACGGAGACGTTGGAGGTTCCCGTGGCGCTGGTAGCCGCGGCAGTGATGCCGATGCCGCCCGCCGCGTTCAGCGAGCCGGTGGCCCCCTTGTTGACGGCGACGCCGCCGAGGCCCGAGGAGACCGCCTGGATGGCGGAGACGCCCGGATAGCCGGCGCTGACCGCGTCGTTGGCGTTGACCGTGACGGTGTCACGCGCCGCCGTGCCGGCCGAGGCCGCGTCGATGCCGATGTAGGTGCCGTTGACCGCCGCGTTGGTGGTCACGGTCACGGCGCTGTCGCCGGCGCCGTGGGCGAAGATGGCGTCCCAATACTGGCCGTTGCCGGCGTTGGCCGTCAGCACGCCGTTGGAAGTGACGGTGACGTCGCCGCCGTCAGCCTCGGCGTCGATGGCCGAGGCGCCGTTGGCCGTGACTGAACCGCCGGTGGTCACCGTGACGGTGTTGGCGGCCAGCAGGCCACCGTTGAGGGCGACGATACCGAACCCGTTCGTGCCGACGATCGTGCCGGTGGTGTTGACCACCACGGCCCCGTTAGCCCCGGGCTGGATGCTTTGGGCGACAATGCCGTTGGTGCCGCCTGTGACGTTCGACGCATAGACATTGATGTCGTTGCGGCCGGTGGCGGTGATGGCGGTGATGCCGCCGGTAACGTCGCCAAGGCTCTGGCCGGACGAGCCCAGGTTGATCGCGCCGCTGCCGGTGGCCGTCGCGCGGATGCCGTTGAAGGCCCCGCCGTTGACTGCGCCGGCATTGACGGTGATGCCGCCCGCGCCGCTGTTTTGCGTGTAGATGCCGCCCGCCGAACTGGTGACCGGGCCGGTCGCGTTGACCGTGACCAGGCCGCCGAGGCCATCAGCCTCGATGGCGCGTCCGCCAGTGGTGGTGACCGCGCCGGCGTTGACGGTGACCGTCCCCGCGCCGGTGGACTGAGCCACGATGCCGCCCCCCACGCCGCCCGAGACGGCGCCGGAGGCCGTGACGTTGACGTTGCCGCCGTTGGAAACCGCCGCGATGCCGTAGCCGTTGGCCGCCGAGACGCCGGTGACCGGTTGGGCGCCGACAACCGCCGCCGCCGTGCCGCCCGTGGTGGTGACGCCCTGGGTGGCGACCGTGATGTTGCCCGTGCCGCTGCTGGCGAAGACGCCCGCACCGCCTGTGCTGGTGACCGCCGCCGCCGCATTGACGTTGACGGCGCCGGCGGCGCCCTCCGCGTCGATGGCCGCGCCGCCGGTCGAGGTGACCGCGCCGCCCGCGTTGACCGTGGTGGTGTTGGCGCTCAGCACGCCGTTGTTGCGGGCGATGATGCCGAGCCCGCCGGCGTTGACCGCGCCGCTGACGTCGACGAGCACCACGCCGTTGGCGCCGGGGTTCAGGCTCTGCACCGCGATGCCGTTGGTGCCGCCCGTGATCGTGGTCGCGTAGACGTTGATGTCGCCGCGGCCGGTCGCGGTGATCGCCGTGATCGCGCTGGAGACGTCGCCCAGCCGTTGGCCGGAGGCGCCGAGGTTGATGGCGCCGCCCGCGGTGGCGGTGGCGCGGATGCCGTTGAAGGCGCCGCCGTTCACGCTGCCCGCCTTGATGGCGATGCCGCCCGTGCCGGTGGCCTGGGCATAGATGCCGCCCCCCGCGCCGGAAACCGGGCCCGTCGCGTTGACGGTGACCAGGCCGTTCTGGCCGTCGGCCTCAATGGCCTTGCCCCCGGCGGCGGTGACCGCGCCGGTGGTGACGGTGACCGTCCCCGTACCCGTGGTCTGGGCCAGGACGCCGCCCGCCGCGCCGCCCGCGGTCAGGCCGATGGAGTTTACGTTGACGTTGCCGCCGCTCGAGATCGCGGCGACGCCGTAGCCGTTGGCCGCCGTGACGCCGAACACCGGGTTGCCCCCGGTCGCCGGAGCCGCCGCGCCGCCCGTGGTGGTGACGCCGTGGGTGGTGACGTTGATCGCGCCGTTGCCGAGCGCGGTGGCGAAGACCCCCGCGCCGCCCGTGGCGTTGACCGCGCCCACCGTGTTGACGGTGACCAGGGCGTTCTGGCCGCTGACGGAAACGCCGACGCCCGCGCTGCTGGTGACCGTGCTGTTGGTGGTCACGGTGATGGTGTCGCGCGCCAGGGTCCCGTGGGTCGCGGCCTCGATGCCCGAACCGCCGGTGACGGCGCCGTTGACGGTCAGCGAAACCTGGGAATCGCCGCTGCCGTCGACCAAGATGCCCTTGCTGTAGTTGTCGCCGTTGGCCCCGCCGGCCACCGCCGCCGTGGTGACGGTGATGTCGCCGTTCATCGTCTCGACATCCACGCCGATGCCGTTGGCGCTGACCGCGCCGGTGAGGTTCACCGTGGCGGCGCTGTTGCCAATCGTGCCGAAGTTATAGGCCTGAACGCCGGTGCGGCCGGTGTTGACGCTGGTCACCGGACCGTTGGCGTCGACCAGCACCTGGGCGTTGATCGCGCCCGCCTGGCCGCCCGAGGTGAGGATGCCGTTGGTGGCCCCCGTCACCGTGCCGGCATAGACGTTGAGCGATCCGTCGCTGATGGCGCGGATGCCGGCGTCGCCGCCGCTGACCGTGCCGACGCGCTGACCGGCGCTGCCGACGTTGAGCGTGCCCGAGCCATAGACCCGGCCGCGGATGCCCGAACCGGTGGCGCTGGTCGCGCCGCTGGCCGCGTTGATCTGGATGTCGCCGCCGGTGTTGGAGGCATAGATGGCGTCGCCGGCCCCGGTGATCAGGGCGCCCGCGTTGATGGTCACCAGACCGCCGGCGCCGTCGGCTTCGATCGCCCGGCCGCCGGTCGAGGTGACCAGGCCGGTGGTGACGGTGACCGTTCCCGTGCCGCCGCTCTGGGCGAGCACGCCGCCGCCCACGCCGCCGCTGACCGCGCCGTTGGTGATGACGGTGACCGGGCCGGCGGTGGAGACTGCCGCCACGCCGATGCCGTTGAGCGCCGTGGCGCCGGTGACCTGCCCGTTGCCGTTGAGGGTCGGCGCGACGCCGCCCGTGGCGCTCACGGCATTGGTGGTGACGTTGACCGCCCCGTTGCCTGTGGCGAACACGCCGTCGCCTTGCGCCGCGGTGACCGCGCCGACGGCGTTGACGGTGACCACGCCGTTGCGGCCCGTCGCCGAGATGCCCGCGCCATGCACGCTGCTGACGGTGCTGTTGGCGTTGACGGTGACCACGTCGCGGGCGAGCGTGCCCGTGGTGCCGACGTCGATGCCCTGATAGGTGCCGTTGACGGCCGCGTTGGCGTTGATGACGACGGCGCTGTCGCCCGCGCCGCGCGCATAGATGCCGCTCCAGAAGGTGCCGTTGCCGCCCAGCGAGGTGATGACGCCCGAGCTGGTCACGGTGACGTCGCCGCCGGTGGATTCCGCGTCGATGCCCGCGCCGCCGGCCGTGTTGATCGCGCCGGTGGTGATGACGGTGGTGGTGTTGGCGGCCAGCACACCGGTGTTCAGCGCCAGCACGCCGTAGCCCGAGTTGCCGGTCAAAGTGCCGTTGGCGTTGACCAGGACGACGCCGTTCGCGCCAGGCTGGTTGCTGAGCGCCGAGATCGCGTTGGTCGCCCCGGTGACGTTGGTCGCATAGACGGTGACGTTGCCGCCGCCCTGCCCGACCACGCCCGAGGCGCCGCCGGTGACGTTGGCCAGGCGTTGGCCCGACGAGCCCAGGTTGATCGCACCCGCGCCCGTGGTGTTGGCGCGCACGCCGGTGGAGGTCAGGCCCACCACCGCCGCCGTGGTGTTGATGGTGATGCCGCCCGTGCCGCTGTTCAGCGTGTAGATGCCGCCCGTGGCGCCGGTGACGGCGCCGTTGGAATTGACGGTGATCTGGCCGCCGGCGGAATCGGCTTCGATGCCGCGCCCGCCGCTGGTGGTGATCAGCCCGCTGGTGACGTCGACCGTCCCCGTGCCGGTGGAAATGGCCGCGATGCCGCCCGCCGCGCCGCCGGCCACGTTGCCGTTGGCCGCCACGGTGACCGGGCCGCCCGTCGAAATCGCCGCAATGCCATAGCCGTTGGCCGCCGTCAGGTTGATGGAGCCGCCGCGCGCGTCCTGCGCCGCTACCGTACCGCCCGAGGCGGACACGCCGCTGGCGGTGACCGTGACCGCGCCATTGCCGCTGGAGAAGATGCCCGCGCCGCCGACCGCCGTGACCTGGCCGAGCGTGGTGGTGGAAACCAGCGCGTTGTGGCCCGTGACGCTGACCGCCGCGCCGTTCTGGCTGGTGACCGCGCTGTTGGCCGCGAGGGTAACGGTATCGCGCAACAGCGTGCCGTCGCCGATGACGGTGATGCCGGAGCCGCCCAGAACGGCGCCGTTGGTGGTGACCGATATCTGGCTGTCGCCGCCGCCTTCGACCAGGACGCCCTTGCTCCAGGCGTCGCCGTTGTTGCCGCCGGTGACGGCCGCGGTGACCACGGTCACGTCGCCGTTCATGGTCTCGGCGTCGACGCCGATGCCGTGGGCGGTGACAGCGCCGGTGAGCTGGACGGTGACGGCGCTGTTGCCGATCTGGCCGAAGTTATAGGCCTGCACGCCCGTGCGGCCGTCGTAGACGCTGGTCACGGCGCCGGTCGCGTCGACCACCACCTGGGCGTTGACCGCGCTGGCCTGGCCGCCCGAGACGAGCAGGCCGTTGGTCACGCCGCTGACGCCGCTGGCGTAGACGTTGATGGAGCCGTTGCCGACCGCTCGGATACCGAGATCGCCGCCGCTGACATTGCCGACGCGATCGATGGCGCTGCCCACGTTCAGCGTGCCGCCGCCGTAGTCACGCACCCGGATGCCCGAGCCGGTGGTGCTGGTCGCGCCCGCCGCGTCGCTGACGGTGATGCCACCTGTGCCGGTGTTGACCGCATAGATGGCGTCGTAGGCGCCGTGGACCAGGCCGCCGGCGCTGATGCTGACGAGACCGCCCGTGCCGTCGGCTTCGATGCCGCGTCCGCCGGTGGTGGTGACCGCGCCGCCGGTGACGACGGTGACGGTGTTCCCCGCGCCGCCGCCCTGGGCCAGGATGGCGCCCGCGTTGCCGCCCTGGATGGCGCCGGCCGTGTTGACGACCACCGTGCCGCCGGTGGAGACCGCATCGACCGCGAAGCCGCTGCCATAGTAGCTGCTCTGGGCCGTGCCGTTGGCCGCCTGGCTGACGCTGCCGCCGCCCGAGGTGGTGACCGCGTTGGTGAAGACGCTGATCGCGCCGCCGCCGCTGGCATAGACGCCGTCGCCGGCCGTGCTGGTCACGTCGCCAAGGCGCGCGCCCGACGTCCCGACGGTAATGGAGCCCGTGCCGGTGGTGAGCGCGTTGACGCCTCGACCGCCACCGATCAGGCCCGTGGCCGCGATGACCGTCGAGCCCGCGCCGCTGTCGCGCGTATAGATGCCGTCGATGGCGCCGTTGATCGTGCCGGCCACATTGACGTTGACCGCACCGCCGGCGGATTCCGCGTCGACGGCCCGGTTGCTCGTGGCGGTGATGCTGGAGCCCGCATCGGTGGCCGTGATGGTGGCCGAGCCGGTTCCGTTGGTGCGGGCGCTGAGGCCGTAGCTGCCGCTCGCCGTGTTGGCGCCCTCCAGCGTCACCGAGACGTTGCCTGTGCCGCCATAGACGGCCGCATCAGCCGCGCCGCCGGCGCCGCCGCTGACAGCCCCGGTATCGATCGACACCGAGCCAGTTCCACCATTGGTGTAGGCGGTGATGCCGCCCGTACCGCCGTTGATCTGAGCCATCGAGGTGACGGCGACCGCGCCGCCTTGCGACGAGGCGTCCACGCCATGGAAGGACGGCGCGGTGTTGGCGCCGATGGTGTCGCCGACGATGACGTTGACCGCGCCCGTACCGCTGGTCGCGGCGAGGATGCCGTGCGTGCCGCCATCGATCGTGCCGCCCGCGGCGGTCGTGACGTTGATCGTGCCGGTCCCGTTGGTCGTCGCGTAGATGCCCGCGTCGGAGACGCCGGAGATGGCGGTGGTGACGCCGCCGGACTGGCCAACAGCGACGTTGCCGCCCTGGCTGCCGGCCGTGATGCCGTAGTGGCCGCCGCTCATGGTCCCGCCCTGGGACTCGACGGTTACGTTGCCTGTCCCGCCGCTGTTGGCGCCGAGGGAGGTGTAGGTGCTGTTGTAGGTATTGGCGCCGTTCAGCACGGTGACCGAACCGGCGTTCGACGAAGCCTGGATGCCGCCGTTGCCGGTGAAGGTCGAGCCGCCCTCGGTGATGTCCACCACCACGTCCTGCAGACCGGTGTTGATGTAGATGTTCGGGTTGGAGCCGTTGCTCGACACCGTGTTGACGCCCGTGAAGTTGACGTCGAGCTGGCCCGGGGTGGCCGTGAAGTTGGTGATCACCAGGCCGTAGTTGCCGCCGCTGGTGTTGTTGATGACGGCGTTATCGACGGTGACCGTGTCGTTGTCGCCGGCATCGACGTTGACGCCGAAGGTGTCGCCTTGATCGTTGACCGTGCCGGTGTCGCTGGTGATCGTGCCGGCGGTCAGCGCCTGGCCCGGCGCGCCCAGGTCGGTGTCGGCATAGGCCGCGTGCGGCATGGCGGCGGCCAGGGCGATCAGGGACACGCCGGAAAGAGCCGACAGCGATCGGCGGATGGAACGGATTTGCACTTGGTAGCTCCCCGAGGATGCATGCGCGGGCCCTGTCCGGGAGCCGCGTAGGATTATGATTTTTGAGTGATCAGGTCGTCGTTCGCAGAACGCCATTCCGCGAACGGTGATAAGATTTCTTTGATGCCGGATAAGAAAGCGGGCCCGGGCCATTCAGGCGGCGGCCGCAACGCGAGGGTCTCAACTGTGGACGGAACGGGTTAAACTGCACGTTTTTCCGAAGCCAACTGACACGTTACTTACATGACGCCTCCCCTGCCCCGTAGGTAGAGTCGGAGAGGTCGACAACCCATATTGGGCGTCAGGGATTAATTCTTTGGGTATCAAGGCGGCCGTGGTTGGCCGCGACGCCTTGTCAGGTAAGGGCTTGCGCGATCAGGCGCGCCGCGTCCGCCGGCTCATGCTGGCTGGTGTCGATCGACAGGCGGGTGGCCGGCATATGGTCCACGGTCCAGGTTCCCGCCTCAGCGAGGCGCCTGAATACATCGGCGCTGGTCAGCTTGCCGCAGGCCGGCGGCCATAGAGAAAGACCAGCTTCACGACGCCCCGTCCCAGATCTATTTCGTCAGCGCCGCCTGGGCCGCCGCCAGTCGCGCGATCGGCACGCGGAAGGGCGAGCAGCTCACATAGTCCAGGCCGATGGTCTCGCAGAAGGCGATGGAGGCCGGATCGCCGCCATGCTCGCCGCAGATGCCCAGCTTGACGTCGGGCCGCACGGCGCGGCCGCGCTCGGCGGCGATCTTGATCAGGTCGCCCACGCCTTCCTGGTCCAGGCTGACGAAGGGGTCCTTCTCGAAGATTCCCTTTTCGATATAGGCGTTCAGGAAGCGCCCCGAGTCGTCGCGGCTGATGCCGAAGGTGGTCTGGGTCAGGTCGTTGGTGCCGAAGGAGAAGAACTCGGCCGTCGCGGCCAGGTCGCCGGCCCGCAGCGCCGCGCGCGGCAGCTCGACCATGGTGCCGACGCTATATTTGATCTCCACGCCCTGCTCGGCAATCACAGCCTTGGCGGTGCGGTCGGTGAGTTCGCGCAGATATTTCATCTCCTCGCCCTTGGCGACCAGCGGATGCATGATCTCCGGCGCGGGCGCGGGGTTGCCGCTCTTCTGCACCTCGCAGGCGGCTTCCACGATGGCGCGCACCTGCATCTCGTAGATCTCGGGATAGGAGACGCCCAGGCGGCAGCCGCGGTGGCCCAGCATCGGGTTGGTCTCGTGCAGTTCCTTGGCCCGGCGCATCAGCTTGGCGGCGTCCAGGCCGGTGGCCAGCGCCACGGCCTCGAGATCCTCTTCCGTGTGCGGCAGGAATTCGTGCAGCGGCGGGTCGAGCAGCCGGATGGTGACCGGCAGGCCCTCCATGATGTTGAACAGCTCGACGAAGTCGTTGCGCTGCATGGGCAGTATCTTGGCCAGCGCCGTGCGGCGGCCGGCCTCGTCGTCGGCCAGGATCATCTCGCGCACGGCGGCGATGCGGTCCTCGTCGAAGAACATATGCTCGGTGCGGCAAAGGCCGATGCCCTCGGCCCCGAACTGCCGCGCGGTGCGCGCATCCAGCGGCGTCTCGGCGTTGGCGCGCACCTTCAGGCGCCGCACCTGGTCGGCCCAGCCCATCAGGATAGCGAAGTCGCCGGTCAGCTCCGGCTCGATCATGGTCACCGAGCCCGACAGCACCTCGCCGCGCGACCCGTCGATGGTGATCACCTCACCCGCCCGGAACTCACGGCCGCGCGCCCGGAACAGGCCCTCGCGCGGATAGATGGCGATCTCGCCGGCGCCGGAGACGCAAGGCCGGCCCATGCCGCGCGCCACTACGGCGGCGTGGCTGGTCATGCCGCCCCGCGCGGTGATGATGCCGCGCGCCGCATGCATGCCGTGGATGTCTTCCGGGCTGGTCTCGTCGCGCACCAGGATCACGGCCTCGCCCGCATTGCCCAGGCGTTCGGCCTCATCGGCGTCGAACACGATCTTGCCGGTGGCGGCGCCCGGGCTGGCCGGCAGGCCGCTGGCCACCACGTTGCGTTCGGCGGTCGGGTCGATGGTCGGGTGCAGCAGCTGGTCGAGGGAGGCGGGCTCGACGCGCAGGATGGCCTCGTCGCGGCTGATCACGCCCTCGCCGGCCAGGTCCACGGCGATCTTCAGCGCGGCCTTGGCCGTGCGTTTGCCGTTGCGCGTCTGCAGCATGTAGAGCCGGCCCTGTTCGACCGTGAACTCGATGTCCTGCATGTCGCGGTAGTGGCGCTCCAGCTTCTCGACCACCGCCTTGAACTCGGCGAACACAACCGGCATCGCGGCTTCCATGGAGGGGCTGGTATCGCCCATCTCCTCGCGCGCGGCCTCGGTCAGCGACTGCGGCGTGCGGATGCCGGCGACGACGTCCTCGCCCTGGGCGTTGATCAGGAACTCGCCGTAGAGGCGCGCCTCGCCCGTGGACGGGTTGCGGGTGAAGGCCACGCCGGTGGCCGAGGTCTCGCCCATGTTGCCGAACACCATCGACTGGATGTTGACGGCGGTGCCCCAGCTCTCGGGAATGTCGTGCATGCGGCGATAGAATTTCGCCCGGTCGTTCATCCAGCTGGCGAAGACGGCGCCCATCGCGCCCCACAGCTGCTCATGGGCGTCCTGCGGGAAGGGCCGGCCGAGCTCGTCCTGCACCGCCTTCTTGTAGTCGGCCACCACTGCATCCCAGTCGTCGGCGCTGAGCGCCGTGTCGATGGTGACGCCCAGGCGGTCCTTATGGTCGTCGAGGATCTCCTCGAACATGTGGTGCTCAAGGCCCAGCACGACATTGGAATACATCTGGATGAAGCGGCGATAGCTGTCGAAGGCGAAGCGCTTGTCGCCCGACAGCGCGGCCAGGCCGGCCACCGTCTCGTCGTTGAGGCCCAGGTTCAGGACCGTGTCCATCATGCCGGGCATGGAGGCGCGCGCGCCCGAGCGCACCGACACCAGCAGCGGGTTCTTCGCATCGCCGAAGGTCTTGCCGGTGATCTTCTCCACCGTGGCCAGGCCGGTCTCGACCTGTCCCTTCAGGGCTTCGGGATAGGACTTGCCGTTGGCGTAGTAGTGGACGCAGGCCTCGGTGGTGACCGTGAACCCCGGCGGCACCGGCAGGCCCAGCGAGCTCATCTCGGCCAAGTTGGCGCCCTTGCCGCCCAGCAGGTTCTTCATGGACGCGTCGCCGTCGGCCCCGCCGCCGCCGAAGCTGTAGACCCAGCGCGTCTTGGTAAGCGTATCGGCCGGCATGACTGCTATCCCGCGATCAACGAAAAGTCCGCGACTCTGCCCATGGCCGTGCGGACCTGGGACAGGAGCCTTAGTCTATTATCCCGCACTGCAACATCGGTGTCATTCACGAGAACGCCAACGAAGAAGGCGTCCACCGGGTTGCGTAGCGCCGCCAGCGCCGTCATGGCGCCGGCGAAGTCCTCGGCGGCCAGGGTGCGGTCCAGTTTTGGTTGCAGCGCGACCAGGGCGTCGAACAGCGCATGCTCCTCGGCTGGAGCGCCCGGCATGTTGGCTGGAACGCCCGAGGGCAGCGGCCCCTTCTTCTCCTCGGCCTTGAGGATGTTGGAGGCGCGCTTGTAGCCGGCCAGCAGATTGGCCCCGTCCTCGGTCTTCAGGAAGGCGTCCAGCGCCTCCACCCGATCGACGATCCGAACCAGATCGTCGTCTCCGAGCGCGAAGACGGCATCCACCAGGTCGTGGCGCTTGCCCTGGTCCTTCAGCACCACCTTCAGCCGGTCGGCAAAGAAGGCCGTCAGTTCGGCGCTGCAGGCGGCCAGGATGGCGTTGACCGAGTCCACCGACGCCCCGAAGGTCTGGGCGAACTGCGGCGGCAGGGCGAAGTTGTCGGTCACGCCCACAGTGGCGTAGGCCCGGCGGAAGTCGTCGACGGCGGAGTCCGCCTTGCGGCTTTCCACGTCGCCCCAGACCAGGAACCGGGCCCGGGCGACAAGCGGAACGAGCGGCAGGCGCAGCCGGTGCTCCAGCAGGATGCGGATCACGCCCAGCGCCGCGCGGCGCAGGGCATAGGGGTCGCGCGAGCCGGTCGGCTTTTCGTCGATGGAGAAGAAGCCCACCAAGGTGTCCAGCTTGTCGGCCAGGGCCACGGCGATCGAAACCGGCGCGGCGGGCACGGCGTCGCCCGGCCCCTGCGGGCGATAGTGGTCGCGGATGGCGTCGGCGACATCGCCGTCCATGCCGGCGGCGCGGGCGTAGTAGCCGCCCATCAGCCCCTGCAGTTCCGGGAATTCCCCGACCATGCCGCTGGTCAGGTCGGCCTTGGCCAGGCGCGCGGCCTCCACGGCCTTGGCGGCGTCGGCGCCGACCAGGGGCGCGATCTCGGCGGCCAGGGCGACGATGCGCTGCACCCGCTCGGCCATCGTCCCCAGCTTGGCGTGGAAGGTCACGCCGTCCAGCTTCTTGAGCCAGGCTTCGAAGCCGACCTGCTTGTCGTTGTCCCAGAAGAACCGCGCGTCGCTTAGGCGGGCCGACAGCACCTTGGCGTTGCCCTGGGCGATGGTCGCGCCGCCGTCGCTGGCTTCCACATTGGCCACGGTGACGAAGTGGGGCGCCAGGCCGCCGGTCTTCGGGTCACGTACCGCGAAATACTTCTGGTGGGTGCGCATCGAGGTGCGGATCACCTCCGGCGGCAGGTCCAGGAAGGCCGGGTCCATGTCGCCCAGCACCGGCGTCGGCCACTCGGCCAGCCCCGTCACCTCGGCCAGCAGCCCCTCGTCCTCGACGATCTCCAGCCCGCGCGCGAAGGCCAGCGTCTGGGCCGCCTGCTGGATACGCTCGCGGCGTTCGGCCGAGTCCAGCACCACATAGTGCTTGGCCAGTCCGTCACGATAGCTGTCGAAGTCCTTCACCTTGAACGGCTGGCCCGAACCCATGAACCGATGGCCCTGGGTGGTGTCGCCGCTCTCGATGCCGTCGATGGCGAAAGGCACGATCTCCCCGTCGAAGACGCACAGGATGCGCTTGATCGGCCGCACCCAGCGCAGCTTGCCGTAGCCCCAGGTCATCGACTTGGGCCAGGGGAAGGACCGCACAACGGAATCCACCATCTCGGCGATGATCTCCGACGTTGGCCGGCCCTTCCGTTCGATCACGGCGTAGAGGACGCCGTCGCGCTCGGTCAGCTGGTCGCGCGTCAGGCCGGTCGAGCGCAGGAAGCCTTCCAGCGCCTGCTCCGGCGCATTGGCGCGCGGCCCCTTGCGTTCTTCCTTGCGGTCGCCCTGCGCCGCCGGCAGCCCCTCGGCCACCAGGGTCAGCCGGCGCGCGCCGCCGAACGCGGTAAGCGCCTCGGGCAGCAGCCCGGCCTCGGCCAGCTTCTCGCGGGCCATCCGTTCCAGGTCGCGCGCGGCCTGAGCCTGCATGCGCGCGGGTATCTCTTCGGAGAAGATCTCAAGCAGCAACTGAGGCATGGGTCAGGGTCGGCCGGAGTCCATGGGCGTGGGCGACAGCACGGCGTTCATCTGTTCGGCCACATCGGGGGGCGAGTATTTGAGCATCACGCGGGTGGTGAAGTTGCCCCAGAGTTTATCGTCCTTGACGTACATCCAGTCGGCGATGGTGTCGGTGCTCACCGTGATCACCTGATTATAGGCCATGCCGTGCAGGTGGTCGGGCGGATTGTCGATGCGCCCGGTGACGGTGGTGGGGGTGTGCCCCTTCACCTCGATCCAGATGTATTCCAGGCCGCCGCTATCGGACGGCAGGGCGACATTGACCTGATAGTTGCCGGTCCCGGCGGGCGGGGCGTCGTACATCCGCCAGAACACCGGCAGGGTGCGGCGCGCCTCGGCGATCGCGGCCGTCATCGCCTTGTCTTCGGTGGGCACCATGACGGCGGGCGCCTGGCCGGAGCCGTCGGCCACCCCCTGCCCCGTTGCCTGGGCGCCCTTGCCGTTGGCCTGGGCCATGGCGCCCGGCCCGGTTGCGATCAGGGCCAGCGCCGTCAGCGCCATCAGGACGGGTCTGGTCACCCTCATGCCGCGTCCTCCTGCTGAGCGACCCAGGCCTGGGCGCACATCTTACAAAGATCGCGGATGCGGCCGATGTAGCTCTGGCGCTCGGCCACGGCGATGGCGCCGGTTGCGTCCATCAGGTTGAACAGGTGGCTGGCCTTCAGCACATGGTCATAGGCCGGCAGCACCAGGGCCTGGCCCTGCGGCCCCTTCATGGCCAGGAAGCGCGGAACCTGGCGCTCCATGTCCTCGAACTGGCGCTTCAGCAACTCCACGTCCGGCGCGTTGAAATTGGCCGCCGAAAACTGGCGCTCATTCTCCAGGAAGACGTCGCCATAGGTCTGCGGCGCCGGGCCGTCCGGGTCGTTGAAGGCCAGCTTGGTGAAGTGGTCCACGCCCTGGATATACATGGCCAGCCGTTCCAGCCCGTAGGTCAGCTCGCCGGCCACCGGGAAGACGTCGAGCCCCCCCACCTGCTGGAAGTAGGTGTATTGCGTCACTTCCATCCCATCACACCAGACCTCCCAGCCCAGGCCCCAGGCGCCCACGGTGGGGTTTTCCCAGTCGTCCTCGACGAAGCGGATGTCGTGCAGGCGCGTGTCGATGCCGATCGCCTCCAGGCTGCCCAGATAGAGCTCCTGCAGGTTGTCGGGGTTGGGCTTCAGGATGACCTGATACTGATAGTAGTGCTGCAGCCGGTTGGGGTTCTCGCCATAGCGCCCGTCGCCGGGCCGCCGCGAGGGCTGCACATAGGCCGCGCGCCAGGGCTTGGGGCCCAGCGCGCGCAACACGGTGGCGGGATGCAGCGTACCGGCGCCCACCTCGACGTCGTGAGGTTGCAGGATCACACAGCCCTGCTGGCTCCAATAATCATGGAGTCGCAGGATCAGTCCTTGAAAGGACAGGGGTTTTTGGTCCTTGGGCATCCGGATTTCGCAGTCGCAAAAAAGTCGGCGGACCATAGGGTCCGCCGACTGTCGCTTCAAGCCGAGTTTGGGGGCGAAAAGCCGCTCTCAAACGAGGGCTAGTTGCCCTTGGCCTTGGAATGCTTGCCGGCCCGCGACTGGGGCCCGCCATACTTGGCGCGGTTCTCGGCCGTATCGGGCACCGGCGCGCTGGCCACGACGGTGACGGCTTCCCCCGCGACCGAGGCGGACGCCGGCATGCCCTGGGCCGAGGCGTCGGGGGCCGCGGGCGGATTGACCGCCGTGTCCGGCGTGGCCGCGACCGGATCCTGGGGCGGCGAGGGCGCGCCCTGTGTCGGCGGCGCGGGCGGCGCCGGATCGTTGGTCGGGGGGGTAGGCTGGGCGATCGGCGGCGGCGGCGTGCTTTCCGGGCTGGAGCCGGTCGGCGGCGTGGCCTGGGCGGCCGAGGCCACGAGGGCCAGGGCGGCGGAGGCAAGGAGCAGGTTCAGCTTGGACATCGGGAACGTCCTCAAACGATAGGCGACGGCGCCCGCATCATGCGGACGCCGGCCTTCAGGTCAGTTGCCGCGCGCGGCGGTGCGTTTACCGGCATGGGATTGGGGGCCGCCGTATTTGGCGCGGTTCTCGGCGGTGTCCGGAACCGGCCCGTTGGTCACCAAGGTGGTGGTGACGCTCGGTTCGGTGGCGGAGACGTCCGTGCCGCCGGCCGTGGCCGGCATGGCGCTGGACGGCGGGGGCAGCGGCGCCTCGGCCATCGGCGCGGGTTCGGTCCGGGTGGTCGTGGTCACCGTCGCGCCCGGCAGGTTGCCGTTGGCGTCACGCGCAGGCTGAGTGGTGTTGTTGACCTCGTCCTGGATGGTGCCGGAGGGCGCGGGTGGGGCGTCGGCCTGGCGGGCGCTGGCGACCCCTGCGGTCAGCATCAGGGCGGCGGCGGTGGAGGCAAGAAGGGCGATACGCATGGGGAGCAATCCTTTGTGGTCCTGTGATCCCCCCGGATGGTCGTGGATAGGTGTCGCTCAGCCCCCCGTGTCGGCTGTCGTGGACGCGTTGGCGACGGCCGGCGCCGAGGCCGTGGACGGGGTTGCCGGTGATCGGGCCCGGGCCGCATCGCCCGGATCGGACGTCGCGGCATAGGCGCCGGTGATGATCAGCGTGAGCGCCGCGGCGCCCAGTATCCGTTGCAGGGTCATGGCAACCTCATCGTCGGGGTGGGAGACGCGGGCGCGGCCCCCAGTCCCTTCCCCGGCGATTACGCCTGAGGGGCCTTGCGGTTGCGCTTGATCACGGCGTCGTGATCACCTCGTCAACGGCCGCCGAGGAAGACGACCGCCGCCCCCAGCGCGATCAGGGCGAAGCCGGCCAGCGTCGTCCATCGCAGGGTCTCGCCCATGTAGAAGACCGAAAACCCCATGAAGACGGTGAGCGTGATCACCTCCTGGATGGTTTTCAGTTGGGCCGTGGACCATACCGCCGCGCCGATCCGGTTGGCGGGCACGGCCAGGCCGTATTCCGGAAGCGCGATCAGCCAGCTGGTCAGGATGACCAGCCACAGGGCCGCGCCCCGGTGCTTCAGGTGTCCGTACCAGGCGAAGGTCATGAACAGGTTGGAGGCCAGCAACAGGCCGATCGGGGCCAGTCGGGCCCACAGGGTGGCGGTCATCCAGATCTCCATTCCAGCCGGGCATCATCACGCAAACGCGCGGCCGGCGGCAAGCCGGCGCCCGCTTCCCGTACAGTTTTGGCGCCCAAAATTGAGGCGCCCCGCTCCCGCACCGCACAACGAACCGGCGCGGCCGAGCTTTCTTACCGATTCGTGAAGGCCCGGCCGGTCGCCCCGCGCCCTCGCCGATAGCGTCGCCGGTGATCAAAGGGCGGCGTCCGCGCCGCACCGGTCACGGGAAAACCACAAGGGGGCGCGCCCCAAAGGCGCGCGGAGCAAGGCGAATGAAACTGATCATCGCGGTCGTCAAACCCTTCAAGCTGGACGAGGTGCGTGAAGCCCTGGTCGCGGCCGGGGTCGAAGGCCTGACCGTCTCGGAGGTCAAGGGTTACGGCCGGCAAAAGGGCCAGACCGAAATCTACCGGGGCGCGGAATACCAAGTGAACTTCGTGCCCAAGGTGAAGCTGGAAGCGGTGGTCGACGACGGCGCCGCGGCCAAGGCGGTCGAGGCCATCAAGGCCGCCGCCGCCACGGGCAAGATCGGCGACGGCAAGATTTTCGTCCTGAACGTCGAGGACGCTGTTCGCATCCGGACCGGTGAAACCGGTTCGGCGGCGCTTTGACAGACATCATCGGGACAAGGGGATAAGAACGATGAAAACCTTCAATATCAAACGCTTGGCGAGCTTCGCGCTCGCCACGCTCGGAGCGGCGATGTTCGCCGTGCCCGCCTTCGCCGCCGACGCGCCAAAGATCGACAGTGGCGACACGGCCTGGCTTCTCACCTCCACCGCGCTGGTCCTGCTGATGACCATTCCGGGCCTGGCGCTGTTCTACGGCGGCATGGTGCGCAAGAAGAACGTCATCGCCACCGTGGCGCAGTCGTTCGTCATCACCTGCCTGGTGACCATCATCTGGATGGTGATCGGCTACTCAGCCTCCTTCACCCCCAACGCCGACGCCGGCCTCAACCAGTTCGTCGGCGACATCACCTTCTTCATGACCAAGGTGAACGTCACCTCCACCAACTCCCTGGCGGCGACCATCCCGGAATACGTCTTCGTGATGTTCCAGATGACCTTCGCGATCATCACGCCGGCCCTGATCGCCGGCGCGTTCGCGGAGCGGATGAAGTTCTCCGCGCTCATTCTGTTCATGATCCTCTGGGCCCTGTTCGTCTACATCCCCATCGCCCACATGGTCTGGGGCGGCGGCATCCTGGGCGCCAAGATCGGCGTGCTCGACTTCGCCGGCGGCACCGTGGTTCACATCAACGCCGGTGTGGCCGGCCTGATGTGCGCCCTCTTCCTCGGCAAGCGTAAGGGCTACGGGACCGAGAACATGGCCCCCTCCAACCTCGTCTACACCATGATCGGCGCGAGCCTTCTGTGGGTGGGCTGGTTCGGCTTCAACGCCGGCTCGGCCGTGGCCTCCAACGCCCTGGCCGGCGCGGCCATGATGAACACCCAGGTCGCCACCGCCGCGGCGGCGCTGGCCTGGATGGTCGTGGAGTGGGTTGAACGCAAGAAGCCCGGCATGCTCGGCCTGGCTTCCGGCGCGGTGGCCGGCCTCGTGGCCATCACCCCCGCCGCCGGCTTCGTCAATCCGCAGGGCGCGCTGATCATCGGCATCGTCGCCGGCGCCGGCTGCTACGCCGCCGCCGTTTGGCTGAAGAAGATCTTCAAATACGACGACAGCCTGGACGCCTTCGGCGTGCACGGCATCGGCGGCATCATCGGCGCCCTGCTCACCGGCGTGCTGGCGGACAAGGCCATCAACAGCCTGGGCGAAGGCGCCAGCCTGCTGAAACAGGCCGAGGGCGTCGGCGCCACCATCGTCTACACGGCGGTCGTGACCTCGATCATCCTGCTGATCTGCAAGTTCACCACCGGTCTTCGGGTCTCCGAAGAGGCCGAAGTGGAGGGCCTCGACCAGGCCCTGCACGGCGAAGCCCTGCACGAGTAGCCTTCTCTACAGTCAGAGACGGGACGGGGGCCTTCGGGCCCCCGTTTTCGTTAGTCCTCCCCTGGGAGCGAAGCGAACACGAGGGGAGGTGTCGCGCAGCGACGGAGGGGACGCGCTTCTCCAGCCCGCCCACGCTCCATAACGGCTGAAAGAACACCCCCTCCGGCCGTTCCGGCCACCTCCCCCCGTCCGCTATGCGATCGGGGGAGGACTACTACTCCGGCCAGGGCCCGCCCAGCCGGCACCGGCGCACCCACCAGTCCGGCCGCATCGCACTCAGCCGATCGGCCAGCCCCTCGGCCTCGATGCCGTCCGCGCACAGGGCGAAACAGGTCGCGCCCGACCCGGACATCCGCGCCATCAGGGTCTCGGGCTCATAGCGCAAGGTCTCCAGCACCTCGCCGATCACCGGCGTCAGCCGCACGGCCGGCGCCTCCAGGTCGTTGCGGCAACGGCTGAGATAGGCCACCGCCTCCACGGCGTCCTCGAACGCCTCGGGCAGTGGCGGGCGATCCGCGCCGCCGATCGCGCCATCCTCATCGAACGCCCGATAGACCGCCCCCGTGGGCGAGGCCACGCGCGGATTGACCAGCACCGCGTCCAGCACCGGCATCCCCGGCGGGGCCGACAGGCGGTCTCCCCTGCCCTCGCCGATCACCGGCCGCGCCTCCAGGCAGGCCGGCCCGTCCGCGCCCAGCTCCGCCGCGATCGCACTGATCACCTCGTCCTGCAGCGCCAGGCCGAGCGCGCCACGCAACAGCCGCAAGGTCGCCCCCGCGTCGGAAGAGCCGCCGCCCAACCCCGCCGCCACCGGCAGCGCCTTCTCCAGGATCAGCCGGAACGGCGGCTGCGGCCCTCCCGCGCGGGCCAACAGCGCCCGGGCGGCGCGGACGACCAGATTGTCCGGCCCCGCGTCCAGCAGGTCCCCGAACGGTCCGGTGATCTCGAATTCCGGCGACTCGGAGGGCTGCACGAACACCCGGTCGCCCACATCGGCGAAGGTCATCAGGCTGCAGACCGGGTGATAGCCGTCGGCGCCCACCGCGCCCACATGCAGGAACAGGTTCACCTTGGCCGGCGCGAAGGCCGACAGGCTCACGGCTGCGCCGCCGCGATGGTAGACGGGGGCGGCGCCATGCCGGTCTTCAGCTTGCCCTCGGCGTCGGCGCGGGTGGCCGCGTCCGGCTCCAGGGTCAGCACCCGGCGCCATTGGAAGCGCGCCTCGTCCTGGCGCCCCACCCGCCAGTAGGCGTCGCCCAGGTGGTTGTTCAGCTCCGGATCGCCGGGCTCCAGCAGCACCGCGCGCTCCAGCGTCTCCACCGCCGCCTTGTAGTCGCCGGTGCGGTAGTAGGCCCAGCCCAGGCTGTCCAGGATCGGCCCCGAACGCGGGTTGGCCGCCGCGGCCTTCTTGGCCATCTCCAGCGCCTGCGGCAGGTTCTGGCCGCGCTGCACCCAGCTGAAGGCCAGGAAGTTCAGCAGCTGCGGCTCATCGGGGCGCTGCTTGAGCGCCGCCTGCAGGTCGCGCTCCGCCTCGGGCCAGCGGCCGGCGGCGTCGAGCACGGTGGCGCGGCGCATCAGCAGCCGCCAGTCGGGCGTGGGGCCGGCCTTGGCCACCAGGCCGTCCAGCACGGTGACGGCCTCCGCGTCACGCCCATCGGCATGCAGGAGGTCGGCCAGGGTCAGCTGCACATCCGCATTGGCCGGATGGGTCTTGGCCGTCTGGCGCGCCAGGGTGAGCGCCGTCTCCTTGTCGCCGGCGTTCTGGTAGGACCAGGCCAGCTTGGTGCGCGCCGACAGATATTGGGCGCTCGAGGGCGGGATCCGTTCGAAGGCGGCGCGGGCGGCCTCGACGTCGCCGCCGGCCAGCAGGATGTCGCCGACCAGCTGCAACGCGTCCGTCCGGCTGGGGTCCAGCCGCAGCACCAGGCGCAGATAGGCCATGGCGGTCTGGCCGTGGCGGTCGGAGACCGCGCTGGCCGCCGGGCCCGTAAGCGCGTTGGCCGCACCCTGCGCCAGGGTCGGCATGGCCGGGGCCTTGCGCCGCCCCGCGGCCCGCGCCTTGGCGGCCAGGGTCGGCGCGTCATCGGGCGCCGCGCTCAGCACGCCGTCATAGAGGGTCGTGGCGTCCGCCCGGCGGCCGCGCCGTTCCAGGAAGGCGCCGTAGTCCAGCACGAAGAGGCCGCCCGCCACGCGCAGGGAAACCAGGGCCTGATAGTCGGCCTCCGCCTCGTCGAGGCGGCCCAGGCGCTCGGCGATCTGGGCGTGGCCCAATTGGCCGAACACCTCCACCAGCCGGTCGCCGGCCACCTCGGGCCGCGCCAGCGCTCCATCGGCGTCGCCCGCCATGGCGGCGGCCCAGGGGGCCAGCAGGGCGGCGGCGGCGCGGTGGGGGTAGCCGACGGCGTCGTCGGCCATCAGGGCCTGGGCCTGCTTGCCCTGCCCCTCGGCCAGGGCTTCCACGGCCTGGGTCAGCCGGCCGAGGCGATAGAGTTCGGCGTCGTCGCCGGGCTGGGTAGGCGCCAGGGCGGCGGCGTGGTCCACGTCGCCCGCCATCAGGGCCGCCGTGAAGGCCCGTCCGCGCAGATAGTCGTCGCCCTGCAGCCCGGGCGCCTTGGAGAAGTAGCTGATCGCGGTGTCGCTGCGCCCCTGGTTCATGGCCGCGCGGCCGGCCAGGAAGGCGGCATGGTCGGATTGGCCGCTCGGCGCCAGGTCGGACCGGATCACCGGCTTCACGCCCAGCTCGTCCTGGGAACGCGCCGACATCACCGGCGGCGGCGGCAACGGCTCCTCGGCGGGCGCGGCCGTCGCGTCGGCGACCTTGGCGGCGGGCGGCGGTGCGCCATCGGTGGCGCAGGCGGCCAGCAGGGCCGAGGCGGAGACGAACACAGGCAGGAGACGGAACGGACGCATGCGCCTAACTCCCGCCTTTCCGTGGCCGCCGCAAGGCGCCCCCGCTACGGCGCGGTTACATATTGGGGTAGTTGGGCCCGCCGCCGCCTTCCGGGGTCGTCCAGACGATGTTCTGCGACGGATCCTTGATGTCGCAGGTTTTGCAGTGGACGCAGTTCTGGGCGTTGATCTGGAACTTCGGGTTGGCCTGCTGCTCGTCGTAGAGCACCTCATAGACGCCGGCCGGGCAGTAGAGCCGCGCGGGCTCGCCGAAGCGGGGCAGGTTCACGTCGATGGGGATCGATGGGTCGCGCAGCTTCAGGTGGGCCGGCTGGTCTTCCTCATGATTGGTGGCCGACAGGAAGACGGAAGACAGCTTGTCGAAGCTCAGCACGCCGTCGGGCTTGGGGTAGACGATCGGCTTGAAATCCTTGGCCAGGCCGGTGGATTCCGCATCCGTCTTCTCGTGTTTCATCGTGCCCAGGAAGGAGAAGCCGCCCAGCAGCGTGGTGCACCACATCTCGGCCATGCCGACCACGCCGCCCCAGAAGGTGCCCAGCTTGCCCAGCAGCGGCTTGGCGTTGCGCACAAGCTTCAGCTCCTTGACGATCCAGGAGTTGTCGAAGGCGGTCTGGTATTCCACCAGCTCGTCGCTCGCGCGCCCGGCGCCGAGCGCCCCGAAGGCGGCTTCGGCCGCCAGCATGCCGCTCTTCATGGCGTTGTGGCTGCCCTTGATGCGCGGCACGTTGACCATGCCGGCCGAGCAGCCGATCAGCATCCCGCCCGGGAAGGTCAGCTTGGGAATGGACTGCAGGCCCCCCTCGGTGATGGCGCGCGCGCCATAGGCGATGCGCTTGCCGCCCTCGAGATTGTAGGCGACCGAGGGGTGCTTCTTGAACCGCTGGAACTCATCGAACGGCGACAGCCAGGGGTTCTTGTAGTTGAGGTGCACGACATAGCCGATGGCCACATAGTGATCCCCGAAATGGTACATGAAGGAGCCGCCGCCGGACTTGTCGTCCAGGGGCCAACCGGTGGTGTGGACCGCCAGCCCGGGCTGGAAATACTCGCTGCCGTGGATCTGCCAGATCTCCTTCAGGCCGATGCCGTACTTCTGCGGGCTCTTGCCCTTGGCGAGGTCGAACTTGGCGATCAGCTGCTTGGCCAGCGAGCCGCGCACGCCCTCGGCGATCATCACATACTTGCCGTGCAGCTCCATGCCCGGCTGGTAGTCGCCCTTGTGGTGGCCGTCCTTGGCGATGCCGACCACCCCGACGATCACGCCCTTCAGCGAGCCGTCCTCGTTCCACACCATGTCCGAGGCCGCGAAGCCCGGATAGATTTCCACGCCCAGCTCCTCGGCCTGCGTCGCCAGCCAGCGGCAGACGTTACCCAGCGAGGCGATGTAGTTGCCATGGTTGTGCATCATCGGCGGGAAGGCGAACATCGGCAGCTCGAGCTCGCCCTGTGGGCCCAGCATCAGGAAGCGGTCCTTGGTGACCGGCGTCTCCAGCGGCGCGCCCTTGGCCTTCCAGTCCGGGATCAGCTCGTTCAGCGCCTTGGGGTCGATCACCGCCCCGGACAGGATGTGGGCGCCGACTTCCGAGCCCTTCTCCAGCACCGCCACCGAGACTTCCGTCCCGGCCGCCGCCGCCAGTTGTTTCAGGCGAATCGCGGCGGACAGGCCGGCCGGACCACCGCCCACGATGACCACGTCATATTCCATCGACTCCCGTTCGACGTCTTCGGTCATCTTGAAGCCCTCGCAGCGCCGGCCGCGCGAAGCGGCCCGTTGTTGTTCATAGCTTTAATCAAAGCCGACGCAGGGGCGGTCAAGGGCGAATGAACTGTGACTTCGGCGCCGCAGCATCCCGCCTCGGACGAAATGTCGCTTTCGTTCCGCGCGAACAGGGTTTCCGTAACCTTTCCGGCGTCCCATATTCAGTACGCCCCGGCATCCGGGGCTGTCCTGTTCAACAGCTGAAAGGAGGTGATCCAGTGTCTCAATGTCATCACGCGGAGGAGCTGGCTCGCTTCGCTGGGGATCTACACCTCAGCTGAGCATTTGCGGCGAATTCGCTGACATTGCCAAACTAGGGAGGCCCGGTCACGAGACCGGGCCTCTTCCGTTTCAGGGCTAGAACTTCAGGCCCTTCGAGACGAACCACATGATCCCAAAGGATACGACGACGCCGACGGCCAGCCGCCAGAACGGCGCGAACTTCGGCGCCCCTTCGCCATCCGGATTCGGCTTGGCGCCTGTGATCATCGCGCCAACCAGGTTTTCGCGCTTCACCAGCAGGTAGAAGGCGATCGCCACCAGATGCAGGGCGATCAGGCCCAGCGCCACGTTGAAAAGCAGATGGTGCCAGTGGGCCATCTCGCGGGCGAGGTCGAAGCTGATCCGGTCCGCCAGCGGCCCGCCCTCGAACCCGTCCACGTCGATCGCGTAAAGGCCCAGCACCACGATGGCGCCGATCAGCGCCAGCATGGCCGCCACGCTCCAGCCGCCCATCGGGTTGTGACCCAGGCTCACTTTGGAATCACGGCGCAGCAGACCGGCGAAATAGCGGCCCGTCGTCACCGGCCCCTTGAGGAAGTGCGAGAAGCGGGCGGTTTGCGATCCGACCAGGCCCCAGTAGATTCGGAACACCACCAAGCCCAGGATCGAATAGCCCGCCCACCGATGCCACTCCATGTGGGCGTCAGCCTTCGACACCTCCGCCGTCCACCAGGCCACACCGAAGGCGATGGCCAGCAGCCAGTGGACCACCCGTGTCGGGACATCCCAGATCTTGATGCGGCGTTTGCCGGCGGGCGCCGGCGCAGGGGTGTCTGTCACGAGTCTTTCTGGCGGAAGTCGCTGTGGCAGGCGCTGCACTTGTTTTTCACCACATTCGCCTGAGCCTTGATGGCCTCGATGTCGCCGCCGCCGGCGATCCCGGCCAGCTTGTCGGTTTCGACCTGAAGGGCCTTGGCGTGCCCCTTGAAGACGTCGGGCTTCTGCCAGATCTCGGCCTTGGCCGCGGTCTTGACCCCGGCCTCCACGCCGCTACCGACCGGGAACCAGGTCGGAATGCCCGGCGTAAGGGACTTCAGTTGATTGGCCAGGACCATGATCTGGGCCTTGTCCGGCGCGGGCGAGCGCAGTTGGTCGTTCAGCGCCTTGAAGGTCCCGCCGATCTTCTTGAAGTTCGCCTGCCGCTGGACGACGGCGTCCTTGGGCGCCACGGCCGCCAGGGCCACGCCCGAGATCATGCCGGTGAGCGCGATCGCGCCGAACATCCGGCCCAGGTTGGTCTTGCTGATACGCACGGATATGTCCTCGTTTCGGATGTCGTCCCGGCGGGAATGAGCCACCAAGCGGGCGTGCTTGTCCAGCCGCCTCGCCTAGCCGCCCAGCAGTTCACGCCCGATCAGGAAGCGGCGGATCTCATTGGTCCCCGCCCCGATGTCATAGAGCTTGGCGTCGCGCAGGAAGCGCTCCACCGGCCACTCCTTGGTATAGCCGGCGCCGCCCAGGGCCTGGATCGCCTCCAGGCTGGTCTTCACCGCATTCTCCGAGGCCAGCAGGATCGCGCCCGCCGCGTCGAACCGCGTGGTCTTGCCCGCGTCGCAGGCGCGGGCCACCGCATAGACGTAGGCGCGCGCGGAGTTCAGCGCGACATACATGTCCGCCACCTTGCCCTGCATCAGTTGGAACGAGCCGATCGGCTTGCCGAACTGCTTGCGCTCGCGGACATAGGGCAACACCACGTCGAGGCAGGCCTGCATGATGCCCAGCGGCCCGGCCGACAGTACGGCGCGCTCATAGTCGAGCCCGCTCATCAGCACGCCGACGCCGCCGTTCTCGGGGCCCATGATGTTGTCTTCCGGGACCTCGCAGTCCTCGAACACCAGCTCGGCCGTGTCCGACCCGCGCATGCCCATCTTGTCCAGCTTCTTGGAGACGCTGAACCCCTTCATCCCCTTCTCGATCAGGAAGGCGGTGATGCCGCGGCTGCCCTCGCCGGGCGCGGTCTTGGCATAGACCACCAGCACGTCGGCCGAGGGCGCGTTGGTGATCCAGAACTTGGTCCCGTTCAGCACATAGCGGTCGCCTCGCTTCTCGGCCCGCAACTGCATGGAAACGACGTCCGAGCCCGACCCGGCCTCGCTCATGGCCAGCGATCCCAGCGACGTGCCGTCGATCAGGCCCGGCAGGTATTTCGCCTTCTGCTCGGGACTGGCCCAGCGGCGGATCTGGTTGACGCACAGGTTGGAGTGGGCGCCGTAGCTCAGGCCCACGCTGGCCGAGGCGCGAGACACCTCCTCCATCGCCACCACATGCTCCAGATAGCCCAGGCCCAGGCCGCCATACTCCTCCTCCACGGTGATCCCGTGCAGGCCCAGCGCGCCCATCTCGGGCCACAGCTCGCGGGGGAAGGTGTTGGTGGCGTCGATCTCGGCAGCGATCGGCGCGATGCGATCGGCGGCGAAGCGGGCGGTGGTGTCGCGGATGGCGTCGGCGGTCTCGCCGAGGCCGAAATCCATGGAGGGGCCGTGGTTCGGGATCATGCTGGCGGCTTATCACGCGATGCGGGAGCCGGAAATGGAAACGGCTCCCGGCGTACACGCCGAGAGCCGCTCCGCCGCATATCCGCCGATCCGGTCTTCGCCGGACCCGGCGGCCCCCACCCCTCAAATAGGTCTCAGATGTCTTCCTTGTCCTCGCCCACCAGGCGGTTCAGCACGAGATAGACCGACACCGCGAAGCAGCCGATGCCGACGATCCCCAGGCCCCAGCCCACCAGGGTCATGGGATCGCTCAGGTCGCCCCGGCCGCCGGTGGTGAAGCCCAGCACCAGGCCGGCGCCAAAGAACACCAGCCCCAGCAGCGCCAGCAGCAGCAGCGGCGCCACGCCCTTCAGATTGAACGGCTTGGCCGTCTCCGCATAGGTGGCGTCGAAGGTCTCCACCGCGTCGAAACTGGTGTCGTCGATCAGGATGCGCGGCGAGGGATTGGCCTCGGCCAGCGCCCGGGTCGGCTCGATCCGGAAGGCTTCGGACTCGGGCGACGGTTCGTGCTGGGCGCGCGCCGGGTCGAACAGTTCTGGTTCCGGCTCGGCATGGGTCTCCGGTTCGGCGGCCGGCTCGGCCCCATGAACCTGAGGCTCGCTCTCGGCGGCCGGGGTCAGCGCGAAGTCGGTCTCGCCGATCGTGGCATAGGTCGGCAGCGGCGCGGGCGTCTCGGCCTCGGGCGCTTCAGCCGCGGCCTCCTCCACCACGTCTTCCGGCGCGGCGGGCGCTTGCCAAGCGGGGATCGGCGGCACGTCGAGGGCGGCTTCCGGCGTTTCCACCGGCGCGGCAGGCGTTTGCGGGGTCAGATCGACGGGAACGGCGGCGTCGAAGGTGGCCCCGATCGGCGCCTGGGCGGTCTCGTCCGCCGTCTCGGCGAAGGGCTCGCCGACGGGTTCCGGAAACAGGGTGTCGGCGACCGTCTCGGGCTCTGGCTCGGCCACGATCTCGGGCGCGGCTTCGGACTCGGGCAGGATCTGCGACAGCTGGTGGGTGATGGCGGTGGCCGCCACCTCGGTCGCGGTCGAGGCGGGCGCTTCAGCGGCCGGCGCCGGCGTCTGGCGTTCGGCCACGGCGCGCTCGCCGTCCATGGGGGCGGTCAGCACCACCGGCGCGGCGGCCGGCACCAGGCCCATCGTATCCACGTCAATACGCGGCGGCAGCACCGGCGAGGGCGCGGGCGTCCAGCCGTTGGCGGGCTTCAGGAACAGGGTCTTTTCCGCCGAGCGGCGGCGGACCAGGGCGTCGATCAGGATGCGCTCGCCCTCGAAGTCGGACTTGCGCCACAGCTCCATCTCATAGGCGGCCTGGATCAGCTGGCCCTCGTTGACCCGGCGCAGCACGGCCGAGCGACGGAAATTGTCCACGCCGATATTGAAGGCGAAGCAGACCAGCGCATCGAACTGGTTCTGGGTCAGCGGCGTGAAGACGTTCTCGTTGACCGCATGGGCGACGCCGATGGTGTCATAGATCAGCAGCGCTTCGGCGTCGGGTTCCGACACCACGGCGCCCGCACGCGCGGTTTGCGTGTGGCCATAGCCGATCGTCCAACGGCCGTCCGGCAGCTGGGCGGAGCGCTGGCGATAGCCCTCGAACCGCTTGATCAGCTCGATGGCGCCTCTCGAGATCTGGAAACGGGGATTCATCGACTGCATTGACCCGAAATGACACGGACGCGGCTGCGCCCATGCCCCTCCAGGCAAGATGGGGGCCGATCAGAGCAGGATCAGGGCGGCGATCGTAAGAACGGCGAAGAAGCCCATGAAGTCGGTCAGGAAGGTCACGAACACCGACGAGGAGACGGCCGGGTCGCGGCCCATCTTCTCCAGCGCCAGCGGCGCCAGGATGCCGCCTATCGCGGCGGTGACGATGTTGGCCACCAGCGCCAGGCCCACCACGATGGCCAGCCGGAAGGCGTGCGGCTGGTTGTGATAGAAGATGAAGGTGGCGAAGCCCATGACCAGGGCCAAGGTCACGCCGTTCACCGCCCCCACCGTCGCCTCGCGCCGGATGACGCGCCAGGCATTGGCCGACGACAGTTCACGCGCGGCCAGGGCGCGCACGGCCACCGCCAGCGTCTGGGTGCCGGCATTGCCGCCCAGGGACGAGACGATGGGCATCAGCACGGCCAGGGCCACCAGCTTGGCGATCTCGTCCTGGAAGAAGGCGATGGCGCTGACCGCGACGGCTTCCGTCACCAGGTTGAGCAGCAGCCACGGCAGGCGCGAGCGCACGATGTCGATGACGCCGGCGTCGCGGCCGGCGTCGGACCCCCCGGCCAGGGCCAGGATGTCTTCTTCCGCTTCTTCCTGGATGACGCCGACCACGTCATCGACGGTGATCTGACCCACGAGCCGGCCACCGGTGTCCACCACCGGCGCGCTGATCAGGTGGTATTTGTCGAAGATGAAGGCCACGTCCTCCTGGTCCATGGTGACCGGGATTTCGGTGACCGGCTCCATCAGGTCGGCCAGCAGCGTCTCACGCGGCGCGCGCAGCAGCCGGCTGATCGGCGCGCCGCCGACCGGCTTGTAGCTGGGGTCGACGATATAGACGTCGAAGAACAGTTCCGGCAGTTCGTCGCCGGCGGAGCGCACATGGTCGATGGTCTGGCCCACGGTCCAGAACTGCGGCGCCGCCAGCACCTCGCGCTGCATCAGCCGCCCGGCGGTCTCGTCTCCGTAGGACAGCGTCGTCTCGATGGCCGCGCGTTCGGCGTCCGGCATGGCGGCCAGCACCTCGCCGCGCTTGTCGTCCTCGAGGTCGTCGATGACGTCGGCCGCGTCGTCCGAATCGAGCTCCTCCAGCGCCTTGGCCAGGGTCGCCGACGGCACGCTTTCGAGCACCTCCTCGCGCAGGTTGGTGTCCAGCTCGGACAGCACCTCGGCCAGGTCTTCCGGGTTGAGGTGTTCGATCACCTCCTCGCGGTAGTCGGCCGTCAGGAAGCCCATCAGGTCGGCGACGTCGGCCGGGTGAAGGGCGCCCAGCAGTTCGCGCAGACGCTCGGAATCGCCGCGGTCGGCCGCGTCGATCACCATCTCCACATATTCGGGAGCCAGGCCGTAGTCGTCCTCGAGGGCCATGTCCTCAAGGTCTTCAGGGACCGCCGCGATGGCGGGGATGGCCAGGGTTTCGTCCTCGGTCAGGTCGGCTGTTTCCCGGGTCATTGGGGCCTCCCTGAGTCGCGTTCGTTATCCTACGGCAGTGTTTGCCTTCGTCCCTGAGTCACTGGTGCGGTCGAGAAGACTCGAACTTCCACGGGTTGCCCCACAGCGACCTCAACGCTGCGCGTCTACCAATTCCGCCACGACCGCTCGTGGTGAGGCGCGGGGGGTAGCAGAGGCTTTCGGCTTTGGAAACCCCGCTGTGGCGAGAAGGCGTCATTCGGCGTCGAAGGCAGCCTCGATGTCCTGTCCGCCATAGAGGATTTGCGCGATCACAACCTCGTCGGGCGCGACTCGGAAGGCGATAGTCACCCTCCTCTCAAAGCCGATGGTGCGCAGGCCGGGCGAGATATCATCACGCAATGCGCCACGATGCGGGAAGGTGTCCAGCCCTTGGCAATAGCGCTCGATCCGCATGATGTAGTCGTTGGCCGGTCGGACACCCGAACGCTCAGCGATATAGACATAAAGCGCGAGAAGCTGACGGCGCGCGCAGGCCGAATAGGTGACGATCCGACGATTCAGCGCTTTGCCTTCCACGCCTGATAGTCATCCTGAATAGCCTGAAGGATATCCTTGCTATCGGTCCCCGTCGAAGGATCGGCATCATATTCCGCCAGCGTCTTCACGACGTCCTCGCGCAGCCACCGCTCTATCGCCGCTTCGCTCACAGGAGGCAGCACGTCGTCGAGATCACGGTCGAAGACTGCCTCCAGCCCCTCGCGAAGCACCGACTCAACAGAGTCATATTCCCCAGACGCGACCTTGCGCTCGACAGCGTCGGCCAACTCCCGAGGCAGGGTGATCTTGAATTCGCGGCCATCTTCCATAGCCGGAACATACCGCGAATATCGCCGCGTCGGAAGCCTAGTTGCCGCCGGCCATATAGTCGTAGACGTCGGCCGCGCGGGTTACCGCGATGGCGATCTTCTCGTCGGAGATCTGGATTTCGCCGCGGGCGACGGGATGGTTGTTGGCCAGGATCCAGACTTCGTCGGTCGCCTTGGCGTCGAGGGGAATCACCGCGCCGCGGCCCATGCGCAGAAGCTGCTGCATCGGCAGGGTGGAGCGGCCCAGCACCACCGAGATCTCCACCGTGACAGCGTTTACCTGACTCACTCATTCCACCATTCGCGACGCACGCGCTCGCCATTTGGTCCGCGCGTCGCCACATTGACGCTTGCATGCTTAACCGCTCGTTGACCGCCGACACACAATCGACCCGCCTGCCCCGGCCCGACGGCCTGGCGGCGCAGTGGGCGGTGTCGCGCGCGCCGGTCGCCTACCCCGAAGCGGTGGCGGCCATGGAGGCCCGGGCCGCCGCTATTGCTGAGGGCCGCGCGGGCGAACTGGTCTGGCTGCTGGAGCACCCTGCCCTCTATACGGCGGGGGTCTCGTCCAAGCCGGGGGACCTGCTGGACGCCGGCCGCTTCCCGGTGTTCGAGAGCGGGCGGGGCGGGCAATATACCTATCATGGGCCCGGCCAGCGGGTGGCCTATGTGATGCTGGACCTCACCGCGCGCGGCCGAGACGTGCGCGCCTTCGTCGCAGCGCTGGAGGCCTGGGTCATCGGCGCGCTCGAACGGTTCAACGTCACCGGCGAGGTCCGACCGGGCCGAGTCGGCGTCTGGGTCGAGCGCAAGGGCGCCGGCTGGGCGCGGGAGGACAAGATCGCGGCCATCGGCGTGAAGCTGCGCAAGTGGGTCAGCTTCCATGGGATCAGCCTGAATGTGGAGCCGGACCTCAGCCACTTCAGCGGCATCGTGCCCTGCGGCATCACCGAGCACGGGGTGACCAGCCTGGTCGATCTCGGCCTGCCAGTGTCGATGGACGATGCCGACGCGGCCCTGAAGGCCAGCTTCGAGGACGTGTTCGGGCCCGTCACGAGCGCCGCTCCCCCGATCTAGGGCGTTCCAAAGGGCCGGCCCCGGACGCTGTCGTAGACCGCGTCGAACACCCGCAACCGATCAAGGTTGGCCACGCCCGCGGCGCCCATGGGCGCGCCCAGGCGCATGACATGTCCGCCATGGAAGGTCGGCCAAGTCGGCAGGCCCTCGCCGTTGGGGTTTCCCGTCCGGGCGAAGTTGACCCAGTAGCGGGCCATCACCTCCGCCAGGCGGCGATCGTCGGCGCTCCAGGCCCAAGACGCCTGGTCCAGATGATCGGACATGTACCAGAGCTCGGCGAAGTGGCTGGCGCCCCAGCCCTCGTAAACCGAGCCCGACGGAAACGGCGGCCGCTGCGTGAAGTCGTAGACATAGGCCGGCGAACGCCCGTGGCCGTCCTGCAGCCGCGCCCAGGCCCACATGTCCCAGCCGAACCTCAGGTCGCGCTCCAGGTCCGCCCTCGCCTGCCTGGCCGATGCGTCGTCACCGTGCGGATAGGCGGCCATCAGTGGCGGGGGCAACGGCCCGAAGCTCTGTTCGATCCCCGCCTCGAAGCCGGCCGCCGTGACAGGGCGCAGGTCGACGAGCGAGCGCGCCTCCTCCGCATTGGAGCCGATCAGGATCGGGACGTCGTTCTGCTTGCCGGCCACGAAGGCGTCATAGGGTGAGCGCGGCAGGACATAGGGTTCGATGACCGGGTGAGTGACCGAACCCGCCTGCCCCTCCAGCAGCCGGGCGGCCGGCAAGGCGCGCAATGCGGCCAGCGAGCCCGCGCCCAGCGATGCGCCGTAGGCCACGCCGTCACGCTGCGCATTGGCCAGCTGATAGCCGGGGGCCAGTTGCACGGGCTCGAACAGGCCGCCGCTCTGGGCGATCGCACCCTGGAACAGCCCGGCGGCGCGGGGCGAGGCCATCAGCATGCTCACCGACATCGCGCCGGCCGACTGACCGGCGATGGTCACGCGCCCGGGATCGCCGCCGAAGGCCGCGATGTTGCGCCGGACCCATTGAAGCGCCGCGATCTGGTCCATCAGTCCGTAGTTGCCGGAAGCGCCGTGGCCCGATTCCCGCGTCAGCTCCGGATGCGCCAGGAAGCCCAGCGGACCCAGCCGATAGGCTACCGTCACCACGACGACGCCGCGCCGGGCCAGACGGTCGCCCCAATAGAGCGGCATCGAGGCCGATCCGTTCGCATAGCCGCCGCCATGGATCCACACGATCACCGGCAGCCCGGCGCCCTTGCGCGCGGCCGGCGTCCAGATGTTGAGGTAGAGGCAGTCCTCGCTGAGCGCCGGCGGCGTCTCGCCCGGCATGGAGACGCCCTTCTGCATGCAGGCCGGGGCGAAGGCGTCGGCCTGGCGAACGCCGCGCCAGGCCATAGGCGTCCGGGGCTCACGCCAGCGCAGCGGGCCGACGGGGGGCTGGGCAAAGGCCACGCCCTTGAAGACGCTGACGCCGCCGGCGCGCGCGCCCTCAACCGCGCCCGCATCCGTCATCACCGGCCGCGCCTGGGCCATGCCGCCAGACACCGCCAGGCCGCACATCAATGCCGCCAGCCAAGTTCCAATCCGCACGCTCTGTCTCCCAAGCCTGTTCGCACCCAGGGTGACGCGGGCCGGCGCATGTTGGTAGGCGGTCGATCACCGTTCCGTCCCCGCCCAGGCGCGGTTGGTCACTTGGTCAGCCGATCCGGCGCTGGACGCGCCTGCACGCGCCTGCTCTCAGTGGTCGATGAGCTCGCTCGACCTGTCTCCCACGCCCCTGCCGCGCGCCTTGCGTCCGCCGGCCTGGATCAAGGCAGCCGCCATCGGCTTCCTCTATTGGCTAGCCTTCCTGCTGCTGCTGGAGCCCGGCAACCTGTTACGTGACGGCGGTCCGGGCCTTCGCTGGGATCAGGAAGTCCTGCGCATCCTGGTGGCGGCCTGCATGGGCGCCTCCGTGACGCCGCTGCTGCTGGCCCTGGCCCGGCGCTATCCGATCGAGCGCGCGCGTCTGCTGCGCCACGGGGCGGTGCAGGCGCTGGCCATCGGCGTCCTGGCGGCAGCACTGATCGTCGCCTCCTGCTTCCCGGCGGCATGGCTGCTGGCGGCAAAGCCCCTGCCCTCGGTGCGCGCGATCGGCGACCAGCTCTCCGGCAACTGGGCCTTGCTGGTCTATTGCATGGCGACCTTCATGGCCGCTGCCCACGCCATCCGCTTCTATCGCCAGGGGCAAGGTCCGGCGCCGGCGCGGCCTGACGCCGGCCAGATCGCGGTGACCAGCCGTGGCCGCGTCACCCTGATCGAGATCGACGCCGTCGACTGGATCGAGAGCCAGGGCAATTATCTGGCCCTGCATGTGGGACGCGCCACCCATCTGGTGCGCGACACCCTGGCCCGCTTCGAGGCGCGTCTCGACCCGGCGGCGTTTGTGCGCATCCATCGCGGCGCCGTCATCCGCCTGGACCGCGCCAGAGCGTTACGGCCGCTGGCCAACGGTGACGCCCTGGTGACGCTGGCAGACGGCCAGGAGGTCCGGTGCAGTCGCAGCCATCGCCGGGCCTTGGCCGGGCGTCTGGTGGCCTAGCCTCTGACGGCGATCAGGCTCTTGGTCAGGCCCGCCACCCGCTCGTGCGGATAGTCGGCGTCCGGGAAGAGGAAGGCGAACTGGGCCTTGTCGAGCAGCCGGGCGTGCTGGACGTCGCGCATGGCCACGCCGAGGTCGGGGGCGCGCTCCGAGAAGCCGTGGCCGCGCTTCATGAGCGAACGGGCGCGGGACTGCTCCGAGCGCCAATGGAAGAAGGGCGCGGAGAAGTGCGGCTCCACGGGGAACCAGAAGTAGGGGGTCTGGACGTAGTAGCGCGGGGCCAGGCGCCGGGTCTCGCGGGCGAAGGCCTCCATGCGCGGCCAGTCGCCGACGTGTTCGACCACGGAGTTGGAGTGGACGAGGTCGAAGGCGCCGTCTTCCCATTGGCCCATGTCGCAGGCGTCGCCGTCCATGGCCGTGAACAGCGGGTCGTTGGCGGGGTTCACGGCCTCGGGATTGACCAGGGTGATGTGGGCGCCGCAGCGCTCCAGCATGGCGCGGTCGAACGGGTCCCAATAGTCGATGCGCCCGCCCAGATCGAGGATGCGGCAACGCCCCTCGGCCTTGTGGGTGGTCTCGATCAGCTCGACGATCTTGCGCCGCCGCGCCGCGCGGAACCGCGAGGCCAGCGAGTGGGGATCGTCGTAGTTCTGGAGATTGCGGATCAGCTTCATCGCCGGCCTTGATAGCAGCCAGGCTTGAAGTCGCGGTAAAGCGGCGTGGTTAAGGACTTACGCGGGTTGGGCCACGCGCGCCGGGTTGGGGCCATAGCGGTTGGCCCCCTGCTCGCCCGACAGCATGCCCAGCTCGACCACCGCCCAGATCACCACCACCACGCCGAGCGCATCGAACAGTCGGTGCGGCCAGGGCCAGACCATCATGATCGCCAGGATGATGATCGCCGTCCACCAGCCCGAGCGGCCGCGGTCGTGCAGGCGCTTGGCCAGCAGGTTGGCGGCGAAGAACAGCAGCGCGGGATAGGCGATCCAGCCGGTGAGCAGCTTCAGGGTGTCGCCCGTCACCACCTCATAGATGAAGGCCAGGATCAGCAGGAAGGCCGACGCCACCAGAAAAGGCGTGCGCGACAGCCGCCCCGTCGCCGAGGTGAACAGTTCCAGCCAGTCGTTTTGGCCGTTCATGCGCGCGCCTGATCCCTTGATTCAGGCCTGCAAGGTAGGGGCGGCAATGCGTTGTTGGAAGGGCGTATCGCGCCCTGCCCTCTTGCCGCCGCCGCCGGGGCTCAAGGGTCGTGTTCGCCGCGCATTTCGTCGGGATCGTTCCACGCGTCGTCTTCGTCGTCGAGGTCGCCCGGATCAATGGGCTCGGGCGGCAGATCGGGCCAGGCGGCGTAGGGCGAGCCGGCCGGCCGCTCGGTGATCTCGGCCTGGGCCCAGGCCTCTTCGGCCAGCGCCCGCCAGCCGGGCGGCAGGCCGAGGTCGAAGCAGATCTGGGCGACCAGGGCGCCGATCGGCCGGTCAGCCAGTTCGCCGCTGATGTCGGGGTCGAACAGCCGCTCGCGAACCTGCCTGTCCAAGAGCTCGCACACGGGGCTGTCCTTCCAGACGCCCTTGGTGATCCGTCCCACGATGCGGCGCACGCGGCCGGCGCGCTCGTTGCGGGCGCCGTGGGCCGCGTCCCGCATGGCCTGGGCGCCGCCGGCGGCCTCCTTCAACAGACGTTCGCGCAGGGCGATGCTCATGCGCACGGCGCGCGAGGCGCGGTCAAAGGCGCGGGCCAGGTCGGCGCAGGCGCGGGCGGAGTCCGCGTCGGGAGCCAGCGCCACCGTCTCGACGATGCGGGTCTTCAGGGCCAGGGCGATTTCCAGGCCGGCTTCGGCCAGTTCGGAAAGGATGGCGAGTTGGCGTTCGTTGTTTGTGGTGGCGTTGTCCGCGCCCGGGCCACTGGGGGCTGGGGCGGGCGTCGGGGCATGGGTGATAGCGGGGCCAGCGAACATGCGCCTATCAAGCGCAAAGGCCTGGACCGTTGGAATAAGGCGGTGTGGATTTTGCGGCCAGGCAGGGAAAAATGGGGACGTGATCGGATTTCCGTGGCTCGGCCTCAAAGCCCTGCAAGCCTCGGCCGAAACTCCGTTCGTGTCCCCATTTTTTCAGGGCGACGGAAGATTAGCCACCGGGGGCGCCGCGCCCATCCATCCAGCCCAGGGAAAATCGGGGGACACGAACGGAGTTTCCGGCCGGCTATCGCGGGGCGGCTCGCGGCGGGGCCGGAAATCCGATCATGTCCCCATTTTCCCTAAGCGCCTGGCCTCCAGCGTCTTCGAGGGGAAGCGTCAGGCCGCCGCCTTCGGCCAGAGCTTGAGGAAGGCGTCGTCGCGGAAGGGCTCGCCAGGTTGCAGGCGCTCGCTCATCCCCGAGACGTTGGGCAGGTTTCGCCGATTGCCCTTGGGCACATAGGTGGCCCGCTCGCCGAAGAAGCGCAGGGTGAGGGTTCGGCGCCGGCCGCCCGGATGGGTGGCCGCCCCGCCGTGCAGGGTGTTGACGTCGAAGATGATGATGTCGCCCGGCGTCACGGCCCAGGAGACCATGTCCCAGCGCTCGCGTTCGGCCTCGATGTCGGGCAGGCGCGGCAGGTCGGAGTCGCGGAAAAGCGGCGCGGTGTCGTCGCCGAGTTCGAAGCTGGAGCCGTTGTAGATCGTCCCCCGGTGCGAGCCCGGCACGAACTCCAAGGCGTCGGCCTTGGAGACGGGATCGAAGCTGATCCAGGCCACGGCGGTGTCGCGGCCGCCGATCGGCAGGTAGGAGCCGTCCTGATGCCAGGGGGTGCGGCGGGTCTCGCCGCCCTCCTTCAGGAAGACCTGTTCGTACATGAACCAGACGTCGGGGGTGCCCCAGAGTTGGGCGCAGATCTGCGGGATGGGTGAGGCTTCCAGCATGGGCTGATAGCCGTCGAGGACGCGGGGATTGTAGAGGTCCTGGTAGAAGGTGGCGTCGGTGGCCTGGGGGACATTGCCGCCGAGGGCCGGGTTGGCCAGGGACCAGCGCCAGGCGTCGTGGGCCGCCTCAAGCTGGGCGGCGTCGAGCACCTTGGGCAGGAAGACCACGCCGTCGCGGTCGAACCGTTCGCGAGCCTCGTGCCAGTCGATCATCGGGCCGTGTCCACCATGCTGTGACGCGTCAGGTTAGCGCACGATACCGGCTGCGAAAAATGGGGACATGATCGTGGACCGCACCCCTTTGGTGAGACAGCGTAATTAGGGGACAGTGGTTGTTGCTGTCGCGCCTGTGGGCGGCGCTAGCGCCGTCCACAGGCGGGTTTCTTCGAACTCCA
>JAQGIP010000096.1 GCA_028291055.1 Caulobacter sp.
CAGGCGCAGGCGCAGGCGCAGGCGCATCCGCTGCGGCGAACGACAGCGACGGCGTCAATAGGCTGACCACCGATGCGAACACGACCAGGATTTTCATTGTAAGCCCCCTCAACTGCAGAGCGTTTTAGCGCGGGGCGGGCGGTTGATACAGCCCCCCGACGGCGTGGATCACGCCGGCTCAGGCCGCTGGCGGCCTGCCGAACCAGCTTCCGCTGAAGCGTGGATCGGTAATCTGAAGAGTGATCACCACCGCGAGCATGACAAGGCCGCAGGAAATCACCCAGGGTCGGGTCGCGACGAAGGCCGCGATGATGCCTGCGTCGCCGGACGCGGGGTCGATCATCGTCGCGATCAGGAAGCTCACCGCGCCATTCATCAGCCAGCTGACCGCCGCCATGGCGACCAGGAGCTTTCCCCACCAGTAGGGACGCCAGGCCAGGAACACGAACACCCCCGCCATGGCGAGGATGACGATGACCATGAAGATGCTGAACGGCACGACGAGCGCCCCGGCCTGCGGCGTGGCGGCGAATATCGCCTTGAGCATATTCATCACGACGACGCCGATGACGGCCACGGCGACGGCCGCCGCGCCATAGGCGACGCGCAGGACCATCCGCTTGCGCTCTATCAAGTCCACTTCCATGACGCCCCCAGTCGAAAGTTTTGTCCACGAACCACACGAACCACACCAACGCTATCCTGATGCGCAGTGGCCGTGGCCGCCGGGGTTATCTGACCGACTTCGTCGATGAAGGTCGCGGCGCTTGTCGAAACACGTTGGTGTGGTTCGTGTGGTTCGTGGACAATATCTCCCGGCGTCCACGGCCACGCCGGGGCAAGAAAACACTCTGACCCCTTATTCTCTGACCGACCCCTTCAGCATGGGAACATCATGGGAAATCTCCCGGGCGTATTGGTCGTCGTATTGACCGTGGTGGCTTGGGCCTGCGCCGCCCTCGCGTTTATCGCCAGGCGCCGGCCAACGCGCGCGCGGGCCGAAGGGATCGCGCAACGCGGCCGGATACCGGCCTGGGCGGGCATCATGGAACGGATCGTGTGGGGCGGCCTGTGGATCACGTTTGCCATGACCCTGTTCAGAGGCTTGCTCCAAATCCATAGAGCGATCCGGGGTCCCGCCATGATCCATCCGGATGACGTGGCGGCCGCCATGATGGCGATGGGTGCGTTCGTTGCGACACTGATTCCCGCCATGCTCGCAGCCAACCTCGTGTCGTGGCTCGTGCCGCCCATGCGGCGGGCCAATCAAGGGGCGGCGATTGGGCTGGCGACCCAATCCTATTTGCGCGCGAGCCTTGGGCTGGTTCGGATGGGCTTGGTCGTAATCCCGGTAGCCCTGGCGCAAGGTCTGTTGGGGGCCTTCGAGCCCTGGAGCCGCTGACCTCAAGCCTTCAACACGGCGCTTGGCTCCCCGCCCCCTTGCCCTTTCCCGCATCCTCCTATAGGAACCCCGCTCTTCGATCCTCCGGGCCCAAAGGCATGCCTTGGGGGATCCAAACGCTACATCCAGAGGACGGGGCTTTCGGGCTCCGAGCAAAATGCCCAAACTGAAGACCAAGTCAGGCGCCAAAAAGCGCTTCAAGATCACGGCGACCGGCAAGCTGAAGGCCGGCGTTGCGGGTAAGCGTCACCGGCTGATCAGCCACAACGCCAAATACATCCGCCAAAACCGCGGCACCAAGGTGATGAGCGCTTCGGACTCGAAGACGATCAAATCCTACCTGCCGTACGGCCTGTGATCTAAGGAGCAGCTGAACAATGGCTCGCGTCAAACGGGGCGTCACCGCCCACGCCAAACACAAGAAGGTTCTTGAACAGGCCAAGGGTTTCTATGGCCGCCGCAAGAACACCATCCGCACCGCCAAGGCCGCCGTCGACAAGGCCGGCCAGTACGCCTACCGCGACCGCAAGGTCCGCAAGCGTTCGTTCCGGTCGCTGTGGATCCAGCGCATCAACGCCGCCGCGCGGCTTGAAGGCTACACCTACTCGCAGTTTATCCACGGCCTTGACGAGGCCGGCATCGTGATCGACCGGAAGGTTCTTTCGGACATCGCGGGGCAAGATCCGGTCGCGTTCAAGGCCATCGCCGACAAGGTTCGCGCCGCGCTGGCCTAAGAGGTCTTTGAAGCTTTCGCTTCTCGTACTTCTAAAGAGCCCTCCGGCCACGAGCCGGGGGGCTTTTTGCTGTCTTGAGCCCATCTCACCCCCTTCCTCGCCTTTCCCCGACAATCCCGACCGCGTAAGCAAACCGCCATGACCGATCTTCTCGCTCTCGAAACCGACCTCGGCGCCCAGATCGCCGCCGCCAGCGACGCCAATGGCCTCGAAGCCCTGCGCGTCGCCGCGCTCGGCAAGTCCGGCTCCATCTCCGGCCTGTTGAAGAGCCTGGGCTCCATGAGCCCCGACGAGCGCCGCGAGGCCGGGCCCGCCATCAACGGCCTGCGCGACCGCGTCGCCGCCCAGCTGGCCGCGCGCAAGGCCGCCCTCGACGCCGCCGAGCTGGACCTGCGGCTCGCCGCCGAGCGGGTGGATCTGTCCCTACCCGCCCCGCCGCGCCGCAAGGGGTCGGTGCACCCCACCATGCAGACCATGGACGAGATGGTCGCCATCTTCGCCGAGATGGGCTTCGACGTGGCCGAGGGGCCGGACATCGAGGACGACTTCCACAACTTCACGGCCCTCAACTTTCCGCCCAAACACCCGGCGCGGGAGATGCACGACACCTTCTTCTTCAACCCCGGCCCCGACGGGGAACGCCGGCTGCTGCGCACCCACACCAGCCCGGTGCAGGTGCGCGCCATGCAGAAGACCAACACCCCGCCGGCCGCGCCGTGGATCGCGCAAGGCCGCGAGCCGCCGATCCGCATCATCGTGCCGGGCCGCACCTATCGCAAAGACTCAGACCAGACCCACACGCCGATGTTCCACCAGGTCGAGGGGCTGGTGATCGACAAGGGCATCCACATGGGCCACCTGAAGTGGACGCTGGAAACCTTCATCAGCCGGTTCTTCGAGACCGGGGCGGTGACGACGCGGTTTCGGCCCCACCACTTCCCCTTCACCGAACCGAGTGCGGAGATGGACGTGCAGTGCGACCGCTCCGGGGCTGAGGTGAAGATCGGCGAGGGGTCCGACTGGCTGGAGATCCTCGGCTGCGGGATGGTCCATCCCAACGTCCTGCGCAGCTGCGGCATCGACCCGGACATCTATCAGGGCTTCGCCTTCGGCATGGGCGTCGACCGGCTGGGCACGCTGAAGTACGGCATGCCCGACCTGCGCGACATGTTCGCCGGCGATACCCGCTGGCTGGCCCACTATGGCTTCAGCGCGTTCGCCGCGCCGAACCCGGCGAGCGGGCTTAGCTGAGCTATGCCCCCTCACCTCCGCTCGTCCCCGCGAAGGCGGGGATCCAAGCCGACTCTCCGGATGAGCATGGGTTCGATGGGCAGTCCGCGCGCGCCATCGCAGCGAGCCGCCTGTTCTGACAAGCTGCTTGGATCCCCGCCTTCGCGGGGACGAGCGGGGATTTTGGAAGCTGAACCCGGGAGAAGACGCATGACCGCCATCCGCCGTATCGCCGTCCTGTTCGCCGCCGCGTCCGTGTTTGCCGGGGCCGCCGCCCCTGCCTTTGCCGCACCCAAGGCCGCCGCCGCCCCCGCCCCTCTGGTGCGGGTGAAGGTCGATGTCTGGCGCGCGGGCGAGGACGGCATGACCAATGCCTTTGTCGATGTGGTGCTGAAGGCTTTCCAGGCCTCGCCCGGGTTCGAGGCGACCTCCGACGGGGCCGAGGTGAAGGTGCAGGTGGACGCCATCGGCGGCGACCCCAAGGGCGGCCACACGGCCTTCAACTACAAGGTCGAGATCACGCCGGGGGGGCAGCCGATGACGCTGATTTCCGGCAACTGCTACGAGGATACGATGGAGGACTGCGCGTCCTTCATCGTCGACAAGACATACAGCGTGGTGAAGAAGCCGCGCCCGGTTCAAGGCCAACACTGATGAAGTTCACGCTTTCCTGGCTGAAGGATCACCTGAAGACCGAGGCCGATGCGGCCCAGGTGGTGGCCGCCATGACCATGGCCGGCCTGGAGGTCGAGCACGTCGAGGACCCCGGCACGAAGCTGGCCGCCTTTACCGTGGCCAAGATCGTGGAGGCCGTGCAGCACCCCAACGCCGATCGCCTGCGGGTGTGCCAGGTGGACACCAAGGACGGCCGCCTCGAGATCGTCTGCGGCGCGCCCAATGCGCGGGCCGGGCTGACCACAATCTTCGCGCCGATCGGGACCTACATCCCCGGCAGCGGCATCACCCTGGAGGCCAAGCCGGTGCGCGGCGTGGTGTCGAACGGCATGCTGTGTTCGGCCGCCGAGCTGGAAACGGCGGAGGAGTCCGACGGCATCGTCGAGATCGCCGACAGCTTCCCCGTGGGCGCATCGGCCGCGCAGGCCCTGGGCCTCGAAGCCGTGATCGACTTCGAGGTGACCCCCAACCGCCCCGACTGGCTGGGCGTGTCCGGCATCGCGCGCGACCTGGCGGCAGCCCGGGTGGGAACGCTGAACGACCTGAGCGTCACACCCGTCCCCGGCAAATTCGCCTGTCCTATCGATATCAAGGTGGACGGCATCGCCTGCCCCGCCTTCTCCGGCCGGGTGATCCGGGGCGTGAAGAACGGCCCCTCCCCCGCCTGGCTGCAGGCCCGGCTGAAGGCCATCGGCCTGCGCCCGATCAACACCCTGGTCGATATCACCAACCTGATCACCTATGACCGCGCCCGGCCCCTGCACGTCTATGACCTCGCCAAGCTGGTGGGCACGACCATCGAGGCGCGCCTGGGCCAGCACAGCGAGCATGGCGACGAGCATCTGATCGCGCTGGACGGCAAGACCTATGACCTGACCGCCGAGATGAGCGTCATCGCGGATGCGGGGGGCGAGCGCCCGATCGGCATCGGCGGGGTGATGGGCGGCGAGAGCACCGGCTGTTCGGATGAGACCACCGACGTCTTCCTGGAAAGCGCCTGGTTCGACCCGATCCGCACGGCCCAGACCGGGCGGGTGACCGGCATCAACTCCGACGCCCAGTACCGCTTCGCGCGCGGCGTCGATCCGGGCTTCATGGTCCCCGGCCTGGAGCTGGCGACGAAGCTGATCCTCGAGCTGTGCGGCGGCGAGCCCTCCGACGCGGTGGTGGCCGGCGACATTCCCGCCCCGCCCAAGGGCTTCGACTTCGACCCGGCCTATGTGAAGGCCCTGGCCGGGCTGGACGTGCCGGCTACGCGCACGGTGGAGATTTTGGAAGCCCTGGGTTTCACGGTCGAAGGCTCGAAGGTCACCCCGCCGTCGTGGCGCCGCGACGTGGAAGGCAAGGCCGACCTCGTCGAAGAGGTGGCGCGGATCGAGGGCTATGACGCCCTGCCCTCCACCCCGTTGCCCGCGACCGCGCGCGCCATCGGCGGCGTGCTGACCACGCGCCAGAGCCGCGCGCGCACCGCGCGCCGCGCCCTGGCGGCCATCGGTTACCAGGAGGCCATCACCTGGTCCTTCACGGCCCGCAAGACCGCCGAGCTGTTCGGGGGTGGGGGCGATGCGCTGATCGTGGCCAACCCCATCGCCGCCGAGCTGGACTGCATGCGCCCCTCGGTGCTGCCGGGGCTGATCGAGGCGGCCGGGCGCAATGCGCGCAAGGGCTTCCCCGACGTGGCCATCTTCGAGGTCGGCCCCATCTTCGGCGGCGACCAGCCGGCCGACCAGCGCCTGGCCGTGAGCGCCATCCTGGCCCCGCATGCGCCGCGCTCGTGGACGGGCAAATCCGGTGACGACCTGTTCCAGGTGAAGGCCGACCTGCTCAACCTGCTGGAGGAACTGGGCGCGCCGGTGGGCTCGCTGCAGACGGCTCAGGGCTCGGCCAACAGCTGGTGGCACCCGGGCCGCTCCGCGCGCCTGCAACTCGGCCCCAAGGCCGTGGTCGCCGAATTCGGCCAGCTGCACCCGGCGGTGCTGAAGGCCCTGGACGTGGACGGGCCGATCTATGGCTTCGAGATCTTCGTGGAGGCCATCCCCGAGCCCAAGAAGAAGGCCGTGAAGACCCGTCCCGCGCTGGAGCTTTCGGCCCTGATGCCGCTGAGCCGTGACTTCGCCTTCGTCATGGAAAAGGCCCGCGCGGCCGGCGACCTGGTCAAGGCCGTGGTCGGCGCCGACAAGGCGCTGATCTCCGGCGCGCGGGTGTTCGACGTCTATGAAGGCCCCGGCGTGCCCGAAGGCGCCAAGTCGGTGGCCGTGGAGGTCACCGTGCAGCCGCGCGACAAAACCCTGACCGACGCCGAGATCGAGGCGCTGTCGGGCCGCATCGTGGCGGCGGCGGAAAAGGCGGTCGGGGCGAAGTTGCGGGCCTGACGCTAGGCAATAAATGGGGACATGAACCAATTTCCGGATGCCGTCCGGGCCGCTTCACAGGCCTTGGCCGGAAAATGGTTCATGTCCCCATTTATTGGCGCCCCCGCTGCCTAGCGCTTGCATTTGCGTGTCGGGCCGGACACATGCGGGACCATGTTCAAGCCGCGCGCCGCCAAGCCCAAGTTCGAGCACCTGCTCGAATCCGTCCTGTTCGCCTCCCGCTGGCTGATGGCCCCCTTCTATCTGGGCCTGATCCTGGCGCTGATCACCCTGCTGTGGGTCTTCTTCGCCGAACTGTTCATCGCCATCCAGCCGCTGCTGACCCTGCATCCGAAGCCGGAGAACGCCATCCTGATGGCGCTGTCGCTGATCGACCTGTCGCTGGCCGGCAACCTGCTGCTGATCGTCACCTATTCGGGCTACGAGAACTTCGTCTCCAAGATCGACACCGCCGGCCATGAGGACCGGCCGGAGTGGATGGGCACGGTCAACTTCTCCGGCCTGAAGCTGAAGCTGATCGCCTCCATCGTGGCCATCTCCGGCATCGCGCTGCTGAAGGCCTTCATGCAGATCGGCAATGGGGTCATCAACGAGCGCAACCTGGTCTGGCTGGTCACCCTGCACATGACCTTCATCCTGTCGGGCGTGGCGTTGGCCTTCATGGACTGGATCGTCAGCAAGTCCGGCAAGCACTAACCCGGACGGTCAGCCCAGGGTCGCGTCCAGCGTGATCTCGGCGTTGAACAGCTTCGACACCGGACAGCCCTTCTCGGCCGCCGCCGCCAGTTCGCGGAACCTGGCCTCGTCCAGCCCCGGCACGACCGCGCGCAGGGTCAGCGCCGACCTGCTGATCTTGAAGCCGCCGGCGTCGGGGTCGAGCGAGACCGCCGCCTCGGTGTCCAGGGAGGTGGGGGTGAAGCCCGCCGTCTGCAGTTGGAAGGCCAGGGCCATGGTGAAGCAACCCGCGTGGGCGGCGGCCAGCAGTTCCTCCGGGTTGGTCCCCGGCTCGCCTTCGAAGCGGGTCTTGTAGGAATAGGGCGACGATTTCAGCACCGTGGAATCGGTGGTCAGGTCGCCGGTCCCGTCGCGTCCCGTGCCCGTCCAGTGGGCCTTGGCCTTGCGGATCATGGTCGTCTCCTTGTTGCTCGGCCTAAAGGTCGTGGCGCGCCCTCCAGGGCGCAAGACCCCGGCGCGCCATTCGGTCGCAGCCGGTCCGCCCGTTTGGTTAAGCGCGGATTCACAACTCCTGGGCGCAATGGCCCCAACTCGAGCGCCTATCGTTAGGCGCTTGAATCGCAATGCGAAAAACGTGGCCTGACGGTCGCTTCGGGGGAAGATGATATGATCCGCTGGTTCCTGAAGGACGCCCCGATCAAGCGCAAGTTGACCGTTTCATTCGGGCTGTTCTCGGCCCTGATCGCCGGCGCTGTCGGCGTCGCCGCCTACGAGCACGCCAACACCGCGACCCTGATCGCCGGCTGCGGGATCTTCGCCTTCAGCCTGGTGCTGGGCTATCTGCTGAACAGCGGCATCGCCAACCCCTATGTCACCACGGTGGTGCGCATGGAGGCCCTGGCCCGGGGCGACCTGGAAAGCCCCGTCGCCCACACCGACCACAGGGACTGCGTGGGCCGGCTGACCAAGGCCATGGAGACCTTCAAGGCCGCCGCCATCGAGCGCAACACCCTCCAGGGCCAAAGCGCCGGCATGCAGGCCGAGCTGGACCGCAAGGTGCGTCAGCTGGAAGCCGACCACGAGGCCGCCAACGCCGACCAGCTGGCCATCGTCGATGCCCTGGCCGCCGCGCTCGCCGCCATGGCCCAGGGCGACATGACCACGCGGCTGACGCTGGAGGTGGGCGCGTCCTACCGCCAGCTGCGCGACGACTTCAACGGCGCCATGGGCCGCCTGCAGCAGGCGATGGGCGCGATCGCCGCCAGCGCCGACGGCATCGGCGGCGGCTCGGGCGAGATCACCTCGGCCGCCGACGACCTGTCGCGCCGCACCGAACAGAACGCCGCCAGCCTGGAGGAAACCGCCGCCGCCCTGGACGAAATCACGGCCACCGTTCGCAAGACGGCGGAGGGCGCCACCCATGCCCGCGCCGTGGTCGGCTCCGCCAAGACCGACGCGGAGACCGGCGGCGAAGTGGTGACCCGCGCCGTGGCCGCCATGGCCGAGATCCAGCGCAGCTCCAGCAAGATCACCCAGATCATCGGCGTCATCGACGAGATCGCCTTCCAGACCAACCTGCTGGCGCTGAACGCCGGCGTCGAAGCCGCCCGGGCGGGCGATGCGGGGCGCGGTTTTGCGGTCGTGGCCTCCGAGGTGCGCGCCCTGGCCCAGCGCTCGGCGGAAGCGGCGCGGGAAATCAAGGCGCTTATCAACGCTTCGTCCACCAGTGTGGGCGAGGGTGTGGCCCTGGTAGCCGAAACGGGCAAGTCGCTGGAGCGGATTGTCTCCCAGGTCGCCGAGATCAACACCGTGGTGGCCGAGATCGCCGCCAGCGCACAGGAACAGGCAAGCGGGCTGCACCAAGTGAACGCCGCCGTGAATCAGATGGATCAGGTGACCCAGCAGAACGCCGCCATGGTCGAGCAGACCACCGCCGCGGCGCATTCGCTGTCGCGTGAATCCGCCGAGCTGGGCCGGCTCATGGCCCAGTTCCGCCTGACCGACGGCGCGCCGGCCCGCAGCACCGGCCCGGCCCGCAAGACCGGATATTCCTCGGGGGCCGCCACGGCCCGTAAACTCGATCACGACGACTGGGAGCAGGCATGATGGAACCCGCCTTCAATTCCTCCGGCGGCTCCGGCCCCGAACTTATCGAGGTCCGCATCGGCGAGCAGCGCTATGCCATCGACATCATGGCGGTGCGCGAAATTCGCGGCTGGACGGCGTCGACGCCCCTGCCCCACGCCCCGCCGCATGTGCTGGGCATGATCAACCTGCGCGGCGCGGTGCTGCCGGTCGTGGACCTGGGCGCGCGGCTGGGCATGGGCGTGACCAAGGCGGACAGTTCCGCCGTGGTGGTGGTGGCCCACATCATCGACCGCCAGATCGGCCTGCTGGTCGACGCGGTCTGCGACATCCTCTCCATCCCCGACGGCGCGCTGCAGCCCACCCCCGAGGTCGGCTCGGGCGAGGCGGCCGGCTATGTGCGCGGCGTGATGACCACCGACGACGGCATCGTCAGCGTGCTGTCGCTGGACGACATCTTCGGCGGCGAGGTGCGCGAGGCGGCTTAAGCCGCCTCCGACCCTAGTAGACCCTAGTAACCACCCAGGCCGACCGAGAAGAGCATGTCGTTGCGGCGCGTCTGCAGGGTCTGCACGATCCGCTCATTCTCCGAGCGGGCCAGGTCGACCTTGCCGACCAGATCGTTGAAGCGGCTGCGATCGGCCTCCGAGTAGAAGGCCGCCGCGCCGGACTGCGGCGCCCAGCGGGTGGTCTCCAGGATCGCCAGCTGCTTGGCCCCGATATCCAGGATCGTGACCTGCAGGTCCCAGGTCCTGGACACCTGCGGCCGGATCTGGCGCCAGACATCGCCCAGGCCGTTTTCCACATATTCGCGCATGGCCCGGTTGCGGAAGACCGCGACGGCGTGCGGCATGGCGTCGAGCCTGGCCATGACGCCCGCCCGGTGGCTCACGGCGCCGGCGCGACACTGGGCCAGGGCGGCGTGGGCGGCGGCCATGTTGGCCGCGCCGGCCAGGCGTTCCGCGTGATCCAACAGGCCCAGGTAGGGTGCGCACTCGCGGCGGAAGGCCGACTGTTCGACGGCGACGTCATGGGCGAGGGTCAGCAGCACGTCGAGGTAGCGGCCGGCCTCGTCCTTGCGGCCCGTGGGGACCACCGCGGGGACCGGCGCGCCGGTCGCCGCCGCCGTGCGGTAGGTATCGGCCTGCTTCATGGCCCACGGCATCAGGTCACGCACCTGGGCGGAGACGGCCACGGAGGTCATGGGGAAGTAGCCGGCCTTCTGGATCGGGTCGCGCAGCAGCCCGCCGCCGACCCAGGCGCCGACGATCACCAGCAGGGCGGTGGGGCCAAGCCAGCGCTTGGGCGGACCGCGCCGGCTGAGGTTGGCCGCGACCGCGATCACCACCGCGATGATGACCAGCTTGTCGAGGAACAGCATCATCCCCAGCGACGTCGGGTCGGGGTCGTCGAGGAAGGCGCCGGCGAAGGCGAGCAGGGCCGCGACGGCGATGATGATCCGCTCGACACCCGGAGCGTGCGACTTGCGCCCGCCTCCGGAGCGGCCCCGGGCGATGGGCGAGACGAAGCCCATGCCGGAGGTGTCCGTCTCGGGCGCGCCGGGCGCCCCTTCACCGTTGTCGTGAGTCATGCTCGCCCCCTGATCCCCATAGACACGCTTAGGGGGATTGGGCGGCGGCCTCAACCTTGCTGTCCGACGCCTCTCCCCGCGACGGGAGAGGGGCGCCTCGCATCCGTACCGTCTAGACCGCCCGCGTGATCCGCCAGAAGCGTCCGCACATGGCCGCCGCCGCCACCGCCAGCCCGAAGGCCAGGCCCAGCCAGATGCCCAACCCCTTCATGTGGAAGGTGAAGGCGAGCAGCAGGCACATGGGCGCGCCGGCCAGCCAGTAGGAGCCGCCGGCCAGCAGCATCGGCGCGCGGGTGTCCTTCAACCCGCGCAGCGACTGGGCGCCGACCACCTGCAGGGCGTCGGCCACCTGGAAGGCGGCGGCGACCATCAGGAAGGATCCGGCAAAGGCGGTGACATCGGCGTTTTCCGCCGCCCGCGCCCCGAAGTAGAGACCCGCAACCTGCCGGCCGAAGACGGCCATCAACACCCCCACGATGCCGATGAAGCCCGCCGCCATCACCATGGCCGTCAGCCCGGAGCGCCGCGCCGCCGAGAGATCGCGCGCGCCGGTGGCCACGCCGACGCGGACGCACGACGCCATGCCGATGCCGAGCGGGACCATGAAGGTGATCGAGGCCATGTTCAGCGCGATCTGATGCGCCGCCACCGACGAGGCCCCGAAGGTCCCCATCACCAGGGTGGAGGCGTTGAACAGCATGGCCTCGAACATCATGGTCATGCCGATCGGCATGCCCAGGCGCATCACCTCCGCCAGCTTGGAGCCCGCCATCTTGTGAAAACGCCGGGCGATACGCATCTGGCGCAGCTCGGGCGTCAGGGCGATGACCAGGCCCATGGCCAGGAAGGCGAATACCGCCGACAGGCTGGTGGCCAGGCCCGACCCCAGGATGCCGAGCGCCGGCAGGCCGAAATGGCCGAAGATCAGGCCCCAGGCGGCCACCGCGTTGAAGACGATGGAGGCGAACATCACCCACATGGCCGCGTTGGGCCGCTCCAGCGCGGCGGCGAAGTTGCGCAGCACCTGGAATCCCATGGCGAAGGGCAGGCCGATGGCCAGCATGCCGACGAAGATGCCGGCCTGGCGCGCCAGTTCGGGGTCCTGATGCAGGAACAGCAGGATGGGCCTGGCCACCAGCAATATGCCGGTCAGGGGCAGGCTGATCAGCGTCACCGCCCACAGGCCCATGCGCACGGAGGCGCGGATGCCGGCGCGGTTGCGCGGGCTGGCCCCACGGATATGGGCGATCATCGGCGACACCGCCGAGGCGGGGCCGAACCCGGTCAGCCAGGTGAAGTAGTAGATGGCGTTGCCGATGGCGGCGGAGGCGAGCGCCGTCTTCGACAGCCGGCCCAGCAGCACGATGTCGGTGGTCATGATGGCCATCTGGGCCAGCTGGGTAATGATCATCGGCGCGGCCAGCACCAGCAGGGCGCGGGCCTCGCTCAGCCACGCGGCGCGGCGGGCCTGGCGATGATGGTGATGGTCGAAGGCGGTCTTTGGTATCGGGGCGGTCATGGTCGTGGACTTCTTCTTATGAAGCCCGAGCCCGAAAGCGCCTGATGGTGGGGTTTTCCCTCCGGGGCCTTAAGGGCTCGGGAGGGGAAGCGGCAGATCGTCTTGAGCGATCTAGGCGGCGTTTTCCTCGCGAGCGGCGCGGGTGCGCACCGCGCCATTCGGCGCGGCGGTAACCGGCTTTAGGATCATGCAAGAACTGGCCAGCATGGTTCTAAGAACTCGCGTGGGCCGCGGGACCCCATGTCCCCGGCGATGGGGCTGGATACGCCGCGAACGGGAATTGGTCAAACCCCGTGCAAGGCGGTTGTCGCCGACCGTGGCCCTAAAGCCGCAGGCGGGGAAAGCCTCAGGGGGGAAAGCCTCAGGGGGGCCGGCGCCTCCGATCACGCTATCTGTTGGCGCGGGCCATGCCGCGATTGCCGAGGCGCAAGCTTAACCTCTAAAGTAGACCGGTGTTCTCCGGGGGATTGAAAACCGTGCGGCCGCCGACATTCACATCTTCGCATGGCGCGAGCTGATGGCCCGCAAGCCTGCGCCCCTTCCCGATAGCTTCGACGCCCTGGAGACGGCCCTGGACGCCGAGCGCGGCGACCCGGCGCCCGACAGCCCGGCGCGCGTTCTGCTGGTCAATCAGAACCGCCTGGTGCTGGCCGACCTTCGCCACCGCGCCTTGCAGGTGGCCTCCGAGCGCGCGGGCCTTGTCCTGAAGGTCCTGACGGGGCTGGCCGGCGTGACGGCCGCCGTCGTGCTCGGCATCCTCGCCTGGCAGGCCCACGACGCCGGGGGCCTTGTGGTCGAGCCCTTCGCGACCCCGCCCGATCTGGCCGCCAAGGGCCTCACCGGCCAGGCGGTGGCCGCCCGTTTCCTGGACCGTCTGCGCGACATGCAGGCCAGGACCGACAGCGCCCGCGCGCCCTCCAGCTACGGCAATGACTGGGCCTCCGGCTTCAAGGTGGAAATCCCCGGCGCCGGCATCTCGCTCGACGATCTGCAACGCTTCCTGCGCGGCTGGCTGGGCCACGAGACCCACGTCTCCGGCGAGGTCTCCCGCACCGCCGGCGGCCTGCAACTGAGCGTGCGCGCCGGCGACGGGGTCGGCCAGACCTATACCGTCAAGGGCGACGACCTGGACGGTCTGCTGCAGCAGGCGGCGCTGGGCCTCTACCAGGACCAGCAGCCCTACCGCTACGCCATCTATCTTCGCGGCACGGGGCGGTATGACGAGGCCCACGCCGTGCTGCAGCAATTGGCCTATTTCGGCTCTACCGAAGAGCAGCCCTTCGCCCTGGCCGGCCTGGCGAATTTCAGCTGCGTCTATCAACACGACTGCCGCACGGCGATCCTCTATTCCAGGCGGGCGATCGAGATCGATCCGACCGCGCAAAAGCCTCTGTGGAACCTGAGCGATGCCTACGCCTCGCTGTCGGTCCCGGAGCAGATCCTCACGGTCAGTCGTCAGTTGCTGGCGCAAGGCCATGACCCCAAGATCGCCCCGGACGCGGAGGCCCAGGTCAAGCAGGGCACGCGCGCGCTCCTCGATGAATTGCTGGGTGATTTTTCCGCCGCCGCCGCCGACCACGAGCGGCAACTGGGCATGATCGAGTACAACGGCAACCGCGAGGCTTCGATCCCGGCGCGGCTCGACGACCTGATCTGGGCGCACGATCTGGCGGGCTATGACCGCGACCGGCGCTTCTATGCTCCCGTCCTGACCCATGCCGATGTGCTGGCGGACCTGGACTTCGAAAGGGCGGCTTCTCTTGAGGATTGGCGCAGGGTTGCCGGCTGGCCCCTGCCAAGCCCGCCCGCGCCGTGGGCGGCATCCCCTGGGTTCATCTTCCCCCTGTATCGCCTCGCCCTCACGGCAGTCGCCAAGGCCCACCTGGGTGATTTCGCCGGCGCCGACGCGCTGATCGGCCCCACGGACCTGGACTGCAACGACTGCCTGATGGCGCGCGGCGACATCGCCGCCCTCAAGGGCGATCGGGCCGCAGCGGATCGCTGGTTCGCCGAAACTATCCGTCAGGCCCCGTCCATCCCCATGGGCTATGTCCGCTGGGGCCGCGTGAAGCTGGCGCGCGGCGACGCGGCGGGCGCGGCGGCCCTCTTCGCCCAGGCCGCCGCCAAGGGCCCGCGCTATGCCGACGCCTGGTGCTACTGGGGCGACGCCCTGCTGCGCCAGGGTGATCTCAAGGGCGGCGAAGCGAAGCTGCGCAGGGCCGCCGTCCTGGCCCCCAACTGGGGCCGCAACCACGTCATCCTCGGCGAGACCCTGAGGCGGCTGGGGCGGGCGAGCGACGCCCAGGCGCAATGGCGCATCGCCGCCGGCCTGACCCTGTCGCCGGGCGACCGCTCGCGCCTCGCCTACCTGCAACGCGGAGGCCGCTGATGGCCCGCACGCCCCCGCCCCTGCCCGACAGCTTCGATCCACTTGAGATGGCGCTCGACGCCGAGCGCGGGGATCCCGCGCCCGACAGCCCGGCGCGGGTGCTGATGAAGGAGCAGACGCGGCTGGTGCGCCTGCAGATCGCCTCGGAGCGCGCCGGGGTGGCGCTGAAGGCGGCGACGGGGCTGGCCGGGCTCGTGGTGGCCCTGGCCCTGGGGTCGATGGTGTGGAGCGCCGCCCACGACCACGGCATGGTCATCGCCGCCTTCCAGGCGCCCCCGGACTTCGCCCGCCGGGGCCTGAGCGGCGACGCGCTGGCGTCCAAGCTGCAGGACAACCTGGCCCTCATGCAGAGCCAGACCGGCAGCGGCCGCGCGCCCTCGTCGATCGCCAACAACTGGGGCGACAACATCAAGGTCGATATCCCCTCGACAGGCGTCTCCATCGGCGAGATCAACCGCTACCTGCGCGACTGGCTGGGCCACCAGACGCGGGTGTCGGGCCTGGTGGAAATGCTCGACGACGGCTCGCTGGCGGTCACCGCGCGGGTGGGGGGCCATCCCGGCCAGCGCTTCACCGGACCGGCGGGTTCACTGGAAGACCTGATCCAGAAGGCGGCGGAGAAGGTCTATGAGGACACCCAGCCCTATCGCTACGGCATCTGGCTGCGCGGGCGCGGCCGCGTGGAGGAGGCCAAGACGGTCTTCCGCGCCCTGATCAAGACGGGCCCGGCCAGCGAGCGGCCCTGGGCCCTGGCGGCGCTATCCAACACCATCACCTGGACCGAAGGCCCGGAGGCCGGCCGGCCGGCCGCGGTGGCGGCCCTGGCCCTGGACCCGTTCAACCCGCCCGCCAACGGCAATCTGGCCGTCCTGGAAATGGCCGAGGGCCACGACGAGGCCGCCCTGGCCCTGTTCCGCCGCCAGCCCGGCTCCATGCAGGGCGCCCATGCCGGCGATCTGCAGCCGTCGCTGGTGGTGATCCGCGTCGCCGTGGCGCGGGCCCAGGCCGCCCAGCTGGTCGGGGACTGCCTGGCATCGCAGGCCTTGTTCCTGCCGCAGCTGAAGAGCGGCGCCTACATCTCCGGCGCTTCCGAATATCCCATCGATGCGGTGCGCAGCTTTTCCGCCTGCCACGAGCCCACGGCCGCCCAGAACCAGTGGGACGCCATCGACAAGGGCCCGCCCGCGAGCGGGCTCAACAGCAGCCTGCAGGCGCGGGACGCGATCATTGCCGGGCGCCTGGGCCAGATCGCCCTGGAGCGGCAGGACTGGCCCGCCGTGCTGGCCGCCACGCGCTATGGCGCCCCGCCCGCCGACTGGTCCGTGCCCAGCGCCCGCGTGCAGGCGACGACATTCCAGGCGCCCGTCAACGCCATCGCCCTGGCCCGGATGGGCCGCTTCGACGAGGCGTCGGCGGTGATCCAGGCCACGCCGCGCGACTGCTACCCCTGCCTTATCGCCCGCGCCGAGGTCGCCAGCCTGAAGGGCGACCGCGCCCAGGCCGATCGATGGTTCGCGCTGGCCGTCCGCCAGGGGCCCAGCCTGCCCTTCGCCGAGGCCGTTCAGGCCCGGGCCAGGCTGCGCGGGGGCGATCCGGCCGGCGCGATCGCGGCGGCGCGGGCGGCGGCGGTCAAGGGGCCCCGCTTCGCCGACCCGCTGGAATACTGGGGCGAGGCCCTGCTGCGCCAGGGCGATGCCAAGGGCGCGGAGGCGAAGTTCCGCCAGGCCAACGTCTTCGCGCCGCGCTGGGGCGCCAACCACCTGCACTGGGGCGAGGCGTTGATGCGGCTGGGCCGGGCGGACGAAGCGCGCGCGCAGTGGCTGACGGCCCAGACCCTCGACCTTACTTCCGGCGAGCGCGCCTGGCTCGATCATCTGCTCAAGGGAGGCCGCTGATGGGCCGCAAGTCCTCGCCCCTCCCCGACAGCCTCGATCCCGTCGAAATAGCCATGGACGCCGAGCGCGGTGATCCGGCCGAAGACAGCCCCGCGCGCCGCCTGCTGCTGGCGCAGATCGAGCTGATCGGCGATGACCGCAGGCACCGGCGCCTGCAGATCCTCTCCGAGCGGTTCGGCGCCGTGCTGAAGGTGATGACCGGGCTCGCCGGCCTGGTGGTCGTGGTCCTGCTCGGCATGATGATCTGGAACGCGGCCCACGACCGCAGCCTGGTGATCACCGCCTTCCGCTCCCCGCCGGACATGGCCGCCAAGGGCCTCTCCGGCGACGTCCTGGCCGCCCAGGTCATGGACCGGCTGGGCGCGATCGACACCGACGCCACCTCGTTCCGCGCCGCCAAGACCTTCCAGGGCGACTGGGGCGGCGACATCAAGGTGGAAATCCCGGAGACCGGCGTCTCGATCAGCGAACTCGACCGCTACCTGCGCAGCCTGCTCTCCCACCGCACCACCATCGGCGGCGAGGTCTTCCGCCGCCCGGACGGCCAGATCACCGTCAACGTGCGCACCGGCTCCCTCGGGTCCCACAGCTTCACCGGCCCCGAGGCCGACCTCGACACGCTGCTGGAGTCGGCCGCCGAGGCGGTGTTCAAGGACACCCAGCCCTTCCGCTACTCCAAGTTCCTGGAAAAGAAAGGCCGCATCGACGAGGCCATGGCCGTCGTCCGCGAGCTGGCCGAGACCGGCCCGGCTTCCGAGAAGCCCTGGGCCTGGGCCCAGATCAGCAACCTGCTGGAACTGTCCGATATGGAGGGCGCCGCCGATGCGGCGCGCATGGCCGTACAGCTCGACCCCAACCAGGGGCTTGGCTACCTCAACTGGTCCATCGCCGAAATCTTCCTGGGCCACGACGAAGTGGCCTATCAGACGCAGAAGCGCTCCTCCGAAATCCTCCAGCGCGGGGGCGGGGGCCTGTCCGACACCGGCATCAAGATCGGCGCCACCAACGTGGGCGGCGCCTTCCAGGCCGTGGGCGATTTCAAGAGCGCGCTGGCGGCGTCGAAGCGGTCCCTGGGCATAGACGTCAGCTACATGTCCGTGTCGGCCCTGCAGCCCAACAACGTCGCCTACAACCTGCTCGGCATGCACGAGCTGACGGCGGCGCGGGCGACGCCCGGCCTGCTGTCCGATGTCACCAACGCCGGCATCTCCCTGCTCACCAACGGCGACACGGCCTTCGAATACTGGGCGGCGGCCGAGCTTGGCGACTGGCCGCGCGCCGAGCAGCTGGCGCGGGCCAGCCTGGCGGTGATGGAAGCCAAGCACGACTACACCAGCCTGCAGGCGGCGCGCATCTGGGTGAGGGGCCGCCTGGCCCTGGCCCTGGCGCATGAGGGCCGCTTCGCCGAGGCGCAGGCCGCCATCGCCGACGCGCCGGCCGACTGCTACCACTGCCAGATCACGCGCGGGCAGATCGCCGCCCTGGCCGGCGACCGCCCCGCCGCCATGCGCTACTTCGCCGACGCGGCCCGGCAAGGTCCCAGCCTGCCGCAGGCCCAGCTCGAGTGGTCCAAGGCGTTGCTGGCTTTCGGCGATGCCGACGGGGCCTTGCGTCTGCTCACGCCCGCCATCGCCAAATTTCCCCGCTACGCCGACTTGCGCGAAGTGGCCGGCGAGGCCTGGCTGGCCAAGGGCGATGCCCGCGCGGCGGCTCGCGCTTTCGCCGCGGTTGATCCCCTGACGCCACGCTGGGGCCGCAACCACCTGATGTGGGGCGAGGCTCTCGCCCGGCAGGGCATGGCCGATCAGGCCAGGGTCCAATGGCTGGCCGCCCGCGGCATGGACCTGGCCGTGACTGACCGGGCGCGGCTGGACAATCTGATCAAGGGCGGCCGCTGATGGCGCCCAAGCCCGATCCCCTGCCCGACAGCTTCGATCCGCTGGAGACCGCCCTGGACGCCGAACGCCGCGACACCGCGCCCGACAGCCCGGCGCGCACCTTGCTGATCAAGCACAACGCCCTGGCCGACGCCGACCTGCGTCACCGCAACCTGCAGATCGCCTCGGAGCGCGGGGCGCTGGTGCTCAAGGCCCTGACCGCGACGGCGGGGCTGGCGGCGGCCGCGCTGGTCGCCGCGCTGCTGTGGGATGCGGCCCACGCCGACGGGCTGGTGATCGACGCCTTTTCCGTGCCGCCGGATTTGCAGGCCCAAGGGCTGACCGGCCAGGAGGTGGCTTCGGAGGTGCAGGACCAGCTCAACGCCCTGCAGGCGGCCACCCAGTCCACCCGGGCGCCGGAGAGCTTCGCCAACGCCTGGGCCCGCGACATCAGCGTGCAGATCCCCTCCACCGGCGTCTCCATCGGCGAGGTGCAGCGCCTGCTGCGCGGCTGGCTGGGGCATGAGGTGCATGTCTCCGGCGCCCTGGTGCACACGGCCACGGGGCTGAGGCTGGTGGTGCGCCTGCCGGGCCAGCCGGCGGATGTGGCCAACGCCGCGCCGGGGCAGGTCGACGTGCTGATGCGCAAGGGCGCCGAGGCGCTTTACGGACGCACCCAGACCTACCGCTATGGCACCTATCTCTGGGAGAACGGCCGCGTCGAGGAAGGCCGCAAGGTGCTGAGTGAGCTGGCCGCACATGGCGAACCGGGCGAGCGGGCCTGGGCCCTGGAAGGGCTGGCCAATATCGATCCCGATGCCCGCTCCGCCATCGAGGGCCATCGCCGGGCCCTGGCCCAGAACCCCAACCTGACCCTGGCCTGGAGCAACCTGGCCACCGTGGAGGGCGCCGTTGGGCACACCGAGGCCGCGCTGGACGATTCCCGCCATGTGGTGGCGGCCATGCGCCGGCCCGATCATGGCCAGATCGACGCCAAGCTGGTTCCCCAACTCCTGATCGGCAGTCTCAGCGCCGTCGCCCAACTGAGCGGAGATTTCAGGACCGCGCGCGCCCAGTTGGAGCAGTTCCTGGCGCTGCCGGATTTCTACGGCAGCCAGGCCAGCGGCCCATCCAGCCGGGCCAACGCCGCCGCCGTGAGCCACGACGCCGCCGACGCCTGCCGCTGGGCGGCCATGACCGGCCCGGACGACGCCGCCGCCTCCGCCGCGCTGGCGCAATACGGCGCGCTGGTGAGCCCGCATCTCTTCTGTGACCAGGCCCGGGGCGACTGGGCGGGCGTCGTCGCTCAGGCCGGGCCGCTGGAGGCCATGGCCGCCACGGCGAGCGCGAGCGGCTTCCAAGGCGCGCGGGTGGACTTGCTGCGCTCCACTGTGTGGCCGCCGCAGGCCGAGGCGCTGGCGCACCTCGGCCGCTTCGCAGACGCGGAGGCCTTGCTGGCCCGCACCTCCCTCGATTGCGAACCCTGCCTGACCAGCCGGGGCCGGGTCGCCAGCCTGAAGCGCGACTGGGCGGGCGCCGACCACTGGTTCGACGAGGCGACGCGCCGCAACCCCTCCGTCCCCTTCGCCTACGAGGCCTGGGGCCGCAGCGTCCTGGACCGCGGCAATGCCGCCGGGGCGATCTTCTGGTTCAAGGCCGCCGCCCAGCGCGGCCCGCACTTCGCCGACGCCCTCGAAGGCTGGGGCGAGGGTCTGCTGCTGACCGGCGACCCCAAGTTGGCCGAAGCAAAGTTCAAGGCCGCCGGCTTCGAGGCGCCCATGTGGGGCAGGAACCACCTGATGTGGGGCGAGGCTCTGGCGCGTCAGGGCAGGGCCGCCGATGCGCGGGCGCAGTGGCTGACGGCCCGAGGACTTTGGCTTTCGCCCGGTGACCGAGCCCGCCTGGACTATCTGCTGAAGGGCGGACGCTGATCGGCGCGGCGGATTGCCGAGCACGGCGGTTGGCCTCTAAAGTGACGGCGTTTTCGGGGGTTGGGCTTTGTTTTCGTTGTACGACGCATTGCCGCGCGGGGGCCGTTGATGGCCCGTAAGCCGCGCGCCCCCACCCCCACCGACCTGCCCGACAGCTACGATCCGGTTGAGATCGCGCTGGACGCCGAGCGCGGCGACCCGGCGCGCGACAGCCCGGCGCGCGCCCTGCTGGTCAACCAGAACCGCCTGATCCTGATGCAGATCGCCTCGGAGCGGGTGGGCATGATCCTCAAGGCCCTGACCGGGCTGGCGGGCGTCACCGCGGCCACGGCGCTCGGCCTCATGGTCTGGGACGCCGCCCATGACCACGGCCTGGTCATCGAGCCCTTCTCCACCCCGCCCGACCTGGCCGCCCAGGGCCTCACCGGCCAGGTGCTGGCCACCGAGCTGCTCGACAAGCTGGCCACCCTCGACGGCCAGACCCAGAGCCTGCGCCGCTCGGCCAGCTACGCCTCCTCCTGGTCCGGCGACGCCAAGGTGGAGATCCCCAGCACCGGGGTCTCCATCGGCGAACTCGAACGCTTCCTGCGCTCCTGGCTGGGCCACCAGACCCGCATCAGCGGCGAGCTGGTCAGGACCGCGCCCAAGGACGGCAAGCCCGGCGGCCTGGCGCTGACCGTGCGCGCCGGATCGACCGGCGGCGAGCGGGTGTTCAGCGAAAAGGGCGACGTGGACGAGCTGCTCGGCAAGTCGGCGCTCAACCTCTATCGCCAGTCCCAGCCCTATCGCTACTTCATCTACGCCACCCTGGTCGGCAAGCGCGACGACGCCGAAGCCGTGCTGATGAAGCAGACCCTGTCCGACGACCGGCGCGAGCGCACCTGGGCCTGGTCGGGCCTGTCGTCCGCCCACCGCCTGTCCGATCCGGCCCGGGGCGAGGAGGAGGCCCGCCGCGCCCTGGCCGAGACCCCCAACTTCGCCCCGGCCATGGGCAATCTGAGCTTCTCCGCCGAGAGCGCCGACCACCCGGAAGCCGCGGTGGCCATCATGCGCAAGGCCGTCCCGCTGTTTTCCCACTCCAAGGACATCGACCCGCAACTCGCCCGCTACAACCAGCTGAACGCGCGCCTGCACCTCGACATATTGGTCTGCGACTACCGCCTGGCCCTCACCGACGCCGACGCCTTCTACAGCTATGCCCGGGCGCTGGGCGACACCAGCGCGACGCCCGGATTGACCCAGAAGGCCGAGCTGCTGGTGCGGCTGCATGAGCCGCTGGCGGCCGAACGGACCATGCCGGCAAGCCTGCTGGCCGAGGCGCCCTTCGAGGCGCGCGACCTGTGGATCCTCGACCGCCGCGAGCGCGAGGACTGGGCGGGCATCCTCGCCGCCGCCGAGCCCATCCTCAGCGGCGCCATGCCGCTCACGCCCCCCTTCCGCGTCTATTGGCTGCACTTCACCCTGCCCAACGTCGCGCTCGGCCGCGCCATGACCGGCGACATCCCCGGCGCCCGCGCCCTGCTGGCTCAGGCCCCGGCCGACGCCTACACGGTGATGGTCACCCAGGGTGAGATCGCCGCCCTGGCCGGCGACCCCGCCGGTGCGGACCGCTGGTTCGCCGCTGCGGTGAAATCGGCGCCGTCCATCGCGCGCGCCTACCTCGCCTGGGGCCGGGTGCTGCTGGCCCGCGGCCAGACCGACGCCGCCATCGCCCGCTTCAGCCAAGCCGCCGCCAACGCGCCCCGCTACGCCGACCCCCTCACCTACTGGGGCCGGGCCCTGCTGGCCAAGGGCGACGCCAAGGGCGCCGAAGAGAAGTTCCGCGCCGCCGACGCCATCGCCCCGCGCTGGGGCCGCAACCACCTGCTGTGGGCCTCCGCCCTGCACCGTCTGGGCCGCAAATCCGAAGCTCTTGCCCAGAGGCAGGCGGCGCTGAGCATGGACCTGTCGCCGGGCGACCGCGCCGCCCTCGAACGCCCGGTTCAGATCGGCCGCTGATGGCCCGCAAGCCCGCCAGTCCCCTGCCCGACAGCTTCGATCCGCTCGAGATCGCGCTGGACTCCGAACGCGGCGACGTCTCGCCGGGCAGTCCGGCCCGCGCAGTGCTGGTCAAGCAGGCCGCCCTGCTGGACGCCGACCTGCATCACCGCAAGCTGCAGATCGCCGAGGCCAGGGTGGGCGTGATCCTGCGCCTGTTGCTGGGGCTGGCCGGCGTCGCCGCCGCCTTCGCCGTCGGCCTGCTGGTCTGGTCGGCCGCCCATGAGCGCGGGCTGGTGGTGCATCCCTTCTCGGTGCCGCCGGACATGGCGGCCAAGGGGGTCACCGGCCAGGTGGTCGCCGCGCGGCTGCTGGACAAGCTGGAGGAGATGGACGCCGCCACCAACTCCTACCGGGCCTCGGCGACCTACGCCAACAACTGGAACGGCGACATCAAGATCCAGATTCCGGAGACCGGCGTCTCCGTGGGCGAACTGCAGCGCCTGCTGGTGGAATGGCTGGGCCACCAGACCGCCATCACCGGCGAGGTCTTCCGCACGCCCAAGGGGCTGGTGCTGACCGCCCGCACCGGCGCCAAGCCGGCCAGGCTGCACCCCGGGACCGAGGACGACCTCGACGCCATGGTCCAGCAGGCGGCCGAGGACATCTACGCCGCCACCCAACCCTATCGCTACGCCGTCTATCTGTGGCGCAAGGGCGACCCCGCCTCGGTGGCGCAGTCGAAGCGGGCGCTGCAGCGGCTGGCCCAGAATGGCGAGCGCACCGACCGCGTCTGGGCCTATGCGGGCCTCAATCTCATCCTCCAGCAGGAGGGCGATTTCGCCGGCGCGGTGCGCGTCTCCAACCAGGGCGTCGCGCTCGAGCCGCGCTTCAACCTCGCCTATGCCAACCGCGCCGGGGCCGAGGCCAACATGGGCCATGACGAGGCCGCCCTGGCCGACAACCGCAGGGCCGCGGCGACCCTGCGCTCGGACGGGGCGCGCTTCATGTCGCCCTCGGCGCTGGCGGTCATGGGCCCCCAGTGGGACAGTCTGGTCGCGGCCTCCCTCGGCGACTATGCCGGCGCGGACCGCGCCCTGCTGGCCAGTCAGGCGCGCGAGCCCAACGCCTTCCTGTCGTTCCAGCGGGTCTTCATGCTGGCCCAGCGCCACGACCTGTCGGCGGCGCGTGATCTTTGGGACGTGACGCGTCCGATCCTGGTCGGCTTCCCGGATGCGGACCTGCTGCCCGCCTCCGCCGATGGGGCCCTGGCCGCGCTGAACGACGACTGGGCGGGCGTGGTCGCCGCCCTGAGCGCGCCCACCGCCGCGATCCTGGCGCGCGGCTCCACCGTCGGGGCCGATACCCGCGCCAGCTGGATGACCACCGCCATTCCGGGCCTCGCCCTCGCCAAGGCCCGGCTGGGCGACGCCGCCGCGGCCGAGGCCTTGATCGCGCTGACGTCCCTCGATTGCTATTCCTGCGTCCAGACCCGGGGCGCCATCGCCTCGGCCCGGGGCGACTGGACGATGGCCGACCGCTGGTTCGCCGAGGCGGTTCGCCAGGGACCGTCCCTGCCCGGCGCCCATGTGGACTGGGCCCGGAGCCTGCTGGCGCGGGGCGACCTGGCCCGCGCGCTGACCCACCTGCGCCAAGCCTCCCTGCTGGGGCCGAAATGGGCCGACCCGTATGAGCTCTGGGGCGAAGTCCTGTTGCGTCAGGGCGACGCCAAGGGCGCGGAGGCGAAGTTCCGCCAGGCTGAGCGCCTGGCGCCGCGCTGGGGCCGAAACCACCTGCATTGGGGCGACGCCCTGGCCCGCCTCGGCCGGCCCGCCGAGGCCCGCGCCCAGCGGCTGTCGGCGCGCCGACTCGATCTGTCGGCCGGCGACAAAATCCTTGTGGATCAACATCTTTGAGTCGGCCGGCGCACGGTGAAGCCTGGAACCGCGCCCCCCGCGAGGGATTGCTCCCCCAGAAGGGACTGAAACCATGAGTAGGCGTGACGACCGGATCGACAAGGAGGCGGCCGCGCTCTGGCGTTCGCTGCACGACGCGCCGCCCCCCGCGGGCTGCAGCGGCGCGGCCCTGCTCGACATGATCGTCCGCGGCGGCGACGTCCCGGACTACCAGCGGCTGCATACCCCCTCGCTGCGCGACCGCAACCTGACCTGGCCCAAGGCCTGAGCGCCAACGCGCCGGGCTTCCCCACACCGCCAAAAAGGTTAATCCTGCGCCCGGTCCTTCCGACCGCGAGCGAGCGCCATGCTGAACAGCGACCTCCTGAAAGCCCGCCTCAGCCAGTACGGCGTGGTGTGGATGCTGGCCTTCGTGCTGCCCCTGATCATCGGCCTGGCCGCGCCGACCTTCTTCCACGCCAGCCTGATCGCCGTGGCCGACATGATGCTGCCGGTCATCTTCCTGGTGCTGGGCCTGATCCTGGCGGCCGCCATCATCCACGCCCTGCTGTCGCGCGCCACCGGCGTGGTCAAGGCGGCGATCGTGCTGGCCACCCTGGTCCTGGCCCTGCCGCTGCTCTGGGCGCCGGTGCTGGCCGCGGTGCTGGACGCCTATGTGCAGCACGTCTCCATCGAATATTCGAGCGCCTACGCGGGTTTCCGTATCGCGATCGCCAAGCTGCTCTATCCGATCAGCGAGTTCGCCTTCGGCGGGGCGGTGGACACGGTGTGGAAGGGCTTCCAGGCGCTGTCGACCATCGTCGGCTTCTTCGTGGGCCTGCATCAGCTGTGGGTCATCCTGCGCAACGCCTTCTCCGGCCCCCGGCAAAGGGACGGCGACATCACCGCGCTCAGCCTGGACTGACCTTCCGCCATGACCTCCAAGACCCTGACCGGCCTGCACCCCGCCTTGCGGGACGACATCGGCGATCTCGTCACCCGCCGGCCCGTGCCCGGCCCCGGCCTGCCGGGCGTCGGCGCCTTCCTCTTCCTCAACCACCACGGCCCCCAGACCTACCGGCCCGGCAACCGCGGCCTGCCGTTCGGCCCCCACCCGCACCGGGGCTTCGAGACGGTGACCTTCATCCTCGACGGCGACCTGGCCCACCGCGACAGCGCCGGCCATGAGAGCGTCATCCACGAAGGCGGCGTCCAGTGGATGACCGCCGGCTCGGGCCTGGTCCACGCCGAGGTGTCGCCCGAGGACTTCATGCGCCGGGGCGGCCCGCTGGAGCTGCTGCAGCTGTGGGTCAACCTGCCCTCGCGGCTGAAGATGACCCCGCCGCGCTATCTGGGCCTGCAGAAGGACGCTATCCCCGCCCTGCCCACGCCGGACGGCCAGGGCGAGGTGGACCTGATCTCGGGCCAGTGGAACGGCCACACCGGCCCCTTCCCCTCCCTCACCGGCGTGATGCTGGCCACCGTGCGGCTCAAGGCCGGCGGCGGCGTCAGCTTCGAGGGCCTGGCCGGCCGCGACGTGCTGCTCTACGTCGTGCGCGGCGCGATCACGGTAGCGGGCAAGGCCGTGCCCGAGCATCACCTGGCCACCCTCTCAGCCCAGGGCGACAGCCTGGAGATAACCGCCACCACCGACGCCGTCGTCCTGTTCGGCCACGCCGAGCCCATCAACGAGCCCGTGGTCGCCCACGGCCCCTTCGTGATGACCACCGTCGAAGAAATTCATCAGGCCATCGCCGACTATAACGCCGGCAAGTTCGAAGCCGCCGTGGTCCAGGGCGCGGGCTGAGGCAGACCTGACCGGCCACAGCCGCGCAGAGATAGACAGGTTTACATTTCAAACCTGTTCGCGTACATCGACCTCCTCACATCGCGGGGAGATGATCCACATGACCGACCGGCCTTCTGAACGCCTCCATGCCCTCGACGCCGTGCGCGGCTTCGCGCTGCTGGCCGGGGTCGCCTTCCACGCCACCCTGTCCTTCCTGCCGGGACCGCAGATCTGGGTCGTCATGGACAGCCAGCGCAGCGCGGTGCTGAGCGTGGTCTTCTTCCTGCTGCACATGTTCCGCATGACGATCTTCTTCCTGATCGCCGGCTATTTCGCCCACATGAGTTTCCACCGCCGGGGATTGCTAAGCTTCGTCGGCGACCGGCTGAAGCGCATCGCCCTGCCGCTGGTGGTCGGCTGGCCGATCCTGATCTCGGCGATCACCGCCTGCCTGGTCTGGGCCGTGGTCAAGACCTCCCACGGCCATCCGACGGCCGGCCCGCCGCCCGCCTTCCCCACCCTGCCCAACTTCCCCCTGACCCACCTGTGGTTCCTGTGGGTGCTGCTGCTGCTCTATGCGGGCGCGCTGGCCTTGCGCGCGCCGATGGCCCTGATCGACCGCTCGGGCGGATTGCGCCGAGGCATCGACCGCCTCGTCACCCTGGTCGCCGGCGGCCCCCTGGCCCCGGTCCTCATCGCCCTGCCCCTGGCCGCCGCCTTCGCGCTTCAGCCCAACTGGCTGATGTGGTTCGGCATCATGACCCCGGACTCCAGCCTGATCCCCAACCTCTCCGCCATCGCCGGCTTCAGCCTGGCCTTCGGCCTGGGCTGGCTGGTCAACCGCCAGCCCGACCTGCTCAAGACCTGGCAAGGCCGCTGGCCCCTGAACCTCGCAGTCGCCGTCGTCGCCACGGTGGCCGTCCTGGCCCTGGTCGGCGTGACGCCGGTGCTGACGCCCGAGCCCGACGCCAACCGCCGCCTGCTCGTGGCCGGCCTCTATGCGCTCGCGACCTGGTGCTGGACCATCGGCCTGATCGGCGCTGCCCTACGCTTCCTGCACCGTGAGAGCCCCGCGCGCCGCTATGTGGCCGACGCCTCCTACTGGATCTACCTGATCCACATCCCGGTGATCATGGCGCTGCAGGTCCTCGTCTCAGACCTCGCCTGGCCCTGGTTCGTGAAATACCCGCTGATCCTGGCGCTCGCCTTCCCGCTGATGTTCGCCAGCTACCAGCTGCTGGTGCGCCACAGCTTCATCGGCGCCGTCCTCAACGGCCGCAAGACGCCCAAGCCCGTGAACCGCGGCCGCAAGGCCCGCGCCGCCGACACGGCCCTTGAGCCCGATGCCCCGCTCCCCTGACACTGCCCCCCGAGTCGCGAAGGACATCCCGACATGAACGCCGAACTGAAAGCCGCCCAAGACGACCTGGCCTATCTGAAGGGTCTGGTGCAGGGGACCGGATCGCGACAGCGCCTGACCGGTAAATTGTTCCTGGCCGGCGGCCTGCTTTACGGCGCGGAGTGCGCCTTCCACTGGGCCCAGTCGCAAGGGGTGATCCGTCCCTCCGGTCTGGTTACCCTGATCGTGGTGGTCGGTATCACTGTCGTCTTCCTGGCCATCCTGACCGCCGCCATCATCGCCAAGCGCGGCGAGAGCCAGGGCGGGGCGACCTCCCGCGCGGTCAACGCCGCCTTCACGGCGGCCGGGGCGACCAATGCGGTCATGATCGTGGTGTTCGGCCTGGTGGCGGCGGCGCACCACAGCCTGACCATCTGGCTGCTCTACCCCTGCGTGGTGTGCGCGATGCAGGGCGCCGCCTGGCTGGTCTCGGCTCAGGTCAACCGCAGGGTCTGGCATGGCGCCGTCGCGGTCGGCTGGTTTGTCACCACCATCGCCATGGCCCTGACCATCGACACGCCGCCTCTCTATTCCGCCGTCGTGGGCCTGGGCCTGGTCTTGTGCATGGCCCTTCCCGGCTATGTGCTCATGCGCACCGCGCAGGCGGGCTAGTCCATGGCCGCACGCGACATCGGCGGCATCGACGAGGTCATCCACGGGCGCCTGCGTCTGGGGATCATGGTCTATCTGGCCGACGCCGAGGTGGCCGACTTCACCGAGCTGAAGGATGCGCTGGACGCGACCCAGGGCAACCTGTCGGTCCACCTGCGCAAGCTGGAAGACGCCGGCTATGTGACCATCGAAAAGAGCTTCCTCGGCCGCAAGCCGCTGACCCAGATCCGCCTGACCCAGGACGGGCGGCGCGCCTTCGCGGGCTATCTGGACGCGCTGACCCGGGTGGTGGGGAAGAGTTAGTTGCCCAGTAAGGGTCTTGCACCCTGTCGCCGTGATAGGCACATTATCGACATGGCCAAGACAAGCAGCAGCCGTCAATCTTCAAAGCTAGGACGCAGCGCGGCGACCGGGCAGTTCGTTCTCAAGCCGGCGACCAAATCCACCGCGGTTGCACAAGAGAAGATTCGCAAGGCCGTGCATTCGGTCGTATCCGGCCATAAAGGTTGACGTCTGTCGCCGACGCTTCGACGAACAACGTCTTCATAAATTGTCCGTTTGACGAAGCTTATGCGCCGATGTTCGACGCACTGGTCTTCACCATTTTCGCTTGCGGCTTCCGCCCTAGGTCCGCGCGCGAAATGGAGGATGCGGGGCAAACCCGCATCGAAAAGCTCTACGAGATAATCGAAGGCTGCCGATACGGCATCCACGATCTTTCGCGCACCGACCTCGACCCAGAACACGGGCTTCCACGCTTCAACATGCCGCTTGAGCTTGGCATTTTCCTGGGCGCCAAACGGTTCGGAGGAGACTCTCATCGGCAGAAACGGTGCCTGGTCTTGGACATCGATCGCCGCCGCTATCAGAAGTTCATCTCTGACCTTGCCGGGGTCGATATCCATGGTCACGATGCAGATATCCATCTGGCGGTCGAGACGACAAGAAACTGGCTGGCTACTGCTTCTCGTCGCAAGATCACCGGACCGCAGCGCATCTTGGAAGCCTATGATCGCTTCACCGCCGACAAGCCCGCGATCGCGGATACCTTGGGTTTCAACCCGTCGCGCATACCCTATGTCGATCTAGAGGGCATGATCACCAATTGGTTGGTCGCAGTTCGCCCGTAGACGCACTCCTTCTACGCCGCCGCCTTCGTCTCGATCACCCCATCATCCAAAAAATCGCGGATCACCGGGGCCACGGTGGAGGCCTTCGACACCAGGAACAGATGCCCGCCGCCTTCGACGATATGCAGCTGGGCATTCGGCAACAGCGTCGCCAGGACCTTGCCGTTGACGAGCGGCACGATGCGGTCGGCGTCGCCCATCATCACCAGGGTCGGGGCCTTGATGAAGGGCAGGAAGGGCAGCGAGGTCCAGCCGGCCATGGCGCCCAGCTGATAGAGATAGCCCGTCCGGGTCGGCGGCATGATGCGGCTGACATGGTCGTCCGCCCCGCCCATTTCGCCGCCATACAGGGCCTGGAAGTTCTTCAGCATGAAGTCCGGGTCCACATAGCGCTTGGGGTCGGCCATCTTCGACAGGCTGCCCACGTCGCCCGGAACCATGATCATGCCGGCCGAGGTGGCGGCCAGGATCAGGCGATTGGTGCGCTTGGGATGCTGGAAGGCGAACTGCTGCGCCAGCCCACCGCCCCATGACACGCCCATGACATCCACCTGGGTATAGCCCAGCTTGTCCAGCACCCGCGCCGCCGTCCAGGCCATGGTCCAGGGCCGGTAGGGCGCCACCGGCTTGGGCGAACCGCCGACGCCGGGCACGTCGAAGGTGATCAGGTCGCGGTCCGGGAACCATTCGGCCAGGGGCGCCATCAGCTCGATATTGGCCCCGATGCCGTTGAAGAACAGGATCGGCGTCTTCTCCCCCTGCCCGGCGACCGGCTTACCCCGCCACACCGCCACGCGCAGCTGGCGTCCGCCCGCGCGGATCACCTGCATCAGCGGCTTGCGCGGGCTCGTCGTTCTGGTGGCGGCCAAGGTCAGGTCCCTCTCGATCACTAGCCGAACGCGTAAAGGCCGGGCGCGGCCTCCTGCGGCGGATATTTCTTTGATCCCAACGCCTTGGGCGCCGGCTTCAGCTCGCCGGCCCGCTCGTTGAGCCATTCGGTCCAGAAGGGCCACCAGGAGCCGGCATGCTCTTCCGCCTCCTTGCCCAGCCACTCTTCCAGGTCGGCCGGCGGCCGGGCCTTGGAGTGGAAGTATTTGCTCTTCGGATTGCCCGGCGGGTTCAGCAGCGCCTGGATATGGCCCGACTGCGACAGCACGAAATCCACCTTCGGCGAACCGATCAGTTGGGTCAGCCGATAGCAGGCCTTCCACGGTGTGATGTGGTCGGTGACCCCGGCGACGACGAAGACGTCCTGCTTCACGGCGCTCAGGTCCACCTTGTGCCCGGCCAACTCCACCTCCCCCGGATTGCGGAAGGGCTGGGTCTCATAGACGCCGAGATAGTCGCTGTGCAGGCCGGCGGTCAGGTTGGTGGAATCGTTGTTCCAGTAGAGGACGTCGAAGGGCGGCGGGTCCTCGCCATGCAGGTAGTTGTTGATCACATAATTCCAGATCAGGTCGTTGGGCCGCAGCCAGGCGAAGGTGCGCGACAGCGATGAGCCCTCTAAAATCCCCTTCTTGGCCGAGCGCTGCCGGGCCAGCTCAATGCCATGCTTGGAGACCAGGGCGCCGACCTCGCTGTCGGCCGGGTCGGGGTCGAGCACGCAGACCATCATCGAGATGGCGTTGACGCGGCTGTCGCCCATCGACGCCAGCTTGCTCAGCAGCGTCGCCGTGGTGATCCCGCCCGAGCAGGCGCCGGAGACGTTGATCTTCTCCGCCTTGGTGATCTTGCGCACGATGTCGGAGGCCTCGATCAGGCTGTCCACATAGTCGCCCAACCCCCAGGCCGCATGCTCCTTGCTCGGATTGCGCCAGCTGACGATGAACACCTGGATGCCCTGCGCCGTCAGCCAGCGGACCATGGATTTGTCCGGCGACAGGTCGTTCACATAGGCCTTGTTGATCTGGGGCGGGATGACCAGCAGCGGATAGTCGCGCACCTGATCGGTCACCGGCTGATACTGGATCAGCTCATACATCTCGGTGCGATGCACCACCGCGCCCGGGCTGTTGGCCAGGTTGCCGCCGACCTTGAAGGGCCGCTTGTCCACCTGGCTGACGATGCCGTCGTTCTTGGTCATGTCCTCATAGGCATTGGACAGGCCCTTGAGCAGCGACCCGCCGCCAGTCTCAAAGGCCTTCTTCATGGCCGACGGGTTGCCGATCAGGCTGTTGGTGGGCGCCAGGCTGTCCATGATCATGCCGGTGACGAAGGTGGCGCGCGCCTTCTCCAGCTCGTCGAAGTCCACGTCGTCGATCCAGCCCGCCATCCCCTTCTGGACGGCCAGGTAGTATTGCATCGCGCCCTTGTAGAGGGGGTTGGTGCTCCAGGCCGCGTCGGCGAACCGCTTGTCCTTGGCGCCCGGCGCCAGCTCCGACTTGTTCTGGAGGATCTTCACGACGTCGCCGCCGAAGGCGCTCATGTGCTTGAAGGTCTTCACCGGCCGCCCGGCCGTCTCGCGCAGCATGGCGCTTACCGCGCCCACCAGGTCCTCGCGCGCCACGCCGACGATGGGGTTCAGGCCCCCCGCCGTGTCGGTCGCGCCGCCGGTGTCCAGACGGATTCCGCCTTTGCGGGCTTTGGCGCCCTCGTCCTTACCCATGCCGTTCCTCCCCGCGCCCGATCCTTGTCGCCGGGCTGCGTCGCTGCGCAGTATGCCGGGGATTGGGGCTGGAGAGTCAATCTGTCCAAAGGCTTGGCAAAGGGAGGCCCGAAAGGGGCCGGCGGGACGCGCGAGCGCATCCTGGCGACCGCCCGCGACCTCTTCAACGCCGAGGGGGCGGGACGCCAATCGGCCCTGGATATCGCCACCGCCCTGGGGATCAGTCCCGGCCACCTCTACTACCATTTCAAGGGCAGGCCCGAGATCGTCGCCGAGCTGGCCGACGCCCATGCCGCCGAGGTGGCGCTGGTGCTGGAGGCGGCGCTGGCCGAGTGCGCGGGCGAGGCCGCCACGCTGGAGACCCTGTGGACCCACGTCCACATCCTCACGGAAGAGGCCTGGGACGCGCGCTTCCTGTGGCGTGAACCCGCCCTGGCCATGGGCAACCCCCGGCTGGCGGCGTCGGCTCAGGGGATGTTGCGCGCCCAGCATCAGGCGCTCATCGCCATGCTGACGGCGCTGGTGGACGCCGGCGCCATCGCGGCCTCGCCGGCGGTGGTGGACGGCCTGGCCAGGCAGATGGTCACCGGCATCGCCTTCCATGCCATCGCCCTGGAACTGCAGGGCGACCCGGGACCGCCGCGCGAACTCGTCGCCCGCGCGGCGGCCCAGATCATGCTGCCCGTCGCCGGGCTCGCGACCTGACTAGGAAGCCTTCGTGTCGGCCTTGGGCGCCACGATCTTCTTGACGGCCTTCTCGGCCTTCAGGGCCGCGACTTCGTCGGTCAGCGCCTCGACCTTGAGGGTCAGCTTCTCGACCGCCTGGCCAAGCGCGGCCATGTTGAAGGGCGCGAGCGTCTCGCCCAGCGTCTTGCGCACGCCAGCGATGCGGGTTTCCAGCGCGGCGCGCTGTTCCTCGCGGAAGGTCTTGGACTTCTTGGCCGTGTCGGCGACCAGGGCGGCCACCTTCTTGCCGTTGGGGTCCTTGGCGATGGAGGCGCGGACCTGGTCTTCCAGGACCTCGCCCTTGGCCACCAGCTGGTCGAAGGCCGCGCCGGCCTGATCGGCCCACTTGCCGGCCGCGGTCTGCACGCCCGAATAGGCCTCGCCGTAAGCGCCGACGCCGGCCAGCCAGATGCGGCGCGCGATGTCGCTGTCGATCATCTTGGGAATCTTGTCGGCCTTGGCGGCCTTCTTGGTCTTCTTGGCGTCGGCCATGGGGAGGCGTCCTTCTGAATTGCGAGGACACCCCTTTAGGCGCGCAGCTGTAGAAAAAGCATTCTAGAAACCGCGCGCCCTTCCCTCCCCGTCTGGGGAGGGACAGACCGCGAAGCGGTCAGGGTGGGGCAAGTGACTATGCGGCCACAGCGCCACGTGAGTAGGCGCCCCTCAATGCAGGTCTCCGCCCCCTCTTCCGGCGCATCAGTTTCACAGCCCTGCATAGACGGGCGCCTACCCTTTGGGCGTGGAAGGCCGCATATCCGCTTCCCCCCACCCTGACGGGCTTCGCCCGTCGTCCCTCCCCAGACGGGGAGGGAAGCTAGGTCTTCGGCTGATAGCCCTTCTTCCCCATCTGCCAGTACAAAAACGCCAGCTGGTCGGCCAACTCCCGGTCGCGCTGGCTCTTGGTTGAGCCCATCCCGTGGCCCGCATCGAAGTCCACCAGATACAAGACCGGCCGCCCCGACGCGCTCGCGGCCTGCACATGTGCCGCCATCTTACCCGGCTGCCAGGGCGCCACGCGCGGATCGTTCATGCCGGAGGTGAACAGGGCGGCGGGATACTTCACCCCCGCCTTCACATGCTGGGTGCTATCGACTGCCAGCAGCGCCTCGAACCCCGCCTTGGTCGCCACCGAGCCATATTCCAGCGCATTGGCCGGCCCGTCGGTGCCGTTCTCGCAGCGCAGGGTGTTGCAGTCGCCCACCCCGCAGAACACCACCCGGAACAGGTCCGGCCGCTGGGTCATGGCCATGCCCACGGTGATGCCGCCGGCGCTGCGGCCTTCGATGGCCAGCGTGCCCGGCGCGCCATACCTGTTGGCGACCAGATACTCGGCGCAGGCGATCAGGTCCTTGTAGGTGTTGGGCTTGGTCGCCTGCTTGCCGGCCAGGTGCCAGTCCTCGCCGAACTCGCCGCCGCCCCTCACATGGGCCACCGCATAGACCCCGCCGTCGTCCAGCAGGGTGAAGAAGCGGCTGGCCAGCGCCGGCGCGAGCGCGATGCCATAGGCGCCGTAGCCGGTGAGCCAGACGGGCGCGGTCCCATCCGGCTTGAAGCCCTTCTTGTGGACGATGGACAGCGGGATCTTCGTGCCGTCCGCCGCCGTGGCCATCACCTCGTGCGCCTCATAGGCCGACAGGTCGTCGCTCCATGGCGGGATCAGGCTGGTGGGCGTCACGGTCAGGCCGCGCGTCGTGTAGACGGTCGGCGCCACCACCCAGTTCTGCAGGCCAACCAGGGCGTCCGGCGCGCCTTCGTCGGTGAGCGGGCCGCCCACCGCGCCCTCCAACGGCAGGGGCAGTTCCTCCAGCTTGCCCGAGGCCAGGTCGAAGCGCCTCACCCGTCCAAGGCCGCCGTCGAGGTCGTGGGTATAGAGGGCCTCCGCCGACAGGCTCATGTCCTGGATCACGCGGGGGCCGTGCGCGATTACCACCTTGGCGTGGGCCGCGTCGGGGTTGGACAGGGTGGTTTCCAGCACCTGGTAGCGCGGGGCGTCCTTGTGGCTGAGCAGGAAGGCGCGGTCGGCGTGGGCCGCGATATTGGAAACCTTGTCGGCCACATCGGCGATCAGCCGCCAGGCCGCGCGGCCCGCGACCGCGTCGGACAGGGGCGCGGCATAGAAGGTCTGGTCGGGATCCGCGCCGTGGGAGATTACCGCGAAGGCCCAGGGCGAGGCGACGTTGGCGATCACAAAGGGCTGGTCCACCGGCGTCACGGCCGGCGAGCCCGCCACCCCCGTGCCGATCAGCGCCAGGTCCTGTTCGGGATTGGTCCCCAGCCGGTGCAGCAGGGCGCGGCTGTTCTGGTATTTGTCGGTCTCCACGGCGCCCGCGCCCAGCAGCACATAGCGGTTGTAGAAGAAGCCCGAGCCGTCCGGCAGCCAGCTGGGGAAGCCGGATTCGCAGCGGTCGATCTTGTCCGGCGCATAGACGCCCGTCGCCACGTCCAGCACATGGATGACGCTGTTTTCGGAGCCGCCCGGCGACAGGCCCACGGCGATCTTGGAGCCGTCGGGCGAAGGGGCGAAATAGTCGATGGCGTAGTGGGGCCCGTCGGTGGGGATCTTGTCGGGATCGACCAGCACGCGTTCGGGCCCGCCGACGCCCTGGCGCACATAGAGGCGGTAGCTGTTCTCGCCCGGATTGCGCTTCATGTAGAAGACGCGCCCGCCGGCCAGCTTGGTCCCGGTCACCGAGGCCCCGCCACCGGTATGGGCGGCGATACGTTTCTGGAGGTCGTCGCGCCCGGGGATGGCGTCCAGCTCCTGGCGCGCATAGGCGCTCTCGCCCTTGGCCCAGGCCACGAACCTGGGGCCCGTGCGGTCCTCCATCCAGCGGTAGTTGTCGGTGATCCTGGTCCCGAAATAGTCGTCCACCACCGGCTCGACGGCGGCCACCGGCGGGCGAAGTACCCGGGCGGGCTCGGTGGCTCTGGCGAGCGCGGGGACCAGGGGCGCGGCGGCCAGGCCCAGAGCGACGAAACGGCGTGTCGGACGCATGGATGATCCCCAGTGACCGGGGAGATGTAGCAGAGGTCCGGCCGCCCTCAAGAGTCTTGAAGTTCGCGCCGCCCGGGGTCCGGACTCTCAGTAGATTGCCGCCGGGGTGCGCTGGGCGGAGCGCCCCATCCCCCACTATCGTCATCCTCGGACTTGTTCCGAGGACCCCTCTCTCGGCAACCCACCGGCGTCGTGTGAAGGGCGGATCGGCCAAGGCTACCCCTTAGCCAAGGATGACGGCGGACGCAGGGGTCCTCGGAACAAGTCCGAGGATGACGTCTGAGAGGGAGGAAGGCCGGGCGGACAACCTGTCGATCAGCAACACCTGGAGCACCGCTCCGATTCAATCGGAGCGGACGGGCCGCCTAGAACGGGTTGTAGTGGCGCGTGCGGCTATAGCTCAGGTAGCCGACGTTGGCGCCGAGCCGCAGGCCGACGCCGGCGCGCATGGGGGCCAGGGTGATGTCGTCGGCCTTGGCGTAGTTCACGCCGATGCCGGCCACCAGATAGGCGGTGCCCTCCACGCCCGGGAAGCGGCGGAAGATGGCGTCGGGGTATTGCAGGTTATAGCAGAGCGTGAAGACCCGGCTGGCGTTGCCGCCCCAATCCCAGCCCACCGACGGGCCCTGCCAGAAGATCTGCTTGGTGTCCTCGCCCTTCATATAGAGCAGGCCCTTGCCGTAACGGCCGCCGAACACGAAGGCGCCGGAGCCTTCGGTGCCGGCGATGTAGCCGGTGGGCCGGCCGTTATCCTTGAAGATCCGCTCCACCGCGCCGCCCGCCGCCTCGGCGGTGACGCCGAAGAAGTCGGAGGTGGCGCCTACGATCTCGTCGACCGTGTAGGTCTCGCGCGGCGGATGGCCGTCGCGGTCCGCGGGCGGGGGCGGCGGCTGGCGTTGCGCGCCCTCGTCCACCGTGTGGTCCACCTGCGCCAGGGCGGGCGTGGCGCCCATCGAAACGATCCCGGCGGCGATCAGGGTGCGGCGGTCCATGGGCAGAATCTCCGTGGGGAAGCGGCGGCCAGACTCCACGCCCCATGCGGCGTGTTTGAGGCGCGTTCGTTAACGCAACCTTAACCGCGATCCCCGGCGCGGAGCGAGCCGCACGCCCCGCCTGTGCCGAACTCAGTCGATACGGATCATGCGCCGCTAAGCCGGTGCGAAGACCTTGAAGACCGCCACGCGCCCGTCCGGGTCGACGCGCATCACGGCGGCCATCCACTGATCCGCCCACATCAGCCGGTAGACGCTGACCTCCTGGCCATCGGCCTTCAGGCTCCGAAGCCGCTCGAATGCGCTCGGCGCGCCAAGCGGCCCCAGGCTCGCGCGATAGTCCGCCACCGCGGTCGGCGTGAAATACAGGTTCGCGTCCGCCGTCAGCAGGCGCCGGTCCAGCGTCCCGCTGCTAAGTTGCTCGAACACCCTGTGCGCAAGCGCGAGGTCCTGGGGCCGCACCGCCGCGTCGACGGCGGTCCGCGCGCGCCGGGGATCGGGCTTGGGCGGCGCCGGCAGACCCAGGATCAACTGTTCGATCTGGTCGGCGATCGCGTTCTGGGCATCGCCGAAGTCGCCGTTCACGCTCACCACGATGGCCGCGTCGTCGTCGGGATAGATGCGGTTTTCGGTCAGATATCCGTGCTCCGAGCCGGGATGCTCGAGGCGGCGATGCCCGCCGACTTCATCCACGAAGACGCCCAGGCCATAGGGCGCGGTCTTGCCGCCGGCCAACGGGGCCGCCGTCTGCTGCTCGGCATAGGCCTTCGCCGACAGCAGGCTGTGGTGAAGGACGCCGATGTCCCACCGGGCGAGGTCCGTGGCGCTCATCGACAGGCCGCCGGCGCCCAGCGCCCAGCCGTCGCCGACGATGGGTGCGGGGCGAAGCGGGCCCAGCGCATATCGGGTGTAGCCCCGGGCGTCTTGCGCCGAGATCGGGCGGCCCGCGACCAGGGTCGCCGAGGTCATCCCCAGCGGCGCGAAGATCCGTTCGCGCAGGAAGGCCGCCAGGGGCCGGCCGCTCACGCGCTCCACGATCAGGGCGGCGATCGTGTAGTCGGTGTTGCTGTAGCTCCACTCCGATCCCGGCGGGAAATCCAGGGGCTGCTTGGCCCAGCGGTCCGCGACCGCCCGCGGCGAGATCGCCCGATGGCCCTCAATGGGCAGGAACTCGCCCTGGAAGAAGCTCTTGTAGCCGGCCGTGTGCGACAGGACCTGGCGCACCGTGATCCGGTTCGCCTGCGTCAGCTCCGGCATCCAGTGATCGACCGTGTCGTCGAGCGACAGCTTCCCCTCGTCGACCAGCATGAGCAGGGCGGTGGCCGTCATCTGCTTCGACACCGAGCCGATGTTGTAGCGCGCCGCCGTCGTCGCGGGCCGATCAGGCGAGACCGAGCGGCGCCCATAGGCCTTGGCGAAGACGATCTTGCCGCCTCGCACGACGGCGATGGAGGCGCTGGGCACGCCTCGCTGAGCCAGGGCCGCCATGACGCCCTGGTCGATGGCGCCCTGATCGAGGACGCTCTGATCGAGGACGGCAGGGTCCGGCGGCGTGAAGGACTGTGAAACCGCCGAGCCTGAGAAGGCGAGCGCCCCTGCGGCGACCAGACCAACGAACCCGCGCATGACCGCCCTCACAAATTACATTTGTGATACAAATCCGACGTGAATGCGGCCTTGTCAAGCTTGCGGAGCGGACCGCCCTACTCTCCCGGATGCGGCGAAACCTCGCCGACATGCCCCTTCTGCGCCGCGAACAGGTGCGCGAAACGCCGCTCCATCCAGCTCTTGAACTGGTCGAGGATGGTGAAGACCACCGGCACGAACAGCAGGCTGAGCAGGGTCGAGGTGATCAGGCCGCCGATCACGGCGATGGCCATGGGGCTGCGGAACTCCACATCGGCCCCGAAGCCCAGCGCCACCGGCAGCATGCCCGCGCCCATGGCCACGGTGGTCATGATGATCGGCCGGGCGCGCTTGTGGGCGGCGTCCATCAACGCCTCGCGCCGCGTCAGCCCGCGCTTCTGCATGGCCTCCAGGGCGTACTCGACCAGCAGGATGGAGTTCTTGGCCGCGATGCCCATCAGCATCAGGATGCCGATCAGGGCCGGCATGGACAGGTTGCGCCCGAACAGCAGCAGCATCCCGAACGCGCCGCCGATGGCCAGCGGCAGGGCCATCTGGATGGTGATCGGATGCAGGAAGCTGCGGAACAGCAGCACCAGCACGACATACATCAGCAAAATCCCGGTGATGAAGGCGAACAGGAAGCCCACCACCATGTCCTGAAGGCTCTCCACCAGGCCCGAGACCTGCTTGTGCACGCCGGGCGGCAGGGTCTTCCAGGCCGGCAGGGCGTCGATGCGCTTGCTGGCCTCGCCCAGCGCGATGCCGTTCATCTCCGCGGTGATGGTGGCGCTGCGGCTGCGGTCCAGGCGGTCGATCTGGGAGGGACCGGCGCCCATGGTGATGTTTGCCACGGCCGACAGCGGGGTGGTCGCCCCCGACGCGGTCGGCACCCGCAGGTTCTGCAGCACGTCCAGCCGCTCGCGGGCGTTTTCGGTCAGGCGGATGCGGATCGGGATCTGGCGGTCGCCGACGCTGAACTTGGGCAGCAGCTGATCGGCGTCGCCCAGGGTGGCCACGCGCACGGCCTGGGAAATGGTCCCGGCCGAGACGCCCATCAGCGCCGCCTGATCGGGCTTGGGGCTGACCAGGATCTCGGGCCGCGCGATGTCGGCGGTGTTGACCACATTCTCCAGGCCGGGAATGCCGCGCACCTGGGTCTCGATCATCCGCGCGCCGCGCTTCAGCGCCTCGCCGTCATCGCTGGCCAGCAGGGTGGAGATGGTGGAGGACGAGCCGCCGCCCTGGAGGCCATAGGAGATCCGCGCGCCGGGAATGGCCGTCGCCTCCTGGGACATCTCGCGCTCGAACGCCTGCTGGCCCAGCTTGCGCTTGCCCTTGGGCGTCATGACGATGGTCACCGAGGCGCGGCGCACGTCGGCCAGCGATCCGCCGCCGCCCGGCCCGTTGACCACGGTGGCCGAGCCGATCGAGGCATAGACCTTGGTCACCTCCGGCCGCGCCTGCAGCTGCCTGGTCAGCTGGGCCACCACGCGTTCGGTGTCGGCCGGCGTCGAGCCCGGCGGCAGTTCGACCGAGGCGGCGGTCAGCCCCTGGTCGCCGGCCGGGATGAACTCAAAGGACAGCAGGGGCGCCAGGGCAAACGAGCCGATCAGCGCGACCGTCGCAATGCCGAAGGCAATCCAGCGGTGGTGAATGGACCAGGCCAGGGTGCGCAGATAGGGGGCCATCCAGAAGGGATCCGGATGCTCCTTCTTGTCGGCCTTGAGCATGTAGGCGCTCATCAGCGGGGTCAGCATCCGCGCCACCACCAGCGAGAACAGCACGGAGACGCAGGCGGCGAGCGCGAAGCTCTTGAAGAACTGGCCCGGCATGGAGTGCATGAAGCCGGTCGGCGCGAAGACGGCGACGATGGTCAAGGTGGTGGCCACCACCGCCAGCCCGATCTCGTCCGACGCCTCGATGGCGGCCGGATAGGGCGCTTTGCCCTCCCGCATATGCCGCACGATATTCTCGATCTCGACGATGGCGTCGTCGACCAGGATGCCGATGGTCAGCGACAGGGCCAGCAGGGTGACCACGTTGAACGACTGGTTCATCGGCCCCAGCACCGCGAAGGTGGGGATGAGCGCCATCGGCATGGCCACGGCGGTGATGAAGGTGGCGCGCCAATCGCGCAGGAACAGGAAGACCACGATGACCGCCAGGATGGCGCCCAGCCCCAGCGTCTCCATCGACGCCTCGTAACTGTCCTTCACGAAGTCAACGTTGGAGGTGACCTCCTCGATCTTCAGTTCCGGGTGCGCGTCGTCCAGCGTCTTGACCGCCGCCTGCACCTTCTTGGCCAGGGCGACTTCCGACCCGTCGCGGGTCCGCAGCATGGAAAAGCCGACCACGTCCTCGCCGTTGTAGCGGGCCAGGCCCCGGGGCTCGCCCCAGCTGTCGACCACATTGCCCACGTCGCCGAGGCGCACCGACTTGCCGCCCGGCAGGCTGATACGCAGGTCCTTCAGCTGCTGCACGCTGTTGGCCCCGCCCAGGGTGCGGATGGCGCGTTCCTCGCCGCCGATGGTGGCGCGCCCGCCCGGCAGGTCGGCGTTGAAGCTCTTCAGGGTGGTGGAAATCTGCGCCGCCGTGACCCCGGTCGCGGCCAGGCGGTCGGGGTCCAGCTCCACGCGCATCTCGCGGGTGACGCCGCCGTCGCGGTTGACCTGGGCGATGCCGGGGATGGCCAGCAGCACCTTGGTGACATCATGGTCTACGAACCAGCTGCGCTGTTCGGCATTCAGCTGGGGCGCGCGCACCACATAGTAGATCAGCGGCTGGCCGCTGGATTCCCGGCGTTGCACGACCGGGTCGGGAATGTCGCCGGGCAGGGACGAGCGCACGCTGGCGACGGCGTTGCGCACGTCGTTGGTGGCCTTCTCCAGGTTGGTTCCGAGATTGAATTCGACCACCGTGGAGGTCACGCCATCGCCCACCGTGGAGGAGATGTGGTGGACGCCGTTGATGCCCGTCAGGCTGTCTTCGATGATCCGGGTGACCTGGTTTTCCAGCTCCGGCGGACTGGCGCCCTGTTGCACCGCCGTGACGATGACCACCGGGAAATCGACATCCGGGAAGTTGTTCACCCGCATGTTCATGAAGCCGAACAGGCCGGTGATGGTCAGCACCGCGAACAGCAGCAGCACCGGAACCGGATTGCGGATCGACCAGGCCGAGATGTTGCGGAACATCAGTTGGCTCCCGGGGTCCGCGCCGAAGACGCCGAGGGCGGCGGCTGGGCCGCGCGCGCGGCGACCCGCACGTGGTCGCCGTCGGCCAGGAAGCCCGCCCCGTCGGTGGCCACCCGCTCGCCGGCGTTCAGGCCCGAGGTCACCTCCATCAGGTCACCCGACTTGGCCCCGGTCTGCACCTGGCGGTAGTGGGCGATGTTCTGGGCGTCGATGACGAACAGGCCCGGCTTGTTGTCGCGATAGAGAATCGCCCCCTGGGGCGCCGTCAGCGCCGGCAGGGCGCCGACATTGATCTGGCCGTTGGCGAACATGCCGGGCCGGAATCCGCCGGGCGAGGTCAGCGCGATCCGCGCCAGCCCGACGCGCGTCTGGGGGTCCACTTCCGGCGTGATGACCCGCACCGCGCCGCTCATCCGGCCCACCTGGTCCGACGAGATCGTCCCCGCCATGCCCGGATGCAGCAGCGCCAGCTGGGTTTCCGGCACCTGGGCCGCCAGCTCGAGCCGGCCATCGCGCACCAGGGTGAACAGCTCGGCGCCCGCCGTGACGATCTGGCCCTTCACCACCTTGCGGCTGGTGATCAAGCCGGACACCGGCGCCCGCACGGAAGCCTGCGCCAGCCGCGCCCGCGCCGCGCCCAGCGCGGCCTGGGCCGAGACCAGGTTGGCCGACGCCGTGCCTTGGGCGGCCACCTTCTGGTCGAGGGCGGCCTTGGCCAGATAGCCCTTCGCGTTCAGCTCCTGGCTGCGGGCCAGGTCGGATTCGGCCTGGGCCAGGGTCGCCTTGGCGCTGACCACGCCGGCCTCCGCCTGCTTGACCGAGGCGATCAGCACGCTGGCGTCCATCTGCACCAGCAGCTGGCCCTGCTTCACCCAGCTGCCCTCGTCGGCCAGCACCTGCACGGCGGTCAGCCCGCCGGTCTCCGCGCCCACGGCGACTTCCTGCCAGGCGGTGATGGTGCCCGACGCGTCCACCGTGCGCGGCAGCAGCGTCTGCTGGGCGGTGGCGACGCTGATGGTCAGGGCGGCGCGCGGCGCGGCGGCCGCGGCGTCCTTCTTCTTGCCGCAGGCGGCCAGCGGCAGGGCCAGGATGATGGCCACGGCGAAGGCCGCCCGGATAGTACGGGTGCGTTGCAAAATCTGGCTTCCTATCCCCAAGACCGCCAGCAGGGAGAAGCTCGGCGGCCCAGCCTAAAGTTCCCGGCCTCTACTTAGGGCCGTGGCCGTGGGACGCAAGGTGAACAGGCGCCGCAGGGCCGAAAGCTTCGCCACCGGGGCGAGTGGGCAACACCTTCCCTGATGGGTGGCTGCCGGACCTGCCCTGCCTACACGGGGAAACCGTGAATTGGCGGAAGGCCGCTTTAACCACCAAGACACCAAGCACACCAAGGATCACCAAGAGGCCGGCGGGACGCTTGGCAGGCCGGCGCCGGATCACACTCAGCTTTGGACTCGGGAGAAAGAGGAGGGAGAGGAGAAGAGGGAGATGCACAGGCCTAGCGGCGCCTTCCCTTCCCAGCGCAATCGAATACCGGCCGCGCGCGAAGCGCGCAGTAAGACCCCTTCGTTCAACGGCCCAGGCTCGGCCTCAAGACATCAGTGGCCCCTCCCTCTTCTCCCCTCCCTCCTCTTCCTCCCAAGCAAAAACCCACGCCCCATGCCGCGCACCACCCTCTTGGTGCTCCTTGGTGACCTTGGTGTCTTGGTGGTTCACCTTGTCGAGCCCGACCTCGACCGCCCTCGCCTCCCCCCTCGCCTAAGCCGCGTTCTGTGCTAGACCCCGCCGCATGACGACCGAGCTCTCCCATATCCGCAACTTCTCCATCGTGGCCCACATCGACCACGGCAAGAGCACCCTCAGCGACCGCCTCATCCAGGAGACGGGGGCGCTCACCGCGCGCGAGATGACCAACCAGGTCCTCGACAACATGGACATCGAGCGCGAGCGGGGCATCACCATCAAGGCCCAGACCGTGCGCCTGACCTACAAGGCCGACGACGGCGAGACCTACATCCTCAACCTGATGGACACCCCCGGCCACGTCGACTTCGCCTATGAAGTCTCGCGCTCGCTGGCCGCCTGCGAAGGCTCCATCCTGGTGGTCGACGCCTCCCAGGGGGTCGAGGCCCAGACCCTGGCCAACGTCTATCAGGCCATCGACAACAACCACGAGATCGTGCCGGTCCTCAACAAGATCGACCTGCCGGCGGCCGAGCCCGCCCGCGTGCGCCAGCAGATCGAGGACGTCATCGGCATCGACGCCTCGGACGCCGTCGAATGCTCCGCCAAGACCGGCGTAGGCATCCACGATGTGCTGGAAGCCGTGGTCAAGCGCCTGCCCCCGCCCAAGGGCGACATCAATGCGCCGCTGAAGGCCCTGCTGGTCGATGCCTGGTACGACGCCTATCTCGGCGTCGTCGTCCTGGTGCGCGTCATCGACGGCCAGCTGAAGCCGGGCCAGCGGATCGCCATGATGCAGGAGGGCTCCACCCACCTGGTCGACCGCGTCGGCGTCTTCAACCCCAAGAACACCCCGGTCGAGAGCCTGGGCCCGGGCGAGATCGGCTACATCACCGCCCAGATCAAGGACGTCGCCGACGCCGCCGTCGGCGACACCATCACCGACGAGAAGAAGCCCACCGCCAAGGCCCTCACCGGCTTCAAGCAGGTCCAGTCCGTGGTCTTCTGCGGGCTATTCCCTGTCGACGCCGCCGACTTCGAGGACCTGCGCGCCGCCATCGGCCGCCTGCGCCTCAACGACGCCTCCTTCACCTACGAGATGGAAACCAGCGCCGCGCTCGGCTTCGGCTTCCGCTGCGGCTTCCTGGGGCTCCTGCACCTGGAGATCATCCAGGAGCGCCTCTCCCGCGAGTTCGACCTCGACCTGATCGCGACGGCCCCGAGCGTCGTCTACAAGATCGCGCTCAACAACGGCGACGAGATCGAGCTGCACAACCCGGCCGACATGCCGGACCCGGTGAAGATCGCCACGATCGCCGAGCCCTGGATCAAGGCCACGATCCTGACCCCGGACGAATACCTCGGCAGCGTGATCAAGCTCTGCCAGGACCGCCGCGGCGAACAGCGCGAGCTTTCCTACGTGGGCTCCCGCGCCCTGGTGGTCTACGACCTGCCGCTCAACGAGGTG
>JAQGIP010000134.1 GCA_028291055.1 Caulobacter sp.
CGTTCGACTTGCATGTGTTAGGCCTGCCGCCAGCGTTCGCTCTGAGCCAGGATCAAACTCTCAGGTTGAGTTGACGTTCTGACTTTCGTTTTCTTCGACCGAAGTCGAAGAGCGTATCTAGTTGCATAATATCTTGACGAGTTCCCATAACGCTCCAATCCGAAGACTGGAGTTCATGGTGTCTTCAAGAGACCGCTGGCTAGGTCAGTGTCGAGATAGGCCGTGAGCCTATCGCCAGAACACCGCCGCCTGCGTTTCTCTTTCCAATTCAACAATGTCAAAGACCAAGACCAGCTCGGCTGGCCCCACCGTTTAGCGCCCGGTGGGCGGCGGAGGCGGCTATCTAGTGGCCGGCCTCGTTAGTGTCAACCGACTTTTTCCGGTCGCTTCCTTCGTCGGGGCCGAAGCCATTCCGAAGGCAAAAGACTGAACCCAGGGCTCCCGAGGGCCGCCCTCTTGTCAGTCTGTGACCGAGTCGATTGAGGAGGCGGAACTTACTGATCTGCCCGGCAAAAGCAAGAGAATATTTCGTCTCTCGTTTCCGCAGTGGGCGGCTCGTTCGTCCCGTCCGAAGAGCGGCGTATCTAGGTGCCGGCCTCCGGAGAGTCAACCGGCTCTTTCGAGCTTTTCCGCCGCATCTGGCCGAAGCCGTCAGAGGCGAAAACCCCAGTCGTGGAACCGGTCGGGAGCAAGTCCCGGGTCAGTTCCTGATCTGGTCGATTGCCCGTCCGAAGCCAGATGGCCCCGGGCGAGGGGCGGCTTATATGGGCGGGGTTTTGCCCTGGCAACCCCCGCTGTCGCATTTCCTTCAACCGGCGTTATCCCGGGTGCGGCGCCGATGCGGCGATCCGGTGTTTTACGCCCGCGCGCGGCCCCTCTATAGGGTGAGGCACACTCTATATATGCGAGGTCATCTATAGGGAGACGTTGGGAGAACGGCCGGACCATGTTGTCGCAGAAGGCGCGCTACGCGTTGAGGGCTCTCGTGGAGCTCACCCGCGCCCATCCGGCCCAGGCCACGGCCGGCGAACTGGCCGAAAGGGCCGACGCGCCGCGCAAATTCCTGGAGGCGATTCTCCTGGCCCTCTCGCGCAACGGCCTGATCGTCAGCCGCCGGGGCAAGTTCGGCGGCTATGTCCTGGCCCGTCCGGCCGCCGAAATAAGTTTCGCCGAGATCATCCGGGTGGTCGATGGCCCCCTCGCCCTGGCCCCCTGCGTCTCGCGCACGGCCTTTCGCAAGTGCGCCGACTGCCCCGACCTGGCCACCTGCGCGATTCGCGAGGCGCTTTTGAGGGCCCGCGACGCCACCGCCGATGTCCTCGACCACTATACCCTGGCCGAAGCGGCGGCCTCGGAAGGCGCGGAAGTCTTCCAGGTCTGACGAGAATCGCCGGCCTAACCCGCCGCGATATAGGCCTTCAGCCCGCTCGCCTCGGCCTCGACCTCGGAGATCTTGCTCTTCACCAGGTCGCCGATGGAGATGATCCCGGCCAGGCGGCCGTCGCGCACCACCGGCAGGTGGCGGATGCGCCGGTCGGTCATGCGTTCCAGCAGGTCGTCCACCTTCTCGTGCGGCTGGGCGAAGATGACGTCGCGGGTCATGAAGCCGGCGATGGTCTTGGTCAGGCCGCCCGGTCCGCTCTCGGCCACGGCGCTGACGATGTCGCGTTCCGACAATATGCCGACGACGCCGCCGTCCTCGTCCACCACCACCATGGCGCCGACGCGCCGGCTGTGGAGTAGGGCCGCGACCGCGCCCACCGTTTCATTCGGCGAGGCGGTGAAAACGAGATCACCCTTGTCCTTGAGGATCTGGGAAACGAGCATGCAACTCCTCCCTGCTTTCTTCTGGTTGCCCGAGCGTCCCCCAATCCGGGCGCGGGCGCAATGTTTCAACGCCGAAACCCGCTCACGTTCAGGGGAGCAGAGTCTCCGCCGGCGCCCGCCGCAGCCGGCCGAACACGCCGATCAGCACCATTCCCGCCACGAAGCCGGCGATATGGGCCTCCCAGGCGATGCGCGCGCCGTCCATGCCCGGCGCGAACCCCGTCATCGCCAGCAGCAGGTTCAGGACCAGGAACGATCCGCCCAGGCTGTAGACCGACCGCGTCCAGATCGGCGAAAGCCGCCCCGGCCTGTCCATCAGCCGCGCCGCCGCGCCCATCAGCGCCGAGATGGCCCCCGACGCGCCCACGGCGCCCGCCTGTCCGTGCAGATGGGCGGCCACGAAACCGAGTCCGGCGAGCACACCGCACACTATATAGAAGGCGAAGAAAATCAGACCGCCTCTCGGGCCCGTTCCGAAGTAGCGCGCCACCGGCGCCGCGAAGGCCGCCGCGCTCAGCGCATTGACCCCCAGGTGGGCAAGATTGGCATGCAGAAACTGATAGCTCAGCAGAACCTGCCACCGTCCCTGATCCAGCGCCTGGGGCGTCAGCAGTAGGGTTTCGACCCGCGCATCGCTGAGAAGCTGCTGTCCCGCATAGGCCGCGCCCAGCAGCGCCAACAGCACCAGAACCGGCCAGGGCACGTTGAATGCGGGCGGATGCGCCCCGATCGGGGGTTCAAGCGGGCCCTGAGCGGTTTGCTCGCCCCCATCCCGGGGGCCCCACGGACCGTGTTCGTCCTTAACCAATTCGCGATGTCTCTCATCCATAGATCGAAGTGTCCGATTTTGGCACGGCAGTTGCTTGCCCTGCCCAACAGTCATTCGCTGCCAAGGCGCCCGTCATGGTTCAACCCCTGCAATTCCGGTCTGTCGTCGCGGCCACGGGCGTGATGTTGGTCATGTGCGCGCCCTTGGGCGCAAGCGCCCAGTCGATGAGCGCCAACGCCGCCACCTACAACGCCGGCTACGGCCGCACGGCCGGCCAGGAAAACCACGCCATCGACCCCAACACCCGCGACGCCAACGGCAACCGCGTCATCGTCGACGGCCTGATCCTGACCGGCGAAGACCAGAGCGTCTATTCCCGCGCCGGCGTCACCGGCGGGGCGGGCGACACCTATTCCGGCGCCGGGGCATCGGGCGGCGCATCCGCCATCGGCAACAATCTGGTGGTTGTCACCCAAGGCTCCAACAACACCGTCATCGTCTCCTCGCAGCAGACGAACAACGGCAATCAGACAGCCACAACCACCATCACTGGGGGGCCATAGAGGCCATGTTCGGTCCGTCCGCCCGCATCACCGCGCTTCTTACCGCCTCGTCCCTGGCGTTGAGCGCCTGCGTGACCCCCGTCGCCGGCCCCAGCGGCCGCTACGCCGCGCCCATCGGCTCGGCCCCGGTCACCGCCAACCCGACGCCCTATTCCCCGGCCCTGGTCTGCCTGGCCGAATATGCGCGCCAGTACCACATCAACGCGCCGCGCATCGCGGTCGGCCGCATCGCCGACTACACCGGCAAGGAAGAGGCCGACGGCTCCGGCCGCAAGGTGACCCAAGGCGCGTCCCTGATGGCCATGTCCGCCCTGGCCAAGGCCGGCGTGCCCCTCGTCGAACGCTTCGACACGTCAGTGTCGGAACTTGAATTGAAATACACCAACAACAAGCTGATCTCCGACAGCCCCAACCCCGCCGGAGACGCGCCCGCCGACTACCGCCGCATCTACTCGGGCCAGGTGCCGGGATCGGACTTCTACATCGCCGGCGGCATCACCGAGCTGAACTTCAACATCCGCTCCAGCGGCGCCGACGTCTCGGCCGGCGACGCCAAGACCACGGGTCTGAAGGGGGTCTTCCACGGCCGCCTGTTCGTCATGAACATCGGCATGGACATCCGCCTGGTGAACACCCGCACGCTGGAGGTGGTCGACGTGATCTCCTACCAGAAGCAGGTGGTCGGCCGTGAAGTCTCCGGCGGCCTGTTCGACTTCCTCAACGGCAACGTCTTCGACGTCTCCGCCGGCGAAGGCGCCATGGAGCCGATCCAGCTGGCCGTGCGCTCACTGATCGAGCGCGCCACGGTGGAGATGGTGGCCAACCTCTACGGCATGCCCGGCCCGCAAAGCTGCCTGCAAACCGATCCGCTCGGCGCGGGAACGCGCACCACCGGCCTTACCGGCGGCTACACGCCCGCCTACGACAACCTGGGAACCAACAATGGCGCAACCCGCGAAGACCCCTCGCGCTGGAATGCCAAGCGCGACCCCGCTGCGAGCGGCGCTCTGCGCGGCCGCTACTAGCGCGCTGCTGTCGGTCCTGGCCGCTCCGGCCTTCGCCGACCCCAGCGAAGTCACCAACACCCAGGTCCAGCTAGGCGACGTCTTCTCGCAGCAGACGCTCGACGTCGTCACCGCCGATTCCACCACCGCCGTCACCACCGCCACCGGCAACGGCTCGCTCGGCGCCGTCGAGAACGGCTCGGCCCATGTGGTCTCCAGCCAGACCCTGTCCGGCTCGGTCACCGCCCAGACGCGCCTGAATGTCTCCGGCAGCCCCGGCGACGCCACCGTCCTCAGCACCGCCGCCACCGGCAACTCGGGCGACGCCGGCGTCACCAACGGCGCCCTGACCGGAACCTTCACCCAGAGCGTCACTCAGGCGCCTGCCGGCACCGGCCTCACCGCTCGGGCCCAGATCGAGGGCGAGTTCGCCCAAGGCGGCGACGTCTCCGAATCCACCCAGGCCATCGCCAACAGCCAGGGGTTCGGCCTGACCGCCTCAACCTCCAACGTCGCCATCACCCAGTCCAACACCGCCGACCTGATCGCCGACGGCGGGGCGATCATGCAGTATGTCTCCGGCACGGGCGTCGTCTCGGCCGCCACCGTGGGCAACAACGTCACCGCCGTCGGCGTCGACGCCTCGTCGATGACCTATTCCGCCACCCAGACCAACACCGGCTCGCTCACCCAGGCCAGCAAGTTCACCGCCTACGGCACCAGCCAGGAAACCGTCACCTCGGCCACAGCCAGCGCCAACAATGTGAACTCCAGCAACGAAGGCCCGCTGCTCGACGCCACCGTCAGCCAGACCAATGCCTCCTACGTGCGCGCCCAGGCGGAGGAGACCTCCTTCGAATTCGGCTCGGCCTCGACCACGGCCTACGGCGTCGGCAACACCTCGCTGGCCGGCAACTTCGGCCCCGAACTCCACTTCGACAACAACCAGATCAACAGCGGCGGCGGCATCGAGTCCGTGGCCAGCTTCTCGGGCGACACCGGCTACGACGCCTATTCCTCCTCCACCGCCATGGGCAACGCCACCACCGGCTACAGCTGCTCGCAGTGCACCGGCACGATGTCGGTCACCAACCACCAGACCAACAGCGCCGATGTCGGCGCCTCCAACACCATCGCGCTGACCGGCGGCGCCCGTAACGTCACCGGCGTTTCCACCGCCGTCGGCAACAACGGCAGCTTCTACGTCAGCGCCCCGCACAATTGACGGCCCCGGCGCGCGCGACGGTTTTATTTCAAAATCCTCGGAACCAATCCGCCAGGCGCGAATTGGGAGCTTGCTGGCCGCGAGGCCAAGCGGCGGGGGCTTCGCCACACGTTCGCTACAGAACCCATGGAAATGTGATGGCAGTTGTTCTCATCGTTGAAGATGAGTTTTTCGTTCGGCAAAACGCCGAGTGGACGATAGGCGACCTGGGCCACGACGCGCTCGTGGCCGGCGATCTGGAAGGGGCGCTGTCCCACCTCAATGCCGCGGGCGCCATCAACGCCCTCTTCGTCGACATCCGCCTCTCCACCCTGGCCTTCGGCGGCTATGACGTCGCCAACCAGGCCGTGAAGCTTCGTCCCGACCTGAGGGTCCTCTACACGTCCGGCAGCCCCCTCACCGCGGATATGCAGGCTCAATTCGTGCGCGGCGGCCTGTTTATTCAGAAACCCTACTCACCGGCCCAGCTTGAAGTCTCGGTCAGCGGAATGCTGCAATAGTATTTGCGGTAGTTTATTTTCGGGCGTCATAGTTTCCTCTTTCGAGTCAGGGCGCGCCATCGGCAATTCAAAGACGGAGACGGGCCACCCCTCTCACAGTCACAAGGCCGCCGACCACCACCAGACCGAGGAATCCATCGTCAAGGCGGTGGCCCTTCAGGGCGCCATCTTCAACAGCGCCAACTTCTCCTCCATCGCCACCGATGCGAAGGGCGTCATCCAGATCTTCAACGTCGGCGCCGAGCGCATGCTGGGCTACGCCGCCGCCGAGGTGATGAACACCATCACCCCCGCCGACATCTCCGATCCCCAGGAGCTGATCGCCCGCGCCGAGGCGCTCAGCGCCGAGCTGTCCACCCCGATCACCCCCGGCTTCGAGGCCCTGGTCTTCAAGGCCTCACGCGGCATCGAGGACATCTATGAGCTGACCTACATCCGCAAGGACGGCAGCCGTTTCCCCGCCGTGGTCAACGTCACCGCCCTGCGCGACGACCAGGACGCCATCATCGGCTACCTGCTGATCGGCACTGACAACACCGCGCGCAAGGCCGCCGAGGAGGCCCTGCTCAAGGCCGGCGCCCTGCAGAGCGCCATCTTCAACAGCGCCAACTTCTCCTCCATCGCCACCGATGCGAAGGGCGTCATCCAGATCTTCAACGTCGGCGCCGAGCGCATGCTGGGCTATGACGCCGCCGATGTGATGAACACCATCACCCCGGCCGACATCTCCGACCCCCAGGAACTGATCGCCCGCGCCGAAACGCTCAGCGCCGAATTTGGCGCCCCGATCACGCCCGGCTTCGAAGCCCTGGTCTTCAAGGCCTCGCGCGGCATTGAGGACATCTATGAGCTGACCTACATCCGCAAGGACGGCACCCGCTTCCCCGCCATGGTCAACGTCACCGCCCTGCGCGACGACCAGGACGCCATCATCGGCTACCTGCTGATCGGCACCGACAACACCGCGCGCAAGGCCGCCGAGGCCGCCCTGCTCGAGGCCGGCGCCCTGCAGCGCGCCATCTTCGACAGCGCCAACTTCTCCTCCATCGCCACCGACGAGAAGGGGGTCATCCAGATCTTCAACGTCGGCGCCGAACGCATGCTGGGCTACACCGCCGCCGAGGTGGTCGACACCATCACCCCGGCCGACTTCTCCGATCCCGAGGAACTGATCGCCCGCGCCCAGGCGCTGAGCGCGGAGCTGTCCACCCCGATCACCCCCGGCTTCGAGGCCCTGGTCTTCAAGGCCGCGCGCGGCATCGAGGACATCTATGAGCTGACCAAGATCCGCAAGGACGGCACCCGCTTCCCGGCCGTGGTGTCGGTGACCGCCCTGCGCGACCCCCAGGAAGCCATCATCGGCTACCTGCTGATCGGCACCGACAACACCGCGCGCAAGCTGGTCGAGGCCGAGCAGCAGAAGTCCGACCAGCGGCTGCGCGACCAGCAGTTCTACACCCGCTCGCTGATCGAATCGAACATCGACGCCCTGGCCACCACCGACCCCTTCGGCATCATCACCGACGTCAACAAGCAGATGGAGGCGCTGACCGGCTCCACCCGCGACGA
>JAQGIP010000003.1 GCA_028291055.1 Caulobacter sp.
GCTCGGCGTGCTTGACCAGCTCCGCGCCGAACACCTTCTGATAATTGGGGGCGGCAGGTTGGGTGGGTTTCGCCTGCTTACCGGTGACCACGTCGAACTTGACCACCGCGTGGTGCTTGTCGGCGGCGTTCTCGGCGGGCGCGTAGACCTTGCCCTTCTGGGTGACCACATGCACCAGGACCGGCCGGTCCATGATGTTGCGGGCGTTCTGCAGCACGTGGACCAGGGCGTCCATGTCGTGGCCGTCGATCGGACCGACGTAATAGAAGCCCAGCTCCTCGAAGAAGGTGCCGCCGGTGACCATGCCGCGGGCGTATTCCTCGGCCTTGCGGGCGGCTTCCTGCATCGTCTTGGGGAAGACCTTGGCGACCGTCTTGCCGACCCTGCGCAGGGACTGATAGCCGCCGCCGCTGACGAGGCGCGCCATGTAGGCGCTCATGCCGCCCACAGGCGGGGCGATCGACATGTCGTTGTCGTTGAGGATGACGGTCAACTGCTTGGTCGTATGGGCCGCGTTGTTCATGGCCTCATAGGCCATGCCGGCGCTCATCGAGCCGTCGCCGATCACGGCAATGACCTTGTTGTCCTGGCCCTTGGCGTCGCGCGCGGCGGCGAAGCCCAGGGCGGCGCTGATCGAGGTGGCCGCGTGGGCCGCGCCGAAGGGGTCGTATTCGCTCTCCGCCCGCTTGGTGAAGCCCGACAGGCCGTCGGCCTGGCGCAGAGTGCGCATGCGGTCACGGCGGCCGGTGAGGATCTTGTGGGGATAGGCCTGGTGGCCCACGTCCCAGATCAGGATGTCTTTCGGGGTATTGAAGGTGTGGTGCAGGGCCACGGTCAGTTCGACCACGCCCAGGCCCGCGCCCAGGTGGCCGCCGGTGACGGAGACCGCGTCGATCATCTCGGCACGGACTTCCCCGGCCAGTTGCTTCAACTCGGCTACCGAGAACCCGCGGGTGTCGGCGGGAGAGGAAACCTGATCGAGCAGCGGAGTGACTGGGGGCATGGAAAGAGGCGCGTCCGTACCGTTGGCGGGTGGGTCCGCCCAAGTGCGGGCGGAGTCCGGTTGTGCGCCCGAAAGCGGCCTGACTTCAAGGGCTACGGGGCCGCGGGAGGGTCCGCAAGGGCCGTCTCAGGCGATATGGGACGTCAGTTGCGCCGGTCCAGCACGAAATCCACACTGGCGCGCAGATACCGTGCACGCTCGCCGAACGGCTCCAGGTGGGCCTTGGTCTGGCCCGACAGCAGGGCGACTCGCTCCTTGGCCGCCTCCAGCCCCAGCAGGGTGACGTAGTTGGTCTTGCCCTTTTCGGCGTCCTTGCCGCCGGCCGCCTTGCCCAGCAGGTCGGCCTCGCCCTCCACGTCCAGCACGTCGTCGACGATCTGGTAGGCCAGGCCGAGGTCCTGGGCGAAGGCCATCAGCGACGAGCGCTCGCCGCCCTTGGCGCCGGCCAGGATCAGCGGGATCTCGAAGGCGAAGGCGATCAGCGCCCCGGTCTTCAGCCGCTGCATGCGGGCCACCGCGCCCAGGTCGTCGCGCACGCCCAGCAGGTCGATCATCTGGCCGCCGCACATGCCCTGGGCCCCCGACGAGACCGCCAGGCGCCGCACCAGCTCGGCGCGGACGTTGCCATCCTCATGGGTATCCGGATGGGCCATGATCTCAAAGGCCACGGTCAGCAGGCTGTCGCCGGCCAGCACGGCGGTCGCCTCGTCATACTGCTTGTGCACGGTGGGCCGCCCGCGGCGGATGTCGTCGTCGTCCATGCAGGGCAGATCGTCATGCACCAGGCTGTAGGCGTGCACGCATTCCAGCGCGCAGGCGGCGCGCAGCACCGAGCGTTCGTCGAGATCGAACATCTTGCCCGTCTCAATGGCGAAGAAGGGCCGCAGCCGCTTACCCGGTCCCAGGGCCGCATAGCGCATCGCCTCCGTCAGCCGGCTTTCCGGACCGTCGGCGCGGGGCAGAAGAGCGTCCAGGGCGACCGTGACCACATCGGCGGCTTCGGCGATGCGTTGCCCAAGGTCGTCGTTGGAGTTGGCCGCCTGCCGCTCAGCCATCATGAGAACTCTGCCGGTTCGGCGCCGGAGGGTTGCCCGGCGGAAAGGGTGATCTTCTCCACGCGCAGGCGCGCCGCCTCCAGCTTCGATTCGCAGTGGGCCTTCAGGGCCGCGCCGCGCTCGTAGATGCGGATGGATTCCTCCAGCGGCGTCTGGCCCGATTCCAGGGCGCCCACGATCTTCTCCAGCTCGGCCAGGGCCTGCTCGAAGGAAAGGGCCGAAAGGTCTGTCGCGGTATCGCTCAAGGGTATCTCGCTGGGGGAAACGGCGGGGTGGGATTTCGCCGCACCGTAGAGGGCCGTCCCCGGCGGGGCAACGCCGCGAAGCGCAAACTTTGGGCTTGCCGCGCCTAGCGCTTCTCGAAGCGCCGCATGCACCAGTATTTGAAGCCCTGGTCCTGGGTGCACTTCCAGCCTTTGCGCCGCAGCGCATCGCCGACCATGTTGTTGAAGAAGCCGTGGGCCAGCACCAGCACGTCCTGGCCCTGCGCCGCCATGCCGATCACCAGCAGCGCGGCCTCGTCGGCCCGGTCCTCGGCCTGAGCGCGGCTCTCCTGGCCATCGTGGTGATCCAGGAACCACCACCACACCCGCGAGATGAACCCCCAGGTGCGCGGCGACAGCCGGATCCAGTCGGGCCAATGCGGCGGCGGCAGGGGCGCCTCGATGAACAGCGGCTCCTCGGCGACGGCGCGGCCCTCGGTCACGGCGGCGGCGGTCTCACGCGAGCGCAGGCGGGTGGACGACACCACCACGCCGGCCGTGCGGGCCAGGGCCTTGAGGTCCTCCGGGGGCGTCTGACCGGCCAACAGCCCGCCTTCCTCATATCGGCCCCACCAGTCGCCATACTGCTTGGCGGTCAGCTTGATCTTGCGCGACAGCGCCGGTTCGCCGTGGCGGGTGAGCACGATGGCTCCAAGACGAGCGGGGGCCGCCGAAAGGCTGTCGTTCGCGCTCAATGCGTCCGCCATGCCGTCGATGACTTAGTCCCCTCTGACGCGAACCGATGTTTCAAGTCACCGCTCGCTCAACGCGCGTACATGCGCCACGGCCGACTGGCCCAGCGCCGCCAAGTCGTATCCACCCTCGAGCGAGGAAACAACCCGCCCGCCGGTCCTGGCGTTGGCCACGGACACTATGGCGCGGGTCGCCCAGGCATAGTCCTCCGCCTCTAGCGACTGGTGTGCGAGCGGATCGCGGGCATGGGCGTCGAAGCCGGCCGACACCAGGATCAGGTCGGGTTGGAAGGCGTCGGTCATCTTCATCAGCATCTCGAATCGCCGCCGCCACAGTTCGCGCGGCGCGTGAGGCGGCACCGTCGCGTTGACGATGTTGCCGACCCCCGTCTCGGACGGATCGCCGGTGCCCGGATAGAGGGGCGCCTGGTGCACGGAGGCGAAGAACAGGTCCGGGTCGGTCTCGAAGGCCGCCTGGGTGCCGTTGCCGTGGTGGACGTCGAAGTCGACCACCGCCACCCGCTTCAGCCCCAGGGCCTGGGCCGCGCGCGCCGCCACCGCCACGCTGGAGAAGATGCAGAAGCCCATGGCCGTACCGGGCTCGGCGTGATGGCCGGGCGGACGCACGGCGCAGAAGGCGCGGCTCCCCTCCCCCGCCGCCACGGCCCGCACCGCCGCCACCGTCGCGCCGGCCGCGCGCCGCGCTGCTTCCAGGCTGCCGGCCGACAGGAAGGTGTCCGGATCGAGGGCCACGAGGCCGCTCTTGGGCGACGCCGCCACAATGGCGTCGATGTAGCTTTGCGGATGCACCCGCAGCAGGTCGGCGTCCGTCACCAGCGGCGCCTCGAACGATTCGAGACCCAGCCCCGTGGCGTCGGCCAGGGCATCCAGCACCGCGCCCAGCCGCTCGGGCCGCTCGGCGTGACCGGCGCCGGGGTTGTGCTGCGCCATGGCGGCGTGGGTATAGAGGGCGACTGTCATCCCCTTCTTCTAACCGACACCGACCCTTGCAGGCCATGCCCGAAACCGTGATCCGCCGCGCCACCCCCGCCGACGCCCAAGCCCTGTCGGCCATCGGCCGCGACACCTTCGTCGAGACCTTCGGCCACCTCTACCCGCCCGACGACCTGCGCGCCTTCCTGGCCGCCTCTTACGGCCTGCGCAAAACCCACGCCGATCTCGCCGACCCCACCAAGGCCGCCTGGCTGGTGGAGGAGGACGGCAAGGTGGTGGGCCATGCGATGGCCGGACCCTGCGACCTGCCCCACGACGGCGTCGCGCCCGGCGACGGGGAGCTGAAGCGCCTCTACATCCTGGCCGCTCACCAGGGCGGCGGCGCGGGCTCGCGGCTACTGGCCCAGACCTTCGATTGGCTGCTCAAGGACGGCCCCCGCACTCTGTGGATCGGCGTCTGGTCGGAGAACTTCGGAGCCCAGCGCCTCTATGCCCGCCACGGCTTCGAGAAGGCCGGCGAGTACGAATTCGCGGTCGGCCAGATACGTGACCGCGAATTCATCCTGCGCCGTGCGGCAGGCTCTTGATTTAAGTTTCACTTAAATTTATTAAAGCATCAGATCAATGGAGAGGCTTCCATGTCCGACGCTTCGCTCGACAAACATATCCAGTCCAGCGCCCGCACCTATGCCATCGTGGGCCTTGTCGTCACCCTGCTGCTGGCCCTCAACCTGCTGCGGCTGCTCAACCTCATTCCCTTCCTGTCCGCAGCCTGGAACGGCCTCTTCGCCGGCGACTTGCGCGCCGTCATCCATGCGCTGGGCGACCTGGCGGCGCGTCTGATCCCCATCCTGCCGGCCATCTTCTACCTGGGCGGCGCCTGGGCGGCGCGCGAGATGTTCGACCAGATCTCCGAAGGCGAAATGCTGACCCGGGCCAATGCCAAATCCCTGCGCAAGATCGGCGCCTCGCTGTTCAGCGGCGCCTTGGCCGCGGCCCTGTTCGTGCCGATGCTGACCCTCTGGGTCGAGGGCGGCCATGGCGGCTTCTCGCTCCGGCCCGAGCCCCAGACCCTGGTGATCGGCTTCGTCGGCCTGGCGCTGACCATGCTCGGCGACCTGATGCACAAGGCCGCCGGCGTCTCCGCCGAACGCGACAGCCTGAAGGCCGAGATGCACGAGTTCGTCTGATGCCGGTGATCGTCACCCTCGACGTCATGCTGGCCAGGCGCAAGATGAAGGGCAAGGACCTGGCCCGCGCCGTCGGCCTGTCGGAGACCCAGCTGTCCATGCTGCGCTCCGGCAAGGTGCGCGGCGTGCGCTTCGAGACCCTGGCGCGGCTGTGCGCGGCGCTCGACTGCAAGCCGGGCGAACTGATGGATTATGCCTTTGAACCCTCCGATCTGACCGTTGCAACCGCTTCATCCGACGAAGCGGAGCCCTAGGAACCAGTCCTACCACGGCGGGTTGAAAAGCCACCGGAACGAAGGAGGTTTCCCATGCCCCGTGGCGACAAGTCCGCCTACACCGACAAGCAGGAGCGCAAGGCCGACCACATAGCCGAGAGCTATGAGAAGAAGGGCGTCTCCACCAAGGAGGCCGAGGGCCGCGCCTGGGCCACGGTCAACAAGGACGACGGCGGCGGCAAGAAGTCCGGCTCCGGACGCGGCAAGCACACCGGCCACCCGGCGGCCCACAAGGGCGGCGAAAAGGGCGGCGCGGCCTCGGCCTCCCGCTCCGCCGCCGAGCGATCCGCCTCGGCGAAGAAGGCCGCGGCGACGCGCAAGCGCAACGCCGAGCATGGCCGCCACACCAGCCACTGACCGGGCGGGCTGATTGCGCCGGCGACGGTTACGCTTCAGGGTCGGGCATGCGCCAGACCCTTTCCGCCCTGCTTGCCGCCGTCGCCCTGCTCTGCCTCGCGCCGGCGCCCGCCCTCGCCACCGTCTCGACGACGTCGCCCAGCGCGGCCGAGATCGCCGACGCCCGAGCGGAAGCCGACGCCATCGCGGCGGCGGCCGGGGTCCAGGACCTGTTCGACAACGTCACCGACAGCCGCGCGCCGGCCCTGCGCCACAGGGCCAGCGGCGTGGTCTGCACCTTCGAACCGCACAGCCCGGTCAACAGGATCGTCATCCTCGGCGACCTGGCCCGCGGCGATCATCTGGGCTGCTCGACCCGTATCGCGGGCTTCGTCCAGTCGCTCTACATGACCCGCTATTCCGAGCCGATGAGCGCCGACCAGGTGCTGGCCAATTCGGTGATCGCCATCCACCAGGTGCACCCCGATGCGCGGCCCTACACGGGCGAGACGATCGCCCTCCAAGGCCCCACGGCGCCGGCGATCAAGACCGCGCGCTTCATCTTCAAGGTCCAGGGCGTCGACGAATTCAGCCGCTCTTCCGCGGCCGGACATGGGGATTGGATGATCACCCTGCGCGTCACCGGCCCGCTCGACAATGCCATGGCGGGAGACCTGCTGTCGGAGGCGACGCTGGTGAATATCCTGGCGCCGCCCAGGCGCTGACCCGCGCTCACCGGGCGCACCGGCAACGCACCTATGACGTAACGGCGACTGGACAGACCGCGCCTGCGCCCTCATCTTTCTTCAAACGCTCGTTCGAGCGCCCTTAAAGCCGTCCGCGAAAGTCCGCCCATGTTCATGCGTTTCTTCTCAGAGCTTCGCGAGGCCAAGGTGCCCGTGTCGCTGAAGGAATACCTCATGCTGATGGAGGCGCTCGACAAGGGCGTCATCGAGCGCAAGGTGGAGGACTTCTACTTCCTGTCGCGCTCGGCCCTGGTGAAGGACGAGAAGAACCTCGACAAGTTCGACCAGGTCTTCGGCCATGTGTTCAAGGGGCTGGAGAAGATCGACCTGGAGGGCGTTCCCGCCGATATCCCGGCCGAATGGCTGAAGAAGATGTCGGACCAGTTCCTTACCGAGGAGGAGAAGGCGCAGATCGAGGCCATGGGCGGCTTCGACAAGCTGATGGAGGCCCTGGCCCAGCGGGCCCGCGAGCAGAAGGACGG
>JAQGIP010000035.1 GCA_028291055.1 Caulobacter sp.
CCTGCGCCAGGACGAGGTGGCCGCTGCAGCTCGCGCTCTGCTCCAGGACCGCTTTCCTGGCTTCGAGCGAATGGCGCCGGTGTTCGGCACGGCGGGCATCGTCACCCGCCAGTCGGCAGTGCCGATCGACTGGTTTATGCAACCGCGGGGCTGGCCAGAACGGACACAGGCCTATCTGGCCGTCGCCGTGGACCTGTTCGTTCAGGCGGCCCAGACCGCGCTGGACGAGGCGGGACTGAGGGCGGCCGAGGTCGACGCCATCGTCACCGTGTCCTCGACCGGCATCGCCACTCCCAGTCTGGAAGCCCGCGCCATGGAGCGGATGGGGTTTCGATCCGATACGGCGCGTGTGCCTGTGTTCGGCCTGGGCTGCGCGGGCGGGACGACTGGCTTGGCCCTGGCCGCCAAGCTGGCGCGCGCCTCGCCGGGCGACGTGGTGCTGCTGGTAGTGGTGGAACTTTGCACCCTGTCGTTCCGCATGGACGAGCTCAGCAAGGCCGACATCGTGGCCACCGCCCTGTTCGGCGACGGCGCGGCGGCCTGTGTCCTTCGCACGGGCGAGGGCTTCGCCCAGATCGCGGGGACGGCGGAACACACCTGGCCGGACACCTTGAACATCATGGGCTGGCAGGTCGGCGAGACCGGCTTGGGCGTCATCTTCGATCGGGCCATCCCCCCGTTCGCGAAGAAGCGTCTTCGCCCCGCCATGGAGACAATGCTGGCCGGTCAAGGCATGGGTCTGGATGATGTGGACCGGTTCATCTGCCATCCGGGGGGCGTGAAGGTCATCGAGGCGCTGGAAAGCGCGCTGTCGCTCGAAACCGGAAGTCTGGACTTCGAGCGCGCGGTCCTGGCCGAGCATGGCAATATGTCGGCGCCGACGGTCCTGTTCGTGCTGGAGCGGGCAAGGCGCGCGGGCCTGCCGCCGACCTGCGTCCTGACCGCGCTGGGGCCGGGCTTCACCGCCAGCACAGTGACCCTGAGGGCTTCGTGATCCTGTCGATCGCGCTGCTTGCGTTTGTCACGGCCCAACGTCTGGGCGAACTGGTTCTGGCCCGGCGCAATACCCGCAGGCTTATGGCGGGCGGGGCGGTGGAGGCCGGGGCGAGCCACTATCTCTTCATCGTGGCGCTGCACGGGGCCTGGCTAGTGGGCCTGTGGATCCTGGCCTGGGACCGGCCCGTGAACCTGTGGCTGCTGGCCGTCTTTCTTGGGCTACAGGCGCTGCGGGTCTGGGTCATCGCGACCCTGGGCGAGCGTTGGACCACGCGGATCATCACCCTGCCTGGCGCACCCCTGACCCGTCGTGGCCCCTATCGCTTCCTATCGCACCCCAACTATGTCGTCGTCGCCGCCGAGATAGTCGTTCTGCCCGCTGCGTTCGGCCTGGTGACGTTCGCCCTGGTTTTCAGCGCGCTCAACGCGGCGATGATGTTCGTTCGGATCAACAGCGAGGCGCGGGCTCTGGCGGGCTCGCAAGGCGGCGACACGCCTGTCAGGCCACCAGTTTCTCGGCCTGGTGCAGATCGACGCTGACCAGCTGCGACACGCCCCGTTCGGGCATGGTGACGCCGTACAAGCGGTCCATGCGGCTCATGGTCACCGGGTTGTGGGTGATGACGATGAAGCGGGTGTCGGTGCGGTTGCGCATCTCGTTCAGCATCCGGCAGAAACGGTCGACGTTGGCGTCATCCAGCGGCGCGTCCACCTCGTCCAGCACGCAGACGGGGGCCGGATTGGCCAGGAAGACGGCAAAGATCAACGCCGCCGCCGTCAGGGCCTGCTCGCCGCCGCTCATCAGCGACATCACCGACAGCCGCTTGCCGGGCGGGCAGGCGAAGATCTCCAGGCCGGCCTCCAGCGGATCGTCCGACTCGATCAGGCGCAGCTCTGCCTGGCCGCCGCCGAACAGGGCCTGGAAGAGGGTCTGGAAGTGGCCGTTGATGATGTCGAAGGCGGCGACCAGCCGCTCGCGGCCCTCGGCGTTCAGCTCCTCGATACCCCGGCGCAGCTTGGTGACGGCGCCCGACAGGTCGGCGCGCTCGGTCTTCATGGTGTTGACCCGGGCCCCGAGTTCCTCGGCCTCTTCCTCGGCGCGCAGGTTGACCAGGCCGATGGCGTCGCGCTCGCGCTCCAGGTTGGCCAGGTGGTCCTCGATGCCGCCGGCGGAGGAGGGGATGGCCACGGCCTCCTCGGCCAGACGGCGGCCCAGTTCGTCGGGCTCCATCTTCGCCTGTTCGCGCAGATCGGCGGCCAGTTCGCCGATGCGGTCGCGCGCGGCGTCGAGGCGGGCTGAGAGGGCGGCGCGGGCTTCGCGGGCGTCAGAGGCGGCGGCGTCGGCGGCGCGGGTGGCGCGGTCGCCGGCGGCGCGGGCGGTCTCGCCGGCGGCGAGCGCATCGGAGGACTTGGCGCGGCGGGCCTCGGCGGATGTGAACTCGTCGAGCAACCTGGCGTGGCGGGCTTCCACGTCGGCGGGCGCATCCTGGGCGGCGGTCAGGGCGGCCTGGGCGGTCTGGCGGTCGGCTTCGAGGGCCTTCAAGCGCTTGTCGGCGGACGCGGAGCGCTTGGTCCAGTCGTCGCGGTCGCGGGTCAGCACCTCCAGGCGGCGCGCGCGGCCGTCGCGTTCCCGGCGCTCCACATCCAGGGCGGCGCGGGCGGTGGAGGCCGCTTCCCGGGCCTCACCGGCGGCGGCGCGGGCGGCGGTGAGGGCCGGACCCAGGTCGTCGATGGAGGCTTCGGACTGGGCCTGCTCGCGTGCGGCGGTGAGCGCGGCGTCGGCCTCGGCGCGCTCGGTTTCGAAGCGCGCGATGGTCTCGTCCAGCGACTGGGCGCGGGCGTCGCGGCGCGCGCCCTCACGCTCCAGGGCGTCCATGGCGTCGCGGGCCTGGCCCAGCGCGCGCTCGGCCTCGGGCGGTCCCCGGCGGATGTCCTTGAGGGCGTCTTCGGCGGCGCGGAAGGCGTCCTGGGCCTTGCGATGGGCCTTGGCGGCGGCGTCGGTTTCCGGCGTCAGGACGTCGATCTCGGCCTCGATCTCGGCCAGGCGGGTCTTCTGCTCCAGCCGTACGGCGGCGGGCTTCGGCGCGTCGGCCCGGGCGGTAAAGCCGTCCCAGCGCCACAGGTCGCCCTCCTTGGACACCAGCCGGCAGCCGGGCGGCAGGTCGCTCTGGAGTTTGTCGCCGTCGGCGCGGGCCACGAGCGCGGTGTAGGCCAGGCGCGCGGCCAGGGCGGGCGGGGCTTTGACGAGTGGGGCCAGGGGTTGAGCGCCCTTGGGCCAAGCCGGGGCGGGGGTGTCGCGCCCACCCCAATAGGACGGCGCCTTGCGGTCGAGGGAAGCGTCGAGGTCGTCGCCGAGGGCGGCGGCCAGGGCGGCTTCGTAGCCGCGATCGGGGGAGACCTGGTCGAGGGCGGGGGTGAAGCCGCCGCGCCGTTGCGGGGCGGTGAGTTGGGCGAGGCCCCGGGCCTCGGTCTTCAGCCGGCCCAGGCGGTCTTCGGTCTTGCGGGCCTGGTCGCGGGCGGCCTGTTCGGCGCGGGTCGCGTCGGCGCGGATGGCCTCGGCGGCCTCCAGGGCGGCGCGGGCCGTGCGCAGGGTTTCCTGAGCGGCGTCGAAGCGGGTCTTGGCTTCGGCCAGACGCGGGTCGGTGGCGGGACCCAGGGCGGCGCGGTCGGTCCTGGCGGCGTCCAGGGCGCGCACGGTGCGGGCCAGCCGCGTCTCGGCGTCGGAGAGGCGGGCCTCGGCGGCGCGGCGTTCGGCGTCCAGGGCGGCGGCGCGGCCGGCCAGGTCTTCCACCGCATGGTCGGCGGCGGCGCGGGCGGTCTCGGCCTCGCGGGCGGCGGCTTCCAGCTGCGGGGTGCGTTCTGGGGCCGAGGCGATCTGGCCTTCCACCTCGGCGATATCGGCCAGCAGACGTTCCAGGGCGTGGGCGGCGTCGGCGACGATCTGGGTTTCGCGGGCGGCGTCGGTGTCGATCCGGGCCAGTTCGGCGCGGGCGCGTTCCACGGCGGCGCCGGCGGCCTCGACCTCGCGCTCGATGCGGTCCTTCTCGATGGCCAGGCGGTGGAGGACGGCCGCGGCGATGGTTTCTTCCTCGCGCAGGGGACCGATGGCGGCCTCGGCCTCGGCGGCGGTGATGCTGGCGGCGGCGGCCTCGCGGGCGGTCACCTCCACGGCCAGATTGGCGGAGGCGGCGTCGGCGTCGGCGCGGGCCAGGGTGTCGCGCGCCTCGGCCCAGCGGGCGTAGAGCACCGCGCCCTGCAGCGCGCGGATCTCGGAGGCCAGGCGCTTGTACTTCTCGGCCTGGCGGGCTTCGCGGCGCAGGCGGGTGAGGTTGGCGTCAAGCTCGCGCACCACGTCGTCGAGACGGGTCAGGTTCTGCTCGGCGGCGCGCAGGCGCAGCTCGGCCTCGTGGCGGCGGGTGTGCAGGCCCGAAACCCCGCCGGCCTCTTCCAGGATACGGCGGCGGTTCTGCGGCTTGGCGGCGATCAGTTCGGAAATCTGGCCCTGGCGCACCAGGGCCGGACTGTTGGCGCCGGTCGAGGCGTCGGCGAACAGCAGCTGCACGTCGCGGGCCCGCACCTCGCGGCCATTGATGCGGTAGGTGGAGCCCTCGCCCCGGTCGATGCGGCGCACTACCTCGATGACCGGATGGCCGCCCCATTGCGGCGGGGCGGAGCCGTCGGCGTTGTCGATGGTCAGCGCCACTTCGGAGTGGTTGCGCGAGGGCCGCGCGCCCGTGCCGTTGAAGATCACCTCGTCCATGCCGCCGGCCCGCATGGCCTTGGCGGAGTTGGCGCCCATCACCCAGCGCAGGGCTTCCAGCAGGTTGGACTTGCCGCAGCCGTTCGGCCCGACGATGCCGGTCAGCCCCGGCTCGATGCGGAACTCGGTGGGATCGACGAAGGACTTGAAGCCCGAAAGGCGAAGGCGCTGGAAGTGCACGGGGCCCTACCTGTGGCCCCCGGCCTTGCGCTTGGCCGGCGCCTTTTTCGGCGTGGCCTTCGGCCCCTTGAGCGCCTCGGCGATGGCCGCCTCGATCTGGGGCGTGGCGTTCTCGCCCTGGATCTTGGTTTGCCCGACCACGAAGGTCGGGGTGGAGTTGACGCCGCTCGCCTTGGAGAAGCGATCGACCCGGGCGTAGAGGGCGTTGATCGCGGCCTGATCGCGCAGGCAGGCATCGACGTCGGCGTCGCCAAGCCCGGCGTCGCGGCCGATCCGATGCAGGATGTCGATGGGCTTTTCCGCCGCGTCCGGATTGTAGAACTCCGGCTGGGCCGCGAAGACGTCGTGCAGCACGCCGAAATAGCGCGCCGCTCCGGCGCGGCGCGCGACCAGGAAGCCGGCGACGGCCAGGCTGACCGGCTCGGTCAGGAACTCGCGGAACACGAAGCGCACGACGCCGGTGTCGATGTATTTGGCTTTGAAGGCCGGGAAGTCGTTCAGGGCCCAGTGGGCGCAGTGGGGGCAGCTGGCCGAGGCGTATTCGACCACCGTCACCGGCGCGTTGGCCTTGCCCAGCACCATGTCGTCGGGCAGGCCCTGAGCGGCGACCGGGCCTTTGGCGGGTGTCTTCTTGGGCGCGGCCTTGTGGCCGGCCGCCTTGGTCGCCGCCTGGGCATGGGCGGCCAGCGCCGCCGTCGCCGCGGCGGCCCCGAAGATCAGGGTGCGACGGTTGCTTCCCATCGGCCTACTTCTTCGAACCGCTGGCGATCAGCTCGTCCAGCTGCTGCAGGGTGACCTCGCCCTCGACGCGCTTGTCGCCGACCACGAAGGTGGGGGTGTATTGGATCTTGTTGTCGGCGGCGTATTTGCTGACCCGGTCGTTCAGCTTGGCCATGTTGTCCTCGTTGCCGATGCAGGCGGCGAACTGCGCCTCGCTCATGCCGGCCTGGTCCTTGGCGATGCGCTTCAACACGGGCGTCGCCCCCGCGTCGGTGCCGTCGGCGAACATCTCCGGCTGAGCGCGGAAGACGGCGTCCAGGACGCTGAAGTAGCGGTCGTTGCCGGCGCAACGGGCCAGCAGGAAGCCGGCGGCGGCCACCGGCACGGGCGCGGTCAGGAACTCGCGGAAGACGTAATGCACCTTGCCGGTGTCGATGTACTTCTTCTTGAATTCGGGGAAGACGTCGTTGTTGAACTTGGCGCAGTGGGGGCAGCTGGCCGAGGCGTATTCGATCATGGTCACCGGCGCATCGGCCTTGCCCATGGACATGTCGTCGGTGGTCACCGGCCCGCCCTTGGGGCCGCCGCCGCAGGCCGACAGGCCAAGCGTCACCGCCAGCATCAGGGCGGTAGCCGCGAGCGTTGCCGCGCGCGAGCCGGCAAGGCGGAAATCGTCAAGGCGCATGCGGCGTCTCCTGAAACGTGGGCGCGCAGTTAAGCGCGATTCCCGGCGGCGGCGCAGGGACTCCGCGCACCGGGGGATCGGCGGATTGTTCAACCCGGCAAAGGCGCGAGCCGGGCGGGTCTTGTCAACGGTGGAGGCGGCCCCGCCGTGCGACCTAATACCCGCGCTGCGGCCTATTTACCGGCCTGAGCGTCGGCGACGATCTTGTCCATGTCGGCCATGGTCACTTCGCTGGCGGCGACCACCTTGCCCTTGACCACGAAGCTGGGGGTGCCCTCGATGTGGTCGCGAGTTCCGTACTTCTCGCTGCGGGCCTGGATGGCGTTGAGCGCGCCTTCGTCGCTGACGCATTTGTCGAACTGCTCGTCGGTCAGGCCGACGGACTTGGCGATCTTCAGCAGGACGGGGCGCACGTTGCGCGCCGTGCCGTCGGCGAACATCTCCTGCTGGGAGTGGTAGACCGCGTCGGTGACGGTGAAATACTTGTCCTTGCCGGCGCAGCGGGCCAGCAGGAAGCCGGCGGCGGCCACCGAGGGTTCACCGGTCAGCATCTCGCGCGAGACGTAGAAGACCTTGCCGGTGTCGATGTACTTCTTCTTGAACTCGGGGAAGACGTCGTTGTTGAACCGTGCGCAGTGGGGGCAGGCCACCGAGGCGTATTCGGTGATGGTCACCGGGGCCTTGGAATCGCCCAGGGTCATGTCCTCGGGCACACTGGCGCTCTTGCCCTGCTCGAAGCAGCCGGCGACCATGACCAGCGCGGCCAGCGCCGCCATGCGAAGGGTGTTCAGGCCGAAGGACGGCAAGTTCATGATGGTTTTCCCCAAAGGTCGAAGGCCGGTATAGCGCCAAGTCCTTGCTGGGTGGAAGACGGCGTTTATGGGGCCGCGCGCTCAGCGCTCGGTGCGCAGCACGGCCCGGCCCAGGCGCTTCAGGGCCTCCTTCAACGGACCGTCGGGCTGGTCGGCCAGACCCTGGGCCAGCTCCGCCTCGGCGGCGGCATCCAGCGGCTGGGCCTTGCGACGGCGTGGGCGCGCGGGGGTCTTGTCGGCGCCCACCCGCACGGGCCCCTGGACGATGCGCAGCTTGGTCACCGCGCCCTGGCCCAGGATCAGGTCCAGCCGCGCCAGGATTTCCGGCGCCTGGTGCTGCACCAGGGTGGCGGCGGGGCCGTCGACCTTCAGCTCCAGCGTGGCGCCGCCGACCCGCGACTTGACGATCTTGGTGGGCTCGGTGCGCCGGGCCAGGGCGTCGCCGACGATCTCCTTCCAGCGCGCCTGAAGGGCGCCGGGGCCATGGCCGTATTTGGCGTCGAGCGCCTTGACCAGCGGCGACAGGCTGCGGCCCATGGGCATGGGCGGGCGGCGCGGCGGCTTGGTGCGCAGCCGCTTGAGGATCTCCATGGTCTCTTGGGCGGTGGGGAGCGGGCGGCGGGCCATGGCTCACCATATCGCGGACGCCGCGCGGAATGTAAGACGGCGCCGTGACCCCGAAGGATTTCTCAGCCCTGCGCGCCCGCCTGCTGGCCTGGTACGACGCCCATGCGCGAGCGCTGCCCTGGCGAGTGGGGCCGGCCGACCATGCGGCGGGGGTCCGCGCCGACCCCTACCGGGTGTGGCTGTCTGAGGTGATGCTGCAGCAGACGACGGTGCCGCACGCGACGCCCTATTTCCTGACCTTCACCAGGCGCTGGCCGAGCGTGAGCGACCTGGCCGCCGCGCCGGACGCGGAGGTGATGGCCGCCTGGGCGGGGCTTGGCTACTACGCGAGAGCGCGCAACCTGCTGGCCTGCGCGCGGGCCGTGGCGGCCGACCACGGCGGGGTGTTTCCGAATGCGGAGGAGGGGCTGCGCGCCCTTCCGGGGGTCGGGGCCTATACGGCCGCCGCCGTGGCGGCGATCGCCTTCGACCGGGCGGCCAATGTGGTGGACGGCAATGTCGAGCGGGTGATGAGCCGGCTGTTCGCGGTCGAGGAACCGATGCCGCACAGCAAGCCGGCGCTCAAGGCCCTAGCGGACGGCCTGGTCGCGGATGACCGGCCGGGCGACTGGGCGCAGGCGCTGATGGACCTGGGCGCGACGGTGTGCCGGCCCAAGGGGCCGCTGTGTGATCGCTGCCCGGTGTCGGATTTCTGCGCGGCGTTCGCGCGGGGGGATCAGGACACGTTTCCCCGCAAGACGAAGAAGGCTGACCGGCCCCGCCGTTACGGCGTCGCCTATCTGTTGATGCGCGAGGGCAAGCTCGCCCTCGTGCAACGCCCGCCCAAGGGGCTGCTCGGCGGCATGCTGGGTCTGCCGACCAGCGACTGGCGCGCGACCGGCTGGACGGATGCGGAGGCCATCGCCGCGGCGCCGGTCGAGGCCGCCTGGCGCGATGCGGGCGAGATCGAACACGTCTTCACCCACTTCGCCCTGACCTTGCGGGTGTTCAGGGCGGAAGGTGCGATGAGGGCGGACGAGTGGGCGGCGGGGCGCGGCCTGGAAGCCCTGCCGAGCGTCTTCCTCAAGGCGGCGGTCGCGGGTCTGGGGCGGCTGCTTTGAAGGTGGTGGCCAGGCGCACGCCTTCTCGCTAAGCACGAAGGGCAGCCTGGCCTGACGGTGTCACGAGCGGGGGGAGAATGTCTCTCGAACAATGGTCCTATGCGGGCAACGTGGTCGCCGCCCTGGCGGTGGTCGCCTCGCTGGCCTTTGTCGGCCTGCAGCTCTGGCAGAACACCAGGGCCGTGCGCGCCAACGCTTCGCAGGGCCATTCCCAACTCTATGCGGATATCAACGCGCACGTCATCGATAGCGGCGAGTTCGCCCGTATCTGGCGTCTGGGCCTTGGCGATCCCGGCAGTCTCGACGCCGACGAGCGCACCCGCTTCTTCGCCTTCGCCAGCACGGTCTTCCGCTACTACGAATCCTCCCAGGTGCTGTGGCTGCAAGGTCAGCTGGACGCCAGCCACTGGCATATGATCACGCAGCAGGCGGCGGACTTCGCCAACCAGCCCGGGATTCAGGCCTGGTGGCAGACCCGCCGGCACTGGCATTCGGTGCGGTTCCGCGAGTGGCTGGAGGCGCTGCCGAAGGCGTCACCCGCGCCGATCTATGACGCGCCGGGTGTGAAGACGCCCGCCCGCCGCCGCCGCTAGGCCGCCGGCATTTCCGCGCGGACCTTCTCGCGCAGCACGTCGATCAGGGCCAAACCCTTGTCGGTCTTGAAGCGCCAGTAGGTCCAGCCGTTGCAGGCCGGCGCATTCTCCATCAAGGCGCCCATCTTGTGGATCGAGCCGGTCAGGTCGCCCACCGACAGCGAGCCGTCGGCGCGGACCTTGGCGGCCTTTTCGCCCTTGGGGCACCAGAGGGTGTCGCCCGGCCGCAGCAGGCCGGATTCGACGATGCGGCCGAAGGGCACGCGCGGCTCGCTCTTCTTGGAATTGGTCACGGCCAGGTCGGCGAGGGACACGGGGATCACCTTGGCGATCCGCTCCTTGGCCAGTTGGAGGTAGTTCTCCTCGCGCTCGATGCCGATGAAGCGGCGGCCGAGGCGTTTGGCGGCCGCGCCCGTCGTGCCGACGCCGAAGAAGGGGTCGAGGATGACGTCGCCGGGCTTGGTGGAGGCCAGGATCACCCGGTGCAGCAGGGCTTCCGGCTTCTGGGTCGGGTGGGCCTTGTGGCCGTCCGCGTCCTTGATCCGCTCGTCGCCGGTGCACAGCGGGAAGGTCCAGTCGGAACGCATCTGCACGTCGTCGTTGGCCATCTTCATGGCGTCGTAGTTGAAGGTATAGCGCTTGGCGCCGCGGCCCTTGGCGGCCCAGATCAGGGTCTCATGGGCGTTGGTGAAGCGGGTGCCCTTGAAGTTGGGCATCGGGTTGGCCTTGCGCCAGACCACGTCGTTGAGCAGCCAGAAGCCCAGGTCCTGCAGGGTCACGCCGACGCGGAAGATGTTGTGGTAGCTGCCGATCACCCAGAGCGCGCCGTCGTTCTTGAGGATGCGGCGGCATTCCTTCAGCCAGGCCTTGGTGAAGGTGTCGTAGGTCTCGAAG
>JAQGIP010000057.1 GCA_028291055.1 Caulobacter sp.
GCTGCGGCGGCCTCGGCGGCGCGGCGGCGCGCGTCATCGGCGGCCCTGGCCTCGGCGGCGTTGCGGTCGGAGGCCTGGCGTTCCTGGGCTTCACGGGCGGCGTCGACGACGCGCTGACGCGCGCGCATCTCCTCGGCGGAGAGGCCGCCGGCGGAGGAGGACGAAGGCGCGGACGGGCCGGCGGGGCGCGGCGCGCTGGGCGCGGGCGCGGAGGGGCGGCGTTCGGCGCTGGAGGGAGCGGCAAGGTTGGGCGCAGCGCCGTGACCCAGCGGGCGGGCCCGCTTGGTTTCCACGACCACGGTCTTGGACCGGCCGTGGCTGAAGCTCTGCTTGACCACGCCGGCGCTCACCGAGCCCGTGCGGGGCTTTAAGGTGAGAGGGGCGCGGCCCCCAGGATTGCCGGGGCGGCCATTATCGTTCTCGTCGCTCATGCGCTCTTTCAACTGTCGCCGGCGGATCCGGCACATCTATCAACTTCGGGTCCGTCGGCCGGGGCCGACGGGGGTGTCGTCTATCAACTCGAAAAGGGGCCCAAGCGGTCGGCCCGCCCGGCCCTTTTTCAAGGCTCCTCGCGCCAACCCTCAGGAAGAAGCGGGCGAAAGCCTGACAGCCGCCGGACATCTTGTGTCCAGGCTCCAGAGCCTCGCCCCGCAAGGAAGGCGGTGTGTATCACATTCTCGCCGCCTAAGGCCAAACCCAATTCATCTGAGGTGAACAGGCCGAAAAGACCGGGCGGCGGCGTCTGTTTGCGGGCGGCGGACAGCAGCTTGCGGCGCCCGTCGGGCTGGCCGTCACTGGCCTCCACCAGCCAGGCGGCGCGGCCGGAATTGATCGCCGACAGCACCTTTGCGAATCCGGAAGTAAGATCGCCGGCCCGTTTCGCAAGGCCGAGACCGTCCAAAACCCGCTTGGTGAGCAGCTCTGAAACCTGATCGGCCAGGGTCAGCGGCGCCGACAGCTTGGTCTTCGCGGCGCGGGAGAACAGCCCCTTCTTGCAGGCCGTCTCCACGCTGAGGCGGTCGGCGGCCACCCACAGGCCCCGGCCCGGCAGCTTGCGCGCCACGTCCGGCGTGACGAGGCCGGCCGGTCCCGCCACGAAGCGGATCAGCTGGTCTTCCTCCATCACCACGCCGGAGACGATGTCCCGGCGTTGGCGCGAGGCGGCGGCGTGGGTTGCGGGGTCGCTCATGGGCAGGACGGGATGCACTGACACGTATCCTCCCCAGGCGAGCCTGCAGCGGGCCGGCTGGGGAGGTGGTCCGAAGGACCGGAGGGCCGCACCCCGCCAACCCCGCCCCAGGGGGCGGAGGGGGAGGATTGCCGTGAATGTCGAGAAGCGCCGGCCAAGGGCCCGGACAGGTCCCGGGACTTAAGCGTCCCGGGCCTCCCCTTCGGCTTCGGCCAAGGCCACGTCGCCGGCTTCCGGCTCGGCGATATCGGCCACGAAGTCTTCTTCCGGCGCGGCTTCCTCTTCGACCTCTTCGTATTCCGGTTCCGGCGGCGCCTCGATCCAGCCCATCACCACGCGGGCGCGCATGATCAGGGCCTCCGCGTCGTCCGGGCTCATGTTGAAGCTGTCCAGGATGCCGGGCTGGCGGACACGTTCGCCGTCCTTGGGCTCGAACCAGCCGCGCAGATCGTCCGGCACCAGGCCGGCCAGGTCTTCCACCGTCTTCACGTCGCCTTCGCCCAACGCCACCGCGATGGGCAGGGTGACGCCTTCGATCTCGAGCACGGCGTCTTCAACGCCCAGCTCGGTGCGCTTGGCGTCGAATTCGGCGGTGATCTTGTCGAGGAATTCGCGGGCGCGGGCCTGCAGTTCCTCGGCGGTGTCCTCATCGAAGCCTTCGATGGAGGCGATCTCATGCGGCTCGACATAGGCCACGTCTTCGACGGCGGTGAAGCCTTCGGTGGCCAGCAGCTGGGCGATGACCTCGTCCACGTCCAGGGCTTCCTGGAACAGGGTGGTGGTCTCGGCGAAGACACGCTGACGGCGCTCACTCTCCTGGGACTCCGTCATGATGTCGATCTGCCAGCCGGTCAGCTGGGAGGCGAGGCGCACGTTCTGGCCGCGACGGCCGATAGCCAGGCTCAGCTGTTCGTCCGGCACCACCACTTCGACGCGCTCATCTTCCTCGTCCATCACCACCTTGGTGACTTCGGCGGGGGCCAGGGCGTTGACGATGAAGGTCGCCTCGTCCGGGCTCCACTGGATGATGTCGATCTTTTCGCCCTGCAGCTCGGCCACCACCGCCTGCACGCGCGAACCACGCATGCCGACGCAGGCGCCGACGGGATCAATGCTGGAGTCGTTGGAGACCACGGCCATCTTGGCGCGGCTGCCCGGGTCGCGGGCCACGGCGCGGATCTCGATGACGCCGTCGTAGACTTCCGGCACTTCCTGCGCGAACAGCTTGGCCATGAAGCCGCCGTGGGCGCGGCTCAGCATGATCTGCGGGCCCTTGGCCTCGCGGCGCACGTCATAGATGTAGCAGCGGATGCGGTCGCCGATGTTGAAGTTCTCGCGCGGGATCGACTGGTCGCGCCGCGCAATGCCCTCGCCCCGGCCCAGGTCGACGACGACGTTGCCGTATTCGACGCGCTTGACCACGCCGTTGACGATCTCGCCAACGCGGTCCTTGAACTCTTCGTACTGACGCTCACGCTCCGCTTCGCGGACCTTGCCGGTCACCACCTGGCGGGCCATCTGGGTCTGCACCCGGCCGAACTCGAAGGGCGGCAGCACTTCGGAATACTGCTTGCCGACCACGGCTTCCTTGTCGGTGACCAGGGCGTCGGACAGGTGGCGCATGGCGTAGTCGTTGAACACGTCGCCGGTGGCGACGCTGTCGGGATCGTTGGGATCGGCGGCCACGGCGTCGGCGCCGAAGCCGTCCGGCACCACGGTGACGATGCGGTTGATGATCGTCTCGCCGGTCTTGGTATCGATGTGCACGCGGATGTCGTGCTCGGCGCCATAGCGCGACCGGGCGGCCTTCTGGATGGCCTCCTCGATCGCCTCGATGACGATTTCCTTCTCGATGGATTTTTCGCGCGCGACCGCATCGGCGATCTGCAGCAGCTCAAGCCGGTTGGCGGAAATGCCTGTCAGGCTCATGGGATTTTCCTCGTCTACTCGGGAGTCGGTTGGTCGGGATCGGAAGCGATGCGAGCGGCTCGCTCGTCGGCTCCGCGTTTGAGAAGTTCGTCGCTGAGAACCAGCTTGGCCTCGACGATCCAGGCGAAGGGGACAAGCGCGGTCTCTTCCTCGCCCTCGAGATCGATGCCGACATTGTCGCCCTCGACGCCGGCCAGGATGCCGCGGAAGCGCTTGCGGTTATCGGCCACGCGATCGAGTTCGAGGCGGGCCTCCAGGCCCTCATAGGTCTCGAAATCCTTCAGCCGGGTCAGCGGCCGATCGATGCCGGGGCTGGAGACCTCCAGCAGATATTCGCCGCTGATCGGGTCGGCGGCGTCCATCACCTCGGAGACGGCGCGCGACAGGATGGCGCAGTCCTCGACGTTCATGTCGCCATCCGGACGTTCGGCCATGATCTGCAGCCGGCGCTGTTCCTTGCCGGCCATCAGGCGCAGGCGAACGATCTCGTACCCGGCGGCTTCCGCGACGGGGTCGAGCAGCTCAATCAGGCCGCGGTCTT
>JAQGIP010000075.1 GCA_028291055.1 Caulobacter sp.
GGCCCGGCAGGTCCGAGCGTATCCCCGTCACCAGCGCCGCCGGAATGACCGATCCGGCCTGCAGGACATAGGGTGAGACCGGCGCCTCCAAGCGATGATTGCTCGCGGTCTGCAGGTCGGTGGCCGCAGCCAGGAGGGCCAGCTTATGGTCCGTCGGCGGCCCCGCGGCGGCCTGTTCGGGTGATGGAAGCGACAGGGCTGGAACGGCGCCGCCCTCCCCGCCTCCGGCGCTCCCAACGGCCGCGAACAGGCGGCTGGTCCGCGCCGCCTGCCGTTCCTGAACCATCTGCTGGCGCACCGGGTCCGGCGGCGGGGTCGCTGTCGTCGCCGGGCCGGCGATTGTCGGGACGCCGGCGCCGCCCGCCCCTTGGGCGCTGAGGATCGGCCGTCCGAGGTCGCCCGGCAGCGGCGGTCCGAGCTTGGGCGCGTCCTTCGGCAGCCCCGCATAGTCCTTTGGCAAGCCGGCGAGCGCATCGGCGGGCGGCTTGGAGTCCGTGGCGAAGAGTTCGGTCTTCGCCCCCTTGCCAGGATGGTCGTGCATGGCCACCACGACGGCGCCAGCGATCGCCATCGCGGCGCCGGCGCTCAACACCATCAGCGCCTTTCGGGAGAGGCGCGTGACCCGCGGCGGGTCGCCCCGCAGCCGCAGCTCGGCCGCGACGGCCTTCCCGGAGTCTTGATCCTGGGTCATGGCGGCTACCGGCGCTCAGTGCGGACGATGCGCACGCGCTGCTCGTCCCCCTTGCCGCCCAGGCGAAGCTCGGCGGCGGCGAACAGCCGGTCGACGATCATCCGCCGACCGCGGACCCTGTAGTTCACGAGATCGGCTTGGCCGCCCTTAGGGCTGAGGATGAAGAGCGGCGGCATCTCCCCTTGGCCGATCTGCGGCGGGAACTCGATGAACACCTGCTGGCCGTCATCGAACACCCGCACTGGCCGCCAGGGGGCCTTGCCCTCGATGCGGTAGCTGAAGTTCAGCCGATCAAGGTCGACGCCCTGGGCAATGGGCGCCGCCTCAACCCCCGCCTGCACCGCCGCCTTCAGCGCGATCAGCTCGTCCTGCGGATAGCGCCAGGATACCGAGGCCATGTAGGTCTCCGGCGTCGCTCGCAGTTCCAGGTGATAGGTCCGCCGGTCGGTGTTGATCACCAAGTTGGTGACGAGCTTCGGATCGGTCGGCTTGACCAGGATGTGGATGCGCTTAGCCGCGCCCTCCCCGCTCTCCGTGTCGCCGATGATCCAGCGCACGGTGTCGCCGGCGGCCACCGGCCCGGCGCCCGCAAGCTGTTCACCGGGTTGCAGGGCGATGTCGGTCACGCGGCCCGGCGACGCATAGACCTGATAGAGCGCGCCCTCGGACCAGGGATAGACCTGCACCGCATTGACGTAGCCTGCCTGGCTGGGCTCCACCCGCGCCGCCGCGTTCGCCGCGGCCACGCGCAGGGCTGGGACACGCGGGTCAGGCGACACGGTCGCGACGGGGGGCAGCGGCTTGAGCTGGCCCGGCAACGGCAGCAGCTTGGGGATCGTGACGATCACTGCGGGCCGTGGCGGATCAGGCTGCAGCACCGCCGGGATCTCGGCGGCGAGGGTGGGCTTCGGGTGCAGCGCCGCGCAGGCCGGCAGGCCCGAGAGCGCCACGGACGCGAGGAGAAGGAAGGAAGGGCGGCGCATCAGCTGAGCTCCTTTGACCAGTCGAGGGCGTGGACGAAGACGCCGAGCGGGTTCTTGCGCAGGCCATCAGCGTCGTGAGGGGGTTGCAGGACGATGGTGAGGATGGCGGTCCATCGCTCGGTGGAGGCGAGGTTGCCGTCCTCGTAGCGGCGCTCGGTCCAGGCCACGCGGAAGCTGGTGGGCGAGGCGCGGATCACGCTGGAGACGTCGACCGCGACCTGGGTGCGGCCGATCTTGCCGAACGGATCGGCGGCACGGGCATAGTCGTTGAGCGCCTGGGCGCCCTTGTCGGTGGTGTAGTCGTAGGCGCGCAGCCAGTCCTGGCGCAGCACCACGGGGTCGGCCGGGATTCCGCGCACATCCTGGATGAACTGGGCCAGGTGCCAGGCGATCTGCGGATCACCGGGCCGGTAGCCGTAGGCCGCCGGCTCCACAGCCTGGGCGCGGCCCAGGCGGTCCACCTGCACCACCCACGGCGTCACCGTGCCGCGCGCCGACTGCCAGAGCAGCCCGCCGGTCGTCGCGCTGGCCAGGGCCAGGCAGCCGAAAGCGATCAGCCGCCAGTTGCGGGCCTGGACGCGGGCCGAGCCGATGCGCTCGTCCCAGGCCTGGCCGGCGCGTTGATAGGGCGTCTCGGGCTGCGGCGTGCGGCCGTAGCGCACGTCATTTCGCTTGAACGGGATCATGGGTTTTCCTCGGATAGGGAGACGGAGGTCGATCCGCCGCCGTGGTCGCCGGAGCGCACGGCATGGGCGGCGGTCCCGACCCCGTGGGTTACGGCCCGCAGCGCCTCCAAGCGCCGCGCCCAGGCAGGGACCTCGCCGTCACGGGCGGTGTCGGGTTGGGAGGCGCCGCCACCTGAGGGCGTTCCGCCACCGCTCGGAGGACGCGGGGCGGCGCCAGACGGGCCGCCGACCGATGGACCCGCGCCGCCCGAACCACCGGATGGTCCGCCAGGCGGCGGCGGGCGCTGGCCGCCACCGCCAGAGCCGCTCGGGCCTGGGCGTATG
>JAQGIP010000080.1 GCA_028291055.1 Caulobacter sp.
TCTCCTCGTCGGTGGGGTACGCCCGCAGCCGGAGGACGAGTCGCGTGCCGACCCAGCGCAGGGAGTCGTAGTTCCGCCAGAACCCGATGATCTCGGCCACCGCGTCGTCGATGGAGTCGGTGATCAGCACGCGATCGAGGTCGTCGGGCGACACCACGCCGCTCCCGACCAGCTCCTCGTCGACGAAGCGGCGGAACCCGGTCCAGAAGGTGCCGCCGGGCTCGTCGAGCAGCACGATCGGTGTCGGCTCGGCCTTGCCCGTCTGTTGGAGGGTCAGGACCTCGAAGGTCTCGTCGAGCGTGCCGAAGCCTCCGGGCACTGACAGGAGGGCCCGGGACTCCTTGACCAGCATCAGCTTGCGGGTGAAGAAGTACTTCATCGAGACGTGCTTCGGGTCGCCGTGGATCACCTCGTTGGCCCGGGTCTCGAACGGGAGGCGGATGCTGACCCCGATCGACCGGTCGACGCCGGCGCCCTCCATGGCGGCCTGCATGATCCCCGGGCCGGCGCCGGTGACCACCATCCACCCCTCGGCGGCCAGGGCCGCGGCCACCTGCTGGGTCTGGGCGTAGAGGGGCTCGTCGGGTCGGGTGCGGGCGGAGCCGAAGATCGTGACCTTGGGGACGTCCTCGAAGGGGGCGAAGATCCGGAAGGCGCTGCGCATCTCGGCGAGGGCGGCGTTGGTGATCTTGAGGTCCAGGCGGTCGGTGCCGTCCCGGCCCATGCCGACGCCGGTGTCGAGGATGTCGGCGATCAGGTCGCGGTTGCGATCGATGCCCGCCCTGTCGATGAGGGACCGGACCTGGCCGTCGAGGTCGGCCCCGGCCGCGGGCGGGCCGGTGGCCTTGCCGTCGGTCATGGCGGCTACCGCCGGACGGCCGGTGATCGGCCGGGCGTCACGACGGGACGGGCGACGACGCCGCCAGCCCGGTTCCGTAGACGGTGGTGCGCTGCTCGAGGCGGCGGCCGAGGGGGGCGACGAGGGCCTCGAAGGCCGCCTCGTCCATGCCCTGGCCGTGGCTGGCCCCCGCGGCACGGGAGATGTTCTCGTCGATGAGGGTGCCGCCGAGGTCGTTCACGCCGGCCTGGAGGAGTTGGCGCACGCCCGCCACCCCGAGCTTCACCCACGATGCCTGGATGTTGTCGATGAACCCGTGGTAGGCGATCCGGCCGATGGCGTGCATGAGCACGACCTCCCGCCAGGTCGGGCCCCGCCGGGCGTTGCGCTGGAGGTAGATCGGCGACGCCATGTGGACGAAGGGCAGGGGCACGAACTCGGTGAAGCCGCCGGTGTCCAGCTGCAGGTGACGGATGTCGAGCAGATGGCGGGCCCAGTGGACGGGCTGTTCGACCGATCCGAACATGATGGTGGCGGTGGTGGGCAGGCCCACCTCATGGGCGGCGCGGACCACGTCCAGCCAGCCCTGCCGCGACAGCTTGTCGGGACAGAGGATGGCGCGCATGTCGTCGTCGAGGATCTCCGCGGCGGTGCCGGGCAACGACCCCAGGCCGTTGTCGCGCATCATCGCCAGGTAGTCGCTGAGCGGCATGCCGAGGGTCTCGGCGCCCTGGCTGATCTCCAGGGGGGAGAAGGCGTGGACATGCATGTCCGGCTGGGCGGCCTTGGCGGCGCGCAGGATGTCCAGATAGGTCTGGCCCGTGTAGCGCGGATGGATGCCGCCCTGCAGGCAGACCTCGGTGGCGCCCTTGGCCCAGGCCTCGTTGACGCGTTGGGCCACCTCCTCCAGCGGCAGGTCATAGGGCTTGTCGCGCTGGCCGCCCTTGGCCGAGGTCTTGGAGAAGGCGCAGAAGCTGCAGCTGAAGGTGCAGATGTTTGTGTAGTTGATGTTGCGGTTGATCACGTAGGTGACCGTGTCGCCGCGCGTCGCGCGCCGCATCTCGTCGGCCGCCTGGATGACCGCTTCCGCCGCACCGCCGCGGGCCGCGAACAGGGCGGTGGCCTGGGCTTCCGACAGTTCATGGCCGGCCAGGGCGCGGCCCAGGATGGCGTCGAGGTTGGGGGCGACCGGGCGACTGGCAGGGCGACTGAGGTCCACGGGGGCGGGGTCGGCGACGCCGGGGCTCCAGGTGGAGTCGCGGGCCAGGCCGTGGCTGTCGGAGAGGGGGCGGCCGGACTTGGCGACCTGGGGGTCCAGCCAGTGGGGGGCGGATTGAATGAAGCGGGGGTAGGCGGTCAGGCGCTCAACCAAGAGGAGATTGTTGGCGGCGCACTCGCGGGATAGTTCATCGATCTGAGGCCAGGGGGCCTCGGGATTTACGTGGTCGATGGTGATGGGGGAGATGCCGCCCCAGTCGTTGAGGCCCGCGTCGAGGAGGGCGGTGGTGCGGCCGGGGTTTAGGTTGGGCGGGGCCTGGAGGCTGACCTCGGGCGGCAGGATCAGGCGGGCGGCGGCGAGGGTCCAGAGCAGTTCGTCTTCGGAGGGTTCGGGCGCATCCACCATCTTGGTGCCGGGCTTGGCGCGGAAGTTCTGGATGATGACTTCCTGGAGGTGGCCGTGGCGGGCGTGGAGCGTGGCCAGGGCTTCGAGGGCCTCAAGGCGTTCCTCGCGGGTCTCGCCGATGCCGATCAGCAGGCCGCTGGTGAAGGGGATGGCGGCGTCGCCGGCGGCGTCGATGGTGGCCAGGCGCAGGGCGGGGGCCTTGTCGGGGGAGCCGTAGTGGGGGCCGCCCTTCCGGCAGAGGCGCTCGGAGGCGCTTTCCAGCATCAGGCCCATGGAGGCGGAGACGGTGCGCAGGCGGGCGTAGTCGTGCGGCGTCAGCACCCCGGCGTTGATGTGGGGGAGCAGGCCGGTCTCGCGCATCACCCGGCCGGCGATGTGGACCAGGTAGTCGATGGTGGTCTCAAACCCGAGCGCGGCCAGGCCCTCGCGGGCGGCGGCGTAGCGGGCCTCGGGTTTGTCGCCGAGGGTGAAGAGGGCCTCCTTGCAGCCGGCGGCGGCGCCGGCGCGGGCCACGTCCAACACCTCGTCGGGGCTCATATAGGCGTGGGCGAGGTTCCGGGGGGCCTTGGCGAAGGTGCAGTAGTGGCAGACGTCGCGGCATAGCTGGGTCAGCGGGACGAAGACCTTGCGCGAATAGGTCACCAGATCGGGCCAGGCGGCGTCGCGCACGGCGCGGGCCTCGGCGGTCAGGTCTTCGAGCGGCGCGGTCAGCAGGTGGGCGCGCAGGGTGGGGGTCATGCGGCGGCCTCTTGCGCTGTCGGATCGCTGAGCAGGGCGCGGGTGCGCGCGCCGCCGGTGCGGGCCAGGAGGGTGTCCACGTCGGCGGGGCGGTCGAGATCGAAGGCCAGGCTGGGCGCGGCGACGATACGCGGATTGAGCCCGGCGGCCCTGGCGGCGGTGGCATGGGCCTCCAGGCTGCCCGGACCGCAGGCGAAGTCGAAACCGATGGCGGCGGTGAGCACGATGGCGCCGGTGCCGCCGTCGGCCTCGGCTGGGGCGAGGATCACGTCGCCCTCGCGGTGGGCGGCGAGCAGGGCGGCGAGGTCGGCCGGGTCGAGCAGGGGCAGGTCGCCGGGCAGCAGGGCCAGCACCGCGTTGGGGCGCAGCTTGGCGATGGCGGCGCGGGCGTGTTCGAAGGCGGCGGACAGACCCTGGGCGCGGGGCTCAAGGATGATGGCGGCGCCGGCGCGCGCGGCCAGGGCGGCCAGGTCGGCGGTGGGCGTCATGACCCAGACGCGCTGGACGCCGGGGGTGGCCAGGGCCGCCTCCAGCATGTCGGTGAGCATGGCGCGGGTCAGGGCGGCGCGCCGGGCCGGATCCAGCAGGCCTGCGCAACGGCTCTTCGCATCGGGTCCGCCGCGCACGGCGATCACCACCTCGGCCATCAACGGTGCTCCAGGGCGGGCTGGGCCAGGTCGGCGGCCAGGGACAGGGTCTCGCGGGCCAGGCGCAGGCGGTCCTCGTCGGCGTGCATCACCGCGTCGGTGACGAAGGGGCGGACGCCGAGCGCGCGCAGGGCCTCGGCGTCGGCGGCGTTGGCGTGGTCGATGACCAGGCCGTGGAGCAGGCCGTCGTAGTGTTGGGCGAGCGCGATGACGCCGGGCGCAACGCCGAGTTCGGCCATCAGCTTGGCGGCGGGACCCTTGAGGGCCGCATCGCCGATGATCGGCGACACCGCCACGATCGGCGCGCCCAGGGCCAGCAGGCCCGCGCGGACGCCGGGAACGACCAGGATGGGGTCGATGCTGAGGTAGGGGTTGGAGGGGCAGAGGACCACGGCGGCGATGTCTTTGCGGGCCAGCAGGGCGGCCAGGGCAGGCGATGGGCGGGCCTTGGCCGCGCCGTCGTAGCGCACGGCGCTGACCACGGGCTGGCAGCGTTCGCGCACGAAATAGGTCTGGAAGGCCATGTCGCCGCCGGCCGTGGTCAGGACGGTGCGCACCGGCTGATCGGACATGGGGACGACCGGGTGGCCGATGCCGAGCGCGGCGGTGAGGTCGGCGGTGATGCGGCTTAAGGGTTCGCCGGCGGCCAGGCGGCGCGTGCGCTCCACATGCATGGCCAGGTCGCGGTCGCCGAGGTTGAACCAGTCCTCGGCTCCAAGTGCGCTGAGCGCGGCCATGAAGTTCCAGGTCTCGTCCTTGCGGCCCCAGCCGCGCTCTCGGTCGGCGAGGTCGGAGAGGGTGTAGGCGACGGTGTCGATGTCGGGGCTGACGGAGAGGCCCAGGTGTTCGAAGTCGTCGCCGGTGTTGACGACGATGGTCAGGTCTTGCGGAGCCAGGAGGCGGGTCAGGCCGAACGCCAGCTTGGCGCCGCCGACCCCGCCGCAGAGGGCGATGATGTGGGACTTCACGACCCTACCTCACACATCCGCTCTTCCCCGCGCAGGCGGGGATCCAAGCTGACTCTCCGGATGAGCGTTGGTCCGATGGGCGGCCCGCGCACGCCATCGTCGCGACGCGCGCGTTCTGACAAGCCGCTTGGATCCCCGCCTGCGCGGGGACGAGCGGAGATAGGGGAAGTCGGATCGCGAAAGCGGGATGAGCGAAGGGGGTGGGGGAGTAGGGCGCTCATGGGAACAGGTCCTCATGCCGGGGCCGCAGGATGTCGCCGATGCCGGCGCTCTCGTCGCGATCATAGACCGCGCCGCGCACCACGGCGACGGGCAGGCCCTCGGCGGCCTCGCCGATGACCAGGGAGGCGGCGGCGGCGATCTCGTCGGCCACGCCGATGACGGTGGCCTGGAGCACGCGGCCGAACAGGTCGGATTCGCCGCGCCGGTCGCGCAGGGGTTTGAGGCCCGAGCTGGCGATGGCGTGGCCGGTGGTGCCCATGCGCCAGGCGCGGCCGAGGCTGTCGCTGATGATGACGGCGAGGCTGACGCCGAAGCGGGCCTCAAGCGCCAGGCGCAGGGCCCGGGCGCTGGCGTCGGGGTCGGCCGGCCACAGCAGCGCGGCCTCGCCCTGGTCGGGCGACACGTTGGAGGCGTCGATGCCGGCGTTGGCCAGGACATGGCCCAGGCGGTGGCGCGCGATGACCACGCCGGGCTTGACCCGCATCAGTTCGCTGGATTCCGCCAGGATCAGTTCCAGCACCGCCGGGTCCTTGGCGGCCTTGGCGGCGGCGGCGGCGGCCTCGTCGCCGGGGGTGACCGTGGCCAGCAGCACGGCGCGGTCCTCGACCTTGGAGACCACCTTCTGGGCGACCACGACGACGTCGCCGTCGCGGGGCGGCTCATCGGCGGCCAGGGCGTCGCCGATGGCCAGGGCCAGGTCATCGCCGGGGCCGAACAGGGGCAGGCCCGGCACGGCGCGAATCTGAAGGCTGGGGCCGGGTTTGGGCGCGCCCTTGGGACGGCCGGTGATCTTCACCCCCGCCTGTTCCATCTTGTAGCGGCGGTTGATCTGGATCAGCACCGAGGTCATGGCCTCGGCCGCTGCGGCGTTGGCCAGTGGGCCCACATGCCAGCTGCGCAGACCGAGCTCGGCCAGCATGGTTCGCACGGCCTCCACGGCCTCGGCGTCGTCGCCGGCCACCAGCACGTCGGCGTCGATCGGGCCGCCGGAGGCCAGCTTCTCCGCGCCGATGGTCTGCAGGGCGGAGACGACGCGCACGCCTTCACCCAGGGCGGCGGCGGTTTCCAGGGCCGCGCAGCCGGCGGCGGGGAGCTGGACCGTGCCGACCTTCGGCGGTTTCAAGGGCACGGTGGCGTCGATGACGATCTTGCCCTGCACGGCGTCGCGCACCTGGGCCAGGGTGTCGGCGTGGGCGGCGTAGGGGACGGTAAGGACGCAGACCTCGCCGGCGGCGGCCGCGTCGGCCAGGCCCGCGCCGCTGACCCGGGCGGCGGCGGGCAGATCGGCGGCCAGCTCGGCGGCGAAGGCGGCGGCGAAGGCGGCGGCCTTGGCCGGGTCGCGCGAACCGATGATCACCTGGTGGCCGGCGCTCGCCAGCCGCCGCGCCAGCGCCGCGCCCAGGGCGCCGGTCCCGCCGATGATTGAATAGCTGGTCAACGCCTTCTCCCGTGCGCCCGGTCAAGTGAGGGCCGCGCCATTGTTTGTCTACAGCTAAGGCGCGGTCGCGGCAGGGGCCGAATGCCACCGTTCGAAAATCGGCAGCGCTCCGCCTCGACCTCTCGTTCCTCGCTTCTACCGTTCTCCGCGGCGTGCCGATAGTCTATAGACTCTGACTATGATTATGATCAACTATGCTGGGCGAGAGCCGAGCAATTGGCCGGATGGAGGAGACGACCATGCCCCAGCGACCCATCGCCGAGGACCTGATCCGCCAGACCGCGGCTGGTCCGCGCCTGCTTGGCGGGCGCCGCTGCAGCGACGGCAAGGTGGTCTTCCCCCTGCCGCAGGGCGCCGAGGGGGCCCAGTATGAGGCCATGGAGCTGGCCGATGAGGGCACGCTGTGGTCCTTCACCGTGCAGCGGTTCAGGCCCAAGTCGCCGCCCTATGCCGGCGCGGACACCGACCAGTCGTTCAAGCCTTTCGCGCTCGGCTATGTCGAGCTGGCCGGCCAGGTGATCGTGGAAAGCCGGCTGAAGGTCGAGGACTTCGCGGACCTGAAGGTCGGCATGCCCATGCGCATGACGCAGGTCGCCTTCCCGACGGTGAGCGACCCCGACACCTTCACCTACGCATTCGAACCCGCCTGAAGGAGCCAGGACCATGACAGACGTGCACATCGTCGGCGCGGGCATCCACGCCTTCGGCCGCCACGACGAATCGAGCGGCCTCGACCAGGGCGTGTTCGCGCTGCGCCAGGCGCTGGACGACGTGGGCCTGGACTGGGACCAGATGCAGTTCGGCTTCGGCGGCTCCTCGGCGGCGGGCAACGCCGACGCGGTGATGCCGCGCATGGGCCTGACCGGCATGCAGTTCATCAATGTCGCCAACGGCTGCGCCACCGGCGGCTCGGCGCTGCTGTCGGGCTATTGGGCCATCAAGTCGGGGGAGTTCGACCTGGGCGTGGTGGTGGGCTTCGACAAGCACCCGCGCGGCGCCTTCAACGCCGAGCCCTCCGAATGGGGCCTGCCGGAATGGTACGGCCAGACCGGTCTGATGCTGACGACCCAGTTCTTCGCCAACAAGATCAACCGCTATATGGGCCTGCACGGCATCACCCCGACCGCGCTCGGGCGCGTGGCGGAGAAGGCCTATGAGAACGGCGCCAAGGCCGACCACAGCTGGCGCAAGCAGCCGGTGGACCTGGACACCATCATGGGCAGCCAGATGGTCTCCGACCCGCTGACCAAATACATGTTCTGCTCGCCGGCCGAGGGCGGCGTGGCGCTGATCCTGGCCTCGGACCGCAAGATGCGCGAGCTGGGCCTGGCGGGCCCCAAGGTGAAGGGCGCGGCCGTGCGCACCCGGGTGGCCGGCTCCTTCGAGGTCTTCGCCCCCAGCCTGGAGATCGAGCGCGGACCCTCGCCCACCCAGATCGCGTCGAAGGCCGCCTATGAAATGGCGGGGGTCGCGCCGGGCGACATCGACGTGGCCCAGATCCAGGACACCGAGAGCGGCGCGGAGATCATGCACATGGCCGAGAACGGCTTCTGCAAGGACGGCGAACAGGAACAACTGCTGGCCGACGGCGCGACGCGGCTGGACGGGACGTTGCCGATCAACACCGACGGCGGGTGTCTGGCGTGCGGCGAGCCGATCGGCGCCTCGGGCCTGCGTCAGGTCTATGAGAATGTGCAGCAGTTGCGCGGGCGCGCCGATGGGCGGCAGGTCGAGGGGGCGCGGCTGGGGTATTCGCAGGTTTACGGCGCGCCGGGGATTTCGGGCGTGGTGGTGCTGGAGGCTTAGGGGCCTTCGAGGTTTTTAGCGGGATACTACGCCTTCCCCCGGAAAACCGCTGTTGCCTGCCGTCCTGGAGCGTGAGGCTCCGGGGCGGCTTTTTCCTTTTTGGGACCTACCCCGCGTATCGCCGGCGAACCACGAAGGAGCGGGCGGCGAGGGCCCAGCCCACCCCCCAGCTTCGGGCGTTGGGAACCGGGCATCGCGTCATTTCCTCTTGCGCCTCATGGGCGAGCCTGCTGACTTCAGTCGGAGGTTACGGCGGGCCATTGGGAGCGGTTGGGATGAATAGGACGCGAGCGTGGTCTCTGAGTCTGGCAACCTTGGTCTTCGGCTTCTTGACCATCGCCTCTCCAGCACGAGCCGATACCCACTACATCTGGCTGAAGGCCGGCGCTGATCCCGTCGCCGATCTGGCCGCCTGCGAAGCCGGGGCCAAGAAAATCAACGGCAACTTCCCGGACTCCGGCCTTTTCGTCGCTAACGGCGGCCGTAAGACTGATGGCTTGGCGGGCGCCATGATCGGCCAAGCCTTCATCAACGCGCCCTACCGCGGCGGCTATGTGCGCCGCTGTATGCGTCGTCTGGGCTACGGCCATGTGCCCCTTACGGCGAAGGAGGCGGCGGACTACGCTGTGTTGCGCGATCCCGACGCCCGGCGGGCCTTCGGCGAACGCCTGATGGCCGGCGACGGCGGGCAGCGCCTCACCCTCGTTCTCGCTCACACCCCGGTTCCGCCGGCGGACGAGCCCGTGGCCGCCTTCCCCTTCGCCAACATGACCTTCGACCCGGCCAGCGTCAGCGTTACGGCCGGAGCGGTGGGCGGCGGAGAGACGCTCTTGACCGCCAGCGCCCGTCATCCCCGCACCGCGCGCTTGATGGCTGACTTCACGCTGGACGACGTGCTGAAGGTCACTGCAGTGTCGGGCGCCGCCTTTTACGAATTCACCGGCGCCACCAATGAGGGGCCGAGCCGTAGCTACTGGTGCGGCGCGGCGACGGCCTTCTACCTGTTCCACAAGTCCCAGGAGACGGTCTGCATCTGGAATGATGAGGACGGATACGCCTTGATGATCTCCAACGGCGGTCAGCCTTGGATGGCCGGCCAGTTTAACGAGATTTCGCCGCTGCTTCGTTCCGAGGCGACCGCGCCGCTGCCCCTGGAGGAAACCGGCGATGACCTCATCGGTCCCATGGAGATCAGGTTGATTTGCCAACGGGTGACCAGCCGTGGCGTGGAGCTATCCGCAACCGCGAGCCGTGACGGCAAGGCTGTGACCTTCTGGGACAACGACGTGCTCTTCGACGCCGATGGCAAGGCAGTCGTGCCCATCGGCGGGCGCCGGCTCATCCTCACCCGAGACAAGGGCAAAGTCGCTGCGACGATGGAATAGGGGTCGCAAGCACGCGCCGCGAGCCGAAGGCAGTTTCGGTGACAGTGCACAATATTGAGGGATATGCGCCTGCCACGCCTCGTGGGTATCGTGCGGGCGGCCTCGAAGCCGACGTGACTGAGCGCGCGGTCACTGCAATCTAAGCTTATTGAGTGCACTGTCACCGAAATTGCCGGAGCCCTCATGTCACCACGCGAGCCCCTCCGCTTCGCACTCGTGTGCGCGCTGCTGGCAACAGTCGGTCTGACCGCTGCCCACGCCCACGCCGAGCCCCCGAAGATCGCCATCTACGACGTGGACGACCAAACGTCCGCCAGCGCCCCGGCTCCCGCCGGCGAGGCATGGCTGCCCGCCGAACAGGGCCGGCCGGTGCTTGTGCGCCTGCCGCCCGTCATCGACAGCGCCATGGTCGCCCGCGTCTATGCCGCGGAAGGCGATCCGGACGGCATCGCTTTCGAGCTTACGTCCGAAGGCCAGCGCCGCCTTCACGCATTTTCCCTCGATCATATCGGGCGGCGCATGGCCATCACCGTTGACGGAGCCGTCACCAGTGTTCCCGTCCTCCAAGGCGCGATCGGGGGGCGTTACAGCGTCATCTCCGGATCGAGCAGACGAAGAAACGCCCATGACGTGGTCTGCCGCGTCGATGTACGCTCGCCCTCGGCGGGCAGCCTCCTCGTCCAGGTCGACCCCAGAATGGCGCTGTTCGGACGTCTTCCCGACCTGCCTCAGATCGGCTGGACGGCCACACCGTCGGCCCCGCAAGCGCCGGACCACCCCATCCAACTCGTCATCGGCTTCTATGGCAGCACCCTGGAAAAGCTCGGGCCGCCCAGTGGCGGCCATGTGGATTTCAAGCCTGGGCCGGGCGCCACCTCCGAAAACACCACCGTCGTGATCGCCGTCGCGGACGGCCGAACCTGGCGGCTATCCGGCGCGGCGATCGAGATCGGAACAGACGCATCCGGCAAGCCGTCGGCCGGCGCGGCCTTTCCGAGTTCCGGCGGCGCTCGGGCTCCAGGGGCGATCGCCGAGCCCTCGCCCGACGGCCTGGCCCTGGCCTTGATGGCCAGCCAGACCGTCACCGTGACGGTGGAGCAGGACGGACAGTTGCGAGAGAGCGCGACCTTTGACCTCTCGGCTGGCGCCACGCTCGATCAGTCGCTGGCCCAGGCCCGGTCCCGCATCCAAGCCCAGGATCCGTCGGTGTGCGCCTTGGACTTCGGGGACGAGTAAGAAGCGGCCCAGAGCTTCCGCTACCCTCTCATCCTTCCCCCAACATCCGCTAAGGGGCGAAAGCAGCCAACGCCGACCCACGCACACTCAACGTGATACAGCATTCGTTTTTGGCTCCCTCCGACCCGTTGCGGAAGTCCCCAACTCGCCGCTACAATTTCCCATGGCCATCCACGGAAGCTGTCATTGCGGCAAGGTGCACATAGAGCTGGCAAGCGCGCCGGCGTGGGTTGCGGACTGCAACTGCTCCCTCTGTCGCCGGACCGCATGGCGGGTCG